>CAKPDF010000006.1 GCA_934148535.1 uncultured Bacilli bacterium
CAAAAAAACTAACTATTTCTAGTTAGCATTTATTACTCTCAGAAGTTAATTTCCGAGTTTCCTATCAATCTGGAGCAGGTGATGAGAATCGAACTCACGTCAGGAGCTTGGAAGGCTCTTATTCTACCATTAAACTACACCTGCAAATCAAGTAGGCAATATAAATTATACTGGAATATTGCTTACTTGTCAATACTTTTTTTGAAAAAATTATAGAAAATTTTTGCTATAATTATGCTTCGTTAGGATCTATTAGGGTTAAACTTACTTTTTGTTTTTCTAATGATACATCATCTACGTAGCATGTTACTATATCTCCAACATTTACAACGTCTAATGGATGTTTTATATAATCTTTTGTTAATTTAGATATATGTGCAAGTCCGTCATCATGTAATCCAATATCGATAAATGCTCCAAAATCAACAACATTTCTTACTGTTCCTTCTAATTTCATTCCTTTTTTAAGGTCTTCTATTTTTAAAATATCACTTTTTAGTAATGGTTTTGGGAAGTCATCTCTGAAATCTCTATTTGGTTGTTTTAGACATTTAATCATATCTTCTAATGTGTATTTATCTATGTTGGTAGTTTTGCTATATTCTTCTTGGTTTAAGTTATCTAATTTTTCTATTAGTTCTTTCTTACCAATATTGTCTTTGGTTTCATTTAAGTATTTTAATAGATTTTCGGTATCTTGATAGTTTTCTGGGTGGATAGGGGTTTTATCTAGAATATTATCACCGTCAATAATTCTCATAAATCCTATTGATTGTTCATATACTTTTGGAGATAATATTTTATTTTTTATTAATTCTTGTCTTGAAGTTATTTTGCCATTTTGTTCTCTTTCTTTAATTATTTTATCTATTGTTGTTTTAGTTAGACCTGATATATATTTTAATATAGAAGGTGAAGCTGTATTAATATTAACTCCTACTTGGTTTACTGCTTTTGATACAACGAAGTCTAATGATTCATCTAATTTTTTTTCATTGACATCATGTTGATATTGGCCTACACCTATACTTTTTGAATCTACTTTAACTAATTCACTTAATGGATCTTGTAATCTTCTTGCAATTGATATAGCGCTTCTTTCTTCGACATGAAGGTCAGGAAATTCTGATATTGCTAATTTTGATGCTGAGTATACTGATGCTCCTGCTTCACTAACTATTATATATTCAATATTTTTATCTTTATATTCTTTTACTACTTCTGATACTAATTTTTCACTTTCTCTTGAGGCAGTTCCATTTCCAATGGCGATTATATCTACATTATATTTTTTTATTAAATCTTTTATAATTTTTTTAGATTCATCCCATTTATTATGAGGGACATGAGGATATATTTTACTTATATTTAGTACTTTTGAGGTGTTATCTATTACTGCTAATTTACATCCTGTACGGTAGGCTGGGTCTAGTCCTAATACTATTTTATCTTTCATAGGAGGAGTTAGTAATAGTTTTTCTAAGTTTTTACCGAATAATTCTATGGCTTTTTCTTCTGCTTCTTCTTTTAGAAGGCTTCTTACTTCTCTTTCTACGCTTGGAAATATTAATCTTTTATAACTATCGTTAATGGCGTCTTTTATAATATCAACTACTGGAGAAGATTCATTTTTAATAATTTTTTTGTAGAAGAAATTTAAGATATATTCTGTGTCTATAATAATTCCTACATTTACTATTCCTTCTTTTTCGGCACGGTTAATTGCTAATATTCTATGGGGTTTAATATATTTTATTTTTTCTTGATAATCATAGTACATTTCGTATGTTTTGTTTTCATCTTTGGCATTTTTCTTTATTTTAGTATTTATTATTCCATAATTTAGCATGTTATTTCTTAAATACTTTCTGTATGATGCGTTGTCACTTATCCATTCTGCTATTATATATTTTGCTCCTTGTATAGCATCTTCGATAGTTTTAACAGAGGTATTTAAATATTTTTCGGCAGTACTATTTATTTCTATTTTTTGAGGTTGTGACATTATTATTTTTGCTAATGGTTCTAATCCATTTTTTATAGCGTCGGTTGCTTTTGTTTTTTTCTTTTCTTTATATGGTCTATATAGGTCTTCAACTTCTACTAATTTATTACATTTCATTATTTCATTTTTTAATTCTTCTGTTAACATACCTTTTTCATCTATTAATCTTATTACATCTTCTTTTCTTTTTAATAGTGATATTTGGTAGGTGTATACTTCATTTATTTTTCTTATTTGTTCTTCGTCTAGGGCTCCTGTTGCTTCTTTTCTGTATCTTGCTATGAATGGAACGGTATTTCCATCACTTAATAGTTTTAATACACTTTCTATTTGATTTGTTTTTATATTTAAATCATTTGCTATTTCTTTGATTATTAATTCATTCATTTTTTTACCTTCTTTCAGGATACTATTATAACATTTATAATTATTTAGTAGTGGTAAGTTTACTAAAATGTAATTATTTAATCTTATCAGCCAGTGCTTATATGAGGCTTGGCTGTTATTCTAATTTTTATTTGATAGATTATTTGTATTATTATTTTTAATGATGTTAGCATAGGTTATCATATTTTTATGATATTTGTTGTTAATATTGTCTATTGTTTTCCAAAGATTATCATCTTTTTTAGTGCCTTTTTTTTCACTTTTATCGAATAAAGATAATTGGGTATTGTGTGATGAATCTATTTTTGATACTCCTACACATAGTGCTCTTATTGGTTCTTTGTTCCAAGTATTTATAAATAATTGTTTGGCTTTATCATAAATTATGTCTGTATTATTAGTATTATTATTTAGGGTTATTTGTTTATTTACTTTGTAAAAATTAGAATATTTAATCCATATGGTTATGGTATTTGTATATAAGTTTTTTTCTCTTAATTTTTGTGATGTTTCTATTGATAATTCTTTTATAACTTTTAATATATCAGAGAGATTAGTATAATCATATGGTAAGGAGGTTGAATTGGATATACTTTTGGGATCACTTCTTATATAGTATACTTCTTCATTATCCATTCCATTAGCGTGTTCCCACATTATTTTTCCTTGATTTTTAAATCTTTTGTTTAGAAAGTCTATATTAGTGTTTGCTAAATCTTTAATTGTTAATATATTTAATTCTGTTAGTTTTTTTGTTGTTGATTTTCCTATCATGAATAAATCTCCTATTGGTAAGGGCCACATTTTTTCTTTTATTTCATTATTAAATAATGTATGTACTTTATCTGGCTTTTCAAAGTCTGATGCCATTTTAGCACATAGTTTGTTATTAGCAACGCCTATATTTACAGTAAAACCATATGTCCTTTTTAAATCTTCTTTGATTTTATAAGCTAGTTTTACTGGATCTCCAAATAATTTATATGATGATGTATAATCTAGAAAGCATTCATCTATGGAGTATCTTTCTATTATGTTTGTATATTGTTTTAGGTAATTATACATTGCATCTGAGTAATATTTATATAGTTTATAGTTTGGGGGATATATTTCTAAGTTTGGGCATATTTTCTTTGCTGAATATATTGTATCTGCTGTTTTAATTCCTATTTTTTTACAGGGAGTACTTTTTGCTAATACTATTCCTTTTCTATCTTTTTCTGATCCTCCAATTATTGCATATTTGTTTCTTATATCATATTTATATCCTTTTTTTAACATATCTACTGCGGTCCATGATAGGAAGGCATTATTGACATCTATATGTAATATTATTCTATTATTCATAATAACATCACCTAATTATATAATAACAAATGTTCGTGTTTATGTAAAGCAATTTATTGTTTGACTTTTTAATTGTTTTATTATATATTATTTGTAAGTAAGAAAGTATGTTGGATGGTGATTAGATTATGAATTATTTTAAAAAGTTAGTTGGAGATAGAATATATTTATCTCCTAGAGGTGTATCAGATTATTCTGCAGAAAAATATACTACTTGGATGAATGATTTTAATGTTACTGATTATATTGGTAGAAGTAGTAGTTTAGTTAGTTTATCGGGTGAGAATAAGTGGTTAGAGGAAAATGCTAAGGATAGTAGTTCTAGAAATTTTGATATTTTGACTAGTTTAGATGATAAATTGATTGGTACTGTTAGTTTAGAACAATTTGATTATGTTTCTAGGTCTGCTGTTTTAGGAATATTTATTGGGGATAGTGAATATTTAAGTAGTGGTTATGGTAGTGAGTCTATTAAATTGATATTAGAATTTGGTTTTAGATATTTGAATTTGCATAGTATAAAATTAAGGCTTCTTTCTGTTAATGAAAGAGCTCATAAGTGCTATTTAAAGTGTGGTTTTAAAGATACTGGTTATACTAGGGATGCAATATTTTTAAATGGGAAGTATTATGATGAATTATATATGGATATATTAGATTCTGAGTTTAGTGGTGACTATATTAGAAATAAAAATATTAAATGATTAGAATAACATTATTTTATAATAGTGTTTTTTTAGAAGTACACCCAAAGATTTATAGTAAGTTTTGGGTGATAGTTTATAGTGAATTAGTTGCATTAAATTTAATTTTGTGATATTTTTGTTATAGAAAGGAGTTGTTTATAGTGAAGGAAAAAGATAAGAAAATCATTTGGATTATGACAATATTAATACTATTTTTAGTATGTTTATTATTAGGAATTATTTATGTTAATAATAATAGTAATTCTTCAAATAAAACTAATAATGATAGTAATTTGAATGGTACTAGTAACGTTATTGATAGTAGTGTGAAGGAAGCAGAAGATATTTTAAAAGTTAAGGATGAAATTTATTCTGATTTTAATTATCCTCAACCTTATTGTGGTGATAATTCAATTAGACTTGATTCTTCTGAAACTGCTGTTCTTGGTTATGGAGAGGTTGGAGAACAAGCTTTACAATATTGGGAAAAGTCTACAGAATTTTCTACTTATGAAGAATTAAAGACTTATATTATGAAGAACATAAGTGAAGAAATATATTCTAAAATACCTAGAATACAAAAGAGATTATATTTAGAAAATGCTGGAAATTTATATTGTGCTAGAATTGGAACGGGAGTTATTGTTCCAGAAAGTAAAAAATATCAAGTATTAAATACAACTGCTTCTAGTATTGAAGGAAATGTTACATATGTTTATAGTCAGGAAGACTTTGATCTTGGTTCTGTTTCTGCAAAGGAAATTAATTATACTGTTAAATTAGAAAAAAACGGAGAGAATTGGATAATTGTTTCTTATGAACAAGTTAAGTAATTTTATTAAAAAGTATATTAAAAAATGATATACTTTTTTTTAATTCTTTGGTATACTTATTATAGTAAAAAAGAGTAGGAGAGGATAGATATGAGTTTTAATTTTTATGTAATGGGTTTATTTATTATATATATGATTATGTGTATATATTTTGTTAATAATAAAGATATTGCTAATAATGGTGATGGTGCTTTTAAGAAGTTATTAATTATTAATTTTATTAATCAGTTTTTGTATTTACTTTCGTTTATTTTATGTAATGTTAGTGGTAAATTGTTTTTTAAGATTTTTTCTATTAAATTATTTTTAATTAGTTTAATTATTACTATGATTTTATTTATTTACTATGTATATTCAAAAATTATGAAGAATAAATATGTTGGTAGTGATACTAAATATTCAAATAGTGTTTTAAAAATGTCTGGAATATTATCTATAGTTGTTATATTTTTAGCACTTGTTTCTTTTATACTTCCTGTTTCTATAAATGGTAATGTTATTAGTGGTAGTGAGGTAAATTATTTATATTTTGTATTGTTTAGTTGTTTAATTGTTAATCTTTGTTTAATGATATTTAATAATAAGTATATAGATAAGAGGGATTATCTTAATTTAATTTTATGTATGATTCTTATTCTTGTTTCTTTGATAATACAATTAAGTTATTCTAAGCTTGGTATTATTGCTTCTACTTTTACTTTTGTCATTTTATATATATATATTACTATGGAGAGTGTGGACGCTAAAAAGATTAGATATTTAGAGGTTACTAAGGAGAGTGCTATTAGAGCTAATGCTAGTAAGAGTGAGTTTTTGGAAAAGTTATCTAGAGAGATTAGAATGCCTTTAAATACTATTGATGGTTTTAGTCAGGTTATAATTGATGAGGATGATATTAATACTATAAAGGATGATGCTAGGGATATTAGAATGGCTTCTAATAATTTAGTTAATTTAATTAATGGTATTATTGATATTTCTTTGATTGAGTCAGCGGATATGTCTATTAGTAATAGGGATTATGATACTATGGAAATGTTAGAGAATGTTTCTATGATTGCTAAAACTTTGATTAATAAGAAAAATATTGATTTTAAATTTGAATATTCTGATAATATACCTAAGGTGCTATTGGGGGATAGTGATAAGATAAAGAGAATACTTATTAATATTATTAGTAATGCTGCTCAGAATACTAATTCAGGAGAGATTATATTTAAGGTTCAGGCGGTTAAAAATGGTTCTAAATGTAGATTGATTATGTCTGTTAGTGATACTGGCAAGGGTATTGCTAAGAGTGAGCTTAATACTATTTTTAATAGATATGAGAGAGTTAATAACGAGAAGGGTAGTAATGGTCTTGGTCTTGCTATTGTGTCTAGTTTAGTATCTTTAATGGGTGGTAAGGTAGATGTTGATAGTGAACTTGGAAAGGGTAGTACTTTTACTATTACTATTGATCAAAGTATAATAGATGATACTAGTGTTAAGGTAATAAAGAATGATGATCATAATGTTAAGGTATTTGATGCTAGTGGTAAGAGAGTATTAATAGTAGATGATAATAAATTAAATTTGAAGGTTGCTTCTAGGTTGCTTATGCCTTATAATGTTTCTGTTGTTTTGGCTGGATCAGGTTCTGAGTTTTTAGATATTATTGATAATGATACAAATTTTGATTTGATACTTATGGATGATATGATGCCTAAGATGAGTGGTACTGATACTTTGGATATATTTAAGAAAATTGAGAGGGTTTCTGGATTTTCTATACCAGTAGTTGTTCTAACTGCTAATGCTATAAGTGGTATGAGAGAAAAATATTTATCTTGTGGATTTGATGATTATTTAGCTAAACCTATTGATAAGTTTGAATTAAATAGGGTGTTAAAAAAATATTTAAAAAATACTGATACTTTAAAAAAAGATAAAGATGTAGATTATAATGATGTTATGGTCGTGAAGAATCATAAAATAAGAAAAAAGGATTGGGAGGCTTAAGGTCTCTCTTTCTTTGTTGGTAATTTTTGTTAAAAAGTTGTGTAAAGTTTGTGTATATCTATTTGCAGTATTAAAAAATTGATGTATAATTGATTTATAAAATATTGGGGAGGTAAAATTTATGAGAGATGTAAATATTTTAAAAAAGAATGGAATAGATGTTGATGCTGGAGTAGAAATACTTGGTGATATAGAGATATATGATGAGACTTTACAGGATTTTTTAGATGAGTCTGAGGTAAGGCTTCCTAGTTTATTAGAGGCTAGAAATAGTGGGGATATGGAAAATTATGCTATATTAGTGCATGCAATGAAGGGAGATTCTAAGTATTTAGGATTTACTAAGTTGGCATCTTTATCTTATGATCATCAACTTAAGAGTCAAGAGCGAGATAGTTCATATGTTAATGCTCATTTTGATGAACTTATGCAAGAGGTTCATAGAGTTATTAATGCTATAAAAGAATATTTAGGAAAATAGAGGTGAAATTGTGAATAAAGTTGTTATTATAGTAGATGATTCAGAGATGATTAGAAACATTATGATAAAGGCTTTAGATGATAGTTATGAGGTTGTTAGCGCTACTTCTGGTAGAGAGGCAATTGATTTGGTTAATATTAATAGGGGTAAGGATATTGCTTGTATGTTACTTGATTTAAATATGCCAGAATCTAATGGATTTGTAGTGTTAGATTATTTTAGAAATTATCATTTATTTAAGAAGATACCTATATTTATAATATCTGGTGATGATAGTAAAGAAACTATAGATAAGGCTTTTAAGTATGATATAGTTGATATGTTGAATAAACCTTTTTCTATGGAAAATATTAAGAGTGCTGTGGAAAGAGCAATTAATTTAGGTAAGAAGTAGAATGGTTCTACTTTTTATTTTGTCTTTGATAGGAAATTAATGGTTTGACATCTAGTTTACTTAATGATAAAATATTAATGATTTATATTGAGAGAGGGAAGAATATGATAGAGAGATTGGATGCTATAAAGAAAAGATATGAAGAGATTGGTGAGGAATTATCTAAGCCAGATATTATTAATGATATAAAAAAAATGACTGAACTTAGTAAGGAGAGAACTAGATTAGAGGATATAGTTGATATGTATACTAGATATCAAAATATACTTAAGTCTATTAATGATGATAAGGAATTGTTGAAAGATAAAGAATTGGGAGATATTGCTAGAGAAGAATTAGTAACTTTAGAGCAAGAAAAAGAAGAGGTTTTAAGTAAATTAGAAGTAATGCTATTACCACACGATCCTAATGATGAGAGAAACGTTATTGTTGAGATTAGGGGTGCTGCTGGTGGAGATGAGGCTAATATCTTTGCTGGTGATTTATTTGATATGTATCAAAAATATGCTAATAATGAGGGATGGAAAATAGAGATAACTAATAGTACTGAGGGTGCTGCTGGTGGATTTACTAATATTGAATTTATGGTTAAGGGAGATAGTGTTTATTCTAAATTAAAGTATGAGAGTGGTTCTCATAGAGTACAGAGGGTTCCTGCTACTGAAAGTCAGGGTAGAGTTCATACTTCTACTGCTACTGTTTTGGTTATGCCTGAGGCAGATGATTTTGATTTTGAATTAGATGAAAGTGAAGTTAGAATTGATATTACTAGAAGTAGTGGTTGTGGTGGACAAGGTGTAAATACTACTGATAGTGCTGTTAGACTTACTCATATTCCTACTGGTATTATTGTTTATTCTCAAACTGAAAGAAGTCAAATTAAAAATAAGGAAAAAGCATTTAAAATTTTAAAAACTAGATTATATGATTTAAAATTGAGAGAAAAAGAGGAAGAAGAGGGAGAAATTAGAAGAAGTAAAATTGGTACTGGGGATAGAAGTGAAAAGATAAGGACTTATAATTATCCTCAAAATAGACTTACTGATCATAGAATTGGTTTTACTTCTATGAATCTTGATAGAATTATGGATGGAGGATTAGGAGTTGTAATAGATGCTTTAATTAATGAGGATCAAAAGAGAAAATTAGAGGAAAATGCGTAAAATCTATGAATGATAAGATAGAATATTTAAAAAAGTATTTAAAAAATAAGGATATGGAGAGCGCTATTAAAGAGTTGGAAAAAGGCGTTCCAGTTCAGTATATAGTTGGTAATGTTGATTTTTATGGTAATACTATTAATGTTAATCCTAGTGTATTGATACCTAGATTTGAGACGGAGCTATTGGTTGAAAAATCTATTAATTATATTAGAAAATTATTTGATAATGAGGTATCTATTATAGATATTGGTACTGGTAGTGGTTGTATTGCTATAAGTATTGCTAAGGAATTAAAATGTGATGTAAGTGCTGTTGATATATCAATGGATGCATTAGAGGTAGCAAAGAATAATGCAAGGGATAACAATGTTTCAGTGAATTTTATGTATAGTGATGTTTTTAGTGATGTATCTGGGGTATATGATGTTATTATTAGTAATCCTCCGTATATTAGATATGATGAGGAGATAGAGGATATTGTTAAAAATAATGAGCCTGATATAGCACTTTATGCTTTGGATAATGGTCTTTATTATTATAAAGAAATTCTTTCTAATTGTAGTAAATATTTAAAAGAAAAGTTTTTGATTTGTTTTGAAATAGGGTATGAACAAGGAAAAGAGATAGAGGGACTTGCTTTTAAGTATTTGGGTGATGTTAATGTATCTATTGAAAAGGATTATTCATTGAAAGATAGATATGTATTTATTTGGAATTGCTAGATTTTTCTAGTGATTTTTTTTGATTTTTAGTTGACTTATTTGTGGATAATGGTATAATAATAATCGATTTAGATATTTATGTGGAGCAAAACGTTGTTGCTTTGCAGATGCAAACCAACAGTAAAGTGTACTGTGGAGGTGCTTAAAATGAATAAAAATTTAAAAGAATATCTAAATCAAAATAAGTCTTTGTCTTTTAGTAGTTTATTATTTTCATATATTGATGATAGTGGCTATAAGGATTCAGAGATTTATAAAAAAGTAGATATGGATAGGAAATTATTTTCTAAAATAAGATGTAATGATAATTATATTCCTAAAAAGAATAATGTTATTAAGTTGTGCTTGTCTTTATCTTTGGATAAAGAGAAGTTTAATAATTTGCTTTCTAGTGCGGGATACAGTTTAAGTAAAAATAGCAATTTTGACTTGGTTATATCTTATTGTTTAGAAAATAAAATTTATGATATTAATATTGTAAATGACTATCTATATACTTATGCAAATGCCATTTTATAAATGGTGTTTTTTGTTGTGTAAAGTTAATGTAAAATTTTTGACTTCAAATAAGTATTATGATATATTAATTTTGATGGGAGGGTTATTATGAATATAAAAATAAATAATATTTCAGATAAATTTAAAAAGGGTGTAAGTATGGTACTAGTATTTGCTACACTTTCTGGTTGTAGTTTTAATAACTCTAGTAAAAAGAATAAAGATGTTGATGATGTTTATGAAAGTTTTAGCACATTAGAATATAACACTAGTATTAATGATAATATATCAAAAACTTACGATTCTAGTAAGGAAGTTATTAATGTTTCTTTAGGATATGTTTCTTATTCTAAGGAATTGAATATATCTTCAGAACAATTATCAAAGTATGAAGATATGAATGGTGTAGATAGGGTAATATTTTCAGTATGTGATTCTAAAAATTGTGATTATATTTCAGGTATAGAATATGTTGTTAGAGATAGTGATAATAATGTTATCGATCATTTTGTTAGTGGGATAGATGATTATGTAATTAAGGGCTTAAAACCGGGTAAAACATATACAATTGAAGAGATTAATACCTTAGAGGACTATGGTAATAGTTTGGCTGTTTATAAATTTACTATGGAGGATTATCCTAATGAATTTAAAGATAAAAAAGATGACTATTATTTTTGTTATACTATTTCTGCTATTAAGGAAAAACTTAATGATGAAATACTAGATGCATATAGGGACTCTAATAATGGAAGTTTTTTAGTTGGTGCTTATTCTAAAGATGATAGTGATTATATAGATGGAGTTGATTTTTTAGTTACTGATTTAGATAATAATTTAATTGATCAGTGGACTTCTACTAAAAGAACGCATGTTGTATCAAATCTTGCTGATGGAGAATATGTAGTTAGGGTTGTTGAACCTAAGGAAGGTTATCAATTTTCATATGTTGATGGTAGGAGTTCTGAAATATTAGGAGACGATACTTCTAACAGCTTTGTAGTCTATATAAAAAATGGTGAGTATATGGATGGTAATGAAGCTGATCCTCTAAAATGTGGATGTATCTTTTATTTTGATAAATCTAAGAAATATGTTAGAAGTTTAAATAAACGATAAATTTTATTTTTTTGTATTTTTATAATTAGTACTTGTTGTACTAGTTATTTTTTTGAAAATATGTCTAATTATGTCTTATAACTCCAAAAAAGTAATTAAAATATTGACTTTTTTGGAGTTATAGCGTATATTATAGTTGGTGATATAAAATGAAGAGAAAAGCTATGCAAGATTTAATTAATTGGAAAGAAAAGAAAAATAGAAAACCATTATTATTATATGGTGCTAGGCAAGTTGGTAAGACATATTTGGTTAAAGAATTTGGTGAAAGATATTTTAATGATGTTATATATGTTAATTTTGAAACTAATAATATTTTAAGTAAAATGTTTGATGAAGATATTACTCCACAATATATCATAAAAAATCTTGAGGTGGCATTTGGTAGAAAAATTGATAAAGAAAATACACTTATATTTTTTGATGAAGTGCAAAAAAATACTAGAGTATTGACTTCTTTAAAATATTTTTGCGAGGATGCAAAAGAATATTATGTAATAGCGGCTGGAAGTCTTTTAGGAGTACATATTAATAAAAAAGATTTTTCTTTTCCTGTCGGAAAGGTTGATTTTTTAACTATTTATCCTATGTCGTTTGATGAATTTCTTATGAATAGTGGCAATGAACTTATTTTAGATGAAATTTGTAATTGTTTTAATACTGATAGTGCAATGTCTAGTATGCTACATGAAAAAGCAATGGATTTATATTATGATTATTTAACAATTGGTGGTATGCCTGAAGTTGTTAATGAATATATTCAAAGTAATTCTATAATTACTGCAATTGATTATCAAAAGGCTATAATTGAGTCTTATAAAAATGATATTACTAAATATTGTGATAGTTCTAGTGACGCTAATAAAATACTAGCAACATTTGATTCTATTCCAATTCAACTTGCAAAAGATAATAAAAAATTTCAATATAAGTTAGTTCAGAAGGGTGGAACAAGTTCTATATTTGGTAGTTCTATAGATTGGTTGGTTAATGCAGGTATAGCAAATAAGTGTATTAAAACTAAAGTTGGGGTACCACTTAAAATGTATGAGGAGTTAGATTCATTTAAGTTGTATATGAATGATGTGGGTCTATTAACTAATTTAAGTGAGTTTCCTTTGTATTTAATAAAAAATAGAAAATCTGTTAATGAATTAATGATAGGAATGTTAACTGAAAATTATGTTGCTAGTTCATTAAAATATAATGGCGTAAATCTTAATTATTGGAAAAATGAATATGATAGTAAAATTGATTTTGTTGTACAATCAGAGAAGGGGAAAATAATACCAATAGAAGTAAAATCTAGTATGCATACTAAGGCTAGAAGTTTAAATAACTATATTAATGAGTATAATCCAGAATATGCTATTAGGATATCACTAAAAAATTTTGGCTTTAAAAATAATATTAAATCTATTCCGCTTTATGCTGTATTTTGTATAAATAAAAGTAATCTAGATATTGATATATTAGAGTAATAAAATTTTGCTATTGTTATTTAATTTATTAATATAAAAATTATAAAATGTATTATATTGTTACAAATAGTTGAAATTATAATTAGTACTTGTTGTACTAGTTATTTTTTTTTGCTATAATGTATGTATGTGTAGGTGATAGAGATGAGATATAATCCTAATTTTAAAGATGGTTTGAATAAAGAGCAAATTATGGAAAGAATAGAACATAATTTAATTAATTATAATGATCAACCACCAACTAAAAGTATGGGGCAAATATTTAAAGATAATTTCTTTACATATTTTAATTTTATTAACTGTATATTGGGTGGTGCTATAATAGTTGCTGGAATAATGGGAGGAGAAATATTTGAATCCTTGAAGAATTGTACTTTTATGGGAGTTATTATATTTAATAGTATTATTAGTACTGTTCAAGAGGTTATTTCTAAAAAAACTATTGATAGATTATCAGTTTTGGCTGCTTCTAAGGTATGTGCAATAAGGGAAGGTAAGGAAGTAGAACTTGATTTAGATCAAATAGTATTAGATGAAGTATTGAAATTAGATTTAGGTGATCAGGTTGTTTGCGATAGTGTTTTGTTAGATGGTACAGTTGAAGTTAATGAATCATTTATTACTGGAGAGGTAGAACCAATTGTTAAAAATGTAGGTGATACTATTTTATCTGGAAGTTTTGTTGTTAGTGGTATTGCTTATGTTAGAGTTGATCATATAGGTAGTGATAATTATATTTCTAAAATAAGTAGTGAGGCTAAATATAATAAAAAAGTTAATTCTGTTATTATGAGTTCATTTGAGAAAATTCTAAAGGTTTTATCTGTAGTTATAGTACCGGTTGGATTTTTACTTTTAATAAATCAATTGTCTGTTACTAATAATGATGTTACTGCTTCTATTTTTAATACAGTTGCTGCTTTGATTGGAATGATACCAGAGGGATTATTACTTTTGACTAGTTCTGTTATGGCTGTTAGTGTTGTTAGACTTGCTAGATATAATGTATTAGTACAGCAATTATATTGCATTGAGACATTGGCAAGAGTGGATGTTATTTGTTTGGATAAAACAGGAACTATTACTGAGGGTTCAATGGAGGTTATTGATGTAGTTAGTGAAAATTCTAATACTAGTAAAGATGTTGATTTAGCATTATCAAATGTTTGTTATGCTTTTGAAAATAAAAATGCTACTATGGAGGCAATATGTGAAAAGTATCCTGATAAGGGAGATTGGGATATTGATTCTAAGATTGAATTTTCATCTTCTAGAAAATTTTCTGCAGTTAGTTTTAAAAATAAGGGTAGCTATTATATTGGAGCTTGTGAGTTTGTATTAAAGAAAGATTATAATAAATATAAGGAAAAAATTGAATCTTATAGTGATTATCGTGTTTTAGTTCTTGCTAGAAATGATGCTAAATTGTCAGAAAAACCTACTGATCTTGAAGTTATGGGATTTATATTAATTCAAGATAAGATTAGGAAAGAGGCTCCTGATACTTTGAAATATTTTAAAGAGCAAGGAGTTAATGTTAAAATTATTAGTGGTGATAATTTTATGACTGTTTGTAGTATTGCTAAAAGGGCAGGATTAGAAGATGCTAAGGGAGTAGATGCTACTTTAATTACTGAAGATAATATTGATGAAATGGTTAGGAATTATGATATTTTTGGTAGGGTAAAACCTGAGCAAAAGAAAATGATTATAGAAAGTTTACAAAAACAAGGTCATATTGTTGCAATGACAGGTGATGGTGTTAATGATGTTTTGGCTTTGAAGAAAGCTGATTGTAGTATTGCTATGGCTAGTGGTAGTGATGCTGCTAAAAATGTTAGTCAATTAGTATTGTTAGATTCTAATTTTGCTTCTATGCCTAAGGTTGTAGCGGAGGGGAGAAGAACTATTAACAATGTAGAACGTTCTGCGTCATTATTACTTATTAAAACTATATTTACTGCTATATTAGTAGTTATTTGTATATTTATGAAGAGTGAATATTTTTATATGCCTATTCATTTAAGCTTAATTACATCTTGTACTATTAGTATTCCGTCATTTATTTTAGCATTGGAGCCTAATAAAGAGAGGGTTAAGGGTAATTTTATGCTTAAGGTTATTAGTAAGAGTATTCCACCTGCTTTAACAGTTGTATTTAATGTTGTTATGATTGTTTTGTTTAGGGAACAATTTAATTTAGATTCTAATCTTACTTCTACTTTGATAGTTATAATGACTGGTACTACTGGATTTATATTCTTATTTAGGTTATGTAGACCATTTAATTTACTTAGGGGTTCTTTACTTGTTTTCTTAGTAGCATTATTTATATATATATTAATGTTTTGGTATGATTTCTTTGATTTATCTCAAATAACATTTAGTACAATGCTTTTATATGTAGTATTTGCTATATGTAGTGTTTATATTTTTGATAAGTTGAATAGATTTATTTCTTTTATAGTAAGAAAGATTAGTAAAGAAAGTGAGCTATATGTTTAATTAATTATCCACAATTTTGTGGATAATTTTTAACGTTAAAGTTGTAAATTATAATTTATAAAATTGTCTTTTGTGTTGTTTTTGTAAATTGTAATTTATAAAAACGAAAAAAATGTCGAAAATGTAAATTTGGATTTATAAAAGTTTTAGCTTGGGAAAAGTTATCCATATGATTGTGAATAACTCTTTTAAATTATTTTTAAATATTGTATTAATTAAAAACATTGCTTAAATATTGTATTAATTAGAAGTATGACTTAGATTTATATTATCTATAGCCACTTTTTTTGCTTAAAATTATATGAAAAGAATAAATTAAAAAATTTTAATAAGAAACTATTTACAATTTTAGTATCTTATGATACTATATGCATGAAGGCAAGATGAAAGGAAAAATGATAATATGAATGAAAAAAATTAGAAACAATCTCAAATTTATTTGATGGTAATACTATTAGAAGTATATGGAATAGTGAGAAAGGAGATTATTATTTTAGTGTTATTGATGTGATTAGTGCTTTAACTGGTAGTAATATTCCAAAAAGATATTGGAGTGATTTAAAAAAGAAGTTAATTAATGAGGGAAGTCAAGTGTACGATAATATCGTACGTTTCAAATTGTTAGCATCTGATGGTAAATATCGTGAAACTGATACATTAGATACTAAAGGTATTTTAAGGTTAATTGAGTCTGTTCCTAGTCCTAAAGCAGAACCTTTTAAAGTTTGGTTAGCTTCTTTGGGGAGTGAAAGAATTGATGAAGTATTTGATCCTGAAATTGCTATTAAGAGATCTATTGATTATTATCGTAAGAGAGGATATACTGATGAATGGATAGAATCTAGATTAAAGGGAATTTTAAATAGAAATAAATTAACTGATGTATGGAAAGAATGTGGTATATCTAGTGGAGTGGAATATGGAATACTTGCTAATGAAATTTATAAAGAATGGTCTGGAATGAAAGCAAGTGAATATAAAGATTTTAAGCGACTTAGAAAAGAATCTTTAAGAGATAATATGACTGATATAGAGGTAGCATTAACTGATTTAGGTGAGATTGCTACTAGGGAACTTGCTAAAGAACATAGACCTTATGGATTAGAGGAAAATAAAAAGATTGTTAAGATGGGAGGTAATACTGCTAAAGTTGCAAGAGATGATTTAGAAAGAAAACTTGGAAAGTCTGTTGTTAGTAATGAGAATTTACTTAATTATAAATATATTGATAGTAATAATAAAATTAATTAGATTTTATGTATATTTTTATAAAAAATTACAATTAATTTGAAGATAATTTTTTTGCGTTACTTGTTGATGTAGAAGATATAGATGAGGTTAGAGATATTATTAATGATAGAATTATTAAAAACAATTAAATTGTTGTTAAAAAAATAATAAAATAGTTATCTACATAGGTTGTGGATAACTATTTTAAATAATATTTAATTTGTATGTTTTATTTTTGTTAGTATTAATTTTTTCGGTTCTCTAGTTATAGCATATTTTGTTCTTTCATATATTATTGATTGTTCTTTTGGTATTATTAATTCTCTTTGTATGTCTTCGCCTGCTTCTATTATATCTCTATAATATTGTGGAACTTCTTCTTTTTTAAATCTGGCGTTTAAAAATTTGGATAAATCTACTCCATTTTCTCTTCCAGTGACAAGATTTATATTAATTGTATCCATATTTTCTGTATAGTTTGCAATGATACTTCCTTTAATTGGAGATAGTTCTTCTTCTTGGTTGCGTTCAATTATGCTTACATCAAGTGGATCCGCTGCTAGATGAAAGTTAGAACCTTGTGGCTCATTATAATTTAGTCCAATTTCTTTTTGCTTGGTAAATTCATAAGAGTATATTTTATCTATTTGTTTTACCAATCCTTCTTTATCTTTTATTGCAATATATTCCTTTTTTTTCTTTATTTCATAATCATATTTTTTTGAAATTCGTACTAAGTTTTTTCCTGCTATGTCAAGGTTTAACTTTTCTTTAATTTCTTGCCATATTTTTTCTAATCTTGTTTTTTCTATAGTAAGGTCAGTAAAAATTCCATCACCATCCAAGCTTCTGTACCATACTGGTTTTTGGACTTTAGGATTACATAATTCAATATATTGATTTATTTTTTCTAATTCTTGGATGATTTTTACATATTCTTCTTGTAAGCCAAATATTATATCTTTGGCACTATAAGTATTATTTTCCATACATTTATCCTCCTTTGTATTATCTTATCATAAAAATATGCTATTTTTTTAAAATTAATTATTAATTAATTAGAAGTACGGCTTAGATTTATATTATATATAGCCGATATTTTTATATTTTATGTATATTTTTATAAAAAATTACCCAATAATTAATTGAAAGGGTGAGAAAATGAAAAAAGTTATCTTAGTAATACTTGCTTTAGTTATATTATTTTTAGTGTATAATAATGAAAAAGTTGATGCTACAGTTGTAATACCAGAGGGTGCTATTAGGGTTAGAGTTATTGCTAATAGTAATACTATAGAAGATCAGAGTATGAAAATGAAAGTTAAAAAATATATTGAAGATAATTTGTCTGTGTTACTTGTTGATGTTAAAGATATAGATGAGGCTAGGGGTATTATTAATGATAATATTGATTCGTTAAAAACTAATATTGATGATATATTTATGGAAAATGATTATAATATGGCTTATGATGTTAATTTTGGTAATAATTATTTTCCTTTAAAAGAATATAAGGGAGTAGTTTATAAAGAGGGTGCTTATGAGTCTTTAGTTGTTACTATTGGTTCTGGTTCTGGTGATAATTGGTGGTGTGTGTTATTTCCTCCTTTATGTTTACTTGATAAAAGTGATAAAAATACTAGTGAAGTTGAGTATAGATCTTGGGTAAAGGAAATGTTGGATAGAATATTTTAAATTATTATCCATAGTATTTATTAGGTGAGGATTAGTGAATGCTATAATATCTACTATTATTGTTGGTGTTAGTTTATCTATGGATGCTTTTAGTTTAGCTTTAGCTTATGGTACAGTTGGACTTTCTAATAAAAATAAAATAATTTTATCAATTATTGTTGGTTGTTTTCATTTTTTTATGCCTCTTATGGGACTTATCTTTGGTAATATTATTACTACTCATTTTATTATTCATGTTAATGTAATGGTTGCTGTTATATTTGGAATTATTGGGGTAGAAATGATAATATCTAGTGTAAAAGATGAAGAGATTAGAGTATTAATTTCTATCATAGGTTTTCTTTTATTTGGACTTTCTGTTAGTATAGATAGTTTTACTACTGGTATTGGTTTAGAAGTTATTAATAATAATTATTTGCAGGTATCTTCTATTTTTGCTGTTATTAGTGGATTATTTACATATCTTGGGTTACAATTGGGAATATATTTTAATAAAAATTGGGGAAGATATGCTACTTTTTTGGGTGGAATTATTTTAATTATATTGGGAATATATTATTTATTTTAATTTTTTTATTTACATATTATTTTTTTGATTTGTTGGTATTCTAAAAAAATCTTGACTTTATATTTATTTTAGATTAATATATTTTTAGGAAACGGAACTTATTAGAAAGTTTGTAATAAAATATGGTAGGAGTGAGGAGTATGCCTAAAATAAAAGTAGAGGGAAGACATAATTTAGAGGGAGAAGTTGTTATAAGTGGCGCTAAAAATAGTGCTGTAGCATTGATACCAGCGTCTATTTTGTGTGATGAAGTTGTTAATATTAGTAATGTTCCTAATATTTCTGATATAGATGATTTAGAAGAAATTTTGAATTATTTACATGCTGATGTAAAAAGAGATAAAGATAATGTTTGTATTGATTGTAGTAATACTATTAATAGAGAGTTGCCAAGTGAATTATCTGGTAGACTTAGGGCTAGTTATTATTTTATGGGGGCTTTACTTGGTAAGTATGGATATGTTGATATGTGTTTTCCTGGTGGTTGCTCTATTGGAAAGAGACCTATTGATTTGCATTTAAAGGGCTTTGAAAAATTAGGTGCTAAGATAAAGGAAGAAGATAATCATTTTATAATAAAGGCTAATAAATTAGTAGGTACTAAGATTTATTTGGATATTCCTAGTGTTGGTGCTACTATAAATATTATGTTTGCTGCTGTTAAAGCTAAGGGTAAGACTACTATAGAGAATGCAGCTAAAGAGCCTGAAATAGTAAATGTAGCAATGCTTTTATCTAATATGGGTGCGAAAATTACTGGAGCAGGTACTTCAGTTATTCAGATTGTTGGTGTTAAGAGATTACATTCTTGTATTCATGAAGTTATTCCTGATCGTATTGAGGCTGGTACTTATGTTATAATTGGTGCACTATTAGGAAAGAAATATAGGGTAAGTAAGTTAATTCCTAGTCATATTGAATCTTTGACTTCTAAGTTAAAAGAAATTGGTGTTGATATGGAAATTGGGGAGGATTATATAGATATTAATTGTAATAATATCGATAATTATAAAGAAGTTGATATAAAAACTTTAGTTTATCCAGGATTTCCTACTGATTTGCAACAACCAATTATTCCTTTACTTACTCAGTGTAATGGTATTAGTCATGTTGAAGAAACTATATATGAAAACCGTTTTCAAAATATTGATGATACTAGAAAAATGGGCGCTAAAATAGATGTATATGATAATAGGGTTGCTACTATTATTGGTAAGACAGAACTTACTGGTATGAATGTTAGTGCTACCGATTTAAGAGGTGGTGCTTCAATGCTTATTTGTGGTCTTATTGCAGATGGTGAAACTGTTATAGATAATATTGGCTATATTTTAAGAGGATATAATGATATTGTTGGAAAACTTAGTAAAGTTGGAGCAAAAATAGAATTTATTGATTAGAAGTCTTTTATAAGACTTTTTTTGCTGAAAAGTGCACAACAAAATTGCCAAAAAGTGCACAATGAATTTGCCGAAAAGTGCACGATGTACTTGATTAATTCTTTCAAATATGTTATTCTAATGTTGAGGTGATTATTTTGAAACTTACTAAAGATGGATATCAACCTAGACTTATTGATAAGCAAATTAGTGAAAATTTAAAAATTTTTGGTGCTATAAGTATTGAAGGACCAAAGTGGTGCGGTAAAACTTGGACTGCTTTAAATCATGCTAATAGTGCTGTATATTTAAATAATACTGCTGATAATTTTAGAGAAAAGCATTTAGCAGAAATGGATGTTAATTTAGTTTTAAATAAAGATGCTCCAGAGGTTATTGATGAATGGCAGGAGGTTCCTGCTATTTGGGATGCAGTGAGATTTCAATGCGATCAAGATAAACAAAGGGGAAAATATATTCTAACTGGTTCTGCAATGCCTGTTACTAATAAAATAAAACATTCTGGTGCTGGTAGGATTTGTAAAATGAATATGTATACTATGAGTTTGTATGAATCTTTGGAATCTAGCGGTGATGTTTCTCTTTTAGATTTATTTTCTAATAATGTTGAGAATAAATTAGTTACTAAAGTATCATTAATTGATTTAGCAAATTTTATTGTAAGAGGTGGATGGCCTGAAAGCATTGGTCTTTCTCCAAACTTAGCTCAAAAAATTACTAAAAGTTATTTGGATGCTGTTGTTGATAAAGATATTTCTTCAATTGATGGTATAAAAAGAGATAAAGATAAGATGAGAATGTTACTTAGGTCTCTTGCTAGAAATGAAACTTCAGTTTCTTCTATTAGTGTCTTAATGAAAGATGTTGATGATAATGTGTCGGAGGAAGATTTAATTTCTAGTAGAAATACTGTTTCTGATTATTTAGATGTTTTGGATAAACTTCATTTAATTGAAAATCAATCTTCTTTTATGTATAAAATTCGTTCAAGAGCTAATGTGGGCAAAAGCCCTAAGAGACATTTTACAGATCCTTCTTTGGGTTGTGCTGCTCTTAATATAACTACAGAAAAATTAATGAATGATTTGGATACTTTTGGTTTGTATTTTGAGGCTTTATGTGAGAGAGATTTAAGGATATATTCTGAAAGTATTGGTGCTACTTTATATCATTATCGTGATAATAACACTGGTCTTGAGATTGATGCTATAGTTGAGATTGCGGATGGTGAATATGGTGCTATTGAGATAAAACTTGGTTCTAATAAGGAAGAGGAAGCTGCTGCTAGTTTAAATAAGTTTTATAATTCTGCTGAAGTTAAGCCTAAATTTATGTGTATAATATGTGGTCTTTATGATGCTGTTGTTAGAAGACCAGATGGAATATATGTTTTTCCAATTACTGCTTTAAAGCCTTAATCTTTATATAAATTTTTAATATGTAACTATTATATTTACTAGTATTTAAGCTATATATTTTATGTATTGTAAACAAAAAAGAAGAAAAAAATTATAAAATACTTGCAATACTTTTAAATACTTGATATAATACTTGATGTATTTTTAAATCTATGACTGTTTTTGTCATGGCGGAAGGAGAGATAAATATGAAAGCAAATATTCATCCAAATTATGTAGAAAGTACTGTTACTTGTGTTTGTGGTAATACTTTTAAGACTATGTCTACTAAGGATAAAATTCATGTTGAAGTTTGTTCTGCTTGTCATCCTTTTTATACTGGTAAACAAGGTTTAGCTAGTAAGAAAGGTCAAGTTGAGAAATTCAATAAGAAATATGGATTTGATAAAAAGGCAGCTTAATAATTGTAAAGGGAGTGTAAGATACTCTCTTTTTTCTTGACATTAATATTTAAAAAAACTTATAATTAGGTTAGGTGATAAGATGATTACTTTAATTAAAAATGGTACTGTTATAAGTATGGATTTAAAGAGAGATAAACAATTTGAAATTATGGATGTTGTTTTTTCTGATAATAAAATAATATATGTTGGTAATGGTTATCATGGTGAATATGATAAGGTAATAGACGCTACTGGTAAGATAGTTATGCCGGGACTTATTAATTGTCATACCCATTTGGGAATGAGTATTTTTAGGGCTACTAATGATGATTTGACTTTAGATAGTTGGCTTAATGATAAAATATGGCCTATTGAAGATAGACTTACTGATGATGATTTATATTATACTACATTATTATCTATGGTTGAGATGATTAAAACTGGTAGTACTTGTTTTAATGATATGTATTTTGGTTATAAGGGTAGTATTCCTGCTATAAAAAAATGTGGTGTTAGAGGAATATATGGTAGATGTTTAATGGGAAATATGGATAAAGATAGTATTTGCCGTGTTGATGATTTTAAGAAGTTATATGAAGAATATAAAAATGATGATAAAATTCGTTTATCTATTGCACCTCATGCTTTATATACTTGTAATTTAGAGTATTTAAAACTTTGTAGTGATTTAGCTAAAGAGTATAATTTACCTATACATATTCATTTATCAGAAAATATGAACGAGGTTAAAACTGTTACTAATAAATTTGGCATGAAACCAATGGAAGTACTTGATAAGGTAGGAATGTTGGAAAAAAGGGTTATTTTAGGTCATGGTACATTTCTTTCTGATAGTGAAATTAATATGATAAAAGATCGTGATGTTTCTGTTTGTACTAATCCTGTTAGTAATCTTAATTTAGGTTGTGGTATTGCAGATTTAGTTAAATATAAGAAAAATGGTATTAATGTTTGTTTAGGTACTGATGGTCAAGGTAGTGGTAATAGTTTAAATTTATTTTATACAATGAGTTTAGTTGATTATTTACAAAAGGGTAAATATGAGGATCCAACTGTGATGAGTTCTTATGATGTTTTAAAGATGGCTACTATAAATGGGGCTAAGGCATTGGAAATTGATGATATAGGTAGTATTGAAGTTGGTAAGAAGGCTGATATAATTATATTAGATATATCTGATATTAGTTTATATCCTGCTTATGATTTAATACCATTTATAGTGCATAATTGTTTTTATGATGTTGTTGATACTACTATTATAGATGGTAAAATTTTGATGATTGATAAAGAGTTAAAAATTGATGTTGATTTGAATATACTAAGAAGTAAGATAGAGGATATTAGGAGGAGATTAATGTGAAGATAGGCTTATGTAGTGATCATAGGGGATTTTATTTGAAGAGTGAATTGGTTAAATTTTTGGGAGAGAAGGGCTATGAAGTTAAAGATTTTGGTACTGATAGTGATGAGAGTGTAGATTTTCCGGATTTTGCGTTTAAGTTAGGAGACGCTATTGTTAATGGTGATGTTGCTATGGGAGTTGCCATATGTGGTACTGGTATTGGAATGAGCATTGCTTTGAATAAAGTACGTGGTGTTGTTTGTGGTAAAATATCTAATGCTAGTGAGGCAATGCTTTGTAGAGCTCATAATAATGCTAATTGTATTGCAATGTCTGAGGATATTAGTTATGATAATGCTAAGGAAATGGTTATGAAATTTATTAATACTCCATTTTCTAATATGCCTAAGTATGTAAGAAGAAATAAAAAGATTAGCGATAGAGAAAATGGTTAAGTTATTATTATATGTTTTGGTTATACCTTTAGTGGTATGGGCTAGTGATAGTGTTAATTTTAATGTATTTTTTAAGAAAGGTGATGTTAATCAATATAGGGCTAGAATATTTTATATGATATTTATTTTAGGAATTTCTTATTTGTTGGTTAGTTTTTTATATGATTTTTTAGGAGTAATTGGATAGGAGAGGTAGTAATGAAAAAAATTATTTTACTTACTTTTGTATTTGTAATTATTCCTTTTTTAATGGTTACATTTATTCATATTGATAGAAATAAAGATATAACTATTAAGGAAATAAGTCTTAATTATAAGTCTTCTGTTATTGTTAGAGTTCATAGGGATCGAGATAATACAATATCTAATGTAACGTTAGAAGAGTATGTTGTTTCTGTTGTTGCTTCTGAGATGCCCGCTAGTTTTGAAATCGAAGCTTTGAAAGCACAGGCTGTTGCTTCTAGGACATATGCTTTGAGAAAGATTATTGATAATAAAGATAAGGATTATGATGTTGTTGATACGGTTATGGATCAGGTATATACAGATGATGATGAACTTAGAAATAAGTGGGGAGATAGTTATATAAAATATATTAATAAAATTAGGAGCGCTGTTAATGATACTTCTATGGAATATTTAGATTATAATGGAGAGGTAATAAGTGCTATGTATTTTTCTACTAGTAATGGTTATACAGAAGATTATAAGAATATTTTTGGTGGTGATGTTCCTTATTTGGTTAGTGTAGAATCATTTTGGGATAGTGATGTTAGTAGTGTGTTTAATGATAGTGTTACTATGTCTTTGATTGATTTTTATACTGATTTGGGTCTTAGTTATAGTAAGGATTTAGTTATAAGTGATATTGTGAGGACTAATACTGGTAGGGTGATGTCACTTACTATTAATGGTACTTCTTTTAAAGGAAGTGATATATATAATAAATTAGGATTAAGGAGCTATGACTTTAATATTGTTAAGATCGGTAGTAATATAAAGATAGAAACTAAGGGATATGGTCATGGTGTTGGTATGAGTCAATATGGGGCTTATGGTATGGCTAAGAGTGGTTATAATTATATGCAGATATTATCTCATTACTATACTGGTTGTGAAATAAAGAAATTGGAAGTGTAGTGTATTTTTTGCATCCGTTGTAAAGATTAATTTTTATTAAGATAAATGTTTTGATATTTGATTAATATATGATATAATCAGATTAGGAATGAGGAATAGTTATGAATATTTTTGATTATATTTTAAAGTATGGAAATTATACTTTTAGTGAGATGAATTTTAATGAGGTAGATAATGTTATTTTTGCTAGTTTGTCATATTTAAATTTGGAGGGAATTGTATCTAAGTCTGCTAAAAATAAAATTAGTATTGGAGAGATTTATAAAGCTCTTTCTAAAAAGAAACATACTACAGAGATTACTGCTGTTAGAAATGCATATGAATTACTTAAGGCAATTTCTAATAAGAAGAGATTTAAGGATATTTGTGCTTATTCATATTTATATATAGGTGATGATTCACAGCAATTTTCTGCTTTATGTTTTGATATAAATGATGATGTTGTTTATGTTTCTTTTGAGGGGACTGATCATCTTATTAGTGGTTGGGAAGAAGATTTTAAGATGGGCTATGAATTTCCTGTTTTATCTCAGAAACATGCTATTAGGTATTTAAATAAAAATTTTACAATTTCTTCTAAGAAGTTGATAGTGGGAGGTCATTCTAAGGGTGGAAATTTAGCATTGGTAGGTTCTATGTATTGTAATTTCCTTGTTAGAAATAAAATTATTAGTATATATAGTAATGATGGTCCTGGACTTAGGAAGAAACAATTGGAATCTAATAATTATAAGAGAATTGAGGATAAATTAATTAAAATAATTCCTAATTATTCAATTGTTGGTCTTCTACTTAGACATACTGATAATTATATTGTTATTAAATCTACTAAAAGAAATCTTTATGCTCATTCTGTAGTTAATTGGGTGGTTAATGAAAATCATTTTGAGAGGGCTAAGTTATCTGATTTTAGTAAAATAGTTGATGATGGTATGATTAAGTGGTTAGATAAATATGATGATAAGCAAAGAGAGGATTTTGTTAAGTGTTTATTTGATATATTTAGGAGAAGTAATGTTAATTCTTTAATTCAAATAATTGATAATAAAAAAGTTATATTTAAATTACTTAGAGAGACTTCTTTTTCTATAGATCCTCTAACTAAAACAATGATTAAAGATTTTATATATGTGATACTTAAATATTCTAAAGATTATGAGTTAGAAAAAATAAAGGGGTTGTTCTAATATGAAGATATTATTTATTTCTGATATTCATGGTGTATATACTAATTTGGATGCTATAGAGAATGTTATTAATAATCAAAATATAGAATTGTTAGTTGTTCTTGGTGATTTATATTATAGGGGTTTTAATAGGGTATCATCAACAGTAGTAGATAATTTTGTTGTTAGGGGTTTTTTGGAGAAATATTCTGATATTTTAATTTGTATGAAGGGTAATTGTGATAGCGATGTTGATATATCTAAGAGTAATTTTCCTATTTTAAGTGATATTTCTATGATATATGTTGATAATAAGTGCATTTATTTATCTCATGGTGATAAGTATAGTTATGAGAAAAGAAATAAGTTTAATAATAAGGGGATTTTGATGTATGGTCATTATCATATTCCTTCTATAAAGAAGGATAATAATATGATTTATATTAATGTTGGTTCTATTTCATTACCTAGGGATAATAGTGCTTATAGTTATTGTATATATGAGAATAATAAATTTACTTTATATGATATAGAAGGAAATATAATAGATAGTATTATAGTGGAATAGTACAATACATATTAGTTATATTTTTATATATTTTATTGGGCTGGTATTTGATTACTGGCTTTTTTAATATTTATAATAATAATATTTTTTTGTTTTATTATAATTTTATTTGGTAATTATTAGATATAGTGCTATGTATTGTACTTTTTATAATTTTAATTATTATATTGATTTTTTTGTTTATTTGTAATATACTTAATATGAAATTAATTTCATATTGGAGGTATTATGAAAAGAGATAATAATTTTATTGAATTTAAAAATGTAGTAAAGAAATATCTTGTTGGTGATAAGGAGTTTAAGGCATTAGATGGAGTTGACTTTGGTATTTCCAAAGGAGAATTTGTAGTTATATTGGGACCTAGTGGTGCTGGTAAGAGTACATTACTTAATTTACTTGGAGGAATGGATACTGTTACTAGTGGTAAGATTATAGTAGATGGTAATGTTATTTCTAATTATAATGATAATGCTCTTACTAAATATAGGGCTAATAACGTAGGATTTATTTTTCAGTTTTATAATATTTTGCCTACTTTAACTGTTATGGAAAATGTTAAGCTAATTGGTGATATTGTGAAAAATCCTAAGGATGCAAAAGAAGTGCTTAAGAGTGTTGGGTTAGATAAGCACGCTAATAAATTTCCTAATCAACTATCTGGTGGGGAACAGCAAAGAGTTAGTATTGCTAGAGCTATTTGTAAAGATCCTAGTATAATACTTGCAGATGAACCAACTGGGGCTTTGGATTCTAAGACTGGTGTAGAGGTTTTAAAGTTGTTAAAGGGTCTTTGCGATGCTAATAATGGTGAAAATACTGTTATTATTGTTACTCATAATCAGTTGATTGCAGAAATTGCTGATAGGGTAATTAGGTTAAAGAATGGTAAAATTGAATCTAATACATTAAATAAACATCCAAAAAATATAGATGAAATAGAGTGGTAATATGCTAAAAAAGAAAATGATTCGTGATATATTAAATAATAAATCACAATTTATTACAATACTATTAATGGTTATGATTGGTGTTATGGTTTATGCAGGAATAGAGGCATATATGGATGGTATGACTGAGACTGCTTTACGATTTTACACTGATAATAATTTGCAAGATATTAATGTTTTGGGAAAATCTTTTACAACTAATGAATTAGATGATATTAAGAATATTGATAATGTTAATGATGCTGAAAGAAAGTTAGTATTAAATATGGTCTCAAATGATGATAGTGATAAATCATATTTGGTATCTATAATAGAATCTAATAATATAAGTAAATTTTATGTTGATGATGGAATTTCTTTTGATAAAGATAAATCTGGTGTTTGGTTAGATTATTTTTATGCTAAAGAAAATAAAATAAAAGTTGGGGATAAGATTTCTTTTAAATATGATAATTATGTATTTAATGAAGAAGTTTTAGGTATTATTTATATTCCAGATCATTTATATGATGTTAAGGATGCTTCTCAACTTATGCCTAATCATAAGAATTATGGAATTGTTTATATGTCTGTGAATGAGATAGAAGATTTTATTAAAAATAATGTTAAAAAAGAATTTGAAAATAGTATAGGTATGTCAATAGATGATGCTAAGTTTGATGAATTAAATCCTGATTTTAATTATTTAGATTATGTACCTTTTAATTATGTTATGGTTGATGTGAATAAAAAAAGTGATGTTAATTTTGTTAAGAATAAAATAGAGGATAGTATTGATAACGCATTAGCAATAATTTCTATTGAAGATACAACTAGTTATGCTATGTATCAAGGTGAGATAGATGAGGGTCGTGCTTATGTTGGAATATTTTCTTTTCTGTTTTTGTTTATAGCAATGCTTTCTGTTATAACTACTATGACTAGAGTTGTTAAAAATCAAAAATTACAAATTGGTACTTTAAAGGCTTTAGGTTTTTCTAAATCAAAAATTACTTTACATTATATTGGATATGGTTTTTTGGTATCGTTTGTTGGCGCTATAATGGGAATATTATTGGGTAAATATTTTTTGGGAAGTGTATTTTTAAATTTGGAAATGTCATTTTTTGAAATTCCTAATGGTAGAGTTTATATTAATTCTAGTACTTATTTAGTTGGTATTTCTGTAGTTATTGGATGTGCTATTATTACTTTAATTACTTGTTATAGAGAACTTAGGAAGAAACCAGCTGATAGTTTAAGAAATGAGATACCTAAGGTTAAGAAGGGTAGTTTAAATATTACTACTAAGGGTATATTTAAGAATTTAGGTTTTTCTAGTAAATGGAATTTAAGAGATATACTTAGAAATAAATTTAGGACTATTACTGGTGTTATTGGTATAGTTGGATGTTGTACTTTGATAGTATGTGCTTTGGGTATGCTTAATAGTATGAATTATTTTATTAAACTTCAGTTTGATGATTTATATAATTTTGATTATAAGTTATCTTTAAAAGATGATATTGATGATAATACTTATAATAATATTGTTTCAGAATATGGTGATAATAGTAGTGAGACTCTTGCTATAGAAATAAAAGATGATAAAGGGGATAGGGATGCTAATACTTTATTTGTGGATGATTCTAATGGATATGTAAGGTATGTTGATAATAAATATAATTTTATTAAATTAAATTCTAATGATGGGGTTTATGTTACTTATAAATATGCATCACTTAATAATGTTTCTATTGGTGATACTATTTCTTGGCATATATATGGGGATAAAAAATATTATGAATCTAAGGTTATTGGTTTTTATAGGGATCCTCAGGTACAGGGGTTATCTGCTACTAAGGAGTATATTGAGAGTTTAGGTATTTCTTATAAGGCTACTTCAATTTATACAGATGTTGATTTGAAAAATGTTGATAATATTGATGGTGTTTCTGTTATTCAAAATATTGATGAATTAAAAGACGCTATAAGTAATATGCTTTCAATGATGAAGAAGATGATTATAATTATTATAGTATTTGCAATATTATTGGGAGTAGTAATTATTTATAATATGAGTATTTTATCTTTTAGTGAAAAGATTTATCAGTTTGCTACTTTGAAGGTATTAGGTTTTGATAATAAGAGAATAAGAAAGATATTTTCTTTACAAAATAGTTGGATATGTATTTTATCTATTTTAATTGGATTACCAGTTGGATATGGACTTACTTCTTATTTGTTTAAAGTTTGTTTGGATGAAAATTATGATTTTGGAGTTCATATAGAATGGTGGACTTATGTTAGTGCTGCTGTAGTTACATATTTAGTTTCTTATTTGATTTCTAGATATTTATCTCGTAATGTTAATAATATAGATATGGTTAGTAGTTTAAAGGGAAACGAGTAGTTTCTCTTTTTAAATGGATGATTTTTTATCCTGTAATTTACTATCAGTTTCTTGATTTTTAATTACTATTGTGATAATATTAGTATGTAAGCAAGGGAACTTGCATATAATAAAAAAAGGAACATTCAATTTCGTAAGTGAATGTCATCCTCAAAAATTTTTGGTTTGACACTCAGTTTAATGAGTGTCGTTTATTTTATATATTAATATTTTATTACTAATATTAATAATATGGTAAGCAGTAATAATAAACATAGTAATTTTAAGAATTTTAAAATAAATGTTTTATTTTTCATACTTACCACCTCCATTCTATATGGAGGATGACACTCACATTAAATGTTCCTAGATAATTATAACAGATATTTTTAATTTATTTCTACAATTTACTGTTAGTATATTGTAAATTAATATTATGTATTGTAATTTAAGGAAAACAAATATGTTTTTCTTTTTTTTTAATTAGTTGTATAATAAATATGATGAGGTGAGAACATGGGTGAAGTAAGAGAACCTATAAAGAAAAGTTCTATTGAAAAAAAACAGAGGATAGTTCAAAAGGGATTTGAACTTATGTGTAGAGAAGGGTTTCATAATGTTAATTGCGCTGATATTGCTAGATATGCTTCAGTTTCTACTGGTATTATTTATCAATATTTTTCTAATAAAAGAGATATATTTTTAGAGGGAGTTAGAGATTATTCTAATAGTATTATTTTTCCAATGTCTGATATTATAGATGATATTAGTTTTGATAAAAATAAGTTAGATGAAGGTATAAATAAAATCTTAGATATATTTACTTCTCGTCATACTATGGATAAAAGGGAACATGAGGAATTAATGGCAATGAGTCATTTGGATGATGATATTGCTAAAATATTTTATGATAATGAAATTGTTATTACTGAAAAAATTGCTAAGCTTATTTCAAATTATGGTTTTAATGAGTATCATTTGAAAGAAAGAGTACATATTATTATTAGTATTGTAGATAATTATTGTCATGAAGTTGTTTATCATAAACATAGGGAAATAGATCAAAAAGTTTTAAAAGAAGAGGTAGTTAATACTATATTATTTTTACTTAAATGATAATAGACAGAAAGTTAAAATTGTTCTTTACAATTTTTAGGTATTATGATACTATTTTTATATGATTGGAGAGTGTGATATGAAAGATATGGAAAATTTTATTCAAAAGGTATTATGGAAAGATGTTTTAATTTCTTGTTTGTTCTTAATTATGGGAATATTTTTATTAGTAAGTCCTAAAGATATTTTAGAGATTTCTTCTTACTTTATTGGTGCCCTATTGATACTTAATGGTATTTTATATTTGTGTGATGTTGGTAATGGATTTTCTTTGTTTGATCCTTTAATTATGGGAATATTATCAATTACATTTGGTTTAGTTATTTTTATATATCCAACTTTATTTATTAATATGGTACCCATATTGTTAGGGTTTTGGTTTATTATAACAGGCGCTGTAAAGTGTAGATTAGCATTTATATTAAAGGAAGTTAATGATGGTGATTGGGTATCAATGTTAATTATGGCTATAATTACTATTATTTGTGGATTCTTACTTGTAATATTCCCTAATATGGGTGCAATAAGTATTACTATTGTTCTTGGTGTATTATTAGTGGTATATTCTATTGATAATATTATTAATGGATTAATTGTTAAGAAAAAGGTTAAAGATATTGCTAAGGCGTTAAAAGTTAGATGATTTTAAAAGTTCTCTTTTTGAGAACTTTTTATTTTCTTAATTTTTTTGTATCAAATTTGAAGAATATATGATATAATTTAGTTAATAAGAATAGAGGTGTGTTGGGGTGTATTGTAGAAGATGTGGTGCAAATGTTGATGTAAATGCAACTTATTGCAGTAATTGTGGTTTTCAATTTGATAATAAGAACAATTTACATTTCACAAAAAATAATTCTACTGTAAAAAATAATATTATTGTTGGTGTATGTGTTGGGTTAGGCATAGTTTTTATATTTTTATTGTTTTTTGTAATATTGGAGGTTAATGGTTCTAGTTATTATTTTTCTGATAATGGTTATGTAAACAGTGAAGAAATAGAAAATAATTCTAGTACTTCTTCTAATATATCAGAAACGAAAAAAAATACAGGTAAGTCTATTATTGTAACTGATAATGTATATGATGGAGTTTCTATTTCTGGGGTAACTGATGCTAATAAATTAATATCTAAGGATTCTACCGATCAGAAAGAAAACTGTCCCAAAGAAATTTTACAAGTTGAAAATGATATAATTAAAAAGTATGGCATTACAGCTGTTAATTTATGTGAAATGAATGTTGATTTTGCAAAAGAACTAGAAGATGTAATTGATGTTATATACAATAATTATCCAATGGCTAGAGGGCATTTAACTAATTTATCTTTACATAACACTTCACTTTCGCAACCATTAGTAATAGCAATGTTTACACCTGCGTTTAACTTTGCAACTTCAGATTCTTCCTCAACGTATCCATGGGTTATTAAAACACAAGTTTTTTTGAGTAGTAACTATTTTTTGAATAGGGCTAGATTAGAATCAAGTGTAAAGGAGGCTTCTTCTTCAGGACATTTTCCACCTAATGCAACTACATATTCTCCAGTTGCTCATGAATTTGGACATTATTTATCTTTTTTAGCAGTGTTAAATAATTATAAAGTTGATTCAATTCTTTTGATTGATTCTAATAATGTAAACTCATTTTATAAAGCATTTGATGATTTTGGTTCTGGTAATTTTACACTTGAAATGTTAAAAGAGGCTTATAATAATTATAAAAATGATACTAATACGGTATTAGACTTTGATGAGTGGCGGGGTACTGTTTCTAATTATGCTTTAGCTAAGGATAATAATGGTAATTATATTTATGACGAAACTATGGCAGAAGCATTTCATGATGTTTACTTAAATGGTGATAATGCTAGTGATGCTAGTAAGTATATTGTTTCAGTTTTAAAGGATAAATTAAAAGGTTAGGTGAGTTAAGTGAAGAGAAAAATATTAATTGGAATTTTTTGTTTTGTTAGTGTCTCTCCTGTATTTGCTTTATCTAAAAGATTTACAATAGATATTTCTAAATTTTCAATTTCATCTAATTCTAAAAAAAATGCTGTTACTTCGGAGTTTAATAATATTTATGAATTGACATATGAGAATTCATCTTCGAATGAAAGTTTAAAAGATGAAATAACAACTTTAAGTAAAAAAGTTACATATTTATTATTAGGAGAAGTCAATAATGGTAATGAATCGTCAGAAGAATATTTTGAGAGAAGGCAAGATTATTTAGATTTAAGATATAACCCTATTGTTCCTAAGGATCCTAATTCGGAGTCGGGATTAGATGAAAATAGTCAGGAATATAAAGATGATATAGTTTCAGGATTGTCTGTGCCCGGTATGTTTAATATATTGGATGAACTAAATATAAATTATAATTCAATTGGTTCAGTAAGAATAACCTTAAATGATAATATGATAATTAGTATGGTATCTTTACCTGATGTATCTATGAAAAAGGAAAATTTTGATAATCCTATGAATTATGTTACTGAAAAAACTAACCTAGTGATGTATTATTATTTCAAAAAACTAAATGATGATTACAAATTATATTATTTATTTTGTGAAACTACTGATGATTTGGATGACTTTTTTGAAGATATAGGTAGTTCTGAAGAGGTAAAAGCGATTTCAATATCGATTAATAATGATTCAAAATTAAATGATGTATATGATTTTTCAAAATTGGATTTATTAACTGAAAATAAGATTAATGAAATATATAATAATAATTATAAAAATGTACTAATACTAAATGCTTATTATAATAATGATTTAGTTATATCATCTAATGGATTTTTTATAAATGATGGGTTGGTTGTTACAACATGGAGTTTTTTAGAAAAAGCTTTAATCGATTCTCAATATTTTGTTGTAAAGAATAGTGATGGAGTAATATATGATGTTGATGGTATTGTGACTGCTGATCCAGAAAATGATATTGCTGTTATTAAATTAAAGGAAAAGGTGCAATCTACTACTAATTTAGGAAATATTGATGATATTAAAATTGAGGATCCTGTAATATCTATAAGTAGTAAAACTGGTGTTGGTTTAACAATTCAAAAAGGTATTATTACTTCAAAGGATGAATATATACAGAGTTCTTTAGCTTTACAAGAAGTTGATGCGGGAAGTCCTTTATATAATAATGAAGGATATGTTATAGGTATGAATACATCAAAAACAGTAAATACTAGTGTATCAATTGCTATAAATGAGAAGGTTTTAAGCGAGATTAAAAATAAATTTAGTAATATAGATTTTTCTACAATTGATGTTGTATCATTTACTGATTTAAAAGAAAAATATTATTATGTAAGATATTCAAATGAAAGTGTAATTAATACCATCCCTTCTTCTAAGTGGAAAGAATTTAAAAAGATAGGTAATATAGATAATAATATTAATATGAACCTTACGAAGGCTAGTTATGATAATAATACAGTTAGTTTAAGATATCATAATGAGATTTCAAAATACGTAAGTGGTATGCAGCTTGCTTCATCATATAAGGATGAATTAATTAAAACTGGATTTGAACAAATATTGAGTACTAGTACAAAGTGTATATATACTAATCATAAATATAAAGTAATAATTATGGACGAATTTGATTATTTGATAGTGGTGATGGTTAAACTATGAAAAAAATTATAAAAATATTAAATGAAAAGAAGTTAGTAATTTTAATTGCTACTTCTATATCGGTTATTGGAATAGTGTTGGTTATTATATTTTTAAATAGAAAGATTAATACTAAAGTTTTTGATAATAATTATTATTTATTTAGTTATGATACTAAATGGAGTATTAGTAAAAAATCTGGATTACAAGTTAATTTAAAAAATGGTAGTAAAGGTACATTAGGCATTCAATCGTTTCAGATTGAGGATGAATATAAATATTTAAATATTGCAGATTTTATTGATGATATATTATATGGTATTAATGAACAAAATAAAACATACAAGTTAATATCACAATCTAATGATAAGATAACAAAATATTCTTATGATGGATATAAATTCTTATATGAAGGTGATTCATCTCAAACTATGGTAGTTGTTACTAAAATTGGTGATAAAATGCTATTATTTAATTATGAGGCTAAAAATAAGTATTTTGATATCTTGATTGATAGTGTTGAAAATATTATTTATAATTTTGAATTAAAACCAGATAAATTTGATTTAAATTATAAGATATCGGTTGATACTGAGGATGTTTCATATTCAAAAAATGATGCTTTAGCAAAAAAAATAGATAAGTTAGATTCGTATGAAATAGCAAATTCAAATTATTATGTCAATTATTCAATACCAAATATTTTTAAAATGACAAGCTTTGATTCAAAATCTGGTTCTTTTGTTTATAAAGAAGGAAATAACAGAATTATTTTGAATACTTACATTTATAATTTTAATATTTATGATTATATTGATTCAACTAAGAATTCTGGTAGTATATATTCTGATTATGATTATTTAAAAAAGGATACTGCTAAATATAAAAATTTTGTTGATGGTATTAATGAATTTAATATAGGTAACTATAATGGATATATTTATAAAGTAAGTTATACAAATACTGGCACTATTAAGAATGATATTGATGCTTATATTATTGCTATAGAACTTAATAAAAATCACATTTTAAGAATTAAAGTTGAGGGAACAAATATTAAGGTACCTAGAGAGTTGTTGAATAATATTAAGATTAATTCTATTAAAAATTATTCTAGTTATGTAACAAGAAATGTTGATAATGGTAATATGCTGATTGAATTGAAAAGATTTATTAATTCTGATTATGATAAATATGAACTATTAAAAATAAAATTGCCAGAGAAATATAGAGAAATAGATAAACAAAATAATATTTATTCTGATAGATATTTTGGATTAAATTATGATTCTAATAATGAAGTATATCAATATAATATTCATTATAAAATTAGTTCTTTAACAAAGGATTCAGAAATTGATTTGGTTAATTCAAATATGAATTCATATAAAACTTATGGTGAAGTAAAAGAATTATCTTTTTTGGGTGAAAGAGAAATAAATGGTAAGAATTATTCTTTGTATAATGCAAGCTATTATAAAAAAGGTAGTTTATATAATTCTTCTGATGACTCTGTAATATATAAAATTAATGAAAAAATATTGATAAATGAATTATCTGATGGAGGCTGTGTGGTAATAATAATTGATGGTAATGATATTGAGGTAGATGATACTTTATTGAATGAAATAACTTCTATTGAAATAAGCACAGAACTTTTAAATAATGGAAAGAGGTGATAATTAGTTGGAAAAAATTGAATGGTGGGTTAAGGTAGTTTATTAATTTTATTCAAATAATATGAATATTATTATGTTTTTGTTTATAAGAAATATGAAATAAGGAAAGAAGGAAATAAAAATGAATTGTAAAAAGTGTGGTTTGCCATTAGATGCAAATGATAAATTTTGTAAAAACTGTGGAGCATCAGTTGAAGAAGTAAATGCTCAATCAAATCAAAATTATAATAATGTAAATTCTATGTCACAAAATAATGGAGCAATGTTCAATCCAAATCAAGGTATGTCTTATTCTTATCAATCGGTTAATAATACTTCTAAAAATAATAATATTTTAATTATTCTTGCAATTGTTTTAGTTGTTGTTATTGCTGTATTAGCTATTGTTTTTGTTCCAAAAGTTTTAAATAGAGGTAATACAATAACTAATAATAATTCTAATACGTCAAATAATGGAATAAATAATGTGTCTACAACTTCTAAATCTGTATATAAAGTAAATTTTGCTAACTTTACTTTTAAAATTCCTGATAATTTTAAATATGAACTAAGTGATGGAGCTATGTTTATTTGTGATGAGAGTGAGCAAGAATGGTGTGTTATTTTGGATGTATTAGATTCTAGTTATGAACAAATAAAAAATAATAGATCTAGTCTTCAAGTTTCAGCACAACAAAATGGTTATACTGCAAAAGCTGCAGAGGTTAAGACATTAGGTGGAGTTGAGTTTGTTACGATAGAGGTTTCTATTGAAGGAGTAAATAATGTAATGGCTTTTTCAAAATTAAATTCTATGTATGTAGCTGCTATAGATGTTTATACTCAAGATAATACTGTAGACTATGACATACTTAAAAATATTTCATCAATTATTTCTACAGCTACTTATAATGATGTTTCTAATGGTATTTCTATGCCATCAAAAGTTGATATAGATATGAAAAAAATAGTTGAAGATATGCAATAAAAATTTAAAAGATAATATCTATTTTAGAAAGATTATTATCTTTTTTTATGAATTAGTTTTTTTAAAATTAAGTGAATTTCTTAAAGTAAAGTATAAATGTAAATAAAATAGCAAATCAGGATTTGCTATTTTATTTACTATATTTGATTCTGATTGGATTCTTTAGATTTTATGTAACAAAGAATTCCAATTGCTAATGAGGTTGTCAAAATTAATAGAACTAGTTTTGTTAAATCTCCAGTTTTAGGATTTTTTATATTTTGATCTGTATTTGTTTGGTTATTATTTGCAAAGTTTTTTATTCCATTTTTAATATCCAATTTGAAACTTGAAATTATTGTTCCAGTTTGATCAGTATTGTCAACTTTTATTTCTTTTAATTCATATTCTATGCCATCGTTGTTAAGAGTAAGTGAATTGCTCTGTTTATTTAACCAATCCATTAATTTTTCTGTATCATATCCTTTTATTTGAGCAAGTGCATATACACAATTATTTATCCAAATATTGTCAATTAACATTTCTGTTGTATTATCAGCTGGTATGTATGTTATTATTCCATTACTATATGAAAAATTTGTAATCCAGGTATTTTTTTCATTACTTAAGGTAATTTTTAATGAGTCTGATGTTGATGTTATATCACTAGTATAACCATTTTGACTAAATTCTTTAGCATATTTTGCTGTTTTAAATACTTCGATAAAATTATCCCATAATTTTTCATTTTCACTTATATATGTGCCACCTTCAATATTGTTTTTTGATACTGTTATTATTGGTCTTATACTCCCACTTTCATTAATACTAACAGTAAAGTATGGAAATTCTGCAAAGGCATATCCATAAGCATAGATCCAACAGTAATTATGATCATAGCCATCAACGTTATCATCTTTTTTTACCATTGCAATTAAGGATTTTGTAAATATTTTTGAACGTTCCGGATTTTTTAAAGCATAAAATGGGACGCTTTGAATTTTTTCTAAGTGTACAATTCCATCTTCTCCGTTATTTGTTTGTTTTATAAGATTTTTATATGCTTCTACTGAAGTGTAATCGAAATCTTTAACTATATCATTTGCAGTAGGTAGTGTTATATTAGTTGCGTTTGTCCAAGTTGAGGTTCTCTGTTTTAATGTTTGATCTAGGATGGAGCCATTATATGTGCATTCATCTGTTGTTATTTGTTCTGGCCATACTATATCTTCTCCTAAAAAACCTTTGTAAATTGCTTTTACAGAATCGTTATTATCTTCGATTACGTAAAAATTTTCTTTTAATGAATCATTTAAATTTACTGTTATTTCATCACCAATATTATATGTAGTGTATGAAATTGCTTTTACTGATGTTATTCTAATTATTGCTGTAATAATAATTAAATTAAATAATAAAAATTTTTTTCTTTTCATAAATATCATCCTTTCTATTTTTTCAACTTTTATCTCTACCTTTCTACACTAACATTATATCATAATATTATAATAAATGGTACATAAATTGACATAATTTTTCTTAAAGTTAAGCGATAATAATTAGTTATATTGTTTTAACTTAATTTTTACTTTTTAAGTATTTTGTTTAAAAAATTTTGTAATATAAATTAATTTAATTCTTTTTCTTCTTTTTAGAGAAATTTTTTTGTGCTATAATATTTGATGTTGGTGATTATTATGCGTATAAAAATTGTTAATGGTTCAGTTAGTTTTGGTGCTGATACTATACTTTCGAGCATTAATTTTAATGTTAATACAACAGATCATATTGGTATAGTTGGAAGAAATGGTTGTGGAAAAACAACCTTAATTAATGCTATATTGGGTAATATTCCTATGGAAAAAGGAGTAGAAGAAGAGGACTTTGAATTTATAAAAGAAGGTAATCCTAAAATAGGATATATTAAACAGGATAGTGTTAATTTTGATGATAGTACATTAATTTCTAATATATTATTTTGTTATAAGGATATAATAGATTGTGAGGATAAAATAAAGAAATTAGAAGCAAAGATGAGTATTTCTTATGATAAGAATGATGCAGATAAGTATAATGATTTAATTTATAAATTTAAAAATATTGGTGGGTATGAATATAAAAAAGAATATGAACTTGCTTTATCTAAGTTTGGTTTTAATGAAAATGATAAATTAAGAAAAATGTCTTCTTTTTCTTTAGGACAAAGAACTAGAATTTCTTTGATGCTACTTATTCTTAGTAAACCAGATTTATTGTTACTTGATGAACCTACAAATCATTTAGATATTGATACTATTTGTTTTTTAGAAGATTATTTAAAAAATTATAAAAAGAGTTTTATTGTTATATCACATGATAGAATGTTTTTAGATAGAGTAGTATCTACTATTTACGAAATAGAATATGGATGTTTAACTAAGTATAAGGGTAATTATTCATCTTATTTAAAGCAAAAGAAAGATAATTATAATAAGGCTTTAAAAGATTATGAATTTCAACAAAAAGAAATTAAGAGACTTAAGGCTATTGTGGATAGATTTAAATATAAACCTAGTAAGGCTAGTATGGCTATGAGTAAATTATCTTTGATAGAAAGAATGGTTAAGGTAGAATGTCCTAATGCTTATGATAATAAAACTTTTAATGCTTCTTTTGTACCTAAGATTGATAGTTATAAGGATGTTTTAAAAATTAAAAATTTAACTATTGGTTATGATAAGGTGATAAATGTTATAAATGGTTTAAATGTAACTCGAGGAGATAAAATTGGTATTATTGGTCATAATGGTAGTGGAAAGAGTACATTTTTAAAAACTATTTTAGGTAGTATTTCTAAAATAAGTGGAAAATATACTTTTGGTGATAGAGTTAGTATTGGATATTTTGATCAGAATATTACTTTTTCTGATGTTAATAATACTATGTATGATGAAATATCTATGGAATATCCTGATTTATCTTCTGAAAATGTTAGAGGTATATTGGGCGCTTTTAATTTTAGTGGAGATGATGTTTTTAAAAAGATTAGTGATATGTCTGGTGGAGAAAGAGTTAGACTTATGCTTTGTAAGATAATGCAGTCAAAACCTAATTTATTAATTTTAGATGAACCTACAAATCATTTGGATATGATTAGTAAAGAAACTTTAGAGAATATTTTACTTAGTTATAATGGCACTATTATATTTGTATCACATGATAGATATTTTATTAATAAAATTGCTAATAAAATACTTGATTTTAATACTAATCCCGTTACTAATTATGATGGTAATTATAGTGAGTATATTGCTAGTATTAATAATAATGATGAAAGTAAGGTTAGTAATATTACTGATAAGAAAGATAATTTTAAATCAAGATGTATTGTAACTCCTTTAAAGGAAAGAAGTAAAAATATTAAAAAGTTAGAGAAAATAGAGAATGAGATTTTGAAATTAGAAGATAATATTTCAAAATATAATGAATTACTTAGTACTGAAGAAGTATATATGGATTATGAAAAAAGTAGAGAAATACAAAAAAATATAGATGATGATAGAAATAGAATTAAAATTTTAGAAAGTGCTTGGGATGAAATTAGTAAATTAATTTCTTAAATTTGGTATATAATTTTCTTTTTGGTTAATATTTAAAATAGAGGTGAGATGAAAATGACAAAAAGAAAATTAAAACCATTTGTTGTACCCATTATTTATACTTTATCTTTAGTGCTACTAGTTGGATGTATTTATGTTGTGGAGGATGCTATTAGTGATAAATTATTTAAAAATAATAATAATACTGATATTCCTGTAGTAGATGATAATAATCAATATGATATGAATCCTGATATTCCTGTTATTAGTACTGATACTCAAATTATTCGTCCTTATACTGATAGTTCTGTTACGATTGTTAGTTCATATTATGATAGGGATGCTAGTACGGAGGAACAAGAAAAATCTATTTTATATTATCAAAATACTTATATGCAAAATAGTGGCGTAGATTATGCTATGCCTGATAATAAAAATTCTTTTGATGTTGTAAGTATTTTGGATGGTACTGTTACTAGTGTTAAGGATGATGATATTTTGGGTAAGGTTGTTGAGATTAAGTATAGTAATGATTTGATTGGTGTTTATCAGAGTATGGGTGAAGTTGTTGTTAGCGCTAATGATAGTGTTACTCAAGGCATGGTAATTGGAAAAAGTGGATTATCTAATATTGGTGCGGATTTAGGTAGTCACTTACATTTTGAGTTATATTATCAGGGTAGTGTTGTTAATCCTGAAAATTATTTTGGTAAATTGTTAGGTGAAATTTAGGTGGTATTTTAGCCACCCTTTTTTCATAAATAAAAAATTATCTAATATAATTATAAGGGGTAATACTATGGATAAAATAATGTTTAAGCGTGTAGTTGATGAAGGTAGATGTATGATTGATACTGGTATGACTGTTAGAGAAATTGCTAATTTATTTGATGTTAGTAAAAGTACTGTGCATAAAGATTTGACAGATAGATTATATTTTATTGACATTAATATGTATAATGAAGTGTCAAAGATTTTACAGTATCATATGAATATTAGACATATTAGAGGAGGAGAATCTACAAGACGTAAATTTTTAGCAAAAAATACAAATTAAATGTACTAAAATATGGTAATATATGTTAAAATATTGGTTAGGGATGGTGATGACATGTTTAACAAAGATATTGGAATAGATTTGGGTACGGCTAATGTACTTATTTATATAAAAGGACAAGGTATAGTGTTAAATGAACCTAGTGTTGTTGCAATAGATGCTGATACAAAAAAACCTTTAGCAGTTGGACTTGAAGCTCATGAGATGTTGGGAAGAACTCCTGGTAAGGTTAAGGCTATTAAGCCTATGAAAGATGGTGTTATTGCAGATTTTGATACTACAGATATTATGCTTAATTATTTTATTAAAAAAGTAAATGGGAGAAGTTTCTTTTCTAGACCAAGAATATTAATTTGTTGTCCTTCTAATATTACACAAGTGGAAAAGAACGCTATTAGAGAAGCTGCTGAGAGAACTGGTGCTAAAAAAGTATTTTTGGAAGAGGAACCTAAGGTTGCTGCTATTGGAGCAGGTATGGATATTTCTAAACCTAGTGGTAATATGGTTATTGATATTGGTGGTGGTACTACAGATATTGCTATTTTATCTTTAGGTGGTATTGTTAATAGTGCTTCTATTAGAGTGGCTGGTAATGCTTTTGATAATGCTATTGTTAAATATATTAAGGATAAATATAAATTGCTTGTTGGAGAAAGAACTGCTGAGGATATAAAAATTACTATTGGAACTGTTTTTCCTGGTTCTAGAAATGAAAAGATGGAAGTTAGGGGTAGAGATTTAGTAACTGGTCTTCCTCATTCTATTACTATTACTAGTGATGAAGTAGAGGAAGGATTAAGGGAGAGTGTTTATACTATAGTTCACGCTGCTAAGGGTATTTTGGAACAAACTCCTCCTGAACTATCTGCTGATATAATTGATAAAGGTATTGTTTTAACTGGTGGGGGAAGTATGGTTGATGGATTTAGTCAACTATTATCTCAAGAATTAAAGGTTCCTGTATTTATTGCGGAAAGTCCTTTGACTTGTGTTGCAGAGGGAACTGGTGTTCTTTTAGATAATCTTCATTTGGTTAATGGTAATATTTAAATATTTTATTTATTATTTATCTTGAAAATTTAGAATTTATAAAACGTATTGTAATTGACTTTACAATATGTTTTTTTATATAATTATTTTAATATGAGCATTTAAATTAATGTTTTTAGAATAATAATGCTAATACTAAAATCTTGGATTGGCTTTTAATTTTATTGCGTGTTATTTTATTTTTTGCTATAATTAACTAAAGATAGTGTTGAAAGGGATGCATTTGAACTATGAATAAAAACGATTATATTAAATATATAGATGTAAATGATAAATATATAAATAAGAATAAGGAAAAAATTGATATAAATAAGGATAAGGAAAAAATTGATATAAATAAGGATATATCTATGTATAAAAAATATACAAAAAATAATATTTTTGAAAAGATAGAAACGAGTAATTATAAATCTAAATCTCAACAAGAACAACTTGAAATATTACAAGCTTATGTTGGTGTAGTTTTAAAGAAATCTGATGTAAATTCAGATGATATGAAACTTATCAAAAGAATATTTGATTTTTCTAGTTATAGAAGAGGTTTGTTAGATAAATCTTTTGTTATTATTGATTTCTTTAAAAAATGTGAAATTGATTTGTCTGCTTTTTTGTTTTATGGTGTTAATACTAATACATATAAAGATACTTGGGGTGATATGTTACTTTATACAGTAAATGGTAGTGATTCAATAAGTTTTATTTCAAAAATATGGTCTTATTTTAGAGATAATTATTTTAATCCTAAAAATAAAAATCAAAATGTTGTTTCTTTTATAAATTTTTTAGATACTTATAGAAATTATGGTAGTTTACTTAAAGGTGTAATGAAAGATTATCCTAGCAAAATACCGGATGATATTAAGGATGTACTTGATAATGTTTTTAATGTAAATAATATAATTAATTTATTCAGGAGCAAAAAAAGTTTGAAGTTGGTAGTAAAAAAAATTTAGAGTATTTTAGAGAAGCTCAGAAGATAGTTGATAATTTTTTTATAGATTTTCTAATTGAAATAGACGATTTAAATTTAAAAAAAATATATATTGGTGATTTATTCTTTTTTCAAATGTCTCTTAAAACTATGATTGAAAGATATGGTAATAGTGAAAAACTTATGCTTTTACAATTTAATAATAAGAATAATCCTTATATTGTAAAACTTATAGAAAATATTATGGTTATGACTAGTTTTATAGAATCAATTTTAAGCATAGATAATGTAGAAGATTTTAATTCTCTTTTAAGAAAGTTTAGATCTGATAATAAATATTTATTTAACGTTAGAAAAATGCTATCAAAATATGATAAAATGATGGTTGAGTTATATGAGTTAGAATCTAATTATAATTTAACTAATATTCAGATGGTTAGTGAAGGTGGTAAAGCGAATGGTCAATATATAAGAAAAGATATTGATACTTCTAAAGGAAGGGTAAAGACATTGGATCTTTCAAAATGTAAGTATGTTTTGTATGCTCATGTTGTTGGTTCTGGTGAAACAATTGATGAATTAGTTAATGGTAAGGATGATGAAAATAAAGTGTTTATAAGTTTATCTCCTATAAGTCATCGAAATGAAGTCTTTTATACAAAACCTAAAAAGAAAATGATTTTGGCATATGATTTTATACCCGAGGGAAATTACGTGCTAGGTTCTAATGTTAATGTGGGTTCAAATCATGTAATAAGACAAAATTCTGCAGATTTTGTGTCTCAGATTGATTATAAACAATTAGGAATATTAGAAACAAGTATGGCTTTTTTTAATCCTTATGCTTCCCGTTATTTTAATGCTGAAACAGTTTCTTTAAGAGAAGGATTAAAGCCATGTGGTATAATTGTTCCTAAAGATAGGCAATTAACTGAACAAGAAGTATATTATAGTATTTTGTATGATTTACCAATAATATATACACAGAAGCAAGAGACGAGTATTAGAAATCCTATTGATATAGATTATGATAAGGAAAAATGTAGTAGTATATCTTATGATAATACTACATTGTCTAAAATTAGTTCTGAACAGATAGATACTCAATTATTGAAACAGTCTAAATCACATAAAATTGGAGTTTTGACAGATATACATGGAATGTATGAACCAACTTTAGCAATACTTGAGGATATGAGAAGAAAGGGAATTACAGAAATATATTCTTTGGGCGATAATATTGGTTTTGGTCCTAATCCACATGAAGTAATGGAATTACTTAGAAAATATAATGTTAAGAGTGTTTATGGTAATCATGAAATATACGCTATTGATGGGATGGAGGCTTTAAAAGATCATTTGGCATCTATTTCAAAATCTAGTATTGCAGGTGATAAAAAAAGAACTGAATGGACTAGAGCTCAACTAACTGAGCAAGATATTGAAGATATAATGAAGTATCAAAGTAAAATTGTTTTAGAGCGAAATGGTAAAAAGATAACTTTAGTTCACAGTAGAAAAGAAGATATTTATGAGTTAAACGGTCATTTTGTTAAACCTGAAATAGATGATGATTCTATTGTTATTGAAGGACATGATCATTTTGAAAAACAACAAAGTGATGGAATTAAATTAAGAGCGGCTGGTATGGGATTTGATGAAAGTGATTATGGAAAAGCAAGATATTTGGTTATTGAGGAAGATGGAAGTTTCAATACTTATTCAGTTAATTATAATATTGCAAATTTTAAAGAGAGTGTAAATGAGTCTTCAATGGATGATGAAATAAGAAGTACTATAGATAGGTTTGTAAGGAGATAATTATGGAATTATATAATAAAGAAGAATTAGATACTTTAAAAGATTTTATTGAGCAGGTGGATAAAAAAGGTATATTTAAAGATACATTAGAGAGTATTAATAATTGTGTTCAATTATTGGATGATGATAATATTGATGAAGAAAATGATAAGTTAGAAAATAATATTGATGATGTGAAAAAATAGAGGAATTTTGTTTCCTCTATTTAAATTTTTCTTCTAAGTTTAATTTGTCATTAATGAATAAATTTGGATTCATTAATTTTAAGTTTTCAGATATAATTGGTCTAAATTCCATTTGATTAATTATATCTTTTTCTATGTCTATTCCTGGGGCTACTTCGGTAAGTGTTAATAATCCTTCATCATTTACTTTGAATACTGCTCTTTCTGTTATGTATAGTACTTCTTGTTTTATTTTTTAGAATATTTAGAAGCATAAGTTATTTGACTAATTTGTTTTTTAAATTTTTTAATTTGTCCTTCTTCTAGGATTTTTAGTTTACTTTCTTTAATTTCTACTTTTAATCCTTTAGCAGTAAATGTACCTATGAATATTACTTTTTTACTGCATTGAGTTATATTTATAAATCCTCCAGGTCCTGTGGATCTTGAATTTATTTTTGATACATTTACATTACCATATTTATCTGTTTCTGCTAATTCTGAGACTGCTACATCTATTATTCCTCCATCATATAAATCAAATATGTCACAGGTAGAGTAGAGTGAAATTGGATTTATTGCTGCTCCAAAAAGACTTCCATATACTGGTACTCTTCCAAATACTCCTGTTTCTATTGATATGTATTTGTTGGTGGAGGTGTTAGTCAAGCTGCTATTCAAGCTTTTGTTTGTATTGGTATGGGATGTGTTTTCTATGTTTTGATTGATAAATTAAAAGATAAGAAATTTTCTAATATGACAAAACTTGTTTTAACAATTGTTAATTTATTCTGCTCTTGTGTAGTTATATATCACATGGTTATTGGATCAGGTTTAACATTTGCTACTATTAATGGTTTATGTATAATATTTATATTCTTGACTTTATTAAATCAAGATTATCTTACTAAATTCTTAAATACTCCTATTTGGAAATATCCTGGTGAGATGGCATTATATATTTATATGTTACATTATCCTATTATTGGTATGTTACGTAAATCTCTTAATTTAAGTAATTTACATGAAATTTGTATTATTACTTATTGTATAACAATACTTTTATCTCTTATTCTAATGGTAGTTATGGATTATATAATAACTCCTAAATTAAATAAGAAAAAGGCATAATTATAATATTTTGTATGTAAAAAAAGAATTCTAGTTTTGTTACTAGGATTCTTTTATGTATTCATATTTTTTTAAAGCTTCTATAACATTTGTTTTGGAAGCAGTACCTACTAATCTACTCATTAGGCTTATTTCTTTTCCTTCTTTAAAGAAGAATGTAGTAGGAGTTCCACCGTCAAAGTTTAGGGTATTTAATATTTCTTTTATTTTATCTTCATCATATTTATCATAATCTAAGTAATATATTGTTACTTTGTTTTTCTTTGTTACTTCTTTTAGTATTGGTTTATATTCAGCACAATGTGAACAAGTGGTTTGGCTTAATACTAATACAAAGTCTTCTTTTTTATTTATTTTCTTTTCTATATCATTCCAAGTTATTTCTTTAAGTTCTCCTTTATAGTTTTGATTATTTATTAATAGAAATATTATTATACTTATTAATAATATTATTGCAATTATTAAAATTATATTATTTTTTTTATTCATTTTTTACACCTCGTATAATATGATAACATTTTTTTTATAAAATTACAAAAAAAACTTTTAATTTCTTAAAAAAAATGTTATTATCCCTAGTTTGACAGTTATAACATAAAAATTGTCTCTAGATATTGAAAAATCTAGTTTTTTTATCATTTTATACTTGCGTATGTATTCGTGTGTATGGTATAATATATTCAGTTAGAAGGTATAAAATGAGATTACATATTAGAACTATAAATAATTATTCGTATTATTCAATTATAAAAGACTATACTAATATAAATGGAAAAAGGTCAACTAAAATATTTGAAAAACTTGGTAATCAACAACAAGTTGAAAATAGATTTGGTAAGGATAATACAATTGAAAAAATTAAAATATATATAAATGAATTAAATTCTAAAGATAAAAGCGAATTAATAAAATTAGAACTTAATTCTGCTAGAAGAATAAATAAAGAAAAAAGAAATTTCAATATTGGATATTTATTCTTAAAAAAATTATATAATGATTTAAAAATCAAAGATATTTGTAATCAAGTTCAATCTCAATATAAATTTGAATTTGATTTAAATGAAGTTTTATCTTATTTGGTTTTTGCTAGAATTATTTATCCTTCTTCTAAGTTAGAAACATTTAAACAATGTCAAAATTTTATTGAACAACCTGATTTTAAACTTCATGATGAATATAGAGTTTTAAGCTATATAGCTAATAAAATAGACTTTATTCAAGAAAACTTATTTGTTAATAGTAAAAATGTAATCAAAAGAAATTCTAAAGTAATTTATTATGATTGTACTAACTATTTTTTTGATATCGATGAAGAAGATGATTTAAGAAAATATGGTATTTCTAAAGAACATAGACCTAATCCAATTGTTGGTATGGGTTTATTCATGGATGGTGATGGTATTCCTTTATCATTTAATATTTATCCAGGTAATCAAAACGAACAAAAAACTTTAATACCTGAAGAATCTAAAATTATAAATAATTTTAAATTAGATAATACTAAAATTATCCTTTGTACCGATGCAGGACTTGCTTCAGATGAAATCAAAAATTATAACATAAAAGATGGTCGTGGTTTTGTTATTACTCAATCTCTAAAAAGACTAAAGGACGAATATAAAGAAAAAGTATTTGACAAAAAAGAATGGAGACTTCCTGGTGATTTAAAGCATCTTTATAATTTAGAAGAAATAGAAAATAATGAAATTTTAAAAGAAAAATATTATGATTCATTATTTTATAAGATTATTGAAACCGAAACTAAATCTGTTAAACAAGATACTATTGTTACTTTCTGCTTTAAATATTTTGACTATAATAGAAATATTAGAAACAGTCAAATTGAAAGAGCCAAGAAAAATATAAATTCAAACAATGTAACTAGAAAAGGCAAAAATCAAAATGATCCTAATAGATTTATTGAAGAAGTAAGTTCCACTTCTGATGGTGTGGTAGCCAATGAGAAAACATATTCAATAAATGAAGATTTAATCAAAGAAGAAGAAAAATACGATGGTTATTATGCTTTATCTACTAATCTTATTGGGAATGTTGATGATATATTAAAAATAACTAAAGGTAGATGGGAAATTGAAGAATCATTTAGAATAATGAAAGCTGATTTTCTAGCTAGACCTGTTAATCTATCTCGTGAAGATAGAATTAAAGCACACTTTATGACTTGTTTTATTGCTTTATTGATATATAGAATATTAGAAAAAAAATTAGATTATAAATATACTACGAGGGAAATACTTGATACTTTAAGAAATATGAACGTAACCGAGTTAAAAGGAAACGGCTATATTCCATCATATGAAAGAACAGATATAACTGATTTTATACATGAAAAATATAATTTTTACAGTGATACAGAAATAATAACTTATAAAAAAATCAAAAAAATTTTTAATACAATTTCAAAATAAAAAAACACACGCACTTTTTTTAACAAAATAAAACTCCATTAACCCTTTAAATATAAGGTATTTGGAGTTTTTTATATTCAACAACTGTCAAAGTCAGGTTATTAATAATATTATTGCAATTATTAAAATTATATTATTTTTTTTATTCATTTTTTACACCTCGTATAATATGATAACATTTTTTTTATAAAATTACAAAAAAAACTTTTAATTTCTTAAAAAAAATGTTATTATTATTATGAGTAAAAATAGGAGGTACGCTAATGAAATATAAATATTATTTGTTAATTATTATTACTTTTATGTTATCTCTGATGAATAATGTATATGCAGAAGATTGTGATAGCACTGATATTAAAAGACTTAGAGTACTTGCTAATGATGTGGATATTAGTTATGAATATAATGATGATATATATGATAACGATGGTTTTAAAATATATGATACATATAAGATAGTTGTTAGTAATTTGTCTGATGAGTTATATGTAATAGAAAGTAAGACTAATTTAGATTTAAGAAGTTATTCAGTAGTTGATGGTAGTATAACTATTGATAGATTATATAGTGGTAAGAAAAATTTTAAAATATATTCTAAAAATTGTAGTAATAAGATGCTTAGAAATTATAGTGTTAATTTGCCAAAATTTAATAATTATTTTACTGATCCTAATTGCGAGGGACATGAAAATTTAGATATATGTCAGAAATTTTATGATAGTTCAAATGTTGATTATTATGAATTTATGGAAATGATTAATAATAGTGATAATAAAGATGCTGATGATAATAAGTCTAAAGATGAAAATAAATATATTAAATTTATAAAAGATAATTATATTTATATTTCTATTGGTGGTGGAGTATTAATAATAATTATTATTGTATTAATTATACTAAGGCATAAGAAAAGAGGTGCTTTAGAATGAGAAAAAAAATATTTTTATTATTAGTATTTTTAGTTAGTTTTATGGGATTTGGAATAGATGCTAGGGCTGAGGCAGTTGATCATTCACTGAATTATGATATTGAAAAATTTGAACTAAGCGATAATAATATTTTAACTATTGAAGGATGGGGTTTTATTCATAATTATGATAATTATGGCTATGGTACAGGTGTTGAAAGTTATTATAGTAATAATATTAATAGGTCTTTGAATGAATCTGCAGCCTTGCATTTGTATTTTTATTTTAGATCTGGAAATTCTATAGTTGGAAAAAATTTTGATGGCTCTTATGCTGAAGAAGTTTCTTTTATTGTTGGTTCTGACTTTACTTATGATATGTGTTATAAGGGTAGTGATACTAATCAGTGTGTAGGGAATTCTTATGTTTATAAAAACCTTAAGTTTAAAATTAATATTGATTTGAATAAATATTTTGGAATTTTTAATTCTGGTTCAAATTATAGTTTGTATCTTTTGGGAAGACTTGGAAATGTTGAAAAGGAAGTTGAAGTAGCAGTTGCTGAAGGGGTTACTAATAAAACCGCTACTGAAATGTTTGAGATTTCTAAACTTTCTAATAAAATAGATGTTTCTGGTAATCATATTATTTTTAGTGGTTCTGATTTTTGGAGGCTTACTTCTAATGATTCTAATTTATTTTATTATGGTAGGCGTGGAAAAACAAAGTCTGGTGATTATTACGATTATATACTTTATTATGGTGATACTCTTTGTGTAGATGGTTCTGCACCTAGAAATGGATGGGATTGCTCAACTACAAAATTTGGACCTGGTGATTATCTTATTGGGTGTGGTTGGAATTTCGATGGTAAAATCGATAGTCCAAATGGTGATGGTGCACACTATACTACTAGGAAATGTATTCAACCATCATCTAGTGAATCTGATAATTATAAAATTATTTCTGCAAGATTTGTTAACGTTATTGGCTCTGTTAAAATTAAATTTAAAGGTTCTAGTGATCATGTATGTAATATAAGTAATGGTACATTGAATGCTTGTACTGGAGGTTCTATTGAGAATAATTGTTCTATGATGACTGTATATGATGATGAAAAAAATATAAGTGCTGTTGTTAGTATAAAAGAAAGTTCTAATATTACTCCTGGTGAAGATGCTGATTATATTGATAATTATAATAGTTATTTTGGTATTGATTATAGTAAATATAATATTGTTAAAGGTAAAACATTTCATTATGCTTTAACTTATACTAATACTGCTTCGTGGAGCTTTGTGGAAAAAAATTATGGTAATGTTTTTGAAAGTGATGGAGATAAAGTTATAAGAGATAAAATGAAGGATTATTATAAGGAAATTAATAAGGAAGACTTTGCTGCTAAAGTTAGTATTAAAAGTAATGATAGAGAAGAGTTTAATGCAGCTGGTATTTGGGATTGTAAAGAAAAAGGAGGAACAAAAAAGGAATTTGCAAGTGGGAGTACTACTTTGATTTGTAAGTATAATTTAAAATATTTATATATAGATGGTAATGGTGAGGATACTTATGGTGATATTTTAAAAAATTCTAATGGTGATGAGCTGACTTTAGGAAGAAATTTTTATATTCCTTTATCTTATGAAAAAGATAAATTTACTTGGGAAGTCAATAGTTCTTCTAGTTTAAATACTGTTAAAGTTAGAACTAATAAAGATGTTAAAACTCCTAATAGTTCTTTGTTGGCAATTGATATTATAAGTAGTAGTTCTAGTGATGATAATAATCAATGTTCAATTAAAATTATTGATTCTAATGATGTTCCTGATGTTCCTGATGGTAATTATTCTGGTGATTCTTCTGGTGATTCTTCTGGTGATCCAGGATATAATTTTAACAGTGAATATGTTGATGATAAATTATATGTTTATAGAACTGTTGATGTTAATAATCCGTTTCCTGATGGATATATTCCTAAAAATTGGAATAATAAAGATTTTATTAAAAGATTAAAATCTTCTTATGATAATTTGCAAAAACCGGATTACGAAACTGTTCCTATGACTGCTAAGATAATAAATAGTGTTAGAGAAATAGATACTGTTTATACGAGTTGGGAAGATACAATAACATCTGGTTCTGATAATTCTGGTAGTAATAATTTTGTTAGTGAGCATACTTACTTTAATACTATTTATAGTGGTAAACATTGCAAATATGGATTATATAATTCTAAATGTGATGAAAGAGTTTGGTGATATAAATTGAGATATTCTTATGCAGCTGTTTCTATGATTTTTGTAGGAATGTTAGCTTTTGTTATTTTGATGGTTTTTCAGGATATTACTGTTAATAATGAGGCTGATTATTATTCTATTAAAGAGGCTATGGAAGCATCTATGGTTGAATCTATTGATAAAAGTTATTATGCTAGGACTGGTGAGTTAAAAATAGTTGAGCAGAAATTTGTTGCTAATTTTACTAGAAGATTTGCTAATGGTACTATGGGAAATTCAAATAATTATGTTATAGATTTTTATGATATTATGGAATCTCCTCCTAAAGCTTCAGTTGTTATTAGAAATAATACTGACTTAATGGTTATTTCTAAGAATTCTACTGATATTGTTAATAGTCTTACTAGTATTCTTGAAGCTACAGTTGATAGAAGTTCTTATGATAATAAGGTTTGTAATGGAAATATTAAAACAAATAGTATATCTGTTGATGGTTATTACTCTAATTTAGCTAAAGGTGATTCTACTTCTTATAGATTGAAAGTTGCTAATGTTAAGAGTATGATAGATAAAGATAATATTTTTAATTTGCGAATTTCTGAAATCAAGGATGTAAAAGCAATTAAAGGTTCAGTTGATAAAATTCGTTATGATAATACATATGTATCATATAGAGCTAATGGTAGTTGGAATTCTGTTCCAACTGGTAAGCAAAAAAAAACTGGATATGAAGAAAATAATTGTTACGTTTCAAATGTTGAAGTTAGAATTAAGGATGCTACAGGTCAAGAAAATGATGGATATCCTGTTGTTGGTGTTAAAACATTAACGACTGATGTTAGTGTAAGTGGTTGTAATGATTCAAATAGGGCTACATTGATTAATTATACTGTTGTTTGGAAATATGATTATTGTGGTTGATAAATATTTTAAAGGTAAAAAGGAGGAATTAAAATGAATAGTTTATCAAGTTCTATGAAAAAGTTTTTTGGTAACAAGAATACTGTTACTATATTAGGGGTGATTTTGTGTGTTGCTGTTTTGTATATTGGTTATGATTATAGAATAAACCAAAAGGTAACTTTAACTAGAGTGCCATATGCTAAAGAAACTATTCAACCTAAAACAAAGATTACTAGTGATATGGTTGGATATATGAATGTACCAAGTTCTTTCTTGGTAGGTAGTTATTATAAGAGTGCTGATGATATTATTGGTAAGTATTCTAATTATAATACTATGATTGCAGAGGGAAGTATATTTTATACTGATTTGGTTGTTGATTCAAAGTATATACCAGATGAAATGTTTGGTAATGTAGAAAAGGGTTCTACTATTGTTAATTATAGGGTTAATATGGATAGTACATATGCTAATAGTATGATGCCGGATGATTATATTAATATTTATTTTAAAGCAAATGATGATGATGGAAATATTATGTTTGGTAAATTTATTAGTAATGTAAGAATTTTAAGTGTTAAGGATAGTTCAGGTAGAAATGTATTTGAAAATACGGAAGAGGCTAGAACACCTGCTTATATGATGTTTGCTTTACCAGAAGATATGCATTTGTTATTTAGAAAGGCTATATATTTAGCTAATCAATATGGAGTTGAATTAATATTAGTTCCAAATACTGTTATTCTTGATGAAAAAAATGCTGATGTTTTTGTTAGCAGTGAAGATATTAAAAACTTTATTGAGGAAAAAACTACTATGGTGTCTGTTGATGAAATTTTATCTAGTACTAAAGATACTGCTGATACAACTGATACTACTAGTGATACTAATGACAATTCAAATTCTAATACAAGTGGAACTTCTAAAGCAAATAATAGATAGGGTGTGATACAATGCAAAATGAATTCACACAAGTCGATTTTGGACCTTTACAAGAGTATTTGGATAATGATGATATTACTGATATATCTTATAGTAATGGTGGACAAGTTTGGTTAAAAACTTTATCAAAAGGAGTTTTTAGAACTGTAAATACTGCTGTTAATAATGCTTTTATGGAGAAAATGGCATTTCAATGTGCTAATTCTATGGGTAAATCTTTTAATATGGCTAATCCATTTCTAGATGCAGAGAGTGATGAACTTCGTATGAACTTTGTTCATGACTCTATTGCTAGAAATGGTATAGCAGTTCTTATTCGTAAGACTCCTGCTAAGATAAGACTTGAAAAAAATAAAATTATTAAAGAAGATTATATTAGGCTTGATATTCATGACTTTATATTAAAATGTGTTGAGGGCCATTGTAATATACTTGTTAGTGGTGAAACTGGTAGTGGTAAAACAGAGTTTGTTAAATATATGGCTGCTCATACTAAATATGATGAAAAAATTATAACTATTGAAGATACGTTAGAGCTACATTTGGACAAGATATTTCCTGAGAGGGATATAGTTGCAATGAAGACTAATAATATTGCTAGTTATGCTGATGTACTTGTTACTTGTATGAGACAAAATCCAAGATGGATTTTACTTTCTGAGGTAAGAAGTGCTGAAGCTGTTATGGCTGTTCGTGATTCTATATCTTCAGGACATAATATTTTGTCTACTATACATGCTGATAAGGCTGAAAGTATTCCTAGTCGTTTATATAGTTTGCTTGAATCTAGTATAGATATGGATCAATTTTTAAGAAGTATTCATAGATATGTTCAATTGGGTGTTCATATAAAGGGATATTATAGTAAAGAACTACAAAGATTTAAAAGAGAGGTTGCTGAGGTTGTTGAGTTTTATGTAGATGATGATAATAAACCTGGTTATAATATTATTTATAAAAGAACTCCTGATGGTAAAACTACTTTGAGAAATCCTACAAAATATTTACTTGGATATTTAGAGAGTCAAGGTGTTATAATGGAACCTGACATTTTAGTTAAGGAGCAATTTCATGAAGTAAATAATGATGTTAATAATTTAAATACTGGGGCTAATAGTTTTTCTAATTCAAGTGCTGTTAATAATAATATGGTTAATGCACAAAAGATTAATGCTAAGGTTGTTCAACCAGTTACTAATAGTATGCCTTTAACTAATAATGTTGTTTCTAATTCAAATAATTATAATAATGGAATTAATGGTAATGCTAATGTTGTGTTGTCATCTGCAGTTAATAATGTTCCAGCTAATAATTTAAATGTTACTAGGGCACAGTTTGTTACTCAGATTCCTAGGACGCAGGTAGTATCTAATGCTAATATGGGTCAAAGTGTTGTAAATAATAATATTGGAAATTTTGGGATGGTTAGTCCTAATAATAATTTTTCAGTAGGTGGAGGTAATAATAGCTAACATGATTAGCTACTAGACAAAATGGAAAGTAGGTGTTATAATGGAGGTAATAATAGTAGGTATCATTGTACTGTTTATTGTTACTTATAGAGCAAGTAATGGTAAGGATGTTTCAAAATTTATTTCTGAATCTATTAGGGATATATATGATAAGGTGGAACCATATTCTTACAAAGAAATGCGTTCGAAGATTAAGCAGTTGGGATTAGATTATACGCCTAGACAATATGTTGTACAAATAGTTTTGCTTGGTGGTGCTGCTGCTGCAATTGGATATTTATATTTTTATAATTTGATTGTTTGTATTGTCTATGTTTGTATTGCTATTGCTTTTGTCCCGTATTTAACATATTTAAGATCTAAAAGACAATATAGTGAATATATTTTTGAACAAGTACAAGTATATGTTACAAATACTATTATGGAATTTGCTACTACTCAAGCTTTTATAAAATCATTGGAAGGTGTTGTTGAGTCTGGAATTTTGGAGGAACCAGTTTTATCAGATGTAAAAACGATGATTGCTTTGTCATATGAAAAGGGAGATGTTAATGCGTCAATTGCTTATATGGATGCTAAATATCCATTTTATATGGTTAAAAATATGCATCAGTTATTTTTACAAGTAACAAAAGAAGGTGCCAAAGATACTGAGGAAACATTTGATAATATGTTATCTGATATAGATTCATTGGTTGAAGGTGTTTATCGAGATCGTATGGATAGAGCAGCTTTTCATAGACAATTTTTAGTTTTTGGATTTGCTTTATATGGTATGGTTATTTTAATTCAAATTTTAGTTACTCCAGAAACTTATATTTATATTTTAAAGAGTTTTTGGGTTAGACTTTTGGTACATATTTTAGTTATTACAAATACGTTTTTCTTACTTAAAGGTGAGAAATATTATAATGAGAATGTGGGTGCTGAATAATGATTGAAATATTTATTATTGGATCTATTATATTATTTGTTTTTATTTATACTGGTAGAATAAATAAAGGAAAATTTGTTGATGATAATAAGGGAATATTTATGATTCTTAAGGAAAGTGATTATGATTTTCTCTTACGTGCTAAGTATGGTGACTTAGTTTATGATCCTGATGTAGTTTTTATGAGAAGAATTAAAAATTCTGGTATTATTTTGGCTTTACTTATTTTTGTTTTTCTTTCTAATTTGACTTTTGTATATGTTATTATTGCTTTTATAGGTGGTTTTTTAGTTTTTAAAATACCTTATTTACAGCTAAAAAGTTATTATAAAAATCATTTGAATGAAGTCGATTCTTTATTGCCTTATTATTTAAAGGGTTTAGAAGTTTTAGCGCAACATTATACAATACCAGTTGCTTTAGCTAGAAGTATTGAGGACGCTCCAGAAGTTTTTAAGCCTGGTTTAAGAGAAATGGTTGCAAAAATAGAAGCAGGAGATTCTTCAGTTGATCCATATATGGATTTCGCTAAACAGTATCCTGTTAGAGATAGTATGCGTATGATGCGTTTGTTATATAGATTAGGTCTTGGGGAACAAGAAAAAAAACATCAGCAATTAATTGCTTTTGCTAAAAATGTTTCAAATTTACAATTGAAGGCTAGGGAACAAAAGTATAAGAATAGGCTTGATAAAATGGAAAAGATGACTATGACTATGTTACTTTGTACTGGTGGCGGTAGTATGATACTTTTGATAATTTCTATGATTTTAATGTTAGCAAATTCAATGTAATTTTGATATATATAAGTTTGTTTTATTGAAAGGTGGTGAAAATATATGAAAGAATCATCTGGTGAATTATCAATGACTGTTGTTGTTATTGTTGCTGCAGTTATACTTATTGCAATATTAAGAATGTTGCTTCCTAGTATGTCTAATTTCATATCTGAAAAGTGGCAAAATATGACTCATGCGGCAGATAAGGATGGAACTGCTATTATTGTTGCTCCTGTAGAGGATATTTTTGAATAATTATTAATTTTAGTGACTGTAATATTTTGATTTATGTGTTACCATCATTTTTTTGAAATGTTACAGTCTTAATTTTACTTAGGTGGTGAATAATTTATGAGAGAGTCGTATGGTAATACTTTGCTTATTACAGTAATGATGATATTTGTTGTTATGATGGTTTCATTTACTGCAGTTATAGTTAATATTGCTAAAACTTTTAGGGTTAAGAATCAAATTATTGATTATGTTGAGCAATATAAGTATGGCTCTAATGGAATAGTTGATGATAATTGTATTGAGAAAATTGATGCTTATCTTACTAATACTGGTTATCAAAAAGTAGAATTTGATGATAGTATTACTTGTGATAATATTTATTGGCATGATAAAGGTTATTGTATTTCACCTGTGGGAACTGATGATAATAAATATTATAAGGTTACTGTTTATGTTAGTGTTTCATTACCATTTTTTGAGGTTAAGTTAAAATTGCCAATTAGTGGCGAATCTAGGGCACCGGTAAGTTTAAATTAAGGAGGTTGATTTCATGAATGTTATTGTTTCTAATAAAAATAAAGATGTTTTTTCAGAACTTAGTGTTGATGTTTTAAAGTCATTAAATGGTGAGTTTACTGCTGATGAAATTATTCAGTCATTTTCTAACTTTTTTTTCAATAGAATGTTTTTAGATATTACTGCAATTGAAAATTATACTGATATAAAGAATATACAGAAACTTTCTATTGGTTTAGATGTAAGTAAGATTATTTTATTGCTTAATGATAATGAAATAGTTAATTCTGATATGTATAAATCTAAGTTAGTTAGTATGGGAATTTATAATTTTACTAATGATATTACTGGACTTAAATATTTGTATGATCATCCTAATAGTTATAAGGATGTTGCTCATTATCAAGAAATAAATAATGTTCCAAGTAATTTTGAAACAAAGGTTGTTAATGTTGGTGTTAGAGTTATTGGGTTTAAAAATGTAACGGAACATGCTGGAGCTACTAGTTTGATTTATATGTTGAAAAATGAGTTATCTAAAAGATATAATGTAGTTGCTATTGAGGTTAATAAGAAAGATTTCTTTTACTATAAGGATAAAGATATGGTTTCTATTAATGCTGCTGATTTAGGAAATACTATTCTTAAATATAAAGATGTTGATATTATTCTTGTAGATTTAAATGATATGGATGGTAGCACTTTGGATGGTGATGTTATGTATTTAATTGAACCTTCTGTTATTAAACTTAATAAGTTGTTACTTATTGATAGAAGAGCTTTATCTAATGTTAGGGATAAAAAGGTTATTTTAAATATGTATAATCTTTCTAGGGATGATATTAAATCGTTTGAGAATGAAGCTTCTTGTAATGTTTTTTATGCATTACCTGCTATGAATGATAAAGCAGATAATTCTGCAATTTTACTACCTTTTTTAGAAAAATTAGGTTTAGTTAAAAAGGTAGAAACAGACGATGATAGAAAATCTGGTTTATTTGGATTTTTAAAATTTTGAGTTACTTACTAGTCTACATTTATTGTAGATTTTTTTTAATTATTATATAATTATTTTAGTGAAGGGTAGTTGAAAGAATGAAAAAAAAATGTATAATTTTATTTTTAATAGTTTTTTTATTAACTTTTATTTTTGGATTTTTCTTTTATTCAATTTATATTGATGAAGTTTGGAATTATGGTTTTGCATATAGTATATCTAAAGGATTAATTCCTTATAAAGATTTTAATATGGTTATAACACCTTTATATCCTTTCTTATTATCTTTTTTTATTAATTTGTTTGGTAATTATTTATATTCTATGTATATTTTTAATTCTTTAATTGCATCTTTAATTTTTGTTATTATGTTTAAAAAAATTAAATATAAATCTTTAATTATTTATCCTTTAGTTTTATTTATTATTGGATTAGGTTATAATTTATTTGCTATATTTTTAGCACTTTTAATTGTTATGTTTTGTAAGTATAAATATAAATATACTAATGTTATATTGGGGTTTTTAGTTAGTTTTTTATTTTTAACAAAGCAGAATATTGGATTTGTATTTTTAATTCCTTTGTTTTTTTATTCTAAATCTTTTAAGGATTTTATTTTAAGATTATTTTCTTTTTCTGTACCGATATTATTATTTTTAGTTTATTTAGAATTTAATGGCACACTTTATAATTTTATTGATTATTGTTTTTTGGGACTTTTTGATTTTGCTTCTAAAAATATTATGTATTTTCTTATATGGCTTTGGTTACCTATAGTATTTTATTTAATTTATAAACTTTTTAAAAGTAAATTTATGGATGAAGAGTGTATGTATGTTCTTTGCTTTCAAATGATGGCTTATCCTTTGTTTGATATTTTTCATTTTAATATTTCTTTTATTTTATTTATATTTTATTTTTTAGGAAAAGTTAATTTGAATAAGTTTAAGCAAAGTGCTTATGTAATTTTATCTTTTGTATTTTTGATTTGTTTAACTATTTTTTCATTTAATGGTTTTGTTTATGGAAGTAGGAAGAGTTCATTTTTATATATGAGACTTTTAGGTAATAATGTTGAAAATGGTATTTTGGAACTTGAAGATTATGTTTATTCTAATTTGTATTTATTTGATAATGATTTTGATAATTTTTATATTTTTGATGATCTTTCATATTTAATTAAATTAGATATGAATTTGCAAATTGGTAAATATGATTTAATAAATAATGGAAATATGGGCTATAGGGGAGAAAATAATATTATTGAAAAATTAGAAGAGAAATGTTCTAACAATAGTTGTATGTTTGTATTACCAAAAAATGAAGTAGATAATCAAATTAATAAGAGTATATTAAAATATGTAAAGGATAATTATATTAAAATAAATAATATTAATATTTTTGATATATATGTTAGTGGTGATTATTATGAATAGGAAGTTTAGAATTTTAATTTTATTTTCTATTATTTGGTTATGTGTAGTTTGTACTTCGAAGTCTTTTGAAAATGATACTTTTTATGTTATAAAGTTAGGTGATTATATTTATCATAATGGTATAGATATGTTAGATCATTATAGTTTTATTAATAATTTAAGTTATACTTATCCTCATTGGTTATATGATTTGTTTTTATATTTAATATATAATACTTTTGGATATTTTGGTGTTTATATTTCTAATATAATATTTTTTATAATTTTAATATTTAGTTTTTATTATATTTGTTTAAAAATGGTAAAGAATGAGTTTATTAGTGGGTTTACTTCTTTGATATTAATTTTAATTCTTTCTTCTTTTGTTAGTGCTAGGGCGCAAATTATTAGTATTACATTATTTTTATGGGAGTTTTATTTTATTAATAAACTAAATAATACTGGTAAGAAGAAATATATGTTTTATTTATTTATTATTTGTATATTACTTGCTAATATACATGCTACGATATGGCCTATGTTTTTTATATTGTTTTTACCTTATTTATTTGAATATATTTTATTTAATATTAGAAATAAAATAAATATTTCTAGAGATAAAATATGTAAATGTATTTTTTCTAGAATAGATATTATTAATAATAAAAATTTTAAAATACTAATAATAACTTTTATAATTAGTTTATTTTTGGGAGTATTTTCTCCTAGTAAAATTTGTTATACTTATGTATTTAAAATAATGGGAGGTAGTAGTCAGTTATATATTGATGAACATTTACCTTTGGTTATTTATAAAGAGCCTGGATTTTGTTTATTTTTCTTATTATTTGTTTTTATAATGATAATATCAAAATTAAAAATTGATATTAGTGATTTATGTATGATATTAGGTATTTCTTTTATGGCAATTAGTTCTTCTCGACATTTAATATTCTTTTATACAATTGCTTTATTGTTAATACTTAAATTATGCAACAGATTTATAGATTCTATTGAGGATAAATCATTTGATATTTTAATTAGATATATTTGTAATAAATATGTTTATGTTATGTTGCTTTTATTTATTTCTATTTGTTCTATTTATAAATTTGTTGATAATAAGAATGAAAGTTTTGTACCAAGTGATGAATATCCGGTTGGAGCAATTAAATATATTAAGAATAATTTGGATTATAAAAATATTAAAATGTTTAATGATTATAATTATGGTAGTTATTTGCTATTTAATGATATCTTTGTATTTATTGATTCTAGAAGCGATTTATATATGAAACAATTTAATCCTAATCTTAAATATGATATCTTTAATGATTATATTAATATTGTTTATAATTATGAGGATAAATTTGATTATTATGGTATTGAATATGTTTTAGAGTATAGAAATAGTAAATTATCTTTAATACTTTATAAAGATAATAATTATCAGGTTTTATATAGTGATGAGTACTTTGTATTGTTTAAGAAGGGTGATATTTATGAAACGTAATAATGTACTTAAATATTTTATGTTATTTATATTTTCTTTTATAATATCGTTTTTCTTTGTATATGTTTTAATGCCAACTTTTTGTGATGAAATTTGGACTTATGGTTTTAGTTATAATATATCTAAGGGAATGATTATTTATAGAGATTTTAATGTTTTACAGACGCCTTTATATTTTTTTATAGGTGCATGTTTTATTAAAATCTTTGGTGCTTATATGTTGTCTCTTGCTATTTTTAATTCTATTTTATATGCTATTATGGTTGTTATGTTATATAAAATAAAGGGAAGTGCTAAACTGATTTTATTTTCTTTTATTTTTATTTGGTATCCTTCTTCTTATAATTTATTTTTGTTATTTTTATCTTTTCTTATCATTTATTTGATTTATACTAAAAAAGATAATGATATAGTTATTGCTATACTTGTTAGTTTGATTTTTTTAACTAAGCAAAATATTGGTATTGTTATGCTTATTCCTTGTTTATATTATTCAAAGAATAAAATAAAGAGTATTAGTGCTTTTTTAATTTCTTGCTTAATTTTAGTAATTTATTTAGTTTATAATGGTACATTATTTAATTTTATTGATTATTGTTTCTTGGGATTGTTTGATTTTAATTCTGATAATAATTCTTATGATTTTCTTGTTTTTATTGTATGGATATTTTGTTGTTTATATTTATTATTTCTTCTTATAAAATGTAGATTTAGAGATAAGATTTGTTTTTATATTTTATGTTTTCAATTTATGGCTTATCCTATTGTGGATATTAGACATTTTAGTGTTGCGTTCTTTTTGTTTTTTTGTTTTCTTGATATAAATTATAATATTTATTTGAAAATTTTGGTCAATATATTAAAATATACCTTCGTTGTTGTTTATATGATTATTAGTTTAAGTATGATAGATTATTCTAAAATTAGTTTTGATAATTCTAATTATTTGTATTTGAAGAATACTGGGGATTCTATTTTAAGTGTTAACCATATTAATAATTATTTTGAAAAAATTAATTTTAATAGTGATGTTGATTATGTATTTTTAGGAGAATATTATGGATATTTTTATAAACTTTATTATAATATTCCTATTTCTAATTATGATTTTTTTATGACTGGTAATATGGGGTATTATAATAAAAGTAAATTATATAATCAATTAAAAGAAATATGTGAAAATAATAGATGTTATTTTATTCTTAATAAAATATGTTTTCTTGAATCGAATCAATGGCATGATTTTGCTTATTATATTGATAATAATTATACTTATATTGATAAAATTGACGATATGAGAATATATACTAGTAAAAGTTAATTGTTATTTTTTTTGAATTATGTTATATTTTAGGTGGTGAAGAGTATGAATAATATATTATATATAGTTATGCCTTGTTATAATGAGGAAGAGGTTATTAGTGATACTGTGGATATTGTTACTAATAAATTAAAAAGTTTAATTAAAAAGAAAAAAATATCTAAGAATAGTAAACTTGTTATTATAGATGATGGGAGTAAAGATAATACTTTAAATATCGTTAAAAACTTACAGAAAAATAATAAGTATTTAATGATAATTAAGTTATCTAAAAATTGTGGTCATCAGGTGGCAATGTATGCTGGATATATGGAATCTATTAATGATGCTGATATGGTAATTAGTATGGATGCTGATTTACAGGATGATATAGATGCTGTGGATAAGATGATAGATGAATATTATAAGGGAAATGATATTGTATATGGTGTTAGAAATAATAGGGATACTGATACAGTATTTAAGAGAAATAGCGCTATGATATTTTATAAACTCATGAAATTATTAGGAGTTAATATTATTTCTAATCATGCTGATTATAGGCTTATGAGTAAAAGGGCATTGATGTCTTTATCAACTTATAAGGAATCTAATTTATTTATTAGGGGAATTGTTCCTAGTATTGGGTATCCTAGTAGTAAAGTTTATTATAAGAGATTAGAAAGAAAAGCTGGTAAGAGTAAATATAATTTGAAAAAGATGATTGGTCTTGCTATGGATGGTATTACTTCTTTTAGTGTTAAACCTATTAGAATAATTATTAATATTGGTTTTATTTTATCAATAATTAGCTTTATATACTTAATATATATTATTGTTGGTAAATTGCTTAATTTTAATTATGTTGATGGTTGGGCTTCTATAGCGTCTTTAGTTTGTTTTTTTGGTAGTTTTCAAATATTGTGTATTGGTATTATTGGAGAATATATATCTAAGATTTATATTGAAACTAAACAAAGACCAAAGTATTTTATTGATTATATTATTAAGTGATGGTTGCAAGTATTTATTACTTGTTTTCTTTTGTTTATTGTGATAAAATTTCTTTAGAGTGTAGGTGTTTTTAATGTTTAAATATTTTAAAAGAAATAAGAAATTTATTTATAATTTTTTAGTTATTGTCTTATTTTGTTTAAGTGGATTTTTAATGTTATATAAATTAGGAGATATTCCTAAAGGGATTAATGTTGATGAGGCTGGTAGTTATTATGATGCTTTATGTTTAGTTAGATATGGTGTTGATAGATTTTTATATCATAATCCTGTTTATTTTATTAATTATGGTGGTGGGATGAATGCTTTATATACTTATCTTGCTACTATATCTTTTAGATTGTTTGGTAACAGTATATGGAGTTTTAGGTTAGTAGCGGTTTTTGTTAGTTTTATTAGTTATATTTGTTATTATAAAATGGTTAGAATTTATAAGAGTAGAACTTTTTCTATATTTGTATTATTATTTTTAACTATATTACCTGTTTATATTATGAAATCAAGATGGGGTCTTGAATCTTATTTACTTAATCCAATGATTATAATTTCTTTATATTTTTATTTTATTACTATTGAAAAGAAAAAAAATATATGGTTTTTGGTTTGTGGAATTTTATTTGGTATAAGTCTTTATACTTATGCTATTAGTTATTTAATTATAACTTTATTTTTAGTTATTAGTGCTATATATTTAATTATTAAGAAAAATATAAAGATATCTAATTTGTTATGTTTATTTATTCCTGTTATTATTTTTGGAATACCATTACTTTTAATGTTACTTATTGATAAAGGTATTATTTCTAATGAAATTGTTAATGATTATATTTCTATTCCTAAGATGTGGTTTTATAGAGGCGGGGAAATATCATTATTGAATATTAAATATTTTTTTAAGGATCTTGCTAGTATTTTTATAGGAAATTATTTAGTTTATAATTCTATTTCTAAATATGGAACTTTATATTATGTTAGTATTCCTATTTGTATATTTGGTTTTATTATTTTGATATATAGGATTATAAAGAAAGATTGTGATTTATTAGATGTTTTTATGTTTATTTTATTTATAATAGTTTTTGGTGTGTGTTTGTGTATAAATGATTTAAATGTTAATAAAAGTAATGCTATATATGTATGTTTAGTATATTTTATAGTTATATTTTTAGAATGGTTATATACTAAGAAATATAGAATTTTATTATCTATTTTATTGTGTATATATTTTGTATCATTTATATCACTAACTAATTTTTACTTTAATAAATATAATAGTGTTTATAGTGATGTTCCTTTTTTTGAGGATAATTCTATATGGGATGCTATAGAGTATGCTAATGAGGTAAGAAATGATGATGGTAAGTTATATTTATTAGTTTTACAGGGATATATTTATCCTTTAATTAAGTATGATATTAGTCCTTATGAATTTAATGATGGTGCAGTATTTTTTAAGAGTCAGGAATTAGTTGTTTCTTTTTCCTATTATAAATTTAGTGTTTTAGATTTTAGTGAATATAGTGATAAGAGTTCTGTGTTTGTTGTAGATGATGAAAGTACTAATTATTATTATTTGTTGAGAAGAGGTTTTTCTTATAAAAAAATAGGTAATTATTGTGTATTCTTTTATAATAATAATTAATTTTTAAAATATTATTTATATTTTATTTATTGTGATTTATAATATATTTGAAAGCGAGTGATTATATGAGAAAAATTTTTATTGGATTTATTAGTTTTATTTTGGTTATTGGAATTATAGGAGTTAATGTATATATATCTATATCTAATAGTATTAGTTCTAATTCTATAAAAAATAATGTTAGTAATAATTTTATGTCTGGTATTATATATGATGATAATGGAAATAAGAGTGAGATATTTAATACTATTGTTAGATTAAGTGGATTAGATGAGGATACTGTTTTAAAATTAATGGAGAATGAAACTGCTAAAAAATATATAACTGATGTTGTTAACAGTATTTATGATTATAATTTAACAGGTGATGATAGTTATAAATATACTGGGGATAAGATATATGATATAGTAGATCAAAATATTGATAAGGTTATGAGTGAGATTGATTATCCTTTTAGTGAGAGTGATAAGAGAGAGGTTATTAAATATATGAATAATAATATGGATTATATTATTGATACTATATATAGTACTGATATAGGAGGTTATACTCGTGATTAATTTTAGAGAAATATTTAATGTTAAGTATGGTTATATTGGTATTGGTATAATTGTATTACTTTTATTAATACTTATATTTGTTAATAAAGATTTATTTAAGAGTTTTAGAAATGTTGGGGTTATTCTTATTGTTTCTGGTATTATTAGTATTATTATTGGATTGTTATTTAATTTTGGTATTAATATATTTGTTGATAATACTTATAAGGTATTTGTTGATGTTATAGGTAATAGTTTTTATAGTAGTTTACTTGTTAGGGGAGGTATTTGTTTAGTTTTTGGTATTATGTTAGAGATTATTGGATGTGTAAAGAAAGAAAGTTAGGTGTGTTAGTGTGAGTAATGAGGGAATTTCATTATTACAATTTATTATTAATAATCAGGACTCTATTATTATTCAGCTTAGTGGTACTGTTAGTTTTATATCTTCTTTAGTAATGTATGCTACTATTTCAAAACGTAGTGTATTAAAAAGAAAGAATAAATATGATAATAGTAAAATTATTTATAGTACTGATTTTTTTAAAAGAGATAATTCAAAACCTGTTAAAGAAGTATTTAATGAATCTATAGAGAAGGCAAAATATAAAATTTATGGATATTTAGATAATAAAGATGTTAGTGATGAAGTTTTTAAAATTGCTAATGATAATTTAAAAACTATAGTTGATACATCTAGTTGGAGTCGTAGCTTTTTTCAGTGCTTTTATTTTGCAGCGGGTTCTTATTTTGGTAAAACTCATTCAATTGCAATGAACAAATTTATTGAAATTAGAAATATGGTGATGAACAAAACTAATAATATAGAACATACTTTAGTACATGAATTGTTACATGCTGCTTCTAGTTATAGAACTAATGATAAGTTAGGTAGCGGTTTTCATATTAGGAATAATAATGGCTCTATTGGTGTTGGGATAAATGAGGGATATACTGATTATCTTACTAATAATATTCTTAATCATGAAAGAGGGACAGGCTATACATATGAGGTTAAAGTAATTGAACTTTTAGAATTGATTGTTGGTGACGATAAACTATTAAATTTCTATTTTAAGAGCGATTTATATGGACTTGTTAACGAGTTATCTAAATATCAAGATATGGATAGAGTTAAGCAATTCATTCTTGATATGGATACAGTTACTTTTGGTAGATATTTTAATTTTAGTAAATATTTTGGTGGTAAAATTAATTTTTCTGAGGATGTTGACATTCTTTCTCCAATTTATGATAGAATTAAAGTGTTTTTATATGAAACATATTCTAATAAAATGCTTAAGGAAAATAATGATGCTAATTTAGATGAGGATAAGAAGTTTTTAGATTTGTTGTTTTCACTTGATGATAAAGAATATATAAAGAGTGGGAAAAAGATAAAATAGAGTACATAAATACTTTACAAATTTGTGATTATTAAAAAATATTTAATAATGTACTTTTATTAACTTGACAAATGTTATATTTTAATGTAGAATTTTAAGTATGTAAGGAGGAGTTAATATGTTATTTTTAGCAGATACTTGTGAGGCTTTAGAACCAATAATTAAGCTTGTGAAGGCTTTTTTAAATTTAATTAAGTTTGGTATTCCAATTGTTTTAATTGTATTAGGAACAATTGATTTAGGAAAGGCTGTAATGGCTAGTAAAGATGATGAGATGAAAAAAGCTCAAACAACTTTATTAAAGAGAGTTATTTATGCAGTTGTGATTTTCTTATTAGTTACAATTGTTCAATTGGTTATGGGATTAGTTTCAAGTAATGCAAATCAAGAAGCTATCAGTTGGCAAAGTTGTTGGAACAACACAAATTCTACCGATGAAATTGATGCTGCTCAATAGTTGGTTAGTTATATATTAAAAGTTCTTATGAACTTTTTTATTTGGAGGAATTGATATGTACTTTTTAGGTATGTGTACGGGACTTTATCCTTTTATTAAACTTGCAAAAACTGTTTTAAATTTACTTAAGATTGCTGTTCCTATAGCGCTTATTGTTTTTGGAACAATTGATTTTGTTAAGGCAGTTATTGCTAATAAAGATGATGATATGAAAAAAGCACAGAATATGTTTGTTAAAAGAGTTATTTATGCAGTTGCTTTTTTCTTAATTAATACTATTGTATTAGTACTTTTTAACTTAATGGCAGAAGCTGAGCCGATTGATGCAGAGGGACAAATTCTTGATGTTAAGTCTTGGTATCAGTGTTGGAATTGTACATCTAAAGATCAATGTCAAAAAGCAGATGTTGTTAGTGATAGATCTGGTAGCTTTTATAGTACAAAAGATGTGAGTGCAGATATTGATGATAAATTCAAGATTGTTTGTAGTCGTGATAGTTCTGATGCTAAATATTTATGTTCTATAGTTGAAAAGACTGATTCTAGTGATAATAATGGTAATGGTTCTGGAATTAATGAATGTAAAGATGGACAATGTCTAAAATAGTTTAAAAACATTATTTGTATAAAATAGTGTTTTTTTTATATAAGTATATTTTGATTATAATTTCAACAAATTTCATATGCAATTTGACAAAATAGGTTAATTATGATATTATTTTATTAGTTTTAAAAAAAGGAGTGGTGATATGGAATTTAACGTAAGAGATATTTTGACTATAGGTGATCAAAAGTATATAACTTTGTCTACTTTGATAGATAATAATATTAAATATGGTTTTATGAATCTACTTGATGAAAATGATGAACCAACAGGGCAGTATGTAATATTTTATGATGATAATTTTGGTAATTTGAAGGCTTTAAATGATGAAGGGATATTCAATGCTTTATTACCAAAATTTCAAAAAAATTTGAAAGAAAGTATTAATAATATTTTGAAGGGATAGTTTAAGGAGGTTTTGTAGTTATGAATGGATATGAAAAATTAAGAAATGATATTAAAAATTTAAGTGTTTCTGCTGAAGATTTAGAGGGATATAATAATTTACTTGCTATAGTTAATGAAAGTGAGGAAGCTTATTCTAGAGGTGATAGTGATTTAGTAGAGGTTGGAGGACTTCATATTTTAAGAGATGATGTAGAATTCTTTAAGGAATGGATGGATTATTTAAAACTTGATTATCGTACTTATTCTCACGGTGATTCATCTGATTCTAGTGATGGTCCATCAGGGGATGATGAACCATCAGAATCTGTTGGTGAAGAGAGGGAAATTGGTAAAATTGAGAAATTGATTGCTGCTGGTGTTGCTGCTTCTAATGATCCTGCTGATAAAGAGGAGTTAGATAAATTATTAGCAGAAAAGAATGAGGATGATAGAAAGTTATTTAGACAAAAACTTTCTGGTAATTTGCGACCTGTTAACTCTGTTGAAGATGCTTTAGTTAATGATGGTTCATTACTTAGTTGTCTATCTTCTTTATCAAAAGATGATGCTAGATTTGGCTCTTTAATGTCAATCATGCGTGTTAGTTTGGAGCAAGAAGAAAATAAAGATAATTTAGTTATGATAGGTTGTTATGCTGTTTTAGAGTCACGTGCTGATGAATTTATTAAATTACTTAATGATACTGGTTTAAATATTGTACCTTCTGTTAATTTTAATGCTGGAAGAGCTAAGGAATTTGCTGCATTAGAGCAAGTTATTAAGCAATATGATGATATTATCAAAAGCACACAAGCTGAAATTAATGATTGTAGGGCAAAACATGATTCTGGTGTGTTAAGTGATGATGATTTTAAAATTAAAATTACAGAATTAGAAGAAAAATTACATCAAGCAGAAAGAAAATTATATTCTTTGAATGTACGTCGTAGTGCTTTTATTAAAGAGAAAGAGTTTATTGAGAATTCTACTGTTATATTTCCATTAAGTGATTCTGGTGATATTATAAAGAATACTCAACAATTAGCTAAAGAATTGGATAGTAATTTGAGTCTTTCATTTAATTGTGGTACTTTATTAGGAATTGTTAGGGCTAGTTTAGAACCTGAGAATCAAGATAAGGTTGTTAAGGTAGGTAATTATTCTATTTTGGAAAGTCGTGTTGATGAATTTATAAAATTAATGAAGACTTTTGGGTTATCTATTGGAGCTAGTTATTATGAGCCTAAAATAGAAGAATTAAAGGGTAAGAATAATGTAGATGATTTGGTTAAGATTAAAGAAGCTTATTATAAAATAATTGATGATGTTGTTAATAATTTTGATAATGGTTTTGATTTTAAAAATTCTACTGTTCAGCAATTAGATGATAAGATAAAGGAATTAGTTGAAAATCATGAAAGATATTCTGATTTAAAAAACTGGGAAAATTTTGAAAAGCTTGATAAAGAGTTAAAAGAAGATATTAATAAAAAATTAGTTAATAAGTTAAAAAGAACTCAAAAAGCTGCTGAAGAAAAAAATCAAAATAAAATTTGGTTAAAAGCTTTAGCAGGAGCTGCTGGATTTGCAGTTGGTGTTGGTATAAATGCCGCAATTGGTGCTGTGCCTGTATTAGGTAGTTGTATAATGGTATATGCTGGAGCTAGATCTTTATATCAAGCTGGTAAATTAGGATGTGCTATTGCTACAAAGATCAATAAGGGAGTTGAACCTGCTATTATTACTAAGTTTAAAGATAAAATTCCTGAGAAAATTAAAAGGGCAGCTGCTATTGCTTTTGAGAAACCAAAAAATCCTTATGCTAAATGGTTTGTTAATGGTGCTTCTTTAGGTTATATGGCTGATCGTATATTTGATATAAGCGGTAGAATAGGTAATTTAATGAAGCCTCAGGTTGCTCCTACTCAAGCACCTTCACCTTCGCCAGAACCTACAGCAGAAACTACTGGTAATGGAATAAAGACTGATTGGTCTGAGTATGATCGTGGAATTGTTAGAGGTACTACGAAACCAGTAGTTGATCCTACGCCAGAACCTGTTGTTCCTGTTCCTACACCTGAACCTATTATTCCTGAAATACAACCAGGTGATGTTATTGATTTAAGTGGTTTACAAAATGGTTTTGCTAGTTCTTATGGTACTGGGTATACTTCACTTGATGTAACTCGTGGAGTAGGTGCTATATTTGATAAATCAAATGTTGTAAATGGTGAGACATGGTATCATTTTCTTCAACCTAATGGTGCTGGTTATGCATGGTTTAAGAAGAGTGATATTGATGAATTACTTAAGGCTACTGTTAGTAATGGAAGGAGCTTATAATGAAAGATAAAATTATTGAATTAAATAATGGGAAAAATTATTATGTTTTGGAAGATTTAACTTTAGATGATAAATATTATATTTATTGTTCTTTGGTTAATGAAGTTAACGAAACTGTTGATGAAAATAATTTTGTTATTGTTGAAGTAAGAAGAAAAGTTGATGGTTCATATAGTTTAATTGATATTGATGATGAAAATGATATATTTTTGATAACTAATTTATTCTTAAATAAAATAAAGAAAAGTGAAAAAAAAGCTAATATATAGAGTTTCTTTCTATTATTAGCTTTTTTTGATAAATTTTATATATTTTTATTTTATAATTTACTTTTATTTTTTTTATTAACATGATATAATTAGAGTATAATTTATAGTTTATTTTATTAATATGAGGTGAAATTATGATAAAAAGAAGAAACTTTTTAATGTTTATTGTAATGTTTATATTTACTTTTATTGGTATGAATGGGGTAAATGCTGCTAAGGGGTTATATTGCATATATGATGATTCATTAGGTGAAGATTATGCTATGATTGTTCAAGATACTTTTGGTAATCATAGTTTTTATGAAAGAGATTCTGAGGGTGTTATTGATACATATATTGATTATGATACTTTTGGTTGGACTTTATTTGATACCAACGATGGAAATGACGTTTTTGGCTCTTTTGATAGTTGTATGGAGAAGATTAATAAAGGCGGTTTTTTTGATACTGATCAAAAATTGAAAAAGTCTGGTACGGTTTTAGATGATGTTAAGAGTGATTCTTTTTCTTTCTTTTCTGTTAATGGTGATGTTGGTTCTATTTATCCTGAATCTTATTCTAAGAAAGCACTAAATACTTGGCTTATTCAACCTAGTGACGATAATATTCAACATTGTTTATATGCAAAATCGTCTACAAGCGATGATCAAAAAACCACTGCTTTTTTTGCTATACAACTTGATATTAATTATACAACTAAAAAAGTTGTAGCTAGTGCAAAAGGAGCTAATTACAAGTCAGGTACTTTGAGTTTAGAATATACTTTTAAAGATATAAATAGTAATTATAAGTATTCTGATTTGGAAAAATATTTTAAGAATAGTTGTCCAATTGAACTTTATGCAGCAATAGACCTGCTTCCTAATGGTTCTCAAAAACTTTATTTTTCTAATATTGATAAATTATCTTATATGCATTTAAAGGAAGAAAAGCGTCTTTGGAAATTTAGCAATAATGGTCATACTCTAACATCTATTGGTTTAGCTAATTATTATCCTGAAGGTTCAGTAGATACTTCCATTGCTATTAAGCCTAACACTATTACTATTGAAAATTGTGAGGATGTTTTTGGTGAAGATTTGTTGAAAATTTTACATGATGGTGTTAATGCTATTAAAATTATGATACCTTTATTATTAATTGGTTTAGGCATACTTGATTTTGCAAAAGCTGTCTTTGGTGGCAGTGAAGATAATATGAAAAAAAGTGCTGTTAAATTTGGTAAAAGAGTTTTAATTGGTATTGTGATTTTCTTTATTCCATCTATTTTAAATATTATTTTAGATATTGCTAATAAGATTTGGGGAAATATTGATCCATCTTTATGTGGTATTTTATAGGAGGTGTTTAATGTGATATATTTTTGTGGTATTCTTAGTGATATTTGGGATGGCATAATTGGTAATATATATCAAGCAATTCGTGGATTTATGTATTCTGTTTGCGTTTTGGTATATAAACTTGTTATTTATTTATACAATTTATTTGATGTTTTATGTCATTCAAGGATTATGGATAGTCAAGTTGTCCAGCAAATTTCAGCTAGAGTTGGATTAATTTTAGGACTTATAATGCTTTTTTATGTTTCTTTTTCTTTTATTAAGATGCTTATCGATCCTGATACTATTACTGATAAGGAAAAAGGTGCTTTTAACATTGTAAAAAAGGTTTTAATCGTTATTGTATTAATTGGTATAACTCCATATCTTTTTGATTTTGCTTTTGATATTCAAAATAAAATTTTAGGTGCCAACGATAGTAATAGTAATGTTATTTCTAGATTATTGTTACCTGAAGTTGTTGAGACAGATAATTTTGGTGGAGTTTTAAGTGCTAACATATTTTTGTCTTTTTATGATTTGAATCCTTTATTAAAAGATTATTCTGATGATCCTGAATATGTAAAGTGTGTCAGTTATAGAAATCTTTTGCAAAAAGATATAATTGAGAATGGAGATTTTGATTTGGGTTATAACTGTATTGGTTCTGATAATGTTATTAAGATTGATGATTTGACTTCTGGTAGTGAATCTAACATTCCAGTAATTGATTTTAACTTTGTTTTGTCTTTTGTTGTTGGATTATTTGTTTGTTGGATGTTGTTAATGTATTGTTTTAGTGTTGGTGTTAGAGTTATTCAACTTGCTTTTTTACAAATTATTTCACCGATGGCAATAATTTCTTATCTTTCTCCAAAGAAAGATGGAATGTTTCAAAAGTGGGGAAAAATGTGTTTTACAACTTATTTGGATGTTTTTATAAGAGTTGGAATTATTAATTTTATTGTTTTATTAATTGCTTATGTTATTAATGGATTTGATAATTTAGATAGTACTTTTTGGGAATCTGTTATTGCTTATAAAACCGTTAGTTCTACAACTAAAGTATTTTTAAAAATTATAATGATTTTGGCTTTACTTCAATTTGCTAAGAAAGCACCTGAATTATTAAAAGATTTATTTCCTAATGCTTCAGTTGCTTCTGGAGATTTTGGATTTGGACTTAAGAATAGGTCTGTTCTTGGAGGAGCACTCGGCAAAGGTTTAGCTGTTGCTGGAGGAGTTGCTGCTGGTGGTGCATTAGGGCTTGCTGGTGGAATTCTTGGTGGTAATAATTGGAAAAATAGAATTTCTGGAGCTGTTGGTGGCTTGGTTAAAGGTGGTGTTCGAGGTTCATATAATGGGTTAAAAACGAAAGATATTAAGGGTGTTGGTAGTAGCCTTAGTAAAGTTCGTAAAAATCAGGCAACTGCTAATTTGAATAGAGCTCAAAGAATTGCTTCTGGTACTCCATTTAGTGAAAGAGCAGGAGATGCTGTTAGGAGTTTTATAGGTGCTCAATCAGCTTACTCAACTGTCGATGCTGAAGTTTCTGCTGGGCAGGCTGTAGAAGATTCAATTTCAAGCAATTCTAATTATAAAAAGACTGTTCAAAGATTGAATCAGGCAAATGAAAATTTAAGTACAGCTAGATTGAATGCTGAAACACTTTTTCAACAGGAGAATGCTCAATTTGAAAATGATTATAATACAAAGTTAGCAGATATTGAAAATAAGTTGAAAACTGATAAAGATTTTACGCAAGAAGATTTTAATAATTTAAAGGCAAGATATAAACAAGAAAAAGATAATAATATTGCGGCAGCTGAAAGTAGAAGAGATGTTACTGTTTCTGGTGCACAAATTGTTTATGATCGAGCTAAGAAAAATAAGGATGCGTTTGAAGCTGCTATTTATGCATTGGCTTCTGGTCAAACAAATGATGAATATTTTACGAATTTTGTTAAAGATAAAACTATTGTTGTTAATAAAGACGATCAAGGTAATATAATTGATTGTTCTATTGATGGTTTGAAAGTTAATAATTATGATGGAACTGCTGTAGAAATTAAGAATTATGCTAAAGTTACTGGTGTTACTCCTAGTAATTATGAGATTCTTGATAATCGACATTCTAAAGCACAGACTGCCCGTAGAGATAAACATAAAGGTAGTAAATAAATTAAGGAGTGTGATATTAAATGAATGGTGGATATTTGGTGCCAGCCAATGCTAAAAAGGGGACGTTGATATTTAATATATTTAGGCCTTTTGACTTAATATTATTTGGAAGTGGTTGTGCTGTGTCTTTGTTATTACTTGCTTTGTTTTCTACTGTTAATTTTTGGATAACTATAGTATTTTGTATGCCAGCTGCTATTACGGGGCTTTTGGTTGTTCCTATTCCTAATTATCATAATGTTTTATGTGCTTTGCAGAGTATATTTGATTTTTATCTAAATAGAAGGAAATATCATTGGAAAGGTTGGTGTTTTTATGAGTTCTTCAAAGAAGACAGCAAAAAGTAAATATACTGAAGATTGGATTAATGTTAGAGCTATTGAGAATGGTTGTATTATTCTTGATAATAAGATGAGGGTTACTGGTGTTAAGATAAGACCTAGGAATATCTTTATACTTGATCAGGCTACTCAAGATTCAGTTTTAATTGCTTTAAAAAACTTTTATAATACTATTGATTTTGAGTTTTGGTTGATATGTGCTGATAGGCCGGTTGATATAAGTAGTTATTTGGCGAGATTGCAACTTTTGTATAATCAAACTAGTAGTCCTGTTATTAGAAAGATGATTAATCAAGATATTAATAAGGCTAATGAGTTTATGGATAATAATATTACTGATACTGAGTATTATATTTTGTTTAAAGATAACAATTTAGATATGATTCAAAAGAAGATTAGAACTTTAATTACAGGTCTTGCTAATGCTGGATTGATGAGTGCTCAAACTTCTAATCAGGATTTAAGAGTAGTTCTTGATAATTTCTTAAATGCTGGTATGAATACTACATTTGGAACGGTGGTGGGATAATGGCAAATAGTTTTTTTAAATCTGAAATTGCTCCTAAGGCTATTGAATTTCATAATTCTGATTTTATAATTTCTGATAAATATGCTACTATTTTAACTGTTATTTCTTATCCTAGATATATAGCGCCTGGTTATTTGTCTAATTTAACTAATATGAGTGGTGTTAAATTAGTTGTTAAACATATTCCTGTTCCTTTTTCTACTTTATCTAGAATGTTAAATAAAGAAATAGCAGATTTAAAGAATAAATATCAAAATGAGAGGGATTTGACTATTCAAGAGAGAATTAGGCAGGATGTTGATAGTTTGGAATATTTTATTCAACAATTTACTGCTAGTCAGTCTAAAACTTTTGATTTTCAAATGCATATTATGGTTACTGCTGATACTAGGGAGCAACTTGATAATAAAAAATTATCTTTAAAGAATTTCTTGGATGCTATGGAAATGCGTGCTGTTCCATTGAGATTTGAGATGGAAAGTGTTCTTAAGAGTATGTTGCCTATATTTGATGATCAACTTATTGAGAGTAGAATAGGTACACCTATGCCTTCTCCTACGATTGCGGCAATGTATCCATTTATTTTTGATACTATAAAAGATGAGGGATTATCTACTTTATTGGGTGTTGATTTTTCTGGTGGTGTTGTATTGTTTAATCAATTTTTATATCAACTTAGAAAAGAAAATAATAGAAATAATGCTAATATGATTATTATGGGTACTTCTGGTAGTGGTAAGAGTACTGCTGCTAAATTAATTCTTAGAAGTCATATAAGAAATGGATATCAAATAGTGGCTATTGATCCTGAAGGTGAAATAACTGAGATGACTAAGATGTATGGCGGAGAGGTAATAGATCTTGGTTTAGGTGGAGCTTATGGTCTTATTAATCCATTCGATGTTGTAATTGATGCATCTGAAGATGAAATTCAAAATGGATTAGGATATACTGTTCTTAATAAAACTTTACAAAATTTAAAGGCTTTCATGAAATATTATTCTCCTGATATAGAAGATGATGTATTAAATATGTTTAGTGAAATTGTACAAGCTACATATGCTAGATTTGGTATTACTTTTAATAGTGATTTTTCTAGATATACTGTTAATGATTTTCCAACTTTTAGTGATGTGTATGCTACTATTAGTGGTAAACTTACTTCTATGACTGAAAAGACTAGAGAAAGAGATATAATGGAGAGACTTGAGATTAAAGTTAGACCATTTATTAATGAACTTAGATATTATTTTAACGGTCATACTTCTATTAAAAGTGATAGTGATTTTCTTGTATTTAATATTAAAGAACTTATGAATGGTGATGTTAATATACGTAATGCATTATTATTTAATGTACTTAAATATGCTTGGGGGTTATGTTTAAGACCTGAAGTTAATACTGTTTTATCTGTAGATGAAGCTCATGTATTGTTATCAGCTCAAAATACTTTGGGTGCTGAATTTTTAGCACAGGTTCAAAGACGTGCTAGAAAATATAATACTGGTACTATGATTATAACTCAGCAACCTAGTGATTTTGTTGGAGAAAATATTATTACTCATGGTAAGGCTATATTTGATAATTCTTCTTATTATTTAATTATGAATTTAAAGAAACAATCTGTTGATGATTTATCTATGTTAATAGATTTGAATGATAATGAGAAAGAAAATATAAAGAGATATAATCAGGGAGATGCATTATTTGTTTGTGGTGATCGTAGAATGCAGATTAATGTTATTGTTAGTGAAGATGAATTGGAATCTTTTGGTTCAGGAGGAGGTTTCTAATTAGTTTGGTGGTGGTTTGATGAAGTTTCTTAGACTTGCTAGTAAAGTTTTTAATAGATTAAAAAAGAGTTCAAGTAAGAAGAGTAGTAGTGATGGGGAAGAGACTACTACTTCTTCTGATATAAGTAAAAAAATGCTTTCATTATTGTTAGGTGGTGGAGCTGGTTGCTTATCTTTTTCTATTGCTTCTGCTTTTATTGTAATAATTACAGTATTAATATTTTTGGATATTATTAAAGTTGAGGATAGTAGTGGATCTACTGGTATTAGTAGTGGATCTAGTATTTCTTATAATGATACTTGTGATTTTGAGGATACAATGGTAACTGTTATGGATTATTCTAATACTACTGTTCTTGCTACTGTTAGTTTAGAGGATTATGTTATTGGTTGTGCTGTTTTTGAAATTGGTGCTTCTAATGGTGCTTATTCTAGTTTAAATGAAAATTATGTTAAGGCACAATATTTAGCATCTAAAACTTGGTTACTTTCAACAAAGTCTTATAGTGCTACTGATAAAGTTGTTACTGTTAGAGCGGCTACATATGATCAACAATGGTGTGATTTAGAAAAAGGATGTTATGTTGAAGATTTAACAGGTTCTGTTAAAGGATTGTATGCTGCTTATCCTGGTGGATATAATGGGAAAAGTGCTACCCATTATTTAACTGAATCAGATTTGGAAACTGCTAGACAATATTATAATGATACTTATGGTGAATTGTATTTACCTTCATCATATAATGATGTTATTGAGTCTCTTAATAGTTCAACTGCTACTTATTACGTTGACGTTACTCAAAATTTTTGGAAGAGAACTGCTAGTAATGGTAGTCTTTATGATGATGTTCTTATTGCCACTGGTGAAAATTCTGGGAAAGTAGGTTATACTTCTTGGAATACTGATATTTCACAATATTATAGTAATAAAGTTATTTACAAATTGTCAAATTATTGTAGTGCAACTACTAGTAATTCTAGTGGTGGTGATATTTCTGGTGCTGAATATCAAGAAGGTGGTTTACCTATTCCTTCTTATTATCAAGAAGACTATGCTGATGTTTATTTATCTTCTGATCATGTTAAAACAGTTGCTACTTCCGGTTGTGGTTTTACTTCATCTGCTATGATTATTTCTTATCTAACTGGTGAGATGGTTACTCCAAGGGAATTTGTTGATACTTGGTCATTACCTTATTATTCTTATGGTAAAGGAATGGATTTTAATTTGCCTCAAGCTGCGGCCACACATTATGGTCTTGGAAGTGTAAAAACTACTAATGATATAAATACTGTATATGAGGCATTAAAGGATGGACATCCTGTTATGTCTTCTCAAGGTCCAGGTTTATTTACTACAGGCCAGCATCTTATTGTTCTTCGTGGTGTTACTTCTGACGGAAAAATTTTAGTTAATGATCCTTTAAAGAGTCATGCTATTGGTAAAGATTATAATAATAGGAAATTTACTTTAGAGGAAATTAATCAATCTGCAATTACATATTTTATTTGGCCTAAAAAAGGAGGGTAAATTTTGAAAAAGATTTTTAATTTATTTTGTTTATTAATTTTTATCTTTTTTTTATCTGGCTGTGATGTTCAATATAATTTACATATTTCTCCAAATGGATATATTGAAACAGTTGATGTTGATTATGATTTAGATGAAAGTGCTAGTAAATACTTTATACCAGTTTTTTATGGTATTACTGATTTTGAGGATCCAGATACTAATTTTTTAGAAAAAAGCAAGGGTATTAGTTATTATGATGTTTCTGAGCAACAGAATAATAATTTTAATCGTGTTAGTTATACTTATAACTTTTCTCAAGGTAATTTTAGAAGATCTTATTTTGCTAGAGGTGCATACAATAATCTTGTTGTAAAACAGTATGATCATGATGATGATGGTAAAAAGGATTATATTGTTATTGCTACAGATGATTATTTTGAGCTATTTGATAGATTTTCTAAGCTTGATATGGTAACGGTTAATATTGAGTGTGATTATAAGGTTATTTCTAATAATGCTTCTGAAGTTAACAAGAATGTTTATACTTGGTATATATATAGAGATAATATTCCAACAATTAATTTGGTTTTTTCTCCGGATGATATTGTTGATTCTAGAAGTTTTTTAGAAAAAATTTTGGATGGCAATAATTTGACTATATTTTTAATTTTTTCTGGTATTTTTATATTAGGTTTAATTATTTATTTTCTTTTGAAAAAACGTAGTGAATCTGTTAATAAGTAAAATATATGGGTGAAGTAATTCACCTTTTTTTCTTTTTTGTATAAAATAATGTGAAAAGAAGAAAAGGAGGAATGTAAATGGGTAATTGTGGATCTTCAGCTGCTATCGTTTTAGTATTATTTATTTTGTTAATCATTATACTTGGTGCATGGATTTAATTAGTTTATAAGGAGGTGAAAAAATGACTACTGGAAATTGCGGTGGTTGTAATACTAATACTTGTTCTTCTGGTGGTAGTGGTTTCTTAATTATTGTTGTATTATATATACTACTTGCTATTATACTTGGTTCTTGTTTTTTCTAAAATTTAACTATCCTTTTGGATAGTTTTTCAATGTAATTTGATTGACATAGTATTTATGTAATGATAAAATTATTTTAGTTAATTGAGGTGAGTGTATGGCTAATGTTGGTAATAAAGGTAAATTTAGCGATAGATTAAAAAGAATGAAATTGATAAGAAATGCTAGAAAGATGAATATGAAAGTAAATGGTTTATCTTTAGAGAAAAATAATGATGTAAAAAAAGTAGTTACTAGTGGAGCTTCTATTTCTATTTTTTTTGTTGGATCAGCAATTAATAAATTAATTAATTCTAATCAGGATAAAAAAAGTGATAATTTAATAAATGATAATGTTAATAATAATGTAGAAATTTCAAAGAATGGATTAAATGTGATTGCTTCTAAAGATAAAAAGGAAGTTTTAGATAATAAAAATACTTTTTCTAAAGATTCTAATAAAGAAAATAAGATTAATGTTAATAATGTTACTGATAATTTAGAATTTAAAGATAGTATTAAAAATAAAGCAATTGGAATTGCTAGTGTAGGTGCTGCTGTTGCAGGCGCTGCAGTTGTTAATTTATTAGGTGGCGATTCTAATAAGGTTGATAGCATATCTTCTAATAAAAAACATATTGTTGCAGGTGTTAACAGTGCTAATGATAATAAAAATGCTGTTCTTACTAGTGATGGAATTTCTGTTTTTAATCATAACAAGGATATAATTTTGGTTAATGGGATTAGTAATAATGATATAAAAAATGGTAATAAAAAAACTTATTTAGCAGTTCAAATAATAAAAAAAACAAAAAGGGAGTTTGAAAAAAAATTAGATGAATTAGAAGTTTTGGAAAGTGATTTGTATTATCTTAATGATAAAAATCAAAATAGTTTAGATTTAGAAGAATGTAAAAAAATTAAGAGTGAAATTCAAATATTAATTAATAGAATTAATCATATAATAGAACAGTTTGACATATATAAAAATAATGAAATTTTTCTTAATACATTAGAAATTGATGATACTACTTTGGCTGATGATATTAGTGAATTTAGAAATCTTTATAATGAAGCAGATCTTGAGAGAAGATTGGAAAGTGATTATGATCTTATAAAAAAATATCAATCTTTATATAGTAAATTAGAAGATGTTAAGATAAATCTTGATGATGTTCAGAAAAAAAATGAAGATAAAATTATTGATTACGAGAATAGAGATAATAGGTATGAAAATATGAAAAAGAATGCTGCTAATATTGATAAGTTTAATTCTGATTGTAAATATTATATTAATAAACAAAATGATTATATTGATGATATTAGTTCTAAAATAAGTAAAATTAATGTTGAAGAAATAGTTAATTACAAATTTAGGGGGTTTGGTAATTTAGTTAGTGGTACTTTTAGATATCTTACTATGATGTTTACTATGCCTTTTGTTTCTACTTTACCTGGTATTGCGTTTAGATCTTATGCTTCTAATATGATGATTAACAATTTACGAAATGCTTTGAGACTGGAAAAAATAACTAATACTGTTTATAATGTACAAGATTTTCAGTATGAATTAGATAGAAAAATTAATGATATTGATTATAATAATGAGTGTTTATTTAATTCTATTGATAATGTAAAGAAGTTAAAAAAAGAATTTATGGAACAATATAGTTATGATATTCCTGGATATAATGATGTATTAAAAAAAATTAATGGTATTGAAGATTTGCTTTATGATAATCAAATCAAATTAAATTCTATTAAAAATAAATTAAAATTAAATAAAAAAATAAATCAGGAGGCAATTCATAAATGTAGAATTTTGGAAAAAAATTCTAAGCCTATAGTTGAAAAATTATAAGGTTGTATATTAGAGAGAATGTAAATGATATCTATCTATGATTAGAGGTAAGTATTGCTTACTTCTTTTTTGTTATAAAAAAAGACTAGCAGTGCTAGTGAGAGTGTAAAAAACTTTGTGTAAAGTTACCAATCCATGGTAATAAAGATATTTGAGATTGATTATATCAGTCTCT
>CAKPDF010000007.1 GCA_934148535.1 uncultured Bacilli bacterium
GAAACTCCAGTGCAACCTGTGATGCCAACAGTAGAGCCAGTTATGCCAAATGTAGCTCCACAAATGGAAACTCCAGTGCAACCTGTGATGCCAACAGTAGAGCCAGTTATGCCAAATGTAGCTCCACAAATGGAAACTCCAGTACAACCTGTAATGCCAACAGTAGAGCCAGTTATGCCAAATGTAGCTCCACAAATGGAAACTCCAGTACAATCTGTAATGCCAACAGTAGAGCCAGTTATGCCGAATGTAGTACCACAAATGGAAACTCCAGTACAACCTGTGATGCCAACAGCAGAACCAGTTATGCCGAATGCAGCACCACAAATGGAAACTCCACAATCATTGAATGATTTTAATGCTGCTAATATGTTTGTTACTGGTAACAATAATCAATAATTAAAAGATTTAGTATTCTAAATCTTATTTTTTAAAGGGATGATAATATGAATGATAATGAACAAAAATATTCTAGTACTCCTTATAGAGCTTCTGGAAATTTAAATACTGTAATTGGAAATCCTAATATTAATATTAACTCTGCTACTACTTCTAATATTATGGAAAATGATAGTAGTAATGTTAATAGTTTTAATTCTAGTTTAAATCAATCACAAAATTTTAATCAACAACAAAATAATCAACCTTTAAATTCAGATGTATCTAATAATAGTTTTAATAATATGAACTTTAATCAAAAAAATGATGATGATAGTTCTGATTATAGTGATCCTGTTAGAGATTTTATTAATAAGACTAATACTTCTAGTAGTGTTATTGATAATAATGTGAATAATAGTAATTTTAATATTGAAACTAATTATGCTAATGATGATGCTTCTAAAGTATCTAGTAGTAATGTTTCAAATGATTATCAGAATACTTATCAAAATACTTATTCAAAATCAACTGCTAGTAGTAATACTACTAATACTGAAGTTCGTTATGAAAATGTATATAATGAGAGAAAAACTAAAAAAACAAAAAAAGGTATTAAAATACCTTCTGAATTTAAGACTGCTGTTATTGTTGTAATAATATTATTAATATTGTTGTCTTGTTTTGATACTGTGTATGATTTTTTTAAAAATTTTTGGATAAATCTATGATTTTGTCATAGTTATCATCTGTAGCCATTATATTTTTATGTAATTGATGACATTTTTTACACTTATAAATTATTTTATAAGTGTTTTTATATTTTTCTATTCCTATTGGTTCTAGTAATCCAAGACAATCGTTTTGTCTATCGCCAGGAAATATATCTACGTGTTTAGAATATAGACAATATGGGCAATGATCTCTTGCGGTATAATTTAATTTTTTAACTTTTTTATGACAATTTTCACAGATAAATTCTTCATCTTTCATTGTAAATCTTTTCATTTTCTCACCGTTTTTAGTATAACATACATATTATAAATTGTAAAATTATGAATATATTTTATTGGTGATATATGATGAAAAAGGTTATATATAAGTTTTTAATTGTACTAATCATATTTATTTGTTTAGGAATAATAGGTAAATCTAATTCTTTGTATAAGGAAAAAATACATTATTATTTATATGAAGACAACTTAGCTTTTTCTAATTTTAGAAATTTTTATAATAAGTATTTGGGTGATATTTTTCCTCTTAATAATGTTGGTAATAATACAGTTTCTGTTTTCTCTGAAAATATTAAGTATTTGTCAATGAATAAATATTATGATGGTGTTGTTTTGAAAGTGGTAGATAATTATTTGGTTCCAGTTTTAAAGGATGGTATAGTAACTTATGTTGGTGAAAAGGAAAATTATGGCAATGTTGTAATTGTAATGGGAAATGATGGCGTTAGTATTTGGTATGGTAATGTTTCTAATAGTAGTTTTAAGTTATATGATAGTGTTAAAGTTGGTGATTTGGTTGGAGAGGTAAAAGATAACAAATTATATTTAGCTTTTTTTGATGGGGATGAATTTTTAGATTATGACTTTTATATGAATAAAATTTACTAATTGGTAATTTGCTAGAAAAATATTTCTAATGTGTTATAATGTATTTATAACATATGGAGGTATTGATATGGTTCAGAATTTAGATGATATTGAAGGTGTTGGGCCTAAAACTTTAAGTAATTTGCAAAAACTAAATATTAATAGTGTTGATGATTTAATTAATTATTATCCTTATAGATATGATGTTTTAAAAAGAACTGATATGGATCAGGTTGCTGATGGTGCTAAAGTTATAATGGATGGCATTATAGAGGGACAGCCAACTCTTATAAATATTAGTCCCAGTTTAAAGAAATTTATTTTTAGAATCAGTAATAAGCGTAATATTTTTAATATTACTATTTATAATCAAACTTATTTGCAGAGTGAATTAAAATGTGGTAAATCTATTATTGTATTTGGTAAATATAATAGAATTAAGAATACTATCGTTGCTAATGAGGTTAGATTTGGTGAGTTACCTGATACTCCACAAATTGAACCTGTTTATTATACTACTTCTGGGTTGTCTAGAAAAAATATTGCTAAATATATTCAGACAGTAATAGATGAGGGAATAGATGTTGTTAGTTATTTACCAGAGTATATTTGTGATAAATATAATTTTTCTACTAAGAGTTATGCTATTGAACAGATTCATCATCCTACTGATATTTTGTCTTTAAAAAAGGCTAGACAAAGATTAAAATATGAAGAGTTATTTATGTATTTATTGAAAATACAATATTTGAAAAGGAAAAATCAAAATTCTGATGCTTCTTTAAGTAGAAAAATTGAACATTCTAAAGTTAATAAATTTATTAAGAATCTTAGTTTTAAGTTGACTGTTGATCAGTTAAAAAGTATAGAGGAAATTGAAAAAGATTTATGCTCTAAAAAGAGGATGAATAGATTGCTTCAAGGTGATGTTGGTAGTGGTAAGACTATTGTTGCTTTTATTGCTAGTTATATTAATTATTTATCTGGTTATCAAACTGCTTTTATGGCTCCTACAGAGATTCTTGCTACTCAGCATTATGAAAATGCTTTGAAATTGTTTAAGGATACTGATATTAAGATAGATTTACTTACTTCTTCTGTTTCAAAAAAGAAACGAGAGGAGATATATAGTAATTTAAAGAATGGAGAGATAGATTTAATTATTGGTACTCAATCTTTAATTCAAGAAAAAGTAGAGTTTAGTAATCTAGGATTGGTTATTACTGACGAACAACATAGATTTGGTGTTAATCAAAGAACTATATTTAAAAATAAGGGTGTTATGGCTGATGTTTTATCTATGAGTGCTACACCTATTCCTAGAACTTATGCTTTAACTGTTTATGGTGATATGGATGTTTCTAATATTAAAACTAAGCCTGAGGGTAGAAAAGAAGTTATAACTTACTTTAAGAAAGAAAAAGAAATATATGAAGTTTTAACAATGATGAAAAAAGAACTAGATTTAAAACATCAGATTTATGTAATAGCTCCTGCTATTAATCAGGAAGAAAGTGATGAAAATCATTCTGTTATTAAGCTAAGAGAACAGATGGAGAAGGCTTTTGGTAAAATTGCTAAAATTGGTATTGTTCATGGTAAACTAGATAGTGATGAGAAAAATAAAACTATGAATGAATTTGAAAATGGTAAAATTGATATTTTGATTTCTACTACTGTTATTGAGGTTGGTGTTAATGTACCAAATGCTAGTATGATAGTTATATTTGAAGCTAATATGTTCGGTTTATCTACATTACATCAACTTAGAGGTCGCGTTGGTAGGGGAGATATTCAAAGTTATTGTATTTTAATTGCTGAATCTTCTAGTGATAGACTAAAAATGTTAGAAAAATGTAATGATGGTTTTGAAATAAGTGAATATGATTTTGTTAATCGTGGTGAGGGTGATTTATTTGGTGTTAGACAAAGTGGTGATACTGGTTTGATTTTGGCTAATATTAAAAGAGATTTTAAGTTGATGCTTAGGGTTAAAGAGGATGTTGAGGCATTTATTCCTGTATTATTTAATGATGAAATTAATATATTCAATAATAGATATCAAAATATTTTAGACAAGTTAAAAGAGGTGGAGGATATTGATTAACTTTACATCTTTATTTAAAAAAATGTAAAGTTATATAAAAGTACTTGTCAAATAATAAAAAATATATTATGATTATTATGACATAAGAGATTATGTCCACTCTCTACGAAATAAAATGTAGGAGTGTATTCAACCAAAACCCCCTGAAGAGAGCATTTAACCGTGCTCTCATTTTTTATGCCCATTTTATAAGGGCTTGCGAGGCATCGACTTTTCTAAAATAATTTTAGGTACAATTTAGGTACAAAAAATTTGATTTAAGAAATAGTTCATTGAAGAAAAGTGCCGAAAGTGACAAAAATTCTCAATGGATTTTTAATTTTAACAATGATACGGATAAAATATAAATGGTCAGTATGAATGAAAAAATATTATTCCACAAGCGGTATAAAATATATTGACATATTATTCCAGAAACGGTATAATCTATATATAGAGGTGATAACTATGCATATTAAAGATGTAAAAGATATTAGTGATGTTGCTAAAGATATTAAAAATCTAACAGAGCAAAAGAAAAATCCAACAAGAGAAGGCATGGAAAAAGTAATAAAAAGTGTTAGAGAACATTTAATATTAGAAACAGAAGTATATGAGGATACTTTGTGTGTAGCTAATAATAGTACTAAAGTGAATATAGAGAATATTGATAGTAAAGTGTTATATGATCGATTAGATGCTTATAAAACTATATGCTTATGTTATTTATTAAATAAGTATGGTAAAGAAGCATTTGATAAAATTATTAAAGAATACAATTTGGAGGTGTAAAAATGAAATTTATGACAATAAAAGAAGCAAGTGAAAAATGGAATATTAGTGAAAGAAGGATAAGACAACTTATTCAAGATGGTAGAATATTAGGTGCAGAAAAAATTGGTACTGCATGGTATATTCCAAATGATGTTGGGAAGCCAGTTGATAAAAGAGTGAAAGATGAAATTGAATTTAAAATTGATCTACCAGAAGATTATTTTAAAGAAGTTGATGAAAAACTTGCTAAGCTAAATAGTAAGAGGCCATTATCAAAAGAAGCCACTGAGTCATTACAAAATGCAATTAATCTAGAATGGACATATAACAGTAATGGTATTGAAGGTAATACTTTAACATTAAAAGAAACTAAAGTAGTGTTGGAAGGAATTACTATTGGTGGTAAGTCTGTAAAAGAACACTTAGAAGCTATTAATCATGAAAATGCTATTGAGTATTTAGAAGGATTAGTAAAAGATAAAAGTGAAATATCTGAATGGAACATTAAAGGATTACATCAGTTAATTTTAAAAGGTATAGATGATGATAATGCTGGAAGATATAGAAATCATAATGTTATTATAAGTGGGGCAAAGCACAGGCCACCAGAATACATAAAAGTTCCAGAATTAATGGAAAAGTTAATGATAAACTATGATGATTGGGATAAATATCATCCAATAGTAAGAGCATCTTTGTTACATGGAGAGTTAGTTAAAATCCATCCATTTATTGATGGAAATGGTAGAACATCTAGATTAATAATGAATATGGATTTAATGAGAAGTGGATATGTACCAGTTATTATAAAAAAAGATAATAGATTAAAATATTATGAAGCACTTGATAAGACACATATAACAGGTGATTACACTGATTTTGTTAAATTAGTGACAGAAGCAGAAAATGAAATGTTAGATAGATACTTAGAAGTTATAGGGTAAATTGTAAAAAAGTGATATAATAATATTTATTCTGGAAGTAGGTGTGTTATGGAGAAACATTCAAATAATTTATTAATAAGAGGATTAGAATCTAAAAATATTAATTTTCAAAATAGAGAAAAAAGTAAATTTAATAGTTATAGTTATTATCAAGTTGTAAATGCATATAAGTCTCTTTTTGTTTCGGGAGTGGAAACTATTGATGATATATATAATTATATTAATAATGGAGTTAAAATTAATGAATATAAAGCTTCATTCGGTATAACAGCAAATACTGACATTTTTAGAGAAATATGTAAAAAAATATGTAAAAAATATGGTATAAGTTATTCTCATACAATGAAGGATATAGCTCTTAGGAAAAATATTTCTAAGATAGACTATGTTCATCATATTTATCCTCAAAATACTCAATATAGTGATTTCTTGCGAATGTATAAATTTGAACATGAGTTAAGAAATATGCTTTTAAAATATACATTGATAATAGAAGAAAGTATAAAAAATGTTTTCATAAAGCATCTAAATAATACTCCTGACGTAAAAGCTAATTTCTTATCAGATATTAATAATTATGATACTTCTAGAGGAAACAATGATGCACTTGATACATTAAAATTAATATTTGAAAAACAAAAAAATAAACATTCAAAGCCAATTCAAAGGAAAAGAAAGCAAGATATAACTATTCCATATTGGATTTTAATTAATGAATTAACCATGAATGAAACATATAATGTAATAAAAAACTTAAAACCAGAAATAAGTATTTTAATTTTTCAAGATTGTCTAAACCATTTTACAAATAAAAAGGTTGATATAAAAGATAAAACAAAACCAAGAAAACAAATTCAAAATGAAAAAGGAATGATTTTATCTTTTAGAACATTAATAAAATATATAGGAACATTTAGAAATATGCTAGCACATAATCAACCAATATATTGTTATAATCATAAAGACTATTGTTTAATGAATTATCCTACAATGAGTTATGATATGCCATGGGTCGATATGAAAAAAAATCCAACTTCGCCAGAAATAGTTCAACAACATAAAATAAATTCAGTAACAATGCATGATTTAGAAACCTTTTTTGGACAAGATAAATACAACGCTAATAATTCATGCAGGGACATAAATTTATCATTTATTATTTATATAATATATAAGATTATTTCTACTATTGATAAGAATACAGAATTCTATGAAGAACTAATTAGACTATATAAAAAGTATAGTATAATTTTAGATTTGAACGAAAAACAGATATCAGATGCTGTGAGTGTTGAAAATTTGATGAGTGAAATAGAAAAAATCAATATGCTTGAATTAGATTATAAGGAAATAATTAATAAAATTGATAATAATAAATCATATAAGCAAGAATTAAAAACTTTTATAAGTGGCTTTAATGAGAAAAAAAGAAAAATAAATACACTATCAAACAAAATAAAAATCAAAGAAATTAAATCAAAGTATAAACCATTTCCTGCCAAAATACGATACACAGATTATACAGGAATTGATAAAAAGTATTTTGAAGATATTAAATGAATATAATTGTGTAAAAAACATATAATAATATTGAGTTATGTATAGACAAATATAGTTTTTTTTGCTATAATCTATATGTAATGTGATTCCGGTGTATTTGGTATATCGGAGGAAAAAAAGAGCTTATGCTCTTTTTTTCGTAAAAAATAGCTTAGTCATCTTCTAAGCTATCTATAACAGAAACAACAGAGTCGAGGGCAGTACTAAACATATGTGAATATGTATTTAGTGTTTCCTCGATTTTTGTATGTCCTAAATACTTTGCAACTAATGTAACATTAGCACCATTGTTAATAAGTAGTGATGCACAAGAATGTCTAAAATCATGAATCCTAATAATTTTTAAGCCAGCTAGAGTAGCTAGTTTAGTTCTTCTAAGATATATATTAGAATCAGTTATCGGTTTAGCATCAGAAACCACAAAGAAATCATCATTAAATTCGTAATACTCTTTTTTATCCTGTTCATAGAGCATTTTAAGGTCATTTAACATAGGTACTATTCTTCTACTATCTCTTTCTTAGTATCCGAGAATTCAAACTTTACACGGTTATTTCTTTGCGTTATTTGCTTATTAATGTAAATGGTAAAATAAAATGTAGGAATTTGATAAATTATTTTTGTTGAATTTCCTACATTTTTAATATGCTAAAAAATATGTTATATGATGAATAAAATAATAAAAGAGTTGATAAGATTAAATATAAAACTTAATTTTGCTGTTTTGAGTTGAGAATACGGATATGATTAGAGAACTACCAAAATTAGCTACTTAAAATAAAATGATAAATTGATAAAAAATCGATTTATTTACTTATTTATATTATTTATGTTATAATTAAATTAGGTGATTATATGCGAAAAATTTTAATGAAATATTCGGAATATATATCTGTGATTGGCTTTTTCTTTATTAATTCTATTTTAGTTGGTTTATTTAAATGTAATTGGTTAATTCTGAATTTGATATATATTGTAGCATTATGTGTTGAAAGATATATATTGTATTTGCCTATAGATAAAAGTGTAAATAATTCATTTAAAACTTGTAGTTTTGATGATTCAATAAATTTAATAAATGAGTATTTACCTTTTATGAATAAGCAACGCAAAGATATATACATTTTTGATTTGCTTTTGTTTAAAAATTTAATTAATCCTACAAAAAAAGGTATAATTGAATATATTGAATTGTTAAATAAATCTTCCAATTCATACAATAAAATTGGAAATACTTCTGAAATGTATTTTAATTGTCTTTTAATTAAAGATATAGAAAATGCTAATATATTATTTGATAAATTGATGTTACTAATTGAAAATAAGAAAACTTATACAAATCTTTTTAGAAAAGAGCGTTTAATTGTTTTGAAAAGTATTTTTAATAAAGATATTAATGAAGATGAAAATGGTATCTTCAAATGTTATGTTCCATATTTTGATACAGATAATGAGTATCAAAAAATAAAAACTAAATATTTGTTAGGTGTTTATTATAGCAAAAGAAAAAACTTTAAAGAAAGCAATGAAAATTTTGAATATGTTTTGAAACATGGGAATAATATTTATTTAAAAAAATTAACTACAGAATATATTGAGAAAAACAAGATAAACTAAATTTCTTTTTTCGAAAAGAAGAATACAAGATTTAAAATACAAGTTTGATGTAATTGATGATGTATTTAAGGACAAAAATTATTCGGATAAAAAATATTAAGTGTATGCTTTGAGATTGATTTTGAAAAAACGCAGATTTTTAGACTAAATTCCGTCTTTTAATGGAATTTAGTTTTTTAAATTTGATAATGCTTTTATTTCTTCACAAGGTTATCATTCAAAAAAGGAAATTTTAAAATTGTCTAGTATTGATAATGCTAGTTTTGTAAGATTATTAAAGAAATAAGAATATAGTTGAATGAATATAATATTATAATTATTAATTGAAATTGGAGAAGTTAAACTTCTTTAATTTTTTTATTAATAATTTTGTCTCTTTTGAAGTGACCAATTATATATATAAATGTTATAAAATGGTATCTGTCAAAGGGAGAGTGAATATAATGAAAACAAATATATCAACATTAATGAATTTAATTTCTGAGAAAGAAAGAAATCTAAATAACAAAACTTTTATAATCAAAAATTTAGCTATAAATACATCTGTAGAGGAATTAGATGGTAGAGTTAATATTATTGAAGATAATAAAATTGATTTCGATTGTAATTTAGGTGAAATAGAAAGCTATATTTCTGAATTATCTAAATTTAAGGCAATCTTATATGAAAAAAATAATTCATATAAGTTAAGTGATGGTAGAACTATTCAACAAGCAATAGTAGATAATATGAACTTAAGGAGACTAAAAGTTGTATTAGAGCAGTTATTAACTTTAAAAAATTCTAAGAAAAGAGTTACTGAAGTTAATAATTCATATTTTGAGTGCAAAACTCTTAATTTTGATATGAATGAAATTAGAAATAAATTACTTGAGATGGATAAGAAAATTCAAGATACTGATTTTGAGATTTCTAAATTGAATTCTATTGAATTTGAAATATAGTTATGATGCGGTTTTGCTAAGTAATTTTGCAAATTAAATAAAATATAAAGTTTTTAGCCGAAGTATTTCTATTACTTAGAATTATAATTTTAAAAAAGTGTATATGTTTATTAATTTAAGAATTTTAATTTATGATTTATAATTCTATTACGAATTTTAACTTATTAATAATAATTTATTATTAGAGTGGAGAAGTTATTTAATAATTATTTTAATTTTTGGTGATAGAAATGCGATTCTATAACAGTTAGTAATAATACTAATTGTTATAGTTTTTTTATGATATGCTATAATCAAAGATTTAATTATTTTAATATATTGTAATTTATTAATGATGTATTGTAATTAAAGAAAAAGAAATATAAAATTTATAAAAAATGTGCTATAATTATGTAGTATATTTTTTTCTTTTGGAGGTGTATTATGGTATATTTGGATTATGCAGCGGGATGTCCTGTAAAAAAAGAAGTATTAGATTGTTTTTATGATGCTAGTTTAAAATATTATGCAAATCCTAATTCTTCTCATAAATTGGGATTAGAGGCTAAGAATGTTATTGATGAGGCTACTAGTGATATTGCTAAAATTTTAGGGGTTAAAAGTGATGAAATTATATATACTTCTGGTGCTAGTGAGAGTAATAATTTGGTTATAAAGGGAATTGCTTCTAGGTATAGAAATAGGGGACGTCATATTCTTATTAGTAGTTTAGAACATAATTCTATTGTATCATCTGCTACTAAGTTACAAGAATCTGGTTTTGAGGTTGAGATTATTCCTGTTTTACCTGATGGTCTTATTGATATAGAAAGTTTAAAAGATATGATTAGGGATGATACTATTTTAGTTAGTGTGTGTTCTGTTGATAGCGAGATTGGAATTAGGCAACCTATTGAGAAGATAGCTAGTATAATTAAAGAATATTCTAATTGTTATTTTCATACGGATGCAACACAAGCAATTGGTAAGGTGATGATAGATTATTCTTTAGTAGATTTAATAACTATTACTCCTCATAAGTTTTATGGATTAAGTGGTATTGGAATTTTAATTAAAAGAAATAATGTTAGTATAATTGCTCAGATTGATGGTGGTAAATCTACTACTATATATAGAAGTGGTACTCCTACTTTAGCACTTATTGTATCTAGTGCTAAGGCTTTGCAACTTGCGTATGATGAGGAAAAATCTAGTTATGATTATATTTTAAAATTGAATAATATTATTAAGAAAGGGTTAGTTAAGTATAAAATGGTTCATATTAATAGTACTGCTAATTCTATAAATAATATTATTAATTTTAGTGTTAAGGGAATAAGGGCTATAGATTTGGAACGAAGATTGGAGAGTTATTCTATTTATGTTTCTACTAAGACTTCTTGTTGTCCTATAGAAACACCTTCTAAGTTAGTTTATGCACTTACTCGTGATAAGAGTCTTTCGTCATCTTCTATTAGGCTTAGTATTTCTAGTTTTACTACTTTAGATGATGTATTAGAGTTTTTAAGAGTGTTTGATATTATTTATAAGGAGTATGATAATAATGGAGAGATATAAGGAAATAGAGAGGACTATTATAAAAAAGTATCGTAAGGATATATGGAGTAAATTTGTTAAGGCAGTAATAGAATATAAATTAATATCTGAAAATGATAAGATTATGGTTTGTATTTCTGGGGGGAAAGATTCTTTTCTTATGGCTAAATGTATTCAGGAATTACAAAGACATGGGAAGGTTAAATTTGAAGCTAGATATGTGGTTATGGATCCTGGATATAATGATTATAATAGAGAAATGATTACTGATAATGCTAAAACATTAGGTGTAGATATAGAGATATTTGATAGTGATATTTTTGATGTTGTTAGTAATGTTAGTGATGGCAATCCATGTTATTTATGTGCTAGAATGAGAAGGGGATTTTTATATAATAAGGCAAAAGAACTTGGTTGTAATAAGATAGCACTTGGTCATCATTTTGATGATGTTATTGAGACTACATTACTTTCTATGTTTTATGGTTCTGAGATTAAGACTATGATGCCTAAACTTCATAGTGATAATTTTCCTGGTATTGAATTAATTAGGCCACTTTATATGGTTCATGAGGAATCTATTATTGCTTGGAGAAATTTTAACGATTTGACTTTTATTAATTGTGCTTGTAGATTTACTGAGGGGTGTTCTTTGATTAATGATGGTACTAGTAAGAGAAAAGAAATTAAGGAATTAATAAAAAAATTAAGAAAGATTAATAATAGGATAGATTATAATATTTTTAAGAGTATGGATAATGTTAATTTGGATTGTGTTTTGGGTGTTAAGAGTAATGGTAAATATAAGAGTTTTTTAGATGATTATGATAAGTAAGTAGTTTATGGTTACAATACATCGGTATTAATTTTAAATTTTAAAGGTAGCAGAAATATTTTAAATTCATACTATACAGTGTGGAGGTAAGTAGAAATTGAGTTGGTTTAGAGAATTAAATCCAATTATACAGGCAATTATTGCTACTACATTTACTTGGGGTATTACTGCATTAGGTTCTTTGGTGGTATGTTTTTTTAAAGAGGTAAATAAAAAGATTCTTAATACTGTTTTGGGATTTAGTGCTGGGGTTATGATTGCTGCTTCTTTTTGGTCTTTACTTATACCTGCTATAGATTTATCTGTGACACTTGGATATATAGCGTGGTTATTTCCAGCATTAGGTTTTATTATTGGGGGATTATTTGTACTTTTATCTGATAAATTTTTAGATAAAGTTCTTAGTAATAGGGATACATCTATTAATTTTAAAAGGAGTATTCTTTTAATATCTGCTATTACTATTCATAATATTCCTGAGGGTATGGCTATTGGTGTTGCTTTTGGTGGTATATCTAATGGAGGTGTTAGTTTAATTAGTGCTTTGATGTTGGCGGTTGGAATTGGTATTCAAAATTTTCCAGAGGGTGCAGCTGTTTCTTTACCACTTCGTAGTTATGGCTATTCTAGGTTTAAAAGTTTTATGTATGGGCAAGCATCTGGGTTAGTAGAGCCAATATCTGCTATAATTGGGGTAATACTTGTTTTAAAGATTAAATTTATTATGCCATTTTTATTATCTTTTGCAGCGGGCGCTATGATATGCGTGGTTGCAAGAGAATTATTGCCAGAATCTATTACATCTGATAAGGATTTATCTACTTTGGGAATGATTGTTGGCTTTGTTGTGATGATGATATTGGATATTGCAATTTAAATTAAAAAGAGTTCTTTTGAACTCTTTTAATTGGTACTTTGGGAATATTTTTTGATACATAAATTGACAATGTTTATTATATATGTTAGAATTGTTGTGAAATGAGAGGCGTTTTTTGTGAAAAATATCAATAAGACAAAATATGAGTATTTACTTGATTGTAATAGTGAATATATGAATATGGTTGCTTTATCTTTTGGTAATAAAAAAATTACTTATGAAGAAATGCATGAACAAATTGAGAAATTTGTAAGGTTACTTTATGCTAAAGGAATTAGGAGTGGTGATATAATAGGAGTTATTACTTTAAATACTCCAGAATCTGTATATTTATTGTATGCTCTTGATATAATTGGTGCGGTTGTAGTAGGGTATAGCCCTTTAGATAATGCAGAAAAAATAAAAAAAGATTTTGAAATTGTAAGACCAAAAATGATTATATCTGTAGATATGTGTTATAGTAATTTTAAAGATTCGGAAAAGTCTTTGAATTTTTCTTCAATATTGTATTCTCCTTTTGAGTCATTAAATAATTTGAGGATTAAGACTGGTTATAATTTTATGCAATTAATGAAGGGGAATTTTAAATTGTCTAGAAATAGTAATTTGAGCTATTTATTAAAACAAGATTATAGTTTGGTTAATTATAAAAAGGCTGATTATGAGGAGAATAGAATAACTGATATATTATTTACTGGTGGTTCAACTGGAGTTCATAAGGGCGTTGATTTATCTGGTAGTGGTTTGAATTATGTTGTTGAGGGTATGAATTCTATTTTTCCTGCAGAGCCTGGAATGATTCATTTGGGAAATATTCCAATTGGTCATATGGCTTATGGTAGGATGATAATGCATTATGCTTTGTGCAATAATATGGAACTTGCACTTACTTTAAAGGCTTTTCCAAGTGATTTTTATGATGAAATTGTTAGAACTCATGCTAATGCTGCTGTTGGTGGTCCACCTCATTGGGTATCTTTAATTGAACAACATGGTGAAGAATTTGTTCCTAATAGCAAATTAAAGAAAGGAACTTTAAATGAATTGCATTATGCTACATCTGGTGGAGAAGCAAAAAAAGAAATTACTGATAAAGCAATAAACCAAGCGTTAAGATTTTGTGGTAGTGATGCAGTTTTGGGCGATGGTTTAGGCGCTACTGAAACTTGGGCTTCTATGATGATTAATAACGGTAAAATTCATACGTCTGGTACTATTGGTCAACCAATTTCTACAATAGATATAAAAATAATTGATCCAATTACTAATTTAGAAGTTAAGAAAGGTGAAAAAGGATTATTATGTGTTTCTGGTCCTTCTGTAATGATTGGATATCATAATAATCCAGAAGAGACAGAAAAGGTAATTTTTGTTGATGGCAATGGAAAAAAGTGGATTAATATAGGTGATATTGTTCAGCAGTTAGATAATGGTGAATATAAATATATTGGTAGACAGAAACGTAATTTTGTATCTGGAATAGAAAATATTTATCCTGAAGAACTTGAGAATTTATTATTAGAATTGCCTGAAGTTAGAGAAGTAGTTGTTACAGCGATATCTGATAATATGCTACAGTTTATTCCAAGATATCATATATCTTTGTATAATTATAATATTAATTATAATGATTTTGAAAACAGATTAAAATCACTTGTTGTATCTCGTTTAAGTGAAAACTGGTTACCTTGTTCTATTGAATATTATGATAAACCTTTAGAGAGAATGGCAAATTCAAAAATTAATATTTCATTTTATAAATTACTTGATGAGAAATATATAAGTGACAATAAAAATGTTAAAAGATTAGTATTAAAATAAAACTACAAGTTGTAATATAACTTGTAGTTTTGTTGTATAAAAAGATAGCATTTATGTTTGATATATGATATAATGATTAGTGTAAGGAGTTGTGTTGGTATGTCTTTTGGTGTTTATTTTTCAATTAGTTCATTAATGGTGATTCTTATTTTATCATATATGTTTTTTTCAAAACAAAGAATTGATAATTCTGAAACAAGAGTATATGGTTTAATTTTAATTGTTACAATTATTGGATTGTCATTAGAGATAATTACTTGTTTGTGGTTTAATAATGGTGCTGATTTAAATAGTATAATTTATAAATTTGTTTCTAAACTTACTTCTTCTTATTATGCAATATGGAGTGGTTTATTTGTTATATATTTGATGAATATATGCGGTGCTAGTAAAAATATTAAAAATACTTTTATATTTTTATTGGTTTGTGTTTTTTTGCTGATATTAATTTTCCCTATTTATTATATTGTTTTTGATAGGGGTATTCTTCCTACTGGATTATCTATATATTTTACATATATAATGTGTTTTGTTTTTTCAATTATGGATTTATATTATTGCTTAAAATATAGAAATAAAATTGTGACTTCGAAGTTTACTCCGGTATATTCTCTTTTGGTGTTTGGTGGTTTTGATATAATTTTAGGTGTTTTTTATCCTGAATGTTTTTTGATGGGTTATGTGTATTCATTAATTGTTATTATTATGTATTTTACAATAGAAAATCCTGACGTTAAGATGATTCAAAAACTTGAATTTGCTAGGGAACAAGCGGAGCGTGCTAATAGAGCTAAATCAGATTTTCTTTCTAGTATGTCACATGAAATTAGGACCCCTCTAAATGCTATAATAGGTTTATCTGAAGATAATTTAACTTATATCGATAAAGTACCTAGTGAGTTAATTGAAAATTCTAAGGATATTGTAAATGCTTCTCAGACATTATTAGAAATTGTTGGTAATATTCTAGATATTAATAAAATAGAGGAAAATAAAATGGATATTATTGATTCTATTTATAATCCTAAGGAAGAAATTACTAATATGTGTAAAATAACACAAACACGTATAGGTGATAAAAATATTAAATTTAATCTTAATATTGCGGATGATATTCCTTATGAATTAATTGGAGATAAAGGAAAGATAAAGGAGATAGTTAATAATTTACTTACTAATGCGATTAAATATACTAATGAGGGATATATTAATTTAAATATTAAATGTATAAATAATATTAAAAAAAATATTTCTAATATTATTATTGTTTGTGAGGATACTGGAAAAGGTATAAAGAAAGAATATATTAATAGATTGTTTAATAAATTTGATAGATTAGATGTAGAAAGGAATACTACAACAGAGGGAACTGGTTTAGGTCTTGCTATTACTAAGTCTTTAGTAGAAATGATGAATGGAAAAATCAATGTTCAATCACAGTATGGCAAAGGTTCTATTTTTATGGTTAATATACCTCAAAAGATTAATAAAATGCTTAAATCAAAAGATGATAAAAAAATAAGTAGTGATGTAACAAATGAAAATCATTTAAGAGGTTTGGAACATAAAAAAATATTAATTGTGGATGATAATAAGTTAAATATTAAGGTTGCTTGCAGGGCATTAAAGAATTTTAATTTTGATATTGATGAATGCTATGATGGACTTCAATGTTTGAATAAGATTAAAAATGGTAATAATTATGATTTGATTTTTATGGATATAATGATGCCAAAGATGAATGGGGAAGAATGTATTAGAGAGTTAAAGAAAATTAATTCATTTAATACTCCTGTAATTGCGTTAACTGCTGATGCAGTTAGTGGTGTAAAAGAAAAATATATAAAAATAGGATTTATTGATTATATTTCTAAGCCATTTACCAAAGAACAAATTAAAGATAAAATTAATAATATATTATCTGATTAGATTTAATACTAAAATTCTTGTTTTTAGTATTTTTTTTTAATATTTGAAAAGTTTAATATTGGAGGATCACTTATTATGAATGATACAATACGATATAATTTATTTATATTTCTTTCTGTTATTAGTAGAAATTTAATTTCAATATTTTCTTTAGTCTTTTTATATTCTTATGGTTATACTATAAAAGATATTTTTTTATTTTTAACGGTTATGTATGGTGTAGGAATTATTTCAAATACTTTAGGAATTTATTTGTCATCAAAAATTTCTTTTAAGTATGTGCTAATAATTTCAAGTATTATTAATATATTGGGTTATTATTATTTGTCGGTTATGAATAAGGATTTATTTAGTTTAATAATTTTAAGTATTATTATGTCGTTTGGAGATTGTTTATATAATTCTGTTAGACATTATGTTGCTATTAGTATTAAAGATATTAAAGTTAATAATATTCTTATTTGGAATTATATTGGAATAATGTTTACTTCTATAATATCTGCATATATTACTAAGAATATATCAATATTATTTGGAGTAATTGTTTCTTTTATTATATCTTTGATTAGTATTATTCCACTTTATAAGATTAAAAGTTGTAATAAGGGTAATGTAACATTCAAAGATATTTCTATAAAGGATAAGAAATATTTTTTTGTATTAGAGCAATTTAAAGTTGTATTTTGTGAATTACAGAATTTATTTTTATTTCTTTATATTGATAATAATTTAATGTATATTGGAGGATTTCAAGTAGTAATTGGGATTGCTTCAATTATATTTTTATTTTATTTTAATAGGAAAATTGATTATAAGTATTTTAAATATTTTAACTTTATATTATGTATTGTTTTACTTTTAAAACTTAATGTAGATAATAAATATATTATGTACGCTATTGCATTATTTGAAGGATTGTGTTTAAAAGAGTACGAGTATTTTAGTACGGTTAATTTATATGATGTTTCTAATAATAATATTTTTGGTTATTTGATTATTTGTGAAATTATATTTAGTGTGAGTAAATTTTTAATACTAATATTTTCTTACTTTTTTGTTAGTAATTTATATGTTTTTATGATGATTTGTATTTTATTTATATTTATTAGTGGATTTGTTTATCCTAAAAAATTAGATAAAAATTTATTTACTTAAATAAAATATTATGATATATTAGGCAAAAGAGGTGAAGTATATATGACAATATTAGATTGTAGAGAGATAAAAAATAATATTATTAAAGATATTAAAAATAAGGTTAGTAAACTTCCTAGAAAGCCTACTTTAGCGGTTATTTCTACTATGGATGATGAGAGTAGTAAAATTTATGTTAATAGTAAAAAGAAAATGTGTGAAGATATTGGATATGATTTTAGATATTTTGAATGTAGTGATATGAGTGAGAGTGAGATTAGTGATATTATTCTAAAACTTAATAATTATGATGATGTTGATGGTATATTATTGCAACTTCCAGTTAGAGATGGTCTTGACGCTAATAAACTTATATCTTTAATAAGTTATAAAAAAGATGTTGATGGTCTTACTGATATTAATATGGGTAAGGTTATAAATAATAATTCTTATTTATGTTCTTGTACTGATATGGGAATTATTAAATTATTAGATGCCTATAATATTGATATTAGTGGAAAAAATGTGGTTATTATTGGAAGAAGTAGGTTAGTGGGGAAGAGTTTAGCTAATTTGTTTTTAAACAGAGATGCTACAGTTTGTGTATGTCATAGTAAGAGTAAAGATATTTCTTTTTATACTAAAAATGCTGATATAGTGGTTGTTTGTGTAGGTAAGCAAAAATTTTTAAATGCTGAGATGGTTAAGAATGGTAGTATTATAATAGATGTAGGTATTCATAGATTAGATAATGGTAGTATTGTAGGAGATTGTGATTTTGATTCACTTGCTAGTAAAGTTAGTTATATTACTCCAGTCCCTTTTGGTGTTGGGCAGATGACAGTTGCAATGTTAGCAGTTAATATATATACAGCATATATTAAAAATAATGATAATTAACTTGCTATTTTTTCTTATATTTGGTATAATTAGTTGGCAGGTGATATTATGAATATAAATTTAACAATGTTAGTTACTAATAATCTTGATGATATAGTAGTAGATGATGATGTAGTTATACCTGCTACCTTGATTTCTTCTAGTGAAATTAGAAGACTTTATAATGTTCATTTTAAAGGAGATATTACTAAATTATATAGTGGAGATTATTCTATAGAGGGAATTCTTACTGGCACAATGATATTAGCAGATGCTGTAACATTGGAAGATGTTAGTTATGATTTTAATATAGAAATTTCTGAAGAATTTGATGAATTTGGTAAAAAAAATGATAATAATTTAAAAATTGTGCAAAATACTCTTGATATTACTGAATTTTTGTGGCAAAATATATTAGTGGAAATTCCTTTAAAAGTTGTTTCAGAGAAGAATCAAAATTTAAAGTTAGAAGGAAATGGATGGCGTCTTATTACTGAAGAGGATTTAGAACATAGTAATAATTCACCATTTAGTGAATTAAAAGAGAAACTTAATTCAAGGAAGGAGTGAATGTAATGGCAGTTCCATTTAGAAAAGTTAGTAAGACTAGAAGAGATATGAGAAGAACTCATTATAAAGTTAGTGCTAATGGATTAGTTGCTTGTCCTAATTGTAAAGAAATGATTAGACCTCATAGAGCTTGTCCTAAGTGTGGATTTTATAAGGGTAAGAATGTCGTATCTAAGGAAGAAAATGCAGCCTAAATTTATATTTAGTGCTTTTTTTTTGTTCTTTTTTGTGTTAAAATTATTGTAGTTTGAGGTGAATGTATGAAAAAGAAGTTATTGTCAGTAATTGTTTCTTGCTATAATGAAGAAGAAACTGTTCCTTTGTTTTATGAAGAGATTAATAAGGTAAGTGAAAGGATGGATTATCTTGATTTTGAGTTTATATTTGTGAATGATGGTAGTAAGGATAAAACTTTAGATATATTAAAGAAATTGCATAAAAAGGATAGGAGGGTTAAATATTATTCATTTTCTAGAAATTTTGGAAAGGAAGCTGCTATGTATGCAGGATTATGTTCTAGTAATGGAGATTATGTAACTTTAATGGATGCTGATTTGCAGGATCCGCCTAGTATGTTAGAGGAAATGTATAATTATATTGTAAAAGATGGATATGATTGTGTTGGGACTAGGAGAGTTACGAGAAAAGGAGAACCTCCTATTAGAAGTTTTTTTGCAAGAATTTTTTATAAACTTATAAATAAGATGAGTAAGGTTCCTATGGTGGATGGAGCTAGAGATTATAGGTTAATGACAAGACAAATGGTTAATTCTATTATTGATATGAAAGAATATAATCGTTATTCTAAGGGATTATTTAGTTTTGTTGGTTATAATACTAAGTGGCTTGAGTATGAAAATGTTGAAAGAGTTGCTGGAGAGACTAAATGGAGTTTTTGGAAATTGTTTATTTATGCTATAGATGGAATATGTGCTTTTTCTACTGTTCCTTTGGTTGTTAGTGCTGTTATTGGGGTTGCTTTTTGTATTATTAGTTTTATTATGATTTTAGTTATTATTATTAAAACTTTAGCTTTTGGTGATCCTGTTAGTGGATGGCCTAGTATGGTTTGTATAATGTTTATGGTAAGTGGTATTCAATTATTAGTTATGGGTATTATGGGAGAATATTTGGCTAAAACATATTTAGAGACTAAGGGAAGACCTATTTATATAATTAAGGAGAGTAGTGATGATGAGTAAAATTTTAGCCTTATATAAAAAGTATAAGGAAGTTATTAATTATTTAGTATTCGGTGTTCTTACTACTATTCTTACTTTACTTATATATTATGGTCTTACATATACTGTAATGGATCCTAATAATGCATTAATGTTACAGGGCGCTAATATTATTTCTTGGGTGGTTGCGGTAATATTTGCATATATTACTAATAGGAAGTTTGTTTTTGAGAGTAAAAGCAATAATATAATAAAGGAATGTGCTAGTTTCTTTGGAGCAAGAATAGTTACTTTAATAATGGATATGATAATTATGTTTATTGGAGTTACAGTATTTAAGGGAAATGATAAAATTTTTAAACTTATTTCTCAATTTGTTGTTATTGTATCTAATTATGTATTTAGTAAGTTATTTGTATTTAAAAAGAAAAAAAGTTAGATTTTATGTAATTTCTAACTTCTTTTTATAATTACTGTTTGTTTGCTTATTCCTCTATATTCTCCATTTTCATCAAAATCGTCATCATCGTATGTGAATGCTGTTAGTGATATGTCACTAGTTATTTCATCTATGTAAGTGCTTCCGGTTAGTTTTATTGAGGTAAGTATGCTATCATTATTGTATTCATTTTCTGTTATATGGCTATACCATCCTCCGTCTTGATGAATATCATCATATAGGTATAGTTGAATATATTTATATATTGAGTTTGTATCTTGTGGTGATTTGATATACTTTTTAATTTTTCCTTCATTTGCAGTATTAAATTCTATTAAGTATCCTATTTTGTAGGAATTAATATCTGTATAGTTTTGATAGTAATTATTCCATAAGTTTTTAAAATTAGTTCCTGGAATTTGGTCTTCATTTGTATAGAATATTTCTAGTGAACATATATCTACATTTAATTCCCAATTGTTTTTATATTCATTAGTTTTATATCTTGGAGTGGAAGAATTTGTATACATATATATTCCTAGGGTTATTGGATTATTATCTATATATGTATCTTTTATTTCTTCTTTTACATTAGAGGTAATATTTTTTTTGTTATCTTTTTTATTTATTGGTTGTGTTTTATAACTGCAACTTGTTAATGTTAGTAACAGGCAAGTAATTATTAGTATTTTTTTCATCTTTATATCTATCCTTTCTTTACTTATTGTAGCATAAATGCTATAATTTTACTAGAGGTGAGTTGAAAATATGACAATTTTAGTAACTGGTGGTACAGGTTATATTGGTAGTCATACGGTTATAGAACTTATTAATAATAAATATGATGTTGTTATTATTGATAATCTTAGTAATTCTAAGATAGATGTAATTGATAAAATAGAAAAAATAACTGGAGTAAGACCTAAATTTTATTTAGGAGATGTGTGTGATAAAGATATTTTAAATAAAATTTTTGGAGAAAATAAAATAGATGCTGTTATACATTTTGCTGGCTATAAGGCTGTGGGTGAATCTGTAGAAAAACCTTTAATGTATTATAGAAATAATATTGATTCTACGTTGTCTTTGTGTGAGGCTATGAAAGAACATAAGTGTATGAATTTTGTTTTTTCTAGTAGTGCAACAGTATATGGAAATCCTGAGAGATTACCGTTAGATGAAAAATGTAGACTTTCTACTACTAATCCTTATGGTACTACTAAATTATTTATTGAACAAATATTAAAAGATATTTGTATTTCTTCCAAGGATTTTAGTGTTGCTGTTTTAAGATATTTTAATCCAGTAGGAGGACATGAGAGTGGATTATTGGGAGAAAATCCTAATGGAATTCCTAATAATTTAGTTCCATATATAGTAAAGGTTGCTTGTGGGGAATTGGATCATTTAACTATATTTGGTAATGATTATGATACAGAAGATGGTACGGGGGTTAGGGATTATATACATGTTGTTGATCTTGCTAAAGGACATGTTAATGCTATAGAATATGTTATTAAAAATAAGGGAATTGATTATTTTAATTTGGGTACGGGCAAACCTTATAGTGTTTTAGAATTAGTTAATACTTTTTCTAGAGTTAATGATGTAGTAGTAAAATATGAATTTGGTCCTAGAAGAAGTGGTGATATTGCTAGTTGTTATGCAGATTGTAGTTATGCTATGAAAAAACTTGGTTGGAAAGCAGAACATGATCTTGATGATATGCTTAAGAGTGCTTATCAATTTTGGATAAAAAATAAATGATTTATGGAGAGAAATATGGTTAAGAAGAGAAAAAGGAAAATAAAAAATGATATAGTTGAGGTTGATATTTTCAATGAATTACAAGTTGTTGATAAGACTTATGATGTTAAGAAGGAAGTAATATAGATTTTGCTAATAATAACTATACCTTAATAGATGATGATATATTAAATAAATATCCTAATTTAATTGTTATAAAAAGTATTAGTAAATCGTATGGTGTACCAGGACTTAGAATTGGGGTATTGGCTTCTGAAAATAAAGATTATATGTTAGGGTGCAACAGGATAAAAGAAGAAAGAAATAGATTTTATGACAAATTAATTATGATTAAAGAATTAAAGGTCTATAATTCAGAGGTTAATTACTTTATGATTAAATTAATAAAGGAACAGCTAATGAATTGGCTGAATATTTGTTAGATAATAATAAATTACTTATTAAAGTATTAAATGGTAAAAATGGCTTTGATGATAACGAATATATTAGAATAGCAATTAAATCAAGCAATGAAAATGATTACTTAGTTGATTGTATTAAAGAATATTATAACAAAAGGTAATATTCTTTTCTATTTTTGAGTTTAGGTAAAAAATTATAAATTAATAAAAAAATGATTTTGTGTTTTCCACATAATCATTTTTTTGCTTTAAATATAAGGTAAATATCTTCAATATATAGTATAATTAAGTTGAACAAGTAATAATTATACAAATTGTTACTAAAAAAAATATTGGAGGTATTTATATGAATAATTATACTATGGATTTATATGAATTGAAAAGAGAAATTGCAAATTTTTCTCAAAAAATTTCTAAGGGTTTAAATAAAAGTACTGCTAAGTTTATAATGGACATGCAATATGGTATCGCAAAAAGCAATACTTGTCTTATAAGTGGTATTGCTAGAGAGTTAGATGAAAAAACTAAATTAAATTATACAATTGAAAGGTTGTGCGATAATCTTCTGAAATTAAGTGAAGAAGAGCTTAAAGTTATAAATGATAATTATATAAATGAAATAAGTAACTTATTTGCTGATGAGCCAATTGCAATATTTGATGATTCAGATATTTCTAAAAGATATGGAAAAGTTTGAAGACTTAGATAAAGTATTAGATGCATCTAGTTTAAAGAAAGAAATAGTTCCTGGATATCATGTATGTGAAGCTGTTGTTCTTACCAAAAACGAAAAGCAACCTATAAGTTTATATAGTAAAATATATTCGTGTGCTAGTAAAGATTTTATTAGCATGAACAAATATACACACGATAGTATAGATGCAGTTCGAAAAGTTTTAAATAGGAAATGTAACATGATTTTTGACAGGGGTTATGATGATAATAAAATAATAGATTATGTGGATAAAACTGAAAATTATTTTGTTATTAGGATTAATGATGATCGAACTTTTTATTTTAAGAACAAAAGGAAAAAATGTTATGATGTAGCAATTAGAAGAAAAGGTAAGGTGAAAATGACCTTATGGTTTGATGATAATGAAGAATATGACGTATATATTTCTCATACCAAAGTTAGATTACCATATAATAAAAAAGACTATGAATTAGTAATTGTATATGGACTATCTGAAGAAAGACCCTTAATTTTACTTACAAATAGAGATATTCATTCTAAAGAAGATGTTATAAAGGTAGTAAGATTATATTTTTACAGATGGAGAATAGAAGAATATTTTAGAGCAAAAAAGCAAGAATATGAATTTGAAAATATGAGAGTAAGAACTTTAAAGTCTATGAATAATTTAAATTTATTATTAACAATTCATTTAGGACATATTGGTAAATTGGTTGAATTTATGGATAAAAAATTATTAACGATAAAGATAATATTAAGAAGTAAATCATTGAGAAATAATATACTTGTATGGATAACTCAAATAGCAAGAGGGATTGGTAAAATTTTATCATTTGCACATACTGGAATAAAAGATTATCAAAAAATAGAACAGCGCAATAAATATAGGCAACTTGAATTAAAGCTATAGTCAAGATAACTAATAATTAACTAAAAGGGCATTTTAAAATGTCCAGTTTTGTCATATTGAAAATTAGATAAATTTGTTAATTTTATAAACTTTATTTTTATTTTTAGAATGTTTAACAAAAATTTTGTAAAAAACCTAAACTTAAATTTTTATTATCTTGAAATCACTATTGGAATATAGTATAATCTAATTAAGGTATTAGTTAGATAACATATAAAAAAAGAAATATAAATATAGATTTGATAAAATATATTGTTATATTTTTTGTGATATCTGTACATTTTTTTGCTAATCTTTGATTATATTAATAATTTTTAGTTGGTAATAAAGTGTATATAGGAGTAATTTTTAGACGTTATTTATGATATGTGTACCATTGTTTATATTGATTATTGATTATTTAATAAAAAATAAGATATTAAATAAAAAATGTTATTTTGGAGTGCTTATGGTATTGATAATATATGTTTAGAGTATATTGTTATATTTAGTATATGATGCTATTTATAATGAGGTATTTTTAATGTAAGTTATATCATCAAAGGTGTTTTGAGTATTAATATTAATTTTAGCCAATAAGCAAGTCAAATTAAGAAAAATTATAACAAAGGTCTTTTAGATTTCATTAGGTATATATTCAATGTTAAGCAATAATAGATGATTTTTTACTTTTTCATTATTTTGAAAATGTAGAGTTTTTTTCAATTGGTGATATTTTAAAATTGTCCCATTAGTTTTGGAGTTATTTATAAGTTTATTTATGATAATAAATATTATTTATAAATTTGTTGATAAATATTATTGTAAATGGATTGTTAAAAATCTTTGTAAAATAAGTAAAGTATGATAAAATAATATATGTTGGAGGTAATGATATGAAAAAGAAGAATACACTATTTAAAAACACGATATATAAATCAATACTTAGTATAGTAAATATTGTTGTTCCAATTATAATTGGCCCATATATAATGCGTCTTTTAGATGTTGATTTATATGGAATGTATAATAGAGTCTTTGCTAATTTTCAGATGTTTTTAGCATTTGCTGGTTTTGGAGTATATACTTTGGGAATTAGAGAGATTAGTAAAATTAGAGATGACAAAGAAAAAGTATCTAAGTTATTTACGAATTTATTTATGATATCAATGCTTTCTAATTTGTTAGTATTAATATTATATGTGATTTATAGTTTGCTGATATCAACTGGAATGGCAAGAACATTATATTTAGTTATGACTATTCAAATATTTGCTAATATTTTTTATGTTGAATTCGTAAATGAAGCTTTGGAAAATTATAAGTTTATAACGATAAAATCAGTGATTGTTAAGATTATGTATTTCTTATCAATTTTACTTGCTGTTAGAAATCCTGATGATATAGTAATTTATGCTATTGTTGTATCACTTACTAATTTTTTAAACAATATAATAAGTTTTATTTATGCTAAGCGAAGAATTAAATTTGATTTTTCTAAGATTGAAATAAAAAGATACATTAAACCACTTGTTGCTGTACTTGTTATTACTAATGTAGATTTATTATATAGTCAATTAGATAGAGTTATGTTAGGAAAGTATGTAAATGATGTATCGGTAACAGTTTATTATACGGCATTTTATTTAGTAAGTACGTTGGCTGCTATTCCATATTCTATAATAAATGTATCTATACCTAGATTATCATATTTATTGAAGAACGAAGGAAAAAAAGTATATGAGGATAAATTGAATAACTCAATATCTTCATTGTTATTTGTTATTGTTCCAATGTGTTTAGGAGTTTTTGTTTTATCTAAAGAAATAATAATTTTATATGCTGGGAAAAAATATTTAGCTGCTGTTATACCACTAATGATAGCGTGTATAACTAGAATTTTTATATCTTTAGAGTCAGTTATGAACAATTTGGTAATGTATCCAAATAATAGAGAAGATAGAATTTTAAAAGTATCATTATTTTGTGGAATTAGTAATTTAATAATCAATTATTTATTAGTGTTATTTAAAATTTTTAGTCCTATAACAGCTTTAACGACAACTGGGTTAGTGGAGTTAATAGTTTTTATTACTCATTATTTATATGCAAAGAAAAAAATGAATATTGATATTCAAATATTTACTAAGAAAAATAGTATGTATATAATATTAAGCTTGATGTTTATACCGATTTCGTTATTGATAAAAAAAATGGAGTTAGGATTTTATATAACGATGATGGTTATTATAATAAGTTGTGTATTTTTATACTGCGTAGTATTATATATAATTAAAGATAATAATTTAATATTTATATTTGATAAATTTAAAAATAAGTTAAAGGTAGGGAAGAGATAAAATGAAAAAAATAATAGTACCAACTGGGTATATGGGAAGTGGCTCATCAGCTATTACAGATTTAATATCTGAGTTTAAAGATTGTCAAAATGAACATAAGGATTATGAGTATGTTTTATTACATTGTCCTAATGGGTTATTTGATTTAGCAGACAAATTATTAATTGGTAATAATGCTATTAGAAGTGATGAGGCTATTAGAAGTTTTGAATTACAAATGTATAAACTTTATAATAAAAAGTTTTGGTGGGTTGGAAATTATGAAAATATAATTGGAACTAGATTTAAAGAAATAACTGATAATTTTATTTCGAATATACAGCAGTATAATTATTCTGGATATTGGTATATGCATGAAGAAGTAGATTGTAAAATGTTTTTTAAATTATTATTGAGAAAGCCTTTAAAAACTATTTCAAAAAATAGAATTTGTTCTTCTAAAATTTTAAAATATAATGATGGTATGAGAATTTCTTTTATTAAGAGTAAAGAATTTTATAAGTATGCTCATGACTATATTTATGATGTTGTTGAGGAAATTTCTGGTGGGAAGGATAATGTTATTTTAGATCAATTTTTGCTACCTTTTAATTTGTATAGAGTGGATGATTATTTTGATGATAAATTAAGAGCTATTGTTGTTGAAAGGGATCCTAGGGATGTTTTTATAATTAATAAGTATATTTGGCCTGAAAAGCAATTGTGTGTTCCTATGCCTACCGATGTATCTATGTTTTGTGAATATTATAAGGGTATGCGAGAAAGTGAAAAGAAATATAATTCTGATAAAGTTTTAAGAATTAAATTTGAAGATTTGATTTACAATTATGAAGAACAAGTGAAAATAATTACTAAATTTCTAGGATTTAAGAAATCTGATCATATATTTCCTAAAACTAGATTTGTTCCTGAGTTATCTATCAAAAACACGCAGTTATTTAGAAAAGATGAATATAGGGATGAAATAAAAGTAATTGAAGAAAAGTTAAAAGATTATTTATATGATTTTCCATACGAGATTGATAATGATGTTAAGAAAACAATAGAATTTTGATATAAATTGAGTATTACGTTTATTAAGTTAAGTAAAAATTATAAAAGTTAATAATTTTTTAAAATTTTAGATATTGTAAAAGTTGTTGATATATGATATAAGAAAAATAATATTGGGTAGTAGCTATTATATATTGATTATATATAGATAAAGGAGAATTAAAAATGAAAAAAAAGATTTGTTTTGTTTTAGATCAATTTTTATATGGTGGAATTGAAAGAGTTGCAATTAATTATCTTTCTATTATAGATAAAAATGAGTATGATATTGATGTTGTTATATTATCAAATACTGAAAAAATGATAGATCAAATTCCTAAGGAATGTAATATAGTTCAAATAAATATTCCTAGGCACCACAATCCGTTATCGAGAGCTTCAACTATGGTTAGAAGAGATGCTGGGGCTATTCTTTATTATGGAACTTATATTTTAAAAAGATTATTTATATTTCCACAAGATTATATAAAGACGTTAAAATTAAGAAAAGTAAAATATGATACTGTTATAGCGTTTTCAGGGCATATGAATGATTGTTATGTAGCTTTAAAATTTATTAGAGCAAATTATAAAATTGTATGGGCACATGGAATGATATTTCAATATTTATTACTTTCTCCAGCTTTTGAAAAAATGTATAAAAAATTTGATAAAATTGTTACTATAAATAATATTGATCAAGATGATTTATTTAATTACAAACCATATTTGAATTATAAAATAGAAAAATTATATAATCCTGTTGTATTAAATAATAATTTAAAAGCTAATCGTATTGATTTGGTAAAAAAATATGGGGAGTATTTTTTAACAGTTGCTAGAATGGATGAACCCAAAGATTTCTTTACGTTAATTGATGCTTATGAAATATATTTTAAAAAATATAGTAAAAAATATAAGTTGCTATTAGTTGGTGATGGTCCTGATCGTAAGAAAATAGAAAAATATATTAAGTTAAAAAAAATGGAAGATAATATTTTAATTATGGGATCACAAGATGATGTTGACAATTTTTATTCTCATGCAAAATTGTTTATACTTTCGTCTAAAACAGAGGGATTGCCAACGGTAATAATTGAAGCTATGAGCAGATCTTTGCCAATCGTGGCAACAGATGCATTGTATGGATGTAGGGATATTATTGGTAATGATGAATATGGGATTATAGTACCAGTTGGTGATTCAACTATGTTGGCTGATAAAATTAATTATTTAATAAAAAATAAGGATGTATATGATCATTATAAGAAAAAGTCTATTGAAAGGTATAAGTACTTTTTGCCAAACAAGATAATTAAAGAATTTTATAGAATTATTGATAATAGTGAAAAAAATAGAGGTTAATTATGAATAGTAAGAAAGTAAGTATTATTGTTCCAGTATATGGAGTAGAAAAATATATAGATAAGTGTTTGGATAGTTTAGTAAAACAGTCATTAAAAGAAATAGAAATAATTGTTGTAAATGATGGCTCTAAAGATAATAGTCAGGCAATTATTGATGAATATGTTAAAAAGTATCCTGAAAAAGTAAAATCATATATTAAGAAAAATGGCGGACAAGGTTCTGCTAGAAATTATGGATTAAAAAAGGCTAGTGGTGAGTATATTGGTTATGTTGATAGTGATGATTTCATTGAAATGGATATGTATGAAAAACTTTATACTAAGGCTAAAGAAAATAATTTTGATATAGTGGTATGTGGTAATTATTGTGTAAATGAGGATTATAGTTCTAAAAATATTGATACTTTTGTAGTTAAATATAACACAGATTTAGAAAATATAATATTTGGTAAAATGGCTGTGTGGAATAAAATATATAAAAGAGATATTTTAGTAGATAATAAATTAGAATTTAAGGAAAAAGTTTGGTATGAAGATTTAGCATTTACATTGAAGGCTATAATGAATGCTAATACTTTTGCGTTTGTTAATGAACCTTTGTATGATTATTTGATAAGAGAAGGTTCTACAATGAATAATTCTAATGTTGAAAAAAATTTAGAGATATTGGATGCTTTTGATGATATTTTGTCATATATTAATTATAATAAAAAAGAACAATATTTAACTCAAATAGAATTTTTGGCAATTGATCATATTTATATATCTACTATAGTTAGGATTTTAAGAGTAAATGCTGATAAAAATGTAAAAAAAGAAACTATAAATAAATTAATTATTTATATGTGTAAAAATTTTCCTAATTATAAAAACAATAAATATATAAGTACTTTACCAAAAAATAGAAAAATAATATACAAATTATTAAATATAAAAATGTATTCGTTAATTAATTTTATATTCAAAATAAGGAAAGGATAATAAATTATATGAGAAGTAATAACAGTAATAATAAAGCAAATTTATTTTATATTTTTTTGCTACTACAGCCAATTTTAGATTTGCTAACATCTTTAATGGTTAGATTTGTTAATTTACCATTAACTATTGGGATGATAGCGAGAGGATTATTTTTACTTGTAATGGTTATTTATTTGATATTTTTAAATAAATCAGTACATAAAAAAAAGAGTATAATATATTTGGGAATCCTCTGTATATTTAGCATAATATACTTTATAACAAAAAATGAAATATTTAATTTTAGTTTTTTAAAGGTTGAAGTTACATATTTGTTTAAGTATATGTATTTTCCAATAATATCATTGTGTTTAATAAATATTTTTGATGAATTACAGTTGAAAAAAGAAAAGATATTTAAGATTTATATAATTGAGGTTATAATATATTCAATTTTAATAATTTTGCCTGAAATAACTAATACAGCATTTTCATCATATATTGGTAGTAATAAAGGAACTGTTGGTTGGTTTTATGCTGCAAATGAAATAGGGGCAATAATGGTTGTGTTATTTCCATTTTTATATTATTTATTATTTGAAAGAGAGGGAATACTAAAAATAGTATTTACATTTGTAATAGTTATACTTGCTATGACTTTACTTGGTACTAAGACTTCATTTTTAGGTATGCTAATTACTGAGGTGATTTATGCTTTTTACTTTCTATTTAATTATAAAAAAAATAGAGCATATGGATTGAAGTGGTCAATATTAATTATAGTAATATCTTTTGGTTTAATACCTAATATACCTGCGGTAAAAAATTTACAAACTGCTATATCTGAATCTAGTAGTATTAAAGATGAAACTCCTGATGATAAGGATGACAACAAAATAGAAAATAAATATACTGTTAAGAGTCCTAGCACTGAGAGATTTATAAAAGTTGCATTAAGTGGGAGAGATACTTTCTTTTTTAACACACTAGAAATATATGATAATGCTGATATTAATGATAAGATTTTTGGAATAGGATTTGTAAATAGAAATAAAATAAATAATAAAAAAATAGAAAAATTAATTGAGATAGATTTACTAGATATATTCTTTCATTATGGAATAATTGGATTTATAATTTATTTTGGTCCATTAATTTATATTGCGTATAGAACTATAAGATCAATATTTAAAAATAAATTTAGATTATCTTTCTTTAAATTAACGAATATTTATGTAATTGGTATAATAACAGTTATTTCTATGATAGCTGGTCATGTATATAGTGCTCCATCAGTATCTATATATGTGTCATTTGCAATGGCAATGCTAGATAGTGCTTTGACAAAAGGTGAATTAGAAATAACAGAAGAGAGAGAAAGAAAAAAAATAACAATATTTGCTTTACATCTAGGATTTGGTGGAGTTGAAAAATACTTATCATCATTATGTAAAATGCTTGAAGAAAATTATGATATAGAAATTATATCAACATATAAAGTTTTAGATAAACCAGCATTTCCATTTTCAGAAAAAGTTAAAATTACTTATTTAATTGATGATAAACCAAATAAAGAAGAGTTTAAACAAGCAATAAAAAATAAAAATATAATTAGTATATTTAAAGAAGGATTTAAATCTGTTAAAATATTATGTCTTAAAAGAAGTAGAAATATTAAGGCAATAAGAAATACTTATAGTGATTATATAATAACTACTAGAGTTTTTCATAATAGATTAGTAGGATATTATGCTTATAATAATATAAAGAAAATAGCAACAGAACATAATTTCCATAATGATGATAAAAAATATATAACTAAAGTAATAGCTTCAATAAAAGATTTTGATTATTTTGTAGTGGTATCAAATAATTTGAAAAAGTTTTATGAGTCAAGAATTGGTGATACAAAATGTGTTTATATTCCTAATGTAATAGATAGTCTTCCAGTTAGGAGAAATAAATTAAATAATAAAAATATTATTACAATAGGCAGATTAAGTCCTGAAAAAGGTCAGAAGGATTTGATAGATGTTTTTAAGATTGTTAATACTAACTTGCCAAAAACAAAATTATTTATAATTGGCGATGGACCTTTAAAAGATAAATTAAAAAATTATGCTAAAAATTTAAAATTAGGTGATAAGGTAATTTTTACTGGCTTTTTAAATGATAAAGAAAAAGAAAAATATATTTTTGATTCATCTGTATTTGTTTTACCTTCTTATACCGAATCATTTGGACTTGTATTAATTGAGGCAATGAGTTATGGTTTACCTTGTATTGCTTTTGATTCATCTGATGGAGCAAAAGAATTATTAAAAAATAATGTAGGGATTTTAGTAAAGAGTAGAAATAAAGAAAAAATGGCTGAAGAAATAATAAGAGAATTAAAGAGTAAAAAAGAAAGTAAATATAGTGATAATGGTTATAAATATTGCCAAAAATATTTACTTGCTAATGTAAAAAAAGAATGGATTAATATATTAAAATAAAATATAACTGTGAGGTATATAATGAAAAAGAAAAGAAAAATAAAAAAGAGTAGGATATTAATAATTATTATGATAGTAATTATTATATTAGGTGGACTTATTTATATAACATTTAATCATATTAAAAAGAATAATATTGAATTAAAAAAAGAAAATCTTATTAAAGAAATAAATAGTCATTATAATGATTTTGTTAAAACAAATAAAGAAACAAAACTATATAATAGTAATAATGAAGAAGTAGGAACTATAGGTAATAGTGTAGAATTAAGTTTAACTAAAGAGAAAATATCTAAAGATACTAAATATTTTAAGATTACGACTTTTGATGATGATTACTATATAAGTTATAAAGATGTAGATAAAATAGATAAGTTATCAGAAATAAATGACAGATACAAAAATTATATAGTCTTTAACGAAAATATAGTAACTAATGATAGTACATCATTTTATGATGAAAATGATAATTTATTATATATGTTTAATAAATCATATAATTTACCAATAATAATAAAAGATGATAATAAGTATGGTGTAGAATTTAATAATAGATTATTATATGTAAAAAAAGATGATGTAAAAGAAATTAAGAAAAGTAATAATACAGATAAAAAGAATGCTTCAGGAATAGCAGTTTTAAACTACCATGCTTTTTATGACGAGAACAATGCTGATGAAAAAAAAGAATGCACTACTGAAATATGTCATTCTAAAAAACAATTTAAATCACACTTGGACTTAATAAAAGAAAAAAATATGTTGACTCTGCAAACGAAAGAAGTAGAAATGTACATTGATGGAAAAGTGCAGCTTCCTAAAAGTGTGTTAATCACAATAGATGATGGTCCAAAAACAAAAATAGCAGTAGATTTACTTACTGAATATAAAATGTATGCCACTATTTTCTTGGTTACTTCCTGGTTTGATGAGAAGGAATACTATAAGACTGATTATATAGAGTTACATTCGCATACTCATAACATGCACGATGGTGGACAATGTCCGGGCGGACAAGGTGGTGGCATAAAATGTTTGCCAGAAGAAGAAATACAAAAAGACTTAAAACAAAGTAGAGAAGATTTGGGTGGTAGCACAGTATTTTGTTATCCATTTTATGAATACAACGATTATAGTATTCAAATGCTAAAAAAAGCAGGTTTTACTATGGCATTTATAGGAGAAAGCAATAATAGTGATAATCTAATACATGTTGGAAGCGATAAGTTTAGATTACGAAGATTTGTAATAGTTACATATACCACAATTAATGATTTAAACAAATATTTTGATCAAATAAAGTAAAAAAAGTGTAAAAGCCTTTCATTTTAAGGCTTTTTTTGTTATAATGTTCTTAGATATGCATATGGAGGTAAATGAATGAAAACATTATTTGACAAATTATATAACAAAAGCGAGGAATCATTTTATAAAATATTAGAAAAAAATCTAAAGAATGATAAAAAAACATTTATTGTAACTGCAAATCCTGAAACATTTATGATGAGTGAGAAAGATGAAGAAATGAGAGAGTTACTTCTAGATAAGAATACTATCTTAGTCCCAGATGGAATTGGAATAGTAAAAGCCGCAAGAATGATTAATTATGATGTTAAAGAGCGAATTGCTGGTATTGATATAGCAAATAAATTATTAGAGTTAGGAGATAAACAAAAAAAAACAATTTATTTGTTTGGCTCAAAACAAGAAGTTATTGATTCTATGAAAGAAGTACTAAAAAAAGATTATCCTAATTTAGAATTAGCTGGAGCATCAAATGGATATGAAAAAGACAAGGATAAAGTGTTTGAAAAAATAGCAAATGTCAAGCCTGACATAGTATTGGTAGCACTTGGTATACCATTACAGGAAAAATTGATATATAAACATTTAGATAAATTTGATAAGGGAATTTTTGTTGGAGTAGGTGGATCTTTTGATGTAATAAGTGGTCATAAGAAAAGAGCACCTAAAATATTTATTAAACTAAATTTAGAATGGTTATATAGAATATTAAAGGAACCAAAAAGACTAAAAAGATTCTATGATAGTAATGTAAAATTCTTATTCAAAGTTAAAAAATATAAATAAAAGATGAGGAAGTATAAAATATGAAAACATTAATAATAATTCCAGCATACAATGAAGAATTAAATATTGAAAATACAATAAATAAGTTAAAAAAGTATAATGACATTTCAAAATCTCCAGTGGATTATATAATAATAAATGATGGTAGCATTGACAAAACAAAGGAAATATGTAAAAAGAATAATTATAATGTTATTAATTTAATACATAACTTAGGTATTGGCGGTGCAGTTCAAACTGGATACAAATATGCGTTAGAAAATAACTATGATATTGCTATACAATTTGATGGTGATGGGCAACATGACGAAAAATATATTAAAGAGTTAGTGAAAGAAATAGATAAAGGAGCTAATTTTGTTATTGGATCTAGATTTATAGGCAACTTAAGTAAATTTAAATCAAGTGGAACCAGAAGATTAGGAATTAAAATACTATCTTTATTAATTAAAATTTGTTCTGGAGAAAAAATATATGATCCAACCAGTGGGTTTCGAGCGGCGGATAAGGAAGTAATTAAATTATTTGCTAGTCATTATCCTACAGAATATCCTGAACCAGAATCAACTACAGAACTTATTAAAAGAGGACTAAATGTTAAAGAAATACCTGTAGAAATGCATGAAAGAGAATTTGGAGAATCTTCTATTAAACCACTTAAGAGTATATATTATATGTTTAGTGTATGCTTGTCTATCATAATAACAAGTATTAATAATGGAGGAAGAAAATGAGTATAAATTTAAAATTATCTTTAATAATACTATTAATATTACAATTAATTTTAATTGTTAATAGAGTTAAAAGGAAAAAAATGACTATGAAATATGCTAGTTTTTGGTTGGTTTTAGTGCTTATTATGGCCGTTGTTGTGATTTTTCCAAACATAGTATTTAAATTATCAAAATTAGCAGGATTTGAAGAAACGTCGAATATGATATTTTTGTTGGGATTTTTCTTTCTGTTTTATGTTTCGTTTATTATAACAACAAGTATATCTATGCAAAATGAGAAAATTAAAACTCTAGTTCAAGAAGTTTCAATATTAAAAGAAAGAGTTGAAAAAAATGGAAAGAAGGATTAATATGAAGATAATAATTATGTTTACTTGTTATGTACTTTTAGCATCATCTGGATTAATATTATTTAAACTAGGTAGTGCAAATAGCAATCTTACATTAAATATATTTGGCCTTTCAATTAACTATTCTATCAAAATGATATTAGGATTATTGTGTTATGGTTTTAGTTTTGTTTTATGGATGCTCATTGTGAGTAAAACAAACCTAACAATAGCAATGCCACTTTCGGTAGCTATTGTAAATACATTAGTAGTTATTGGCTCATGCTTAGTTTTGAAAGAGAAAATAACACTAGTGCAAGGTATAGGTATATTTATTATCATATTTGGGGTATGTATTATGACATGGGGAGGAAAACAATGAAAAAAATAGTATGTAATATTATATTATCTATAGTCACGTTTGTTGCATTATTAATATACAATAATGATTTTTTAAATGGAAATTCATATAACATATTTATTACATTATTGTTTTTTGCAATATACTATTTTTATAGTAAATTTAATACTAAATGCAACAAAAAAGCAAAAATATATTCTCTTATACTTAGTTTTATATTGGGGATAGTTTTGGCAATAGGAAACATTGTCAGTAAATATATTTATGACATGCCGTTCAATATTTTTAATTTTAAAAAAATACTATGTGTAATAGTAATGCTTATAGGATTTGTGCCTTTATTTTACAAGTTATTTAAAATCTTAATTTCAAAATCAAAAAACTTATTAAAACTAGAAAAAAATCAAAAAATGAATAAAAAAGAGTTTGTTATTATAATGCTAATAATTATTTTTGGGAATTTTTTGTATTTTATTAGGTTTTATCCAGCAATAATGACACCAGATTCTTATTATGTTATTCATTATGCTAATAATTTTATTTTAAGTGATTTTCATACATTTGGACATACTTGGTTTTTTGGGATATTTTTTCATCTTGGTAAATTAATGTTTAATTCTTTAAACTCTGCAGTCGCTTTTTCAATTATTATTCAAATGTTATGTATTAGTATTTTATTTACAATAGTAATTAGATATTTATATAATAAGGGATTATCTAATAAGATTTGTTTGCTGATTGCTTTTGTTTATGGTTTTACTCCTTTATTTGGTCATTATAGTGTGACTTTATGGCGTGATGTGATGTTTGGCACTGCTTTTGCATCATTATTTATAGCATTATATGATTTTGTAACAAATGAAAAAATCAATAAAAGTAATATGGTATTATTTATAATTAGTGTTCTTATAATAATGTTTTTTAGAAATAATGGTATATATATATTCATTTTTGCGATGCCATTTATAATTATATGTTTAAAAGATAAAAGGAAGATAATGAGTGTTGTTTGTATGTCTTTAGTTATATTTTATTTTGTTATAAAGGGTCCAGTATTTAATTATTTTAATGTTGCTAAATCAAAAACATCTGAGGCGTATTCTATTCCTCTTCAACAAATGGCGAGAGTAGTTGCGCTTGGAAATGAGATCAGTGGAAATGATAAGAAATTTTTAGAAAAATTGTGGAATTACGATAATGTTACTACAAATTATAAAAATATTACAAGTGATCCAATTAAAACAATGACAAATAATGATGTTTTGAAGAATAATAAAAAAGAGTTTATACAGACGTATTTTAGTTTGTTGGTAAAATATCCCAGAGAGTATATTGATGCATATATGATGGAGACAGTGGGATATTGGTATCCAGATATAATTTACTGGGCAACTGGTGGTGAATCACATGGAATGTTTGAAGAGGAAAATATTTATAGTGATTCATTAACACCAATTTGGTATAATAAACTTATTGATGATACTACAACTAGAAATTTACCGTTATCAAATATATTGTGGAGTGTTGGACTAGCATTTATATTTCTTTTGATATCTTCATTTATTGTAACTTTTTATAACAAGAAAATTTTATTGTGCTATGTTCCACTTTTTGGATTATGGTTATCGATTATGGCTGCAACACCTGTTTTTTGTGAATTAAGGTATGTGTATGGATTGTTTACTTGCATGCCACTATTGTTTGTAATACCGTTAATAACGGCTTCTAAAAATTAGATGGTATAATTTTAAAGATATGTATAATAGTTTTTATTGTAGTTAAAATGGAAATTAAATATTAAATTATAAACAACATTAATGATTTAAATTTTGAATATGATAGAAAATTTCTATGATTGTTTGTTAGTTGAATAAAATTAAAAAAATGTTGAAAATTTGAAATAGATATAATTTTTTAATCGGGGAGGAATAAAAAATGATTAAAGTAATGACAATATTTGGGACAAGACCAGAAGCTATAAAGATGGCTCCGTTAGTAAAAGAATTAGAAGAAAGAAATGAAATTGAAAGTATAGTGTGTGTAACAGCGCAACATAGGGAGATGCTAGATCAAGTTTTAACTGTATTTGATATTAAACCTGATTATGATTTAAATATAATGAAACAGGGACAAACACTATCAGAGATAACATCTAGAGTATTATTAGGACTTGAAGAAATAATACAAAAAGAAAAGCCTAATATTATATTAGTTCATGGTGATACAACAACGACTTTTGCAGGTGCGTTAGCGGCTTTTTATAATCAAGTAGATATAGGACATGTTGAGGCAGGGCTTAGAACATGGGATAAATATTCACCATTTCCAGAAGAGATGAATAGACAAATGGTTGATAGAATGACTGATATGTATTTTGCACCTACTTCTGTTAGTAAAAATAATTTAATTGATGAAGGTATTGCTGATGAAAAAATATATGTTACAGGTAATACTGCTATTGATGCAATGAGTACAACTGTAAAAAAAGATTATAGTAATCCTATTTTGGATTGGGTTGGCGATAATAGAATGTTATTATTAACAGCACATCGTCGTGAAAATTTAGGAGAGCCTATGAGACATATTTTTAAAGCAATAAAAAGAATTGTAGATGAATATGATGATGTTAGAGTTGTTTATCCTATTCATAAAAATCCTAAAGTAAGAGAAGTCGCTAAAGAAGTTTTTGGTGATATGAATAAAATAAAATTAATTGAACCATTAGAAGTAATTGATTTTCATAACTTTCAAAATAAAAGTTATATTATATTGAGTGATTCTGGTGGAATTCAAGAGGAGGCACCTTCTTTAGGAAAACCAGTTTTAGTTCTTAGAAATACTACTGAAAGGCCTGAAGGAATTAGTGCTGGTACGTTAAAATTAGTTGGTACTGATGAGGATACTATTTATAATGAAACAAAAAAATTACTTGATAACAAGTTTGAATATGAGAAAATGAGTAAGGCATCTAATCCGTATGGAGATGGTAAGGCTAGTGTAAGAATAGTAGATGCTATAATTGATAAGTATGGTAAATAATAAACATTAATTATGTGAAATGGGGATTTATGATGAGTAGAATTACAAAAAGTAAGTATTTTAAAACAATATTGTTCTTTATTTATGAGGGAATATATTTAATATTTATTGATTTTTTTAATCAATATTTAGTAACTAGAAGTTTAAGTATCAGTGGGTATTTGGTAAAAACTGCAATTATATTTAATGTATTGTGGGTATTGTTATATTTTATAATTTTGTATATGCTTAATCCAAAACCAAGAAAAATAGTTTCTTGTGTAATTAATGTGTTATTATTGATTATATCTATTATAAATTATTTTATGAATTCATATTTTCATTCGGTATTTTCTTGGAAAGATTTATTTCTTTCAGGTGATGGTCTTTCTTTTTTGAATTCAGTTTTTAAGTTTATTAATTTAAAATTAATTTTATTTATTTTGACTTCAATTGATATTATATTATTAATATTTAAAACAAGAACAAGAAAATTTTATCAAATAGAATCTAAACAGTCATTTGTGGTTATACCATTAATTTTAGTTATAATGGTATGTAGAATTGTATTTATTAATATAAAATTAGATAATGCAAGTGATGGTTGGGATTCAAGAGAAGTAAAAACCAATCTTTCTAACTATTATAAAAATTGGATAGTACCAGAAAATTTATTGAGACTTTGTGGTACGTATGAATACCTTATAAAGGATTTTAATCATAGCTTTTTTCAAAAAGATGATTCAATAAAAGCAAAAGAATATGTATCAGAATATATTTCAGAAAATAAAAATATTTCTAATGGTAACAATTATAATGGTATTTTTAAAAATAAAAATTTAATATTTGTTATGATGGAAAGTATGGATGATTGGATGGTAAATGAAGAAACTACTCCAACGATATATAATATGATGCAACATGGATTTAATTTTAATAATCATTATTCACCGGGATATGTTACAGGTGAAACTGCAAATACAGAGTTTATTGCTAATACTGGGATGTATCCTAGTATAAATAAATTGTCTCCAAATTATGCTTATGTTGATAATAGTTATCCATATTCAATTGCTAATTTATTTAAAAAAGAAGGGTATATAACTAATTCATTTCATAGATCTAGTGGTTATATTTATAATAGAGAGAATATGCATTTAAGTTTTGGTTATAGTAAATATCATAGTTATTGGGATATGGAAATTGATGATAAACATATGGATTTAGATAGTTATATTATAAAAAATGGTTATAATAAAATAGTATTATCTAATGATAAATTTATGAGTTTCATCATAACTTATTCACCTCATTCTCCATATACTTATGATAAAATTGAGTGTACTACTAATTTAGATGATATAAAGAATATATATCCTGATGTTGTTGATGAAGAATATTTATGTGGATTTTCAGCTGCTAGGGAGACAGATAATATGTTTAAGTTATTGTTGGAGAAGTTAGAAAACGATAACTTGCTTAATGATACTATAATTGTTGCATTTACTGATCATCCTAATGGGATAGTTATAGGAGAAGATGAAACTGAAAAATTGAATAAAACTAAATTTTTTATTTATAGTAGTGAAATGGGGAGTAATCAAGTAGATACAATAACTAGTTCTATTAATATTTTACCTACTATTATTAATTTATTTGGAATTAATAGTAAATATTTATATACAGGGTATGATGCTTTAAATACGAATGAAGAATATGTTATATTTAATGATTATACTTATTATGATGGTAATGAATTAAATAAAATTAATAATTATTTATCAAGAAAGTTGGAGTATAGTTCCGATGTTTTAATATCTAATTATTATGAGAATTAAAAAAGTATTTTATTTGGAGAGTGATTTATGAAAAATAAGTTTTTTGATTATTTAAAATTAATGCGTGTTAAACATTATCTTAAAAATTTTCTTATATTTTTGCCTTTAGTTTTTAGTGGTAATTTATTTAATTGTAATTATTTATTTAAATCTTTTATTGGATTTGTTATATTTTCTTTAACATGCAGTATTATTTATGTTATTAATGATATTAGGGATGTAGATAAAGATAAGAAACATGATAAGAAAAAAAATAGACCTATTGCTTCTGGTAGAGTATCAATTAGAAATGCACTATTATTAGCTTTTATTCTTTTAATAATTTCTATATTATTGTTAATTTTGTTTAGATTACCTGTTTATAGTATTATTTTGTTGATTATTTATTTTGTTATTAATTTGGCTTATAGTTTTGGATTTAAAAATATTCCTTTACTTGATATTATAATACTTACTTCTGGGTTTGTTATTAGGGTTTTATTTGGCGCTTCTATTACTAATATAGTTGTTTCTAATTGGTTATATTTGACTGTAATGTCTATGTCATTTTATTTATCACTAGGTAAGAGAAGAGGAGAAATTAAAACAAAAAAAAGTACAAGAGAAGTTTTAAAATATTATACTAATGAATTTTTGGATAAATGTATGTATATGTGTTTAGGAATTGCTATAGTTTTTTATTCATTATGGACTGTAGATGAGAGCGTTATTAATAGGGTAGGAAAGGATTTGGTTTGGACTGTACCTATTATAATTATTATTTGTATGCGTTATAGTATGCTAATTGAGAATGAGAATAATGATGGTGATCCTGTGGAGGTTGTTTTTGGAGATAAAGCTATAATTATCTTAGGTTTAGTATATGTGATGTTTTTATTAGGTTTAATATATTGGTAGAGGAGTTGTTTGTATGTATCGTTTGTTTGATTTTGATGGAACTATTTATGATGGTGATTCATCTGTTGATTTTTATTTATTTTGTTTGAAAAAGAAGTTTAGTATTATTAAATTTTTACCTATTTTTTTATGGTATGCTATTTTGTATATTTTAAGATTAAAATCTAAGGAACAAATGAAGGAAAAGTTTTTCAAATTTGTTACACTTTTTTCTAATCTTGATGGTATAGTTGATGAATTTTGGGAAAAAAATAAAAATAAAATTAAAAAGTTTTATGTTAATTGTGAACATTCAAAAGATATTATTGTGTCAGCTTCACCTTATTTTCTAATTAAACCTATAGGTGATATATTAGGTGTTCATGATGTTATAGCTAGTAATATAGATTTTAAAACTGGTATTTATAAAGGGCAAAATTGTCATGGAAAAGAAAAGGTTAATAGGATTAAGAAAAAATATAAGAGAGCATCTTTTAAGGAAGCTTATGGTGATAGTTTAAGTGATTATGATATGGTTTCTTTAGCAGATGATAAGTATTATGTAGATGGAAATGAGATTGTTGATTGGAATAATGAAAAAATTAAAAGAAAAATTGATTTTAAAAGGATTGTTTTTCTATTCTTTATTTTTTATTTGGTATTAGGATTTTTAATATCTTATTTTCATGATTTTACTGGACGTAATAACTTGTTATTCGAGGCTGATTCTGGTAGAGTAATAAGTGATTTATCTTTGATATTTGGGGATCATTATAGATTAATGGTTCATCCTTTTGTTGTTATTTTACTGCAACCTATCATATTGTTTTTATCTGGAATAACACAAGATAGTACTATATCTATTATTATTTTTAGTTCTTTAATATCTTCTTTATCTGTTGGATTTATTTATTTAATTATTTCAAAATTTCAAAGTAATAGGAAAATTTCTATTCTAATTTCTTTGATATTTGGATTTGCTTTTTCTAATTTAGTTTTTACTGCTGGTATTGAACTTTATAATGTAGCAGCATTAATTTTGATTTGTTTTAGTTATTATTTATTTAGTATTTTAAATAATGATTTATCTGATAATATTTTTGGTTATTTGGTTATTTTTGGAGTTTTATTGATTGGTGTTACAGTTACTAATTATGTTATATTTTTGATTGGTTGTTTAATTTTATTATTAAGTAAGAAAATGAATTTTATTAAACTTGTATTTTTAAATATAGTTGTAATTATTGTATCTTTATTATTATCTTACTTTCAGAATTATTTGTGGCATAATACGCCTTTGATAACAGAAATATTTAATACAGTTGAAAGTGAACGTAATAATTCATGGGTTGATTTTAATATTAACTATAATAGTTTTAAAAATGTTGTTGCAGATGATTTTTATAATTCTGTTATTTCTAGTGATTTAAAATTAATAAGTGTTGAATCTTCTTTGATGTTGGATTTTAATAGTATTAATATTGTTAGTTTTATTATCATTACTATTTTTTATTTAATTATTTTTATTAATTTAACTAAAAATCTTTCTAAAAATTTATTATGGATTAATTTATTCTTATGTTTATCTGTTATTTTTAATTTTGTTTTTCATCTTGTTTATGGTAATTCTTGTTGTTTTTTATATTCACAGCATTTTCTATATTTAATAATTTTATTACTTGGTATAAACTATAAAAATAATTCTTTTTGTAAATTTTTCTTACTTTTCTTTTTGATTTATCAAATTATTATTAATACCATTAATTTTTCTAATATGTTTAATTTGGTTGGTATTGCTTTGGGTAAAAGAGGATGTTTGCAGTTATTTACTTATAGGTCTTTAGTCATTATGTTAGTTTTAGTTATAATTATTTTGTTTATTTTGTCTTTGGTTTTTAAAAAGAAATTTTTTAGAATTTTTCGATTTGGTTTTTATAATAATGTTAAAGATTTGATAGTTTTAGTTATAAGTTTTATTTTAATTATTTGTACTTTTATTACTGTTAAGACTACTTTTAATTATCAGAAGTTTTTAATTTATGATTTAAAAGGTGATATGAAATTAGAGAATAATTTTTCTTCTTTATTTTTAAATCTAGATGCTTATGAAAATGAATATAGGGCTTTTGTATCTAATTATAAAATTGATTTAAATTATGATTTTGCTGATTTATCATTTTATTTATTTGGTATGGGTGGTAGAAATAAATACATTTTTAATGATGGTAAACTTATTTCTCTTGATGGAAAAATGATATATGATAAAATAAAAAAGTATAAGATTATACCAAATATGTATACTGTTGTGTTTGAGAATAATAAGGGTGAAGTTGGAAAAATTTATGAAGATAGTAATGGAATATTTTTAGAAATTGCTGATAAGGTAAAGACTCTTGATGATACAGATATTAAACTTTATGATTTTTCTTCATATAAATATCCAAATGTTATGAAAGTTTTGTATAGTGAATTATTATTTAATATAAAAGATAATATGTTTAGACCTAATATACTTGTTTATGATAATGTTTGGTATAGGGATGCAGCGATAGGTGCTATGGTGTTAGAAAAGACTAATCAGATAGATTTGATTAGTGATGGTATTAGAAAAATCAATAGTATTTATGATAATCAAAATGGTACTAATGAGGCTGATAATTTAGGGGAGGTTTTATATTTGTTATCTTTAATTGATAATCCAGATTATGATTTAATTAATAATATTATAAATGAGGCACATAGAATTTCTGTTAATAATCATATAGAAGGTAGTACTGATTCTGGTAAGATGTATTATTATCAAAATATTTGGTATCAATTTGGTTTATCTAAATTAGGTATTGATAATGATTTAAATTTTCCTGATGAGGTAGATAGTTATACTGCAGGTACATGGTGGTATAAGAAATATGAACATAATACATTGTTATATGATGATATTAAATTTCCTTATTTATCATGGGCTCAGTATCATAATACTCATTCTGGTAATATTTATATTAGTAGTTCTATTTATCCACTTAGTTATGAGGCTGGTGCTAGTATGGCAGATTATAGTAAGTTATCTATAATAGATAAAAAGTTAGTTTCTAGAAAAAATTCTCCAACTCATGTTTGGACTGCTGCTGAAATGTTATTGTTTTTATTTGATGAAAATTGATATTTTTTGTTTATTGTGATAAAATTGTTGTTGAAGAGGTGTAATTGTGGATTATTTACAAATATTTTTTATGATAGCTATAACTTGTTTGTTTGTTTTATTATTTATTCCTGTAGTAAAAATTATAGCAATACATGTAGGTGCTTTAGATTTACCAAATGCTAGAAAGGTTCATAAGGTTCCAATACCTAGATTAGGTGGTTTGGGAATATATTTTGGGTTTTTGCTTGGATATATGATTTTTGGTAAAGAATCAATACAGATGAATTCTATATTGATTGGAAGTTTTGTGATTGTTATTACTGGTATTATAGATGATATAAAGCCAATTCCTGCTAAATATAAATTTTTAGGACAGTTAGTAGGTGCTTCTATAATTCCTTTGTATGGTGGAATTATACTTAAGGATATTAGTGCTTTTGGTTTATATATGAATTTTGGAATTTTTAGTTATCCAATTACTATATTTTTTATACTTGGTGTTATTAATTGTATGAATTTGATTGATGGATTAGATGGTCTTGCTGGTGGAATAGCATCAATATATTTTATTACTATTGGTATTATTTCTGTTATTTTTAAAAATTCTAGTGGTCTTGATACTATTTTAACTTTTGTGATGTTAGGTAGTACTTTAGGATTTTTATTTCATAATTTTAATCCGGCGTCTATTTTTATGGGAGATTCGGGTAGTATGTTTTTGGGGTATATGATAGCAGTTATTTCTCTTTTGGGATATAAGAATGTAACATTTACTTCTTTTATAGTTCCAATATTTTTACTTGCTATTCCTATACTTGATACTTTATTTGCAATTTTGAGGAGAATTGTTAATCATAAGCCTATATCTATGCCGGATAAAAATCATTTACATCATCAGTTTTTAAAAAAGAATTTTTCTCAGAAAAAAACAGTATTAATAATATATTTAATCGATGCTTTATTTGCTATAGCATCTATAATATATGTTCTTGGAGATTTTAAGCAAGGTATTATAATATATGCTATTTTGTTTATAATTGTTTTAATTTTGATATTGAAAACTGATATAATATTTGACAGACATAAAGAGAAAAAGTAGTAATTATTTTTTCTTTTTTTGTTAATTGGTGAAAAATAATTGTATTTTTTTTGAATATATGATAAAATTTAATTATATTTATGATAGAGGAGAGGATAAAGATGGCTTTAAGTAAGTTAAAAAAAATGATTGTTGATACTGATGACGATGATGAGTTAGAGGAAGAAGAGGAGACTACTACTGAAAATTCAACTACATCTAATGGTAAGATGATACTTTTAGAGCCACGTGCTTATTCTGAAAGTCAACAGATTGCCGATCATTTAAAAAAGAAAAATACTGTTGTAGTTAATATGAAAAGAGTTACTCCAGATCAAGCTAAAAGAATAGTTGACTTTTTAAGTGGTACTGTTTATGCTTTAGGTGGAGATTTACAAAAAATTGGTGGAGGAATATTTTTATGTACTCCTAAAAATGTTAATGTAGAAGGCGCTATAACAGATGATGATGAAAAAAGTAAAAAAAGTAAAAATGATATTGATTTAGAGTGGTAGGGAAGTGTTAACATGAAACGATTTAGTATTGTTCCAAATGGTTATGATATTGATGAAGTTAATAATTTTGTGGATGTTGTAATTAAGAGATTGGAAAAACTTAATAGTGAAAATGCTTCTTATTTGAGTGAATTATCTAAACTTAAGGAAGAGGTTCAAAAAAGTAAAGATAATTCTAGTTCTAATTATGAATATCAAGTAACACAGGCTATTATAGCGGCTAATGAAACTGCTAATAGGATGAAACAAGTTGCTAAAGATGAGGCTTCTTTAATTGTTAATGAAGCTAAGGATAATGCTACTGCTATAGTTCATGAGGCTTTAGTAAATGCTCAAAAGACTGAACAAGATGCTGAGTTGTTAAAAAAGAATGTTTCTGTATATATGGCTAGGGTTAAGAGTTTAACTGAGGCTCAATTAAAATTACTTGATGATATGGATAAAAAATATTAGAAAAAGGTTGACTTTTTTCTTTTTTTTTCATATAATGATAAAGAATTTAAAAGCAAGTGAAAGAGACGGTATTTAAATTGATTTATAGAGAGTTAGTGATTGGTGGAAACTAATATGAGGTTTAAATATGAATCACTCTGGATGTGATATTCTGATATTTAGGAATGTTCCGGTTTATGCCGTTATCAAATGAAGAGCACTTATGTGAATTAAGGTGGTACCGCGGGTATACTCGTCCTTAAAGTATATAAGTGTTTTTTGTATTTTAGGAGGAAGAAAGATGAAGAAATTTAAAGAGTTAGATACTAGAAGTGTAAATGAAGTAGATAATGATATTTTAAAATATTGGGATTCTATTGATATATTAAAAAGAAGTATTGAAACTAGAAATGAAAAAGATAATTTTGTATTTTATGATGGGCCAATATATGCTAATGCAATGCCTGGGTTACATCATTTATATGGAAAAAATATTAAAGATGCTTTTTGTAAGTATTATACAATGAATGGTAAAAGAGTTCTTAGAAAAATAGGACTTGACACACATGGACTTCCAATTGAGGTTAATGTTGAGAAAAAATTAGGCTTTCATTCTAAATTAGATATTGAAAACTTTGGTATTGATAAATTTAATTTAGAATGTAAAAAAGCTACTGATACTAATGTGAGTGATGTATGCAGACTTACACATATGATGGGGCAATTTATTGATACGAAAAATCCATATATTACGTGTAGTAATGATTATATTGAAAGTGAATGGTGGATATTAAAGAAATTTGCAGATGCTGGATTGTTATATCATACTAATAAAGTTTTGCCTTATTGTACTAGATGTGGTACAGAGTTATCTGCTAATGAGGTTGCACAAGAGTATAAGGAAATTTCAGTTAATACTGTATATGTTAAGTTTAAATTAAAGAAAGAGGATACTTATGTATTAGTTTGGACTACTACTCCTTGGACTTTAATTGCAAATGTTGCTCTTTGTGTAAATCCGGAAGAAGAATACATAAAGGTTAAATCTGATGGTGTTAATTATATAGTTGCTTCTATGCTTGCTGATAAAGTACTTACATCAGAATATGAAATTATTGAAACATATAAAGGAAAAGATTTAGAATATTTAGAATATGAACAATTAATTCCTGAATTATCTGTAGATAAGAAAGCCTTCTATATTACTTGTGATACTTATGTTACAATGACTGATGGTACAGGTATTGTTCATATAGCGCCTGCATTTGGTGTTGATGATAGTAATGTTGCTAAAAAATATGATTTACCAGTACTTAATCCAGTTGGAACTGATGGTAAGTACAAAGAAGGACCATGGAAAGATAGAATAGTTTATGAGAGTGAACTAGAGATAGATATTATTAAATATTTAGCGGGTAATAATTTATTATATAAAAAGGAAAAAATTAAGCATAACTATCCACATTGTTGGAGATGTAAGACACCGTTATTGTATTATGCTAAACCTGCTTGGTATATAAAGACTACTGCTTATAAAGATAAAATAATTGAAGCTAATAAGAAAGTTAATTGGTATCCGAATTTCGTTGGTGAAAAGAGATTTGCTAATTGGCTTGAAAACTTAGTTGATTGGTGTATTTCTAGAAATAGATATTGGGGTGCTCCATTACCAGTTTGGACTTGTGAATGTGGTCATATTCATACTGTTGGATCAATTGACGAATTAATAGAGTTATCAATTGAAAAATTAGATAGAGATGAAATTGATTTACATAGACCATATGTAGATAACATTCATATTAAGTGTTCTAAGTGCGGTAAGCCTATGACTAGAGTTAAAGATGTTTTAGATGTATGGTTTGATTCTGGTAGCATGCCTTATGCTCAATATCATTATCCATTTGAAAATAAAGAGTTATTTAAAAATCAATTTCCTGCTGATTTTATATCAGAAGGTATTGATCAAACTAGAGGATGGTTTTATGTATTGCTAGTTATTTCTACTTTTATTAGCGGACAATCAGCATTTAAAAATGTTTTAGTTAATGATTTATTGTTGGATGCTGAAGGTAAGAAAATGAGTAAAAGTAAGGGGAATGTTATTGAACCATTTTCTACTCTCGAAAAATATGGAGCAGACATTGTTAGATTTTATTTGCTATATGTATCTCCTGTTTGGACTCCGTTAAAGTTTGATATGAAAGGATTATCAGAAGTACATTCAAAATTCTTTAATCCTTTAAAGAATACTTATAATTTCTTTGTAATGTACGCTAATACTGATGGTGTTGATCCTAGAGAATATAGTGTAGATTTTAAAGATAGAGATGAAATAGATAGATGGTTATTATCAAAATATAATAGATTAATAAAAAATGTTGTTAATAGTTTTAATGAATATGATTTAAATAAGGTTACTAAATATTTATCTGAGTTTGTCAGTGAAGATTTATCTAATTGGTATATTAGAAGGAATAGAAAAAGATTTTGGGGTAGCGCTTTAGATATTAGTAAGAAATCTGTTTATTTAACTACTTATGAGGTTTTAGTAGGACTTTCTAAATTACTTGCGCCTATTTCTCCATTTTTATCAGAAGAAATTTATCGTAATTTAACTGGTTTAGAATCTGTTCATTTAGCAGATTATCCTGTATGTAACTCTGAATATATAGATGAAGAGTTAGAAAATAGGATGGATTTAGTAATAGATTTTATATCAATGGGAAGAAATTCTAGGGATGAGGCTAAAATTAAAGTAAGACAACCAATTCAAGATGTTATTATAGATTCAAAATATAAAAATATTATTGGGAATATGGAAGAATTAATAAAAGAAGAATTAAATGTTAAAGAAGTAAAATATATTGATGATATGAGTGAATATATGAATATTAGTTATCGCCCTAATTATAGGGAAGCAGGTAAATATTTTGGATCTGATATCAAAGCATTTGCAGATTATTTGAACAATATAACATCAGATGATATTAGTAAATTAAATAATGGTAATTTAAAAATTAAATTAAATGAAAATGAATATGATGTTACTTTAAATTTAGTAGATGTTAGAATAAGTTCTAAAGATGGATATGATGTAGTTACTTCTGATGATAAAGCTATAATATTAAATACCGATTTAACTTATGATTTAATATGTGAAGGACTTGCTAGAGAAACTGTATCAAAAATACAACAAATAAGAAAAAATAATGGTTATGATATAGTGGATAGAATTAATATTTATTATAGTTCTAATGATGAATATGCTAAAAATATATCTAATTATATTGATTTCATTAAAGATGAGACACTAGCTATTAATGTTAATAGGGAAGATAATATTGATACAGAGATTTCAATTAATGATTATGTTGTTGGTGTTAGGTTAGAAGTTGTTAAAAAGTAAGACTAAGGTCTTTCTTTTTTGTTATTATTTTGCTATAATTATCTCGTAAGAAAGATAGGGATATTATGAAAAAGTTAAATAATAAAGGATTTACTTTAGTTGAACTTTTAGCAGTAGTTGTAATTTTAGTAATTATTATGTTAGTTGCAATACCAAACATATCTTCTTCAATAGAAAGAAGAAAGATAAAAAATGAAACAAAGACGAAAGAGGTTATTATTGATGCTTCTGAATTATTTGTAACCAATAAAGAAGAATCTATTTCTTCAAACTTAAAACATTGCTATATTAAAAAATGCATTGTGCGTATGTCAGATTTAGTTAATAATGGATATTTAGATAAAAAAGAAGTAAAAGACTATATGGACTACTGTTCTATATATGATGCTAATACTAAAATACTTGATGTTAATAAATTTAGTAAAGAAGTATGTAATGAAGCTTATATCAGTTGCTCAGACAGATGTTTACCACGATAATTAGGAGGAATGATAATGAAAAAATTAAATAATAAAGGATTTACTTTGGTTGAACTTTTAGCAGTTGTAGTAATATTGGTAATATTAATGGCTATTGCAATACCAAATATATCTTCTTCAATAGAAAGAAGTAATCACAAAAAGGATGTTGCAATGCAAAAAGTTATAGAAAGTGCTGGAGAACTTTATGTATCCAAACATAAAGGCAATATTTCTGGTAGTTGTAAAATTACAATTGATATGTTAATAGGAGAGAATTATTTAAATGCAGGTGACGTATCAGATTATGGTAGTAGTTGTTTAACTTATGAAAATGGGAGTTTAAAATATTCTTCTGATTGTAGTGGCTTTTCTTATGGAACATGTTCTTAGTAATTGACATATTACTTCTTTTTTTTTATAATAATTTAAGAAATGAGTGATGTAAAAATGAAAAAAATGATTTTGATTAAGTATGGAGAACTTACTACAAAAAAAGCTAATAGAAATTTATTTATTAATATTTTATATCAAAACATTAGAGAAATGTTAAAAAATTATGATGTAAAAATTATTAAAAATAGAGTTAGAATGTTTATTGAGGTAAATGATGATAATTATTTTGATGATGTTTTAAATATATTGAAAAAAATATTTGGTATTCATAGTATAGTTGTATGCTATCAAGTAAATACTAATATTGATAATATTAAAAATAATGTATTAGAGATAGCAAAAGATCTTTCTTTCAATACTTTTAAAGTTGAAACTAAAAGAAGTGATAAGAATTTTCCTATTAAAAGTATGGAATTTAATAATATTATTGGAGGATTATTGTTAAAGAATATGGATGATATTAAAGTTGATGTTCATAATCCTGATTATACTTTAAAAATAGAAATTAGGAATGATTACACTTATATTTATTCTAAAGAAATAGAAGGCGCTGGTGGATATCCAGTAGGTGTTGCAGGTAAAGGAATATTGATGTTATCTGGGGGAATAGATTCTCCTGTTGCTGGATATATGGCTATGAAAAGGGGAATAAAGATAGAGTGTTTATATTTTGAATCTCCACCACATACTTCAGAAATGGCTAAAAATAAAGTTAAAAAATTAGTTGAGAAGTTAAGCGAATATCAACCGAATATTAAACTTCATATTATTAATTTTACCAATATTCAAGAAAATATATATAAAAATATTAATCCTGAGTATATGATAACTATTATGAGAAGAATGATGTATAGAATAAGTGAAAAAGTAATTGATAAAAGAGGTGGGTTAGTTCTTATAAATGGTGAAAGTGTTGGACAAGTAGCGAGTCAAACATTAACTAGTATGAGAGTTATTAATAATGTTACTAATTATCCTGTTATTAGACCGGTTGCTTGTTTAGATAAGTTGGAGATTATTGAAATAAGTAAGCATATTGGTACATATGACATTTCTATATTACCATATGAAGATTGTTGTACTATCTTTTTGCCGAAACATCCTGTTATAAATCCAAGTTTAGAAAAAGCTTTATTATACGAGAGTATGTTTGATTATAAAGCAATGATTGAAGAAGCAGTTGGCAGTATGGAAACAATAAATGTAAATTCTAATAATGATGAGTTTAATTTTTAACAAAAATTACCATGTAAATTAATGTATTAAATTTACAAATATTCACAACCTATAAGTGTAGGAGGTGAATGTAATGACTAGCCAAAATAATAATAAAATGGTAGTTCCTGGTGCAAAGCAAGCTATCGAAAGAATGAAATATGAAATAGCTAATGAATTTGGTGTTAATTTAGGACCAGATGCTACAGCTAGAGCTAACGGATCTGTTGGTGGTGAAATCACTAAGAGATTAGTTCAATTAGGACAAAATCAAATAAGTGGATCTAATTACAATTCAAATAAATAAGTATTAAACAGCATATATTAAATAAATGTTTTACTGTGTTATTAAAAATAGTTAAAAATTAATTGATACTTTGAATTTTATTCATTGTATCAATTTTTTTGTTTTTACTATTATAATTTTTAATTATTTTAATTTTTAGTTTAAAATTAGATTTTTTTTGTTAAAAATAATCTTAATTATGTTATAATATAAAAGTTAAATGGGAGTGATTTTATGAAAACAGATGATTTTGATTTTTATTTACCTGAAAACCTTATAGCGCAACATCCAATAGAAAAAAGAGACCATTCAAAATTAATGGTAGTAGATAAAAATACAGGAGAAATTAAACATGAGGTATTTTCTAATATCATTGATTATCTTCATAAAGGTGATGTTTTAGTATTAAACGATACAAAAGTAATACCAGCAAGATTATATGGAGTTAAAGAAGAAACTAAAGCAATGATAGAAGTTCTATTATTGAAAAATACTGATGGTGATACTTGGGAATGTTTAGTAAAACCAGCAAAAAGAGTAAAAATAGGAACAATAGTAGATTTTGGTGATGGAGTATTAAAAGCAAAATGTATTAAAGTAGGAGAAGAAGGAATAAGAGAATTTGAATTTATATATGATGGAATATTTTATGAATTACTAGAAAAACTTGGTACAATGCCATTACCACCATATATAAAAGAAAAATTAGATGATCAAAGTAGATATCAAACAGTATATGCCAAGAACTTAGGTAGTGCTGCAGCTCCAACCGCAGGATTACATTTTACAAAAGAATTATTAAGCCAAATTGAAAAAAAAGGAATAACAATTTGTTACGTAACATTACATGTAGGATTAGGTACATTTAGACCTGTTAATGTTGAAGATGTAACAAAACATAAAATGCATGAAGAATTTTATAGAATGGATGATGAAACAGCAAAAATACTAAGTAAGGCTAAAGAAGCAGGATGTAGAATTATAGCAGTAGGAACCACTAGTACAAGAACATTAGAAACAATAATGACAAAATATGGAAAATTTACTAAATGTTCTGGATGGACAGACATATTTATTTATCCAGGTTATAAGTATAAAGCAATAGATTGTTTAATTACTAACTTTCATCTACCAAAATCAACATTAATAATGCTAGTAAGTGCATTTTCAAGCAAAGAGATAATCATGAATGCATACTCTAGTGCTGTAGAAAATAAATATAGATTTTTTTCATTCGGAGATGCTATGTTTTTAACAAATAATGAGAAAAAAGACGAAAAAATAGAAAAAAATTAAAAAATTTCACAAAAAAAAAGGATTTTAAGAATTTATGTAGAATATTAATATTAGAGGGGCGATTTAAAATGCCATATATAAGTACTGAAACGATTAACGAAATAAGAAATAAGACAGATATAGTAGAAGTAATTTCAAGATATGTACCCCTTACTAAAAGAGGTAACAACTACTTTGGAATTTGTCCTTTTCATGATGATCATAATCCAAGTATGAGTGTATCACCGGACAAGCAAATGTTTAAGTGCTTTGTATGTGAAAAAGGAGGCAATGTCTTTAATTTCGTATCGAGTTATGAACATATTTCTTTTAATGAGGCCGTAGCAATTTTAGGAAATAAATTAGGTTATAATATTAATACCAATTTTGCATTTGAGGCAAATAATAAAAATAAAGAAGAATACGAAATATATGAAATAGCAACAAAATTTTATCAAAACAACTTATACAGTAGTTTAGGAAAAAACGCAATGGAATATCTGCAAAAAAGAAAGTTAACCAAAGAAACAATAAAAAAATTTGAAATAGGACTTTCAATTAGCAGGCAACCATTAACAAATTTTCTATTAAGAAAAAACTATAGTATCAATAAATTAGTAGACTTAGGCTTATCAAATACATTAGAAAATGATATTTTTGTTGATAGAATTATGGTGCCATTACAAGATCAAAATGGAAAAGTAATAGGATTTTCTGGTAGAGTATATCAGACGACAGATGATAGAAAATATATAAATAGTAAAGAAAGTGAATTATTCAAAAAAAATCTATTACTATATAATTATCATAGGGCTCACGAAAAATTAAATAAAGAAGATTCAATAATTATCATGGAAGGATTTTTTGATGTAATAAGAGCAGATACAGTAGGAGTAACCAATTGTGTTGCAACAATGGGAACCGCACTTACCAAACAACATATAAGTATATTAAAGAAAATTACTAATAATATAATTCTATGTTTTGATGGAGATGAAGCTGGAGAAAAAGCAACAATAAGAGCAATTCCAATATTAGAAGAATCTGGAATAGTTCCCAAAATAATTAGACTAGAAGAAAAAGATCCTGATGAATATATCATTAAAAGAGGAGCCGAGGCTTTTAAGAATAAAGTAGAAAATCCAATAAGCGTACTAGAATTTAAAATGAAAATATTAAAGTCTAATAAAGATATGCAAAATATAGAAGATATAACAGCTTATTTGGAGGAAACATTAAAAGAAATTTCAAAAATAAATAACGAGATAGAAATAGAATTAAATCTAAAAAAATTGTCTCAAGAATATAATGTGGAATATCTTACTTTAAAAAATAAAGTTATTGCATTTAGAAAGAAATTAGTACAAGTGCCTCAAAAAGCAAATCAAATTAAAGTAGTAAAAAAAGAATCAAAATATATTCAAGCGATAAACAACTTAATATTCTATATGTTAAAAGATTCACAAGTAATAAAAGAAGCAGAAGAAAAAGTAGTATATATAGAAAATAAAGAAAAGAAATTACTATTCAATGAAATAATATACTATTATCACAAATATGAATCATTTAATATAGCAGATTTTTTTACACACTTATCAAACAATGAGTTGTTATTAGGACAATGTGAGAAAATAACTTCAATGGATTTAAAAGAAAATTATAGTATTGAAGAAATTGAAGATTATATAAAAGTGATAAACGAAGAAGTAAAGCAAACAAAAATAAAAAAATTAGAAAATGACTTAAAAAATGAAATAGATCCATTAGTACAATTAAAAATATTAAATGAAATAGCAAATATAAAAGGAGTGAATAATTATGATAGATCAAATTAAAACTTTCGAAGAAAGAAAAGAACAAATAATTGCCAAAGGAAAAGAGAAAGGCTTCATTACTTATGAAGAGCTTGCTAATGAATTGAAAGGACTGGATCTAGACAGTGACTCATTAGATGATCTTTATAATTCATTAGTAGAAAACGGAATTGAAATAGTTACAGATGAATCACAAGTTGGTGAAGAGGTAGAAGAAGATGGCGGCGGAGATATAGAAGATATCTTAAAAGACAATACAATAGCAAAAGAACTAACAATAAATGATCCAGTAAGAATGTATTTAAAAGAAATAGGAAAAATAAGTCTATTATCATTAGAAGAAGAAACAAAATTATCAGAAAGAATTGCTGCTGGTGATGAAGAAGCAAAAAATATTTTAGCAGAATCCAATTTGCGTCTAGTAGTATCAATTGCTAAAAGATATGTAGGAAGAGGAATGCTATTTCTTGATTTAATTCAGGAAGGTAACATTGGTTTAATGAAAGCAGTAGAAAAATTTGATGCCAATAAAGGATATAAATTTTCTACATATGCAACTTGGTGGATAAGACAAGCAATAACAAGAGCAATAGCAGATCAAGCAAGAACAATAAGAGTGCCAGTACATATGGTAGAAACTATCAACAAATTATCAAGATATCAAAGACAATTAACACTAGAATTAAACAGAGAACCTACAGATGAAGAATTAGCAAAGAAAATGGGAATGCCACTTGATAAAGTAAGGGAAGTAATAAAAATTGCTCAAGATCCAGTTTCATTAGAAACACCAATAGGTGAAGAAGATGATTCACATTTAGGTGACTTTGTTAAAGATGAAAGAAGTATGTCACCAGAGGAATATACTATTCATGAAATGTTAAAAGATGAAATATCAGATGTATTATTAACTCTAACAGAAAGAGAAGAACAAGTACTTAGATTAAGATTCGGATTAGATGATGGTTCTTGTAAAACTTTAGAAGAAGTAGGTCAAATGTTCGGAGTAACAAGAGAAAGAATAAGACAAATAGAAGCAAAAGCATTAAGAAAATTAAGACATCCATCTAGATCAAGAAAATTAAAGGATTTCTTAAATGATTAAACTTTCAAAAAGGCTAGTCCAAGTAGCAGACTTTGTAAATGATGGTGCAAAAATAGTAGATATCGGCTGTGATCATGGATTAACAGATATTTATATATTACAAACTAAAAAAGATGTATCAATAATAGCAAGTGATATAAATGAAAAAGCTTTAAGTAATGCAATAACAAATATTAAAAAATACAAACTAGAAAATAAAATATCTACAATCGTATCAGATGGATTAAGTGAAATAGATACAGATAATATAGATACAATTATAATTTCTGGAATGGGAGCCCATACAATAGTAGGAATATTGCAAATAGGAAAATCAAAACTAAAAAATATTGACTCTATCATAATTCAAAGTAACAATGATTTAGATTTTTTAAGAGAAAAAGTTACAAAATTAGGATATTACATAGAGGATGAAGCGTTAGTAAAAGAAAAAAAATTCATCTATACAGTAATAAAATTTAAAAAAGGAACTAAACACTATAATAAAAAGCAACTATATTTTGGACCTGTACTTTTAGAAAAAAATGATATTATATTTAAAGAAAAGAATAAAATAGATTTAGAAAAGTTAAAATTACTATATAAATTAATACCTAAATCACATTATAAACTAAAATTAAAAACTTACCTAAAAATAAAATTATATAATAAAATTTAAAGGAATGATGTTTATGAAAAAGAAAGATATTATCTTAATAAGTATCATCACAGTTTTAACAATAATAATAATTTTTTTAGTAGTACATATACTAACAACTAAAAATACAACTAATACAACAATAGAAGGGGAAGTATTAGCAAAAGGAAATGACTATATTTTACTAACTACAGATGATAGCACGGATTATATAATAAATACAAAAGACACTGACTATTCAGAAGGAGATAAAATAAAAGTAGAAACAAAAAAAGTCTCTAAAAATAAAAGCCCTATAGAAGTAACTCCAGAGAAAATAACTATTATAGAGAAAAAAGAAAATACCAAAATAGAAGATAATCAAAAAGACAAAATTACAGTGCCAACAGAAAATACCCAAGATAATCAAACAACTACTGAAGAAAATAATCAAAATAATCAAACATCAAATAATACTCAAACCATTCAATCTACCACTGAAGAAAATTATAGTGAAGATGATGTAGTCAATTATTTTAATGATTTAGACAATAATCTAACAACCTATAGCGATAATGACGAGACATTAAAAAATAAAATAAAAACAAATTTTGTTAAATGTATAGATTTCATTTTTTATGGAAAAGAAATAGGTGGAAAAACATTTGCAGAATTAAGTAATAGTGCTAAAATTAAAATATTAAAAATAGCATTCTCCATTGATAGTAAAATTGACAGTAAAATTCCAGGATATAAAGATACAATATCATCAGCATATCATAATATTAAAAGTAAGTTGGTAGAAAAATATTTAGAAACAACCACAAAAATTTGTGAAAGTGACCAAGAACTATGTAAGAATGCCAAAGCAGGATTTCAAGATTTAAAAACTAATTTTGGAATAACTTGGGACATAATAAAATCTATAGCGGGAAAAGGGACAACAAAGTTAAAAAATTGGTATGAAATATGGCGATATAAATAAAATAAAGTACTTGAAAATGAGTGCTTTTTTTTGTATAATTATATAAAGAATAAGAAAGAGTTGATGTATATGGAAATAAGCAAAAAAGAAAGATTACAACAAATAATAAATGTATTAAAAGAAAATAAAATATTAGAGGGGCTTACTCCAGAAAAACTAAGAATAATTTTAGAAAGTCTAGGTCCAACATTTATAAAAATAGGTCAAATAATGGCTTCTCGTAATGATTTACTAAAAGAAGACTATTGCGATGAACTAGCAAAATTAAGAAATAAAGTAAAACCAATGAATTATAATGAAGTAGAGCTTATTTTAAAAGAAGAGTACCTTGAAAAGTATGATGAAATATTTGCAAGTATTGAAGAGCATCCAATAGGTTCTGCCTCTATAGCGCAAGTACATAGTGCAACCTTGAAAAATGGAGATAAAGTTGTAATCAAAGTTCAAAGACAGAATATAAAAGAAAAAATGTATACGGATATAGAACTTTTAAAACAAGCAGTTAATATCTTACATTTAGAAAGTATTATTCATCATATAATCGATATCAATAGTTTTCTAGATGACATATATAAAAGTGCTTTAGAAGAGATGAATTTTAAACAAGAAGCAACATATATGGAAAAGTTCAGAAAAAATAATATTAATGTTCCATATATAAAAGTTCCAAAAGTATATACAAATTATGTAACATCAAATGTATTAATAATGGAAAAAATAGAAGGATTAGAAATTTTAGATACAGAAGCATTAAAGAAAAATGGTTATAATTTAAAAACAATATCAGAACTTTTAGCAAATTCCTATATTAAACAAGCAATATATGATGGCTTATTTCAAGCAGATCCACATCCTAATAATTTCAAAATACAAGAAGATAAAATAGTATATCTAGATTTTGGCATGATGGGAAAAACTAGTGAGCAAGAAAGATACATACTAGAAGATTGCATTAAAAATATAGTAAAGGAAAACTATTATGAGATTGTAGATAATATAATTGCTCTATGTAATCAAAAAGAATATAATCATCAAAAACTAGAAACGGAAGTAAAAATAATACTAGAAAAATATAGTAAGTCTTCATTAAATGAAATATCAGTAGTATCATTTTTTAACGATTTTTATGCTATGTTAAAAGATAATGATATAAAACTACCAAAAGATATAACTATGTTAATTAGAGGAATAATTGTAATTGAAGGATTATTAAAAGAATTAAACCCTGAAATAAGTTTATTTGTAGTTTTAGCAAATAAAGTAAAAGAAAGGGAAATAGAAAAGATAAAAAATGGTGAATATTTAAAAACAGCTATAAAGCAAACGGTAGCGACCACAGAAAATATGACAAAAATACCAGAGGAAATTTTAAAAATCACTAGAAATATAAATAACGGAGAAGTAAAAGCTAAAGTAGAACTGCATAACTCAAATAAGCAAGTAGATAAAATAGAAACAATGTTGCATCAATTAGTAATTGGATTATTGGATGTTGCGTTTGTAATAGGAGCAAGCTTGATGGCAAGAGATAGTAACGAATCCTTGAGAAATATCTATTTATTTATTGCTTTAGTTTTATCAATATGGTTATTTATCAAAATGTATATAGATCATAAAACAAAAGGAATGTAATCTAATTATGTTCTTTTTTAGATCCACTTGTAGATAAGATAGAGACAAGTGGTACTTCAAATAAATAAAAAAATTAGCAATCAATATTGACAATTGCTAATCTAAGTGCTATTATTATCTTAGTTGGAAACAACAGAAAAGAGGAATAACAATGAAAAACAAACAATTTAAAGCAGAGTCAAAAAAATTATTAGATTTAATGATTAACTCAATTTATACAAATAAAGAAATATTTTTAAGGGAGTTAATATCTAATGCTAGTGATGCAATAGATAAATTATATTATAGATCACTAACAGATAAAAAGATAAAAGTAGATACTAATAAGTTAGAAATAAAAGTAAATATTGATAAAGAAAAAAGAGAAATAACAATAGAAGACAATGGTTGTGGAATGACAAATGTTGAGTTAGAAAGCAACTTAGGAACTATTGCCAAAAGTGGTTCATTAGCATTCAAAGAAGAAAATAAAGATAAAAATATAGATATTATAGGAATGTTTGGAGTAGGATTTTACTCAGCATTTATGGTAAGTAGTGAAGTATCAGTATTATCAAAATCAATTGATTCCAATGATGCTTATATTTGGAAATCAAAAGGAGCTGAAGGATACACAATTGAACCTTCTAAAAAAGATACAAATGGAACAATTATTACATTAAAGATAAAAGAAGATACAGAAGAAGAGAAATATAGTGATTTCTTAGAAGAATATAAAATAAAAAGTATAATTAAAAAATATTCAGATTATATAAGATATCCAATTAAGATGAATGTAGAAAAAAGACAGTTAAAAGAAGGAACTAAGGATGAATATATAACAACTTATGAAGAAGAAACTATTAATAGCATGATACCAATTTGGAAGAAAAATAAAAATGAAGTATCAGAAGCAGAATATAATACTTTCTACAATGATAAATTTTTAGATTATGACAAACCATTAAAAACTATTCATAGTAAAGTAGAAGGTCAATGTACTTATAATGCATTATTATATATACCATCACACCTACCTTATGATTTTTATACTAAAGAATACGAAAAAGGATTGCAACTATACTCTAATGGAGTATTAATAATGGAAAAGTGTCCAGATTTAATACCAGATTATTTTAGTTTTATAAAAGGACTAGTGGATACAGAAGACTTATCACTTAATATTTCTAGAGAAATGTTACAACAAGATCATTCAGTAAAATTAATAGCAAAAAGCTTAGAGAAAAAAATCAAAAAAGAATTAGAAAACATGCTAAAAAATGAAAGAGAAAAATATGAAACTTTCTTTAAAACATTTGGAATGCAAATAAAATTTGGTATTTATAGTGATTATGGTATAAATAAAGATAATTTAAAAGATCTATTAATGTTTTATTCATCAACTGAAAAGAAATTAGTGACACTAGATGAATATGTATCAAGAATGAAAGAAGGACAAAAAAAGATTTATTATGCATGTGGTGAATCAAACGATAAAGTAGACTCAATGCCACAAGTAGAACTACTAAAAGATAAAGGATATGAAATATTATATCTAACAGAATATGTAGATGAATTCGCATTACAAGCATTAATGGAATATAAAGAAAAAACATTTGCAAATGTATCCACTGATAATTTAGATTTAGATTCACAAGAAGAAAAAGAAGAACTACAAAAAACAAATGAAGAATCCAAAGCTATGTTTACATTAATGAAAGAAGCCTTAAAAGGTGAGAATATAGAAGAAATAAAGTTCACACATAGATTAAAAAATCATCCAGTTTGCCTAACTACAGAAGGTAATTTGTCACTAGAAATGGAAAAAGTACTTAATGCACTTCCAAACGATAATCAAGTTCAAGCCAAAATAGTAATGGAAATAAATGAATCTCATCCTATTGCACAAAAATTAAAAACATTATATAATAATAACGAGGAGGAACTTAAAAAATATACAAAGATATTATATTCACAAGCCAGATTAATAGAGGGATTGCCAATAACTAATCCAACAGAAATAAGCAATTTAATCTGTGATATAATATCTAATTAAGGAAGTTTAATATGAATATGAAAACAATATTAAATAGAGTTTTCGCATATGCAGTTGATTTATTAATTTTATTATTAGTATCCTCAATCCTAACTAATATTTCATTTCTAAATCCACAATTAAAAAATTATAACAAATATTATGGACAATTATCAGATTATGCTAAAGAATATAATTCATTTATCAGTGATTTAGAAAAATATTATAAAGATGGAGAACTAAGTGAAAAAAACTATACAAAATTAATAGAAAATCATAAAAAATATGAGGAAAATCTATCAAAGTACTATGAAGATAGTAAATTAAGTAAAAAAGAATATAAAAAATTAGAAGGTGAAGTAGAAAAAGACTATCAAAAAAAATATGAGGACTTGGCATATAAGATAGCTAAAAATTCTAGTATTTCATCTGCTATCTATATAATAGTAACAATATTATATTTTGGTATATTCAATCTAGTTACTGATGGTCAAACCTTAGGAAAGAAGATATTTAAGTTAAAGATAGTCTCTTCCGTTTCTGATGATAGTAAACCTAATATAGTAAGTTATCTAATAAGAAGTGTACTATTATATAACACCATATATTATTTAGTATCATTAATAGGAATATATACACTAAATAAAGAAAATTATTACTTAGTAACAAATATAGTGTATCAAATTCAATATTATATACAAATAATAATAATATGTATGGTAATGTTAAGGACTGATGGTAGAGGACTTCACGATATCTTAGCAAAAACAAAAGTAATATCAATTAATGATATTAAAGATGGACTTTCAGAAGAAAACAAAACTACTGAACCAAAAAAAGCTAAATCAAGGAAAAAGAAAACAGTAATAGAAGCAGAAGTAGAAGAATAGCTTTTGCTTCTATTGTTTCAAAAAGGAGGAAAAATGAAGAACGATTATTTAAGTAAAGTATTTATGAATTTATTTTTAGGGTTATTAATTACCTTTCTAACAGGATATATTATTAGTACAAATATAGAAGCAACATATTTCTTCTGTGTAGGTAGTATGCCATGGATATTAGCAATAATAGAAGTTGTAATAGCAATAATATTGCCAGTAAGAATACAGAGAATGTCTCCAACAACTGCAAAAATATTATATTTTCTATATGCAGGATTAACAGGATTAACATTTTCATCATTATTTGTATACTATCAAATGTCATCACTTATATGGATATTCTTAATGACATCAGTAATGTTTGGAATATTTGCTTTTATTGGCAAAACTACAAAAATAGATTTAACGAGATATGGTATCTATTTATTAATGGGGTTATTAGCTGTCTTAGTATTAGCAATAATAAATATATTTGTTTTAAACGAAGCATTAGATATGATAGGTTGTACTATAGGAATAGTAATATTTTTAGGATATACAGCATATGATATGCAAAGAATCAGCATGTTAAATTATTATAATTTATCAGAAGAAAATATGGCAGTAATTGGAGCATTCAATCTATATCTAGACTTTATAAATATCTTCATAAAATTACTTAGAATATTTGGAAAATCAAATGATAATTAAAATTTAAGAAAGACTAAAATATGTCTTTCTTTTTGTATAAAGAAAACCCCCAGATTGTCTGGGGGTTCCGTTTAGCTTAAGCGTTGAGTCTTTCAAAATAAAATCTCCTTTGCTATAATTTAATTGCGGTCTGCCAACTGCAAATTAATAAGCAAAGGAGGTAAAGTCCAATGAAGGACATTAATAGTTTAGCACATACTAAGTGGAATTGTAAATATCATATTGTATTTGCACCGAAATATAGAAGAAAAGAATTTTATGGAATAAATAGATTGGAAATAGGAAAGATTCTAAGAGAATTATGTAAGTGAAAAGATGTCAATATAATAACTGCAGAAGTATGTCCAGATCATATTCATATGTTTGTGGAAATTTCACCTAAAATTAGTATATCATCTTTTATGGGATTTTTAAAAGGTAAAAGTAGTGTAATGATATATGCAAGGTGGGGAAATATGAAATACAAGTATAGAAATCGTTCTTTCTGGTGTAGAGAATATTATGTTGATACAGTTGGAAAAAATGAGATTGCAATAAGAAAGTATATAGATAATCAATTAAAAGAAGACAGACTATCAGAACAATTAACGCTAGATAAAATTGACCCGTTTATGGGTAGCAAAAAATAGTTTTGCAAAAGGCAGATCGTAACTCGCGCTTTTAAGCGTAGCCAGAACAATAAGCCTTATAGGCGTTAGAGAAAAACCACCGGCTAATGCCGGTGGATATTTACTTTGTGAAACTATATTAACTAATAATTTATATACTTGAAAAAACACCATAATTTATGCTATACTTATCAAGTAGTAAAGGTGAGTAAAATGAAATTAAGTGAAGTAGACAAAACAAAATTAGCACCTATGATGAAACATTATGTAGAATTAAAAGAAAAATATCAAGATATATTATTGTTTTATAGATTAGGTGATTTTTATGAAATGTTTTTTGAAGATGCAGAATTAATAGCGCATGAACTAGAACTAACGTTAACTGGTAGAAATGCTGGATTAGATGAAAAAGTTCCAATGTGTGGAGTGCCACACCATGCTGTAGACGTGTATATAGACAGACTTGTAAAAAAAGGATATAAAGTAGCTATCTGTGAGCAATTAGAAGATCCAAAAGATGCTAAAGGAATTGTAAAAAGAGATGTAACAGAAGTAATATCATCTGGTACAATAATAAATTCAGGAAGTCTAGATGAAAAAGAAAATAACTATATAGGAAGTATTTATGATTATGAGTATTGCTATTGCCTAACTTATGCAGATATAACAACAGGAGAATTATATTCTAGTATTTTAGTGCATGATAAAACTAAAATAATAAATGAAGTATTATCACATGATATTAAAGAAGTAATAGTAAATACAATAATAGATGAAAATATAACTAATTTATTAAATTCTCAGTATAAAATAACAATAACTAAAACAGATAACATTTTGGATAATGATGACTACAAATTTTGTTATAAAAATATTAATGATCTAAGATATATAACAGGAATAAAGCATCTATTATATTACCTAGTAGTAAATCAAAAAAGAAATTTATCTCATTTACAAAATGTAATAATAAATGAAAATGATAATTTTCTAAAAATGGATATCCATACAAAAAGAAATTTAGAATTAACAGAAAGCCTAAGATTAAAAGAAAAAAATTATTCCTTATTATGGCTATTAGATAACACAAAAACTGCAATGGGTAGCAGAAAACTTAGAGCATGGATAGAAGAGCCATTAAAAAATAAAAAAGAAATAGTAAAAAGATATGATGTTGTAGATAAATTAAGAGAAGAATTTATATTATGTGAAGATTTGCGAAGAAACCTATATGAAATATATGATTTAGAAAGATTAAGTGGAAGAATAGCGCTTGGTAATGCAAATGCCAGAGATCTATTACAATTAAAAAATTCATTAAAAGTTTTACCAATAATGAAAAATATGTTAAATCAAATAGGTTTTTATAAAGAAATAGATACAATAGAAGAATTATATCAAATATTAGAAGCCTCAATTTATGAAAATCCACCAGTAACTTTAAAAGAGGGATATTTAATAAAAGAAGGATATTCTAAAGAATTAGATGAGTTAAAAGAATTAAGAAGTGGTGGTAAAGACTTTATAAGTAAATTCGAAATGGAAGAAAGAGAAAGAACAGGAATAAAGAATTTAAAAGTAGGATTTAATAAAGTATTTGGTTACTATATTGAAGTATCAAAAGGAAATCTAAGTTTAGTAACAGATGAAATGGGATATATAAGAAAACAAACTTTAGCAAACTGTGAAAGGTTTATAACTCCATTATTAAAAGAAAAAGAAGATTTAGTTCTAGGAGCAGAAGAGAAAATTATCAACTTGGAATACGATTTATTTATTGATATTAGAAATAAGGCTAAAGAATATATAACAAGACTACAAAAAGTTTCTAAAATAATCAGTGAAATAGATGTATTGCAAAGTTTTGCTCTTGTAAGTGAAAAGTATAATTATGTAAGACCAGTAATAACAGAAACAAGAAATCTAAAAATAATTGAATCAAGACATCCAGTAGTAGAAAGAGTAATAAAAGATGAATATGTTCCAAATGATATTATAATGGATGAAAATACAAATGTTTTATTAATTACAGGACCAAATATGGCTGGTAAAAGTACATATATGAGACAACTAGGAATAACAATAATAATGGCACAAATAGGTTGTTTTGTTCCTGCTACAGAAGCAAAATTACCTGTATTTGATAAGATATTCACGAGAATTGGTGCAAGTGATGATTTAGTAAGTGGAGAGTCAACATTTATGGTAGAAATGATGGAAGCAACAAATGCTATAGATAATGCAACGGCAAATAGTTTAATCTTATTTGATGAACTTGGAAGGGGAACAGCAACATTTGATGGTATGAGTTTGGCTCAAGCAATATTAGAGTATATTCATGATAGAATAGGTGCTAAAACGTTGTTTTCTACCCATTACCATGAATTAACTGAATTAGAAAGAACTTTAAAACACTTAAAAAATAAACATGTATCAGCAAAAGAAGAAGATGGAAACGTAATATTCTTACATAAAGTATGTGATGGAAGCGTAGATAAAAGTTATGGTATAAATGTTGCTAAGTTAGCAGGATTACCAATGGAAGTAATAAATAGAGCAACAGAGATCTTAGAAGTATATGAAGAAAAGGATAAACCAAAAGAAATGATAGTCCAAACTACATTACCTTTGGAATTTGTAAGTAGTGCAAATGAAATAGAAGAAAGGATTAAAAGTATAAATGTATTAGAAATAACGCCAATTCAAGCATTAAATATTTTATATGAATTAAAAGAAAAAATAAAATAGCACATAGCATTTCACTATGTGCTTTTTATAAAAATTTTTTAATAGATAAAAACAAAGAGACTGACCCCCTGAGGACAGTCTCCCAAAAAGAATAAAAAGGGGTTGGCTAGTGTGATACTAGCACCAATTCGTCTAAAATTTGAATTGGTGATTAATATATTAATCGAAAACAGTCGTTTTGTCAACCCCAAATTGTAAAAAAAGCAAAAAAATATGATTAAAGTCTTGTGTTAAAAACAAATGTTGTATTAAAAAGCAACAAATACTATAATTTTTGTTAATGTTTAATCTTGTTGAAAAAATAAAATAGTGTTTAGTATAAATAATATTTTTTTAGAGTTTAATGTTTCAAAATTTGAAAATTGTTTTGTGTTTTGGTAAGAAGAAATTTTAGTTCGTGAAATGAAAAAGTAAAATCCAGTTTCACAAAGTAAATTTGAAATGTATAAGAAACGTCCATATTTCGGACGT
>CAKPDF010000008.1 GCA_934148535.1 uncultured Bacilli bacterium
GAGACTGATATAATCAATCTCAAATATCTTTATTACCATGGATTGGTAACTTTACACAAAGTTTTTTACACTCTCAAGAGACCTAATCACAACTAGATCTCTTTTACTTCAAATATTTATCTAATACTCTATCTAATTCTAATTTATCTATTGGTTTAGCAAGATAATCATCTAATCCATAACTTAAATATTTTTCTTTCATACCTGATACTGCATTCGCAGTTAATATTACTACTGGAGTATTAAATTTTCTATCTTCTTTTAATTTCTTAAATGTCTCTACTCCACTTAGTTTAGGCATCATATCATCTAATAATATTAAATCATATTTATTATTTTTTATCATCTCTATTGCTTCTATTCCAGATAAACAAGTATCTGGTATTATTTTATAATTTCTAAGAAGTCTTGATGCTACTTTTATATTTAAATTATTATCATCTACTAATAATACTTTTTTATTAGAATAATCTTTTTTTTCTATCTCTTCTTTTTCTACTTCTACAATACCTCCCTCTAAAGAAACAATCTTTTGAGTTAGATATACTGTAAACTTAGAACCACTTCCATACTTAGATTGTACTATTATTTTACCACCCATCATATCTACTAAACTCTTAGTAATTGCAAGACCTAAACCAGTACCTTCTAAAGTAGTATTTCTATCTTCTTCTAATCTATTAAATTTAGTAAATAGCTTATCTATCTTATCTGGTTTTATTCCTCTACCAGTATCTTCTACTGATATTACTAACTTAGAAGTATTTTTAGTATTAATACAACTTACTTCAAAATCAATTATTCCTTTTTCAGTATACTTACAAGCATTAGTAAGTAAGTTAGTAATTATCTCTCTAACCTTACCCATATCCCCATTTAATGTATTTGGAATATCAGAAGAAAAATTACATTTCAAAGTAATAGGTTTATCTCCAATTCTAGGTTTAACTAATTTATATACATCATTAAATACTTGTACTGGATTATAGTCTACATTAATTATTTCCATTTTCCCTGCTTCTATTTTACTTATATCAAGTATTCCATTTACTATCTCTAATAGATTATCACTAGCCATAATAATATCTTTAGCCTCATCCTTAGCTTCTTCTAAAGTATTATCATCTAATATAGCATTACTAAAACCTACTATAGCATTTAATGGAGTTCTAATTTCATGAGACATACTAGATAAAAACTCTGTTTTAGCATTATTAGCTTTTTCTGCAGAATTCTTAGCAAGTTCTAATTCATTCATCATCTTAAGATCAGGATTTTCTATAGTAAAATATAATATTACTACTACAATAGAAATTGTAAAGCCAAAAAGTAGCAATTGAGGGAAAACATTTTGTAGAATTGCTTCTATGAATATCAATATCAATAAAAATATTGTTGCTAGATATTTTTTACTTTTTATTGTTTTGATATTTTTTAATAGGATTATTAATATACTTAAGCCTATTGTTCCTAATATTAGTGAAAATATTGTTTGGCTCATACCATAAGTATTTATAACCATTCCTTTGCTATTATAATTAAAGTTTAATGGGCTAATCATTATTACAAGCGCTATTAAAAGAAAAATAATATAGAATGTTTCTAATAGTAATCTATGTTTTCTTTTATCTTGTGATTCTTTTGGTGCAGATATAGTTATGTTGTATAAAAGAAAGGTAAATCCCCATAGCAATAACAGAACCATAAAAAACTTTTTTAATAATATGCGTAAAAATATGAGTCTATTATCTAATAAACAGGCACTTGATATCTCTACTACTAATGCCATAATAGTTGTTATTATTATACCAGAGAAAAATTTATTTTCTGTAGTAGAAATTTTCTTCTTGCTAAAAAATACAATAGCAAGAATAATTATGTATATTAAACTTGCAATACTAAAAAATATATAACTATTAAATCTTCCCATTAAAACAACACCTCTTATTATACTTAATTAGATTATAACAAAAAATAGCAAAAAAGTGAACTTTTAAAATTTACTTTTGTAATATTCTAATTTTTTTTAAAGGTTTATTACCATTTTCAACATATTCTTCTTTATTTTCTTTCTCTAATTTTTTTACATCTTTTTTATCCATTGAGGCAGTTCTAGGAAGATCATCAAATCTAAATTGATAAGTTCCTGGTACATAATATGTATACATTTTATTTGTCTTTTCTTCCATTATATTAATTATTTTTTTAATTGTGGATTCTAATTTTTCTTCTGTTCTATATTCTTCTTTCAAAACTATATGGCAAGATGCTTCTTTTACTTTGGTTGGATTAGGAGCTTCTACAACGACTGATTCTTTTATTTCTGGTATTGATTCTAGTATTGATTCTAAGATTGTGGTAAATATTTTTCCATCTTGAGTTCTTATTATTCTTCCTTCTCTTATTATCTCTCCTATTCTTCCATCTTCATCTATATATGTTACATCTCCAGTATTTATATATTTTTTACCGTGAATATATTTAATAGTTTTTTCATTTTCTTTTGAAGCATCGCCTATATATCCTTTCATAGTTATTGGTCCTGATAGGTAAAGATTACCATATTTATAATTTCCATTCTCGTCTTTACCATATCTTACTTCTTCTCCGTTTTCATCTAATAATAAAAATTCATTTTCTACTATTGGTATTCCACATGTTCCATATATTTTTTCTTTTCCTGGTACAGTTACATTTAATGTTACACAGCCAAAATCTTCATTTTGACCATATCCATAATTTCCAGAAATACTACAATTATGACTTTTTAATGTTTCATCTATTTTTCTTTCTTTTTCTTTATCTAGTGCTTCTCCACCATAATTTATACTTTTTATAAAAGATAAGTCGACATTATCTAATAATGGATTATCTAATATTGTTTCAACAAAGGAAGGAACTGTAAAATAATGATTGGATTTTGTTTTTAATAAAAACGGAACAAATTCATTTCTATCATAAGATGCTGTCATCATTGATTGCATACAAAAATATCTTGCTGCCAAAATGTCTTCTAATCCCCATGCTACAATTGGAGGGATTATCTGTGCTATCTTATCACCAGGTTGGAAATCAATAGGCAAAAAAGAGGCCTGATATAAAGCAGAATTAGCAGAATAATCAGTATGGGCTACTCTTTTAGCAGGACCAGTTGTACCTCCTGTATGCACTATAATAGTGGTTTTGTTATCTTGATAGCTAGCTTCTTTAATTTCACTAACTAGTTTTTCTTTTTTAATAAAGTCATTCCAAGAAATAAACCTTGAATCTTTATTATTTGTTTTAAAGCTTGCTTTATATTTTATTTTTTCTTGTTCCGAATATTGATATAATTTAAATATTTTTTGTTCTAACTTTGAAAGAGTTTGCAATTTTTCTTTTGAATATGTTGTTTGTCTAGAATCACTTTGATAATCTATTTTGTTTAATATTTTTGATAATAATTTATTATATATTTTAGATTTAATTATCATATTAATTCCATATACTTGAATGTTGTATTTTCTTTTCATATCTTGAGAAAATGAGTCTGTTAAGGAATTTACTATTACATTTTCTACTCCTGTACCCTCTATAGCTTTTTTTACTAAATCATAAGCAATGTTTATTGTAAAAATTGTTTTTATGTTATTTTTAATTATGTGTTCTTTTAATAATGTGGGAGAAATAACACTTGGATTAAACCATTCACTAGCAGCTCCTAATCTATTTACAGCATATAATGAGTATGTTACTTCTGGTGTATTTAATCCCATAAATAAAACTGTATCATTATTCTTTACCCCAATATTTTGATATGCCTTAGTTGACTTATCAATATTTTTAAGTAATTCATCATTTGTTATTACTTGACCATAATAGTCCATAGCATTTAATTCTTTATGTTTTAATAATTTTTCTTTTGCCATTTCATATATAGTTTTTTTACAATATTCATAATCATAATCAACTGGCTGCATTATTCTAAATTGAGGTTTATCAATGCTAGTAAATCCAGTTAATGGTCCTAATTTTTCATTATTTACTAATTCTGACAAATGGATATTTCTCTTTTTTAAATCTTCTTCAGATAGATTTTCTATTTTCTTTCTATATTCTTCTAACTCCATATGTAATTCCTCCATAAGTAACTTTGTATTTTAATATGGCATATTAATTTATTATTTTTATTATTTCTAAACGATTATAATATACTATTTAAGTGACTTAAAATACACTTCTAGTATACCAATATATGTTATATTTATCAATATTATTAACTATTTAGAAATTATTCATATATATTAACTCCTATATTTAAATCAACATATCCATTTATTCCTTCTATAATTCCCTTTGATGTAAATTGCCAAATATTATAATTCAAATCGGAATTAATATTACTTAAAGCTTCTTTAAATGTAGTTGTATTATTCCAATAAGCATACCAGATTCCAAATTTGCTTGATAGATAATTGTAATCTAAATTTGCTGTATAAAAATATTTATTAGCGTATATTCCACATTTATATCCATTTTCTTCTATTTTAGTACAAAATGTATCTGCCATATTTGTTAATTGTTCTTTACCTAAATATATTGTACTATTATCTTCTATGTCATAAAATACCTTTGTTTTTATATTTGGAGAGTATCCTAATGAGTTTAAATCATCTAATATTCTTAATACATGGGCTATTTCACTATTTACTGATTCTGAATCTATATTAATATCGCTTGATCCTTCTATTTTTGTAGCGTACGAATATAAGTAAATACCATATGGTATATCGTACTTTTCACAATTGGAAACATTATCAATGAGTTTTTTATCATCTTGACTTGTCCAGTTATCTCCATATCCTGCTCTTATAATTACAAATTCTACTTCACTACTTTTTAATTTTTCCCAATCTATATTTCCTTGATATGATGATATATCTATTCCTTTATAGAAGAGTTTATCATTATATTCTTCAAATATAAATTTTTGATTATCATTATTATTGCATTCTTCTTGATTAAGTTCATCAGTGATACAAAGATTGTTTTTACTTATTTTATATGTATTATCACTATTTAATATTATATTCCAACTTATATTCCAACTATTCTGTTCTTCAGATATTGATAGATCGTTATTTATTATTTTTGATTTATTAGTGCTATTGATTATTTCATACTCTAAGTAATTGGTGTTATTTAAATACCAAATATTTTCTTTATTTGAATTAGAATCTGCTAATATTAATTTATCGTTAGATAAAGATAATTCTTTATTTTTTAAATATGTTTTAATTTTGTACTTTTTATTTTCTAAATTTGATATATTTTGAGAAATTATTTCTAGTTTTTGTTCTTCTAGTTCATTATTACATTTTTTTACTTTTGTATAATTTTCTGATAAAGATAAACATTTGTTATTTTCTTTAGATTTAATTAAATAATAATTATCTTCTTTTTCAATAAGCCATTGTCCTTTTAATTCATCATTTTCTTCTAAAGAAACTTTAATAGTAGAAGGTGTAAGATAATTATTTTCTTTTATTGTTTTTATACTATATGTAGTGTTATCTTCATTAGGAATTATAATCCAAGTATCATTATTTTCTAAATTTAAATACTTAGTAGCTGATTTAATTTTATATATACCATTTATTGAAACTGTTTCTTTTTCTTCTTTAGTATTTTCTTTAGGGATGTCATCATCATTAGAGGTTACTGTTTCAATATTTGATAATGGTTCTTCTACTTGCTCGTTATAATATTCTTCTTGATTGGCTTCAGTTTCTGGTATAATTTCTTGTTCTTTTTTAACTTGTGTTTGTTCTACTAAAAATACACTTTCACCTTTTGAAGTTTCTTCTTTTATATTTTCTTTTATTTCTTCTTTAGCATTTTCTGCATAATTTTTTATACTTTCTGTGTTTGTTTTTACTGTGTTATATTCTTCTGGTTTAATATTAATAATTATTGATATAATTAAAAATATTGTACTTATAATTGGTAGTATATATTTTTTCATATTTTAATCCTTTCTAGTCTACAAAGAAAGAATTATTTATTAATTATATATTTCTAAGCATTTAAATTATATCATATTAGATATTTTAAATCAAGACCTTTTTCTATAACTTATTATTTTATTTTTTATTGAAGAAAAAAGCACTTTATCAGGTGATAAAATGTTTTATTTTGATACTTGTTTATTAATCCAGGCCATGATTAAGTTTACTATATATTCTTGTTCTTCTTGAGTTAATTCTTTATCTTTTGGTATTTTATACCATTTATATAGACAATTCCTACAACATGTTGCAGTTGCATGTTGCGCTATAAAGGTAGGATGACCTCGATATGGAGTTTGATGTCCATCATTTATTATTATTCTAGGTGCTAATCTTTTCTTGATAAAATCTGATGTATGAATTCTTATTGTATCTAGACCTTTTTCTTTTATATAATTTAGATCTTTTTCTTTTAGGTAAAAACTAGTTCTAAATTTGGAATGGCTTAAATTATTTAAAGCATTATCAATACTAATCATAAGATTTAATCTATTTCTATTAATTCATACTCCCTGTTACCAAGATTTATTTTTTCAGCAGCATCTAGAGTATGAATACCATTTCTTGATTCTATTCTTTCTATTAAATCTGATTTATTAGGATCAGTACTATTGTAGACTAAATCAATACAGGCTTGATCTAGGGCTAAAGGGTCAGTAGATGATAATATTCCTATATCTTTGATAGTTGGATCTTTGGCTACGGCACAGCAATCACAATCTACAGACATATTTACCATTACATTTATAAATAAAATATTATCTTTATAAAAGTTTAATATTGATTTAGCGGCATCTGCCATTGATTCTAAGAATTTATCGTGATCTGAGGTGAATAAATCTTCGTAGGTTGGATTTTTCATTCCACTAGTGTGAATATATTTTTTGCCATAACTAGATGCTAATCCTATAGAGATATTTTTAATGGCTCCTCCAAATCCACCCATAGGGTGTCCTTTAAAATGTGATATTACTAGCATAGAATCATAATTTTTCATGTGAGATCCAACAAAGTTTTTATGTATTGTATTTCCCTCAGATATTTCTAATACTTCTTCTCCATCACTATCTAAAATTTCTGTTTTAAAGTATTTACTCCAGCCGTGACTCTCTAATAGTTTAAGGTGTTTTTCTGTTGTGTTTCTAGCACCTTCATAGGCAGTGTTGCATTCTACTACAGTTCCATTTACATACTCTACTATATCTTTTAAGAATTCTGGTTTTAAATAATTTTGATTTCCTTGTTCTCCTGAATGTAGTTTTATTGCTACATTACCAGATAATTCTTTATTTAATACTTGATACATTTTTATCATATTCTCTTTTGTTATGTTTTTTGTGAAATATACTTTACTTTTCATATTTACCTTCCTTAGTTACAATACATTATATTTAGTTTAGTTCTTTTTGAACTTCTTTAATTCTCCCATTTTAGATGTTGGAACAAATCCTGGTTTTGAGTTTATTACGTCTGGAATTCTATTAATGATAGTAGCGCATGTTAATTCTACTGTTGATGGTCTTTCTATTACTAATTTAGTATTTGGTTCTCCTATTACACTCCAAATATTTCTATCACAGTCATCTTTTGTATATACTTTTCCTACACATTCTGTTTCTAATGTTACTCCTTCTTCAGTTTGTGTTGTTACTACTGCTCTCATACCTGTAACCATATTTTCTTTAATATTCATGTTTAGTGTAGATGAATATATATCTGATTCTGCTATAGTTGGAATACATTTTTGACTTTGACTAATAACGTGATATCCTAATTTATCACATAACCAACCATTTACATTCCACATATAACTAGGTAAGAATTCTCCATTATCTATTAATTTTTGTCTTGCTTCTTCACTGATATTATCTAATGATGCTATATTACTTTCGAATTCTTCTTTAGTTAGTCCTGCACCATGAGCTTGAGCTAAAGCAATTCCATAGTCTTCTACATTATAAGAACTACTTCCTTCTATTTTTGTAACAGTACCTGTTGCTCCTACTAAGGTAGAAATTAAGTTACCCCAGAATGCATCTTGATAACCACTTCCTGTTATTGTACAATTGTTTTCTTTTGCTAGTCTATCTATTTCTTTAGTTAATGCAGGTGAAGAGTTCATAGGATAAAATGCTTCTTCACATGTTGTTATAGCGTTTATTCCTAATTTAGCACATAATAATAGTGCATCTTTAGTATCTTGCATTAAACTCATTGTAGTAATAATACAGATATCTGGTTTAGTGCTTTTTAGTAAACTTTCTGCTTCATTTATATTTTTTATAATTATTCCTGTATCTTCACACCCTATTATGTTACTTATATCCTTACCTATTACTTTGGGATTAATATCTATAGCTCCTACTATTTCCCAACCATTTTCCATGGCATATCTCATTGTATAGGCTGACATTTTACCACAGCCATATTGTACTACTTTTAAATTATTCATATTTATCATCCTTTCTTATCAAGTACATTATAACAAAAAAATACTTATTTGTAAGTACTTTTTTGAAATTTTACATATAAATTATTTGATTAAATTTTCTATTATATTTATAAATACTCCACTGAAGGCGCCTATGAAATATATAAGAGCTAGTATTTTTAAATTTTCTTTTAAATTTTTGTTTGTTTTAAATAATACTAATATTGCAAGTCCGCTTCCTGTTAATAAACCTGCTATAGATGTACCTAGAGATAATACTTTTTTTAGATATAATTCTGTTAGCATTACACTTGATGCACAATTTGGTATTAGTCCTAATAAACTTGATATAAAGGGAGCAAAGGCATTATTTTTTAAGAATATTTTTGATAGTTCTTTTTCATCTACATAACTTATTATAATATTTAAAATTAATGATATTATAAATATATAAAAGCAAGTACTTAAGGTATGCTTTATAGCAGATATAACAATATTTTCTTTATTACAATGGCAGTGATTATCTTCACATATTTCATAGTTTTGTTTAGGTTTTTCTTTATTTCTTAATATAAAATCTATTATAAAACCGCTAATCATTCCTATTAAGAATTTTATTAATAGTATTTTTATTATCATATTAATACTAGTTTTTTCTGATAATAATATTGGTAGCATTTCATCACTTGTAGATAAATATATTGATATTAGTGTTCCTAAGGATATTATTCTTGTTACATATAGATTGGTTGCTAGGACTGAAAATCCACATTGGGGAAACATTCCTAAAGCACTACCTAATAATGGTCCACTTTTGTTGGAAGTGGTTATTAAGTTCTTGCTTTTTTTACTTAATTTATGTTCAAATAATTCTATTATTAAAAATGCTACAAATAAAAATGGTAATAATCTTAGGCTATCTTTTATTGTATCTAGTATTATATCTAACATATAAACTCTCTCCTTTTTTCCTTAATAATTATATTATAATTATTTTGTTTAGTCAAATGTTAATGAGAGTTTGGCTAGGTAATGATTAATGCTTTGGTTTAAAGATTAATGCTAGGATAAATGCTGCAAAAATTGCCACACTTATTCCTGCTGCAGTTAGATCAAATACTCCTAAGCATAATCCAAGTGGTCCTAGGTCAGTAGCTAAATCCATAGCACCATGAACTAATAGGTGTCCAAATGAGGTTATTGGTACTAGAGCTCCTGCTCCACAGTACAAAACAAATTTATCGTATATGCCAAAGATATCTAAAGAAGCTCCTACTATTACAAATAATGAGGTTATATGTCCTGGTGTTAGTTTAGTATTATCTAATATTATTTGAGAGATAAGACAAACTATACCACAAAATAAGAAGGCATTTAAATATATCATTGCTCTTCCACCTCCAAACTAACTGCGTGCGCTATAGCGGGTAGAGATTCTTTTTGAAAAAACATTGTTGGGGAGAACAAGGCTCCGGTTGGTACTATTAAAACTCTTTTTAATTTTTGTTTTAACATTTGTTTATATATATAACCAAAGTTTACTAAGGCACTACAGACCGGTCCTGAACCTCCGGCAAAAACTGGTTGTTTTTTTGTATCATATAACATTGTTCCGCAATCATTATAGTTTTTACTTATATCTATTTTATATACTTCTTTTAAATAATCTACTAATATTTTTTTACCATATTCTCCTAAGTCTCCAGTTAATATTAAATCATAATAAGAGGGTTCTAAATTCAAATCTTTTAAGTGTCTTGCTATTGTGTCTGCAGCAGCAGGTGCCATTACTGCTCCCATATTATTGACATCTTTAACTCCTTTATCTATAATTTTACCAATTGTTGCAGAAGATATTTTAATTTTACTTTTTTTATTCGTTAGTAATATTGAAGCTCCTCCTGTTGCTGTAAATGTTGCTACTTTGGGTTTGGGAGTTCCATACTCAGTTGGATTTCTATATTGTTTTTCTGCTGCCATATTATGAGATGAGGTTGCTACTATACATTTTTTAGCTTTGCCACTATTAATAAATGTTGATGCTATTATTATTCCTTCTGAACTGATAGCACAGGCATTATATATTCCTAAGAATGGGATATCAAATTCTCTTATTGCATAATTTGAGGATGCTATTTGGTTTTGAAGATCTCCAGATATTATTATATCTATGTCACTAGTTTTATTATTTGTTTTCTTTAGTAGGCCAGCAATACTTTCTTTTAACAATTTTATTTCTGCATGTTCCCAACTAGTACTTCCAAAATACATGTCTTTAGGATATGTTTTGTCAAAGAAACTTGCTAAGGGTCCATCATTTTCATAAGTTCCTGCTACTGTATAGGTATTATCTATATATACTTTATTATATTTATAAGTCATCTTATCCTCCTATTAATATTAATCTTACTAATCCAAAAAAATATACTGCTACTATTCCATATAATATTACTGTTCCTGCTAATTTAAAGATATTTGAACCTATTCCTAATATTAATCCTTCTGTTCTATATTCTAATGCTGCTGAGGTCATGGAATGAGCGAATCCTGTTATTGGTATTATTAAAGCACTTTTTAATTTTGATACTGCTACATCAAATATCCCTAATGCAGTTAAAATAGATGCTACTACTATTAGAGTTAATGTTACTAATATTCCACTTTCTTTTCTTGGTAGGTTTAACCATACTTGATATAATTCTAGTAATATTTCACTTAATAGTCCTAATAATCCTCCAAAAAAGAATGCTACAAATTCATTTTTCATTTTTTCTTCTTTAGGAATATATTTTTTTATAAATTCATTATATTTAGTATTATCCATATCATCACCAATATTATTATTTGATATATTTTAATATTTATACAAAAAAGCAATAAAGTTTTTTCTTTATTGCTTGATTTAAGTATATATAATTATGCTACTCTACTTAGGTCTTCTTTTAATTTTTTTAGAACTTTTTTCTCATTTCTTGATATATAAACTTGATTTGTTCCTAAAATATTTGCAACTTCTTGTTGAGTTCTTTCGTCGTAATACCGTAGCATTAGTATTTGTCTTTCTTCTTCTGTTAGATTATTTAATGTTTCTTTTAGTATTAAATTATCTATCATTTTATCTTTATCTTTGTCACTTACTACGTCTAATAATGTTAGATTTTTTCCATCTTTAGATATTATTTCTTCTAAATTAGAAAAACTTTGTGTGAGGGCTAAAACTTGATTGATTAGATTTTCATCTAGTTCTAAGAATAAAGATAATTCATAGGTTGTTGGTTCTTTCATTAGTTTTTGAGTTAATATTAATTTTGCTTCATTAATTTTTGTGTATATTTTTAAATAGTTTCTTCCCAATCTTATGTCTCTATTATTATTGATATATAGTAATACTTCACTTAATATATAAGTGTAAGCGTAGGTAGAAAACTTTGTGTTTTTAGAGCTATCATAATTATTGTATGCTTTAATTAAGCCTATTGTTGCAGTTTGAAATAAGTCTTCTTTATCATAATAATAGGTATATTTTTTGATTATAGAATAAATTAGATTTTTATTTTCTTCTATTATTTGATTTAACATATTATCCTCTTTTCTATTAAATCAAATTATATATCTTTAGATGAGGTCAAATGCTTGTATTTCTGTTTTTATATTTGGAATTTTATTTTTGAATATTCTATTTGATAATACTTTATTATTTTCACACAGTAATAATTTACCATGGTTTTGTAGTAGTTTATCTTGGTAATCTAGAATACACCTTATTCCATTTACATCTATACATTTTAAATTATCTAGGTTAAATACTATATACTTAAATCCTATTTCATTTATTAGGCTATTGATGCTATCTAAACTGTCTTTATCGTTTAGACTTCCGTTTAGTCTTACAAATAATACTCCTTTTCTAAACTCCAAATTAATTTTTAACATTCTATCACCCTTTGCTATTTTAATTTATCATATTATAAGATAATTATAAATGGTTTCGACAAAACTAGACATTTCTTTTATACGACATAATTCGACATATTTTTATATATTAATAAATAATATGATGTATTTTTTTAAAAATAATAATATTCTGTACATATCTCTCCTTTCTTTGCTCTCTAATATTATTATTCTACATAAATTTATAAAATCCTTTAATTTTTAAAAAAAAGTTACTTAAATTTTTTTAAGTAACAAGATTATTTATTTATATCTTCATCTGTATAGCCAACAATAAGATCATCAAACTTAATTATAACTGGTTCTGGCAATTCTAGAAAATCATATATTGCTAAATATTTACCATCTTTATATTTAAATAAATATTCTACATACCCTTCCTTACAGGTATCAAAACATTTTTTTAATTTATCATAATTTAACATTGTAGCATTTGTAAATGTTAATTTGGTATAATATTCAGAAAATAATTCTACTCTATCATTTTTAACAATAATATCAAATCCCATATCATGAATACTACGTATTTTAAATTTTTGATATAGATTTTCTGTATTGAAATCAAACTTTTCTGTAAAGTTATATTTTTTATTTATATTTTCATTAAACTCAAGCATTATATTATAATCTTCTTTACTATATATGCCTAAAGCAAATAATTTAGGATTAGATATTTTTTTCAAAAGATTATTACCTAACAATACTTTTGCTGTTTCTAAATAGTCATATATTGCTCTAAGTTTTTGCATTAGATAATAATCATTTTTTATTCCTTCTTCAAGACTGCCATAGAATAATTCAAAATATTCTTTTAGTATTTCTTTGTCCTCATCATCAAGCTTAGCATATATCTTTCTATTATAATTTTCATTTGATAAAGAAAGATGTTTTAATTTTTCATTGACACTATTAATTGCTATTTCCTTATATTTATCTATACTTAATTTATATTTTTCTTTAATATTATCTATTTCATCATATTTTAATTCTGAAGCAACGTATATTAATAACATTTCTTTATATGTTAGTTTTTCTATATCATCAATCATGAAATTATATTGTAAATTAAAATTAATTGTAGAAACTACGCAATATGATTCTCCTTTTTTATACACTTCTAATGTTTCATATATATTATTATATAATAATAAATTTCTAATTTCTTCCATCATAGTTATCACTTCTTTGATATGTATTAATTATAACATATATTTTTAATTATATGTCTATTTTTAAGTGACAAGATAATTTCAAATAAAAAAGAATGATAAGTATATTATCACTCTATTAATGATGTATTGTAATTATCTTAATTTAATATGTAATTCTCTTAATTGCTCTTCTGTTATTTCAGAAGGAGATCCCATTAAGTTATCTGCTCCACTTGCACTAGTTGGGAATGCTTGAACTTCTCTTAGATTATCTAAATCTAATAAAAGCATTAATATTCTATCTATTCCAAAAGCTGTTCCTCCATGTGGTGGTGCACCATATTGGAAAGCATTATATAAAGATTTAAATCTTTCTTTTACTACTTCTTTAGAATATCCAACTTTTTCAAATGCCATTTCTAAGCACTTTAAATCATAATTTCTTAAGGCTCCGCTAGACATCTCATATCCATTACATACAAAGTCAAATTGATATGCTACTACATCATCTAAAGAATTATCAATAAGCGAGTCTATTCCGCCTTTGGGTAAACTAAATGGGTTATGACAGAAATCATATTTCTTTTCTTCATCATTATATTCAAACATAGGAAAATCATTAATGATACAGAAAGCATATGTATCTTCATCTATTAATCCAATCTTTTTACCTAGATATGTTCTAATCATGCCTGCAAACTTAGAGGCAATCTTTTCTTTTCTATTAGCAATAAAGAATAAAACATCATTTTCTTTCATATCAACAGTGCTAATTAGGTTATTTCTTTCTTCTTCTGTTAAAAATTTATCAATAGGTCCTTTTAAAGAACCATCTGCTAATAAAGTTACATAACCAATTCCAGGCATTCCAATACTATTAGCATAGTCTACTATATCATTAAACCAACTATTTGAGTTAGTTCCAATATCATGAACTAATATAGCTCTAACTATAGATTTTTGGAATGGCTTAAATGTAGTATTTTGGAAATTATCTGTTATATCTATTATCTCTAATGGATTTCTTAAATCTGGCTTATCAGTACCATATTTTAACATTGCTTCTTTATAACTAATTCTTGGAAATTTAGCACTTGCTATTTTTTTATTACTAAAATGAGAAAATGTTGATCTTAGTAAATCTTCACCAATATTATAAATATCTTCTTCGGTAACAAAACTCATTTCAAAATCTAATTGATAAAATTCCATTGTTCTATCTGCTCTTGTATCTTCATCTCTGAAACAAGGCGCTATTTGATAATACTTATCTATTCCTCCAACCATTAGTAATTCTTTATATACTTGAGGTGCTTGAGGAAGAGCATAAAATTTTCCTTTAAATTTTCTAGAAGGAATTACAAAATCTCTAGCGCCTTCTGGGGATGATACTGTAATAATTGGAGTTTGTACTTCTAGAAAATCAAGACTATCCATTTTATCTCTTAAATATTTTAAGACTTTTGCTCTAAAATTAATATGTTCTCTTAGATGTTTGTTTCTTAAATCTAAATATCTATATTTTAATCTTAATTCTTCATTTACTTCATGAGATGTTTTTACTTCAAAAGGTAATACTGATAAAGATTTATTATGAATAGTAACACTTTCAGTTAATACTTCAATGGTCCCAGTAATGATATTAGGATTATAATCGTCTTCACTTCTTTTTCTTATAGTTCCCTTAACTGTAACGGTAGATTCTTTTGTTAGATTATCAAACATATGATCATCATTACTAACTAATTGGATAGTACCTGTTTGATCTCTTAAATCTACAAATATTATACCACCATGGTCTCTTATATTTTCTACCCATCCTGAAAGAACAATATCTTTACTTATAAAGCTTTCATCTATTTTACCGCAGTAATCTGTTCTATATTTATTCATTTTTTATCTCCTATCTAATTCATCTTTAAGCATTTTAGATGCCATTGCAGGATTTGCTTTTCCTTTAGTCTTTTTCATCATTTGTCCTACAAAATAATCAAGTAATCTTGGTTGAGTTTTATAGGCTTTTATTTGTTCTGGATTTTCATCCATTATCTCTTTTACAATACTTTCTAGTTCATTAGTATCTGTAATTTGTACTAGTCCTAATTTCTTTACTACATCTTTTGGTTCCATTTTATCTTCTATTACATGAATGAATACATCTTTAGCTTGCTTTGAAGAAATACTGCCTTTATTAATTAATTCAATTAAGTCATGTAATCTTTTTGGAGTTAAATAAATATCTTTTATATTAAGTTCATATTTATTTAAATATCCTAAAATATTAGTAGTTACCCAATTAGATGCTAATTTAGGATCAGTATTAAGTGCTATAGTTTCTTCATAATAATCTGATACAGCTTTATCTTTTACTATTGTTTTAGCATCTACTTTAGATAGACCATATGTATTTATATATAATTCTTTTCTTTCTGGAGCTAATCTTGGAATATTTTTAGTGATATCTTCTATCCATAAGTGTGATAATTTAAATTTTGGAATATTTGGTTCAACAAAATATTTATAATCTATAGCATCTACTTTGCTACGCATATAGATTGTAGACATTGATTCTTCATCCCATCTTCTTGTTTGTTGTTCCATTTCATCATATTTGCCGTCTTCTTTTAATTCAATTTGTCTTTCTATTTCAAAATTGATTGCATCTCTTACCCCTCCAAATGAGTTTACATTTTTAATTTCTACTTTAGTACCCCAATTTTTTGGATCTTTTTCATCCTTATCAGCATCCATTATTGAAACGTTAACATCACATCTAATTTGTCCTTTTTTGCTATCTGCTTCACTGATACCAGCATATTGATAGATTGATCTCATAGTTTCTAGGAAGGTTACTGCTTCTTCTGCTGAATGAAAATCTGGCTCTGTTACTAATTCTAATAGTGGTACTCCTGCTCTATTGTAGTCAATAGCAGAAACATCTTCATAGTGATTCATACTAGCGGCATCTTCTTCTAGGTGAATGTTATTTATTCTTACTTTCTTAGTATAATCTCCACATTCATATTCTAATTCTCCATATATTCCTACTGGAGCAGGTTTAGTTTCTTGAGTAATTTGGAAGCCTTTTGGTAGGTCTGGATAGTAATAGTTTTTTCTTTCAAAATAAATATATTCTGGTTGTTTACATCCTAGTATAATACTTGCCATTAGGGCTTTTTTTACCGCTTCTTTATTTACGACAGGTAATGTTCCAGGAAATCCCATATCTACTGGTCTAATATTAGTATTTGGATACTCGCTGTAAGAATTTCTTGCTGCTGAAAAAACTTTAGTGTTTGTTTCACTGATTTCACAGTGCATTTCTAGTCCTATTAATACTTTATACTTATCCATTGTTAACCTCCTTTGCTATTTGTCCTTTATATTCCATAGTGCTTTCTAAGGCATATGCTATATTTAATACATTAACATCATCATAACATTTTCCAGTAATATTTAATGCTACTGGTAATCCATTTATAAATCCATCTGGAATTGTAATTGAAGGAAATCCTCCAAAGTTACCAACTTGTAAATGTTCTTCTAAGGCTTGAGTACTTTCATCCAAGATATCTAATGATCCATCTAGATGTTTAGCAGGACCACTACCTACTGGTAATATAACTGCATCATAATTAGAGAATAATTCATTCCATCTATCTACTAACAATCTTCTTACTCTTTGGGCATTATGGAAATATCTGTCTTTATTTTGAGATTGTAATACATATGATCCTATTACGAATCTTCTTTTAATAAGTGGTGAAAATCCTTTAGTACGATAATTTTTCATCATTTCTATATAATTATTTCCTTCTTCTCTTGGTCCAAATATAATACCAGTTAAATTTGACATATTAGATGTTGCTTCTGCACAAGATATAACTACATATACAGATGCTAAGGCATCTAATAATCTTTTATCTACTGATACTTCTTCTACTTCCATTCCTAATTTTTTGCATAGTTTTATTTTATCTTGGAAGTTTTCTAAATGTTTTTTTAATTCTTCACTTGCGTTAGGATACATTTTTATATCACATAATTCTTTTATATAACATAATTTTTTACCTGAAACATTACCATCTATGGAATTATATAAATTTATATTGCTAGAATCCCAACTTGTCATATCATATTTATCTATTCCTTTCATACCATCTACAACTATAGCAGCATCTTTTACACTTCTAGTTAAGGCTCCGCAATGATCTAATGATGAAGCAAAGGCAAATAATCCATATCTTGAAATCATTCCATAAGTTGGTTTATATCCTACTATTCCACAGTATGCTGCTGGTTTTCTGATAGAGTCTCCGGTATCTGATCCTGTTGCGTATGGATATACTCCTGCTGCTACTGCACAGGCACTTCCTGCTGATGATCCAGCACACATTCTAGTTCTATCCCATGGATTTCTTACTATACCTGTATGTCCTGTTGTTCCAGTTCCTCCCATACCAAATTCATCTAATACAGTTTTATTTACTGCTACAGCACCATGACTTTCTAGATTTTTAATTGCAGTTGCAGTAAAGAAGGGAACATAATCTTTTAGAGTATTAGAAGATCCTGTTGATAATATTCCTTTTGTGCTATAGTTATCTTTTATTCCATAAGGTATACCTGATAATAAGTCTTCTGTAACACTAACTTCTTTAGCATTATCCATAATTGTAACAAATGCATTATATTTATCTTGCACTTCATGAGATTTCTTTAAACTCATTTCTATTAATTCTTTACTTGTAACTTTACCACTTGTTAGTAATTCATGTAATTCTTCGATACCTAAATCCATATATTTCATTTATCCCACCACCTTTGGTACTTGTACTTCACACTCACTTGCATCATCACAGTTAGCAAGTGCTTCTTCTATAGGAATAGATTCTTCTACTACGTCTTCTCTTAATTCATATACGAAATCATCTAAGCAATGAGTCATTGGTTCTATTTGTTCTATTCCTTCTATTTGATTTATTAAGTCAATATTTTTATCTATTATTTCAAATTCATCTAAAACCATTTTATTTTCTTCTTCTGTTAAGCCAATTAATAATTTATTAGCATAATCATCTACCATTTCTTTAGTAAATTTATTCATATTCTCCTCCTTATATAGAAAAAACAGCAATTCATCCCAATATTGGGACGAACTACTGTTAAGTCCGCGGTACCACCCAGATTATTATATATATTTATATAATCACTTTAAAAAGTAATAACGGACTTCTCCGACTGAAACTACTAAGGTTCGTATCAGTAACTCCAAAGTGTTATTCATAGTATATTTTTTGTTAGCTCACACCATACCTAACTCGCTTTAAAAAAGGGATACTATTACTTCTCTTTATCATAGTTTTTAATTTTATTATATATTTATTATTTACTTATTTTCTCCAGATATAACATCAATTGCTTTTCTCATAGTCATATCATAGCTAAGCATTTCTTTTCCACCGATAGCATTAATTAAATCACTTTCTGTCATATTATATTTTTTAGCCATATCAGCTATTTCTTTATTAACTTCTTCATCTGTTACTTTAAGATTTTCTTTTTTAATAATTGCTTCTAGTAAGTAACGATTTTTAACTCTTCTTAATGCTTCTTCTTTCATATGAGATATTATATCTTCTTTAGTAGTATTAGCATATTGTAAATATAATTCTTCATTAATTCCTTGCATACTCATTCTTTGCATGAATTCATCATACATTCTGTTTTGTTCTGCTAAAACTATTTCATCATCTATTTCAACTTTCATGTTTGAACTTGCTTTGTCTAATAGATCATCAATATATTTATGTTCTATAGTGTGTTCTTTTTGTTCTTTGATTTCACTTTCTATTTGATCTCTTAATTCGCTTTCATTAGTTATTTTATCCATTCCTAGGTCTTCAAAGAAATCTTTATCTAATGTAGGAATTACTCTTCCTTTAATTTCATTTACTTTAACTTTGAATACTACTTTAGCACCATTTAATTCTTCCATTCCATAATCTTCTGGGAAAGTTAAATTAAGTTCTTTTTCTTCATCTTTCTTCATTCCAATAAGACCTTCTTCGAATCCTGGAATAAATGTATTACTTCCTATTTCTAGTGAATAATTTTCTCCTTTTCCACCATCAAAAGCAACTCCGTCTTTAAATCCTTCAAAGTCTATAATTGCAATATCGCCATTTTCTACTGTACCGTCATTTTTAACAACTAATTCAGCATAATCTTTAAGTAGAGCATTAATTCTTTCATCTACTTCTTCTTTAGTAACTTCTACTTTTTCTTTTTTTACTTTAAGATTTTTATATTCTCCTAAAGTAACTTCTGAATCTACAATTATTGTATATTTTACTTCTAATTCATTTTTATCCATTTTTACTATGTCAACTTTTGGTTCTATAGCAGGAATTATTTTATCTTCAGTGATAATTTTTGTATATCTTTCTTGGATTAATTTATCAGCTGCTTCCATTACTATTTCTCCAGTACCATATTTCTTTTCAAATATACTTCTAGGAGCTTTACCAGGTCTAAATCCATCAATTTTAGCCTTGCTATTTAATTTTTTGAATGCTTCTTCTTGAGCACCTTCCCATTCTTTTCCACTTACTTTGTAACTAATTTCCTTTTTCATAATACCTCCAACTATTGAATTTCCATTATTTCTACATCATATTTACCGTTAGGACTTTCTACTGAACGAACTTCTCCAACTTTAGCACCAAGTATAGCAACCGCTAAAGGAGATTCGTTAGAAACTTTATTATTAGATGGATCTGCTTCTTTAGATCCAACGATACGATATTCTTCAATATCATCGTCATCGTCTACATATTTAATTTTTACTGTAGTACCAAGTCCAACTTTACTAGTGTCAGCCTTTTCTATAATTTCTACATTTTCCATTATTTTTTCTAATTCTTGAATTCTTCCTTCTACTTGTGCTTGTTCTGCTCTGGCAGCATCATAATCGGCATTTTCAGATAAATCTCCTAATGCTCTTGCTTCTTTTAATGCTTTTATTACAGCAGGTCTTCTTACATTTTTAAGTTCATTCAACTCTGTTTCTATTTCTAAAAAACCCTCATCGGTTAAATATATCTTATTTGTGTCTGTCATAGTTTTTCCTCCATTCAACATTTCACAATTTTACTATTTTTTTTATATTTTGTCAAGTGAATTGACAATTATTTTAGGGGTTGTTACAACACATCACTAACATTCATTTAAATTACTTAAAAATAATAATTTTAATCTAATTTTACTCTCATTATATCATCTTTATAGACTTTTTTATCTAATTTAAATTTTATTATTTCTTCTGGATGCCTTGCTACGTCTAATTTATTATTATCTATATCATATATATTAGGTATTTCAAAATCAAATGTCTCGATAGATGGACCAAACATTGAAACTTTATCTTTAGGTTTAAAATAATTTTTTTGTACTAATGTAACTATGTGATTATCATCATCATAATCTAGTACTACTCCTAAAAAGTCTTGATTTGATATTTCTTGTCTTCCTAAGAAATATTGCCCTTCTACACCTGGAAAACTATTATAAAATTGAGAAATACTTTCCCTATTAGCAACTCTATTCAATACTTTTTTATAATATGCTATTTTTTCTTCTGTTAGTGTATTATTATAATAATTATCAATAGCTTCTCTATAAGTACTTACAACAGTTGCTATATAATAATTACTACGCATTCTACCTTCTATTTTTAATGAAGTAATTCCAATATCTATCATATCTTTTAAATTATCTATCATAGATAAATCTTTAGTACTCATTGTAAACTTAGTATCACTTTCTATGATATTCTTATTTTTATCACATAAGTCAAATGTCCATCTACATATTTGAGCACATCCTCCTCGGTTAGCATCTCTTTTTGTAAAATAATTTGATAATACACATCTTCCTGAATAAGAAGAACACATTGCTCCATGAACGAATGTTTCTACTTCTATTTTAGCATTATCAATAATGCTTTTAATATTTTCTCTATTACATTCTCTAGCAAGTACTACTCTTTCTACTCCTAAATCTTTGAAAAATAAGGCAGCTTCTGTATTAGTGCAAGACATTTGAGTAGATAAGTGTATTTTCAGATTTATATTATTTTCTTTTATTGCATCTATTATCATAGGATCTGATGATATAATTGCATCTACTTTACAGGCTTCTAATTCTTTTAAGTAATCTACTAATCCTTCTATATTATCATTATGAAAAATTATGTTTACTGTTACATAAACTTTTTTATTAATATTGTGAGCATAACTACATGCATCAAATATTTCTTCTATACTAAAGTTTGTAGCATTTGCTCTTAAACTAAAGTTTCTACCTCCTATATATACTGCATCTGCACCATATAAGAACGCTATTTTTAATTTATCTAAACTACCACTTGGCGCTAATAATTCTACTTTATTCATTGTCTTTCACCTTGTATATTGTTTTTTCATTTAGAAATCCTAAGTAATTAGAATCGTTACTGATATTTCCTTCTATGTAATCTTCCATAATGTTAATAAAATCACTATCATCTATTAGGAAACTATTTAGTATAATGTATTCAATATTTAAATCATTTATTTCATTTATTAAATTAATAGGCTTTTTAGTATAAACACAAGTACCATTATCACCTTCCATAATTGGATAATAATCATCTTCATGTTTAATATAATATACATCTGATGTAATGTTTTTACCTATATATTGTAAATAATTAGATACTAAATATCTTCTAGAATAAAATATTGGTAAATAACCATAACAAATCATCATTAAATCTTGGTATTTAGATATTTCATTTATTTCTTCTTTAGTTATATCATTTGTAATAACACTGTAAGAAACATTATTATTTTTATAAAATCTATTAGTTAAATAGCTTGCATTTAAATGATCTTGGAATACTACTAATTTTTTATTTATATTCATATCTCTGCACATTTTAAGTACTGATACATCATAGAAAAATATTTTACTTATATTCATTTTATTTAAAGTAATTAAGGCAATTTCTAAATTTTTTAAATCATCGTCATGCATTATTTTATTTATACATACACACACTTCTTTTTTTGTCTTATTAAGAATTTTTTTTATATCTGACAAACTATAATAGTAATCATATTCACAAGCAAGAGATTCTAATGGCAAAATCAATCCATCTACCTTACTATTTAAAACTAGTTCTAAATTATTTTTGTTAGGTATTACTAATATTTTTTTCATTCTTTCACCTTCTTTGATATAGATATTTTATCTCCAACATTTATATATTCTGTATTAAATTCAAGATTATTATCTAAGAAGTCAATAAATAGTTTGATTTTTTTTACTAGTGATCTTTGATTTTTTGTTTTAATTTTGCTCTCGTCTTCTACTAGACCATGAAAAGATAAATTATCTGTTATAATAACTCCATTTTCTTTTAGATTTTTTTTATACTTATTAAAAAAGTCTATATTATGACCTTTAGATGCATCTATAAATATTAAATCAAATTCTCCTTCTATATTGCAATCCATAGCATCTTCTAATCTAATGTCAATACGACTATTTAAATCAAAATCACTTATGTTTTTTAGGGCTTCTTTATATCTTTCTTCATCTTTTTCAATAGTAGTAATTTGTATTTCGTTATCTACTAGTGCCATTCTTATTGCGGAATATCCTATAGCAGATCCTATTTCTAGTATAGATTTGATATTATTATCTTTTATATAATTACATAAATAATCTATTCCATCAGATAACATTATTGGTACTCTATTATCTTTAGCATATTTTTCTATTTGCTCTATCACTTGCATCACCAAGCACTATTATATATTAAAAAGGTAAAGAAGTAAAGAAAAAACAACTCTTAAAATTGCTTCTTACTTAAACTCTTTATCCAAATCTCCTTCACAGTATCCTCCACCAACACTGCTTCCTTCTACATACTCCTTGCCGACTATCTCACAGCTCATTTCTGTAACTTTATCTTTTAGATAACCACCAAATATTTTAACTAGTCCAATTGCTAAAACTGTAATTAAAGATATAATCAAAACATACTCAACCAAAGTCTGACCTCTTCTATTTAACTTCATTGTAGTCCTCCTTACTATCTTTAACATAATTATATAATTTTATTAATCTAAAGTCAATTATTTTGACATTTTTATGATTTTTTTTAAAAGAAAGAATGATAAATATATTATCACTCTTTAGTTATGTATTGTATTACTTACATTATTTCATTAATCTTTCTACTTTTATAACAAAAGACAGACTGTTTAAAGACGCTATAAATTTATCTAGCTTTTCAGTATTTTCTACTAAAATAGTTAAGCTATATATCTTAGTATCACTCTTGTTAACAGTAACAATACCATCTACAATAATACCATTACTGCTAGCCTTACTGATAATATCAAGCAAATTATCATTAGTGTTAGTATAAACAATTATATCAGTAGGAAACTTCTTAGAACCATCAACATTCCATTTAACATTAATTAATCTCTCATCGATATCCATTATATTTCTACAAATACTTCTATGAATAGTAATACCAGATCCTTTAGTAATATATCCAATAATATTATCACCAGGAATAGGTTTGCAGCATCCACTTAAACTTACTTTAACTTCTCCTAATCCCTCTACTAAAATATCATTCTTACTACTAACTTTTTTTATAACGCTTTCATTAATTTTTTCAATTATATCCTGAGTAGTTTTCTCTTCTTCCTCTTTTTTTAGAATTATTTTTAATACATCTTTAGCATTATATTTACCATTACCTATACCAATATATAATTCTCTAGCATCTCCTATTTTTAATTCTTCTAATATAGTATCAATATTCTTATTAGATAAAGTTTCATTAATAGGTAATCCATTTTTTCTTATTTCAGCATTTAAAAGTTCACTTCCAGCCTCTAGACTATTATCTTTATCCTGCTTAGTAAAAAATGATTTAATCTTATTTCTAGCCTGACTAGTAACAACAAAATTAAGCCAATCTCTATTAGGCCCCTTACTACTCTTACTAGTATTTACTTTAATAATATCACCAGTATGTAATACATAATCTAATGGCACTATATTATCATTAACTATAGCACCCACCATAGAATCTCCTACTTCACTATGAACTTTATAAGCAAAATCAACAGGTGTAGATCCAACCGGTAATTCCATAACATCTCCTTTAGGAGTATATACATATATAGAATCATTAGTTAAAATATCCTTTTTTATACTATTAATAAAATCAACACTATTATCAGATTCCTCATTAAGTTCCATAATACTTCTAAATATTTGTAACTTAGCCTCCATAGAATCCTTAACTGTTTTTACACTACCATGAGCCTTATAAGACCAATGTGAAGCTATACCATATTCAGCAACCTTATGCATATCATATGTTCTTATCTGTATCTCAAATAACTTACCATCTACCCCAAACACAGTAGTATGAAGTGATTGATATAAATTAGTTTTTGGCATAGCAATATAATCTTTAAATCTATTAGGAACTGGTTTATATTTAGAATGAATAAGTCCTAATACTAAATAACATTCAGGTTCTGTATCCACTAAAACTCTAAGTGCTAAAATATCATAAATATCATTAAATTTCTTTCCTTTAGATAATTTCTTATAAATACTATAAATACTCTTACTTCTACCAAATATTTCATGCTTAATATGATGTTCATCTAATAAATCAGAAACCTCTTTTAACATATTAGCAACATCATCATCCATATCTCTTTTCTTAGCATTTAATTTTTCTAATATATCAAAATAAACATCTGGTTTTAAATATCTTAAAGATAAATCTTCTAATTCACTCTTAATTTTATTAATACCTAATCTATCTGCTACAGGAGTCAATATTTCTAACGTTTCTTTTGCTTTCTTCTTCTGCTTTTCTTCAGTCATTACATATAAAGTTCTCATATTATGAAGTCTATCAGCAAGTTTTATAAATATAACTCTAACATCTTCAGATAGTCCTACTAATATTTTTCTCTGATTAGCGGCCATTTGTTCTGAAAAATTATTAAAATGAAGTTTATTAATTTTAGTAACACCATCTACAAGTAATGCAACATCTTCTCCAAATAATTTAGCCTCTTCTTCTTTAGTACAATCAGAATCTTCTATAGTATCATGCAAAAGAGCAGCTGCTATACAAGCAGCATCAACTTTTAATTCAGTAAGAATAAGAGCTACATTCAAAGGATGTTGAATATAATCATCACCACTAATTCTCTTTTGTCCGAAATGCTTTCTCTCAGCATACTCATACGCTCTCATTATCAAATCAAGATCTTTGGGATCCTCATCATACTCTTTAACTTTATTAACAAGCATATCTATAGTAACTAATTTATTTTCTTCTTCCATACGATCACTTCCATATACTAAATATTAAAACATATCCCTATATTTGTCAAGAAAAAATATACTTACAATATATCTAAAGTAAGCATATTCTTTTAATTATTATTTATCTCTTTTTTGTAAGAGAAACCACTAAAGCATTATCATAGTCATCAGTTTTTGAATCTATAATACCTTCTGAAAATAACTTTCTAGTATATTCACATAATTCATTTAAACATTTTCTTTCTATATTAGTTATTTTCTTTCTTCTTAAATCTGTATACCCAAGTTTCTCATCAATAGGAATTATTTTATCTAAACCAAGTTTATTAATAATATACATCTCTACATCATAATAATTTAAATCAAAATTCCCATAACTCAAATATCTACTTATTACTTTAACTAATTCTTGATAAAATAAAGGTATTCTTCTTTCATTTAAAGAGCGCTGATAATTATCCCAATTAGCAACATATTTCTTTCCAGCATCTATATATTCCTTTGCTATTTCAAAATTATGAGCAATATAATCAGAAAGATCAGTATCATAAGCACTAACATAAGAACAAATAAATCTAAATACGCCTTGTTTCTTTATACATTTTTGATAATATTTATAAATAAGATCCTTGAATGATAAATCATCCGTAATAAGTATCCTTCTAAGCATATTTTTAGCCATAAAATCAATCATAACCTTACTATCTTTATAATCCTCTTCTATAATAGCAAATCCACAACCCAAATTTTTAAAATTATAGCTTTTTTCAGCTTCTTCTATAGCAATTTGTAACTTAATATAAACACAGTCAAATATTGCTAAAGCCTTAACCATATATTTATTAATATCATCTGTAGTAAAAAACATATTATTCATAAGTATTATTAATTCTTGACTATGAATTGCATCTATATTAGTAAACTCGCTATCAATACTATCTATAAGATCTAATTTATTACTAATATATTTACTAACAGCCATATCAAGAAATTCATAATCAGTTGGAAAAATACTAATAAGACCTCTAACAAATTCATAATTCAATTTAACATTTAAAGAACAAAAATTATACATTTTTTTATCCTTAGAATATTTTAAAACATCTAACATAAACATATAATTATCTTCTAATTCCAAAACATTATCAATATCAGCACCAGTTATATAATCCATAACTAGACCCTTACTATACATAATATCACCCCAGAAAGTGAATATACTATAGCATATTTAATAATAAAAGTCAAAAAAAGAGTTAACAATTAACTCCTTTTATCTTTAATTCTTCTATTTCGTCATCATCATCTTTTTTCTTTGGCTTAATAGGCTTTTTAATTTTTCTATCTTCTAGTATTAACCATAATTGATTAGAAATATAAATAGATGAATAAACACCCGCAATAAATCCAACTAATAATGCAATATTAAAGTCAAGTATTTCTCTAGCACCAAATAATATTAAACAAATAACAGGAATAATAGTAGTAATAGTAGTAATAATACTTCTAAATATAGTAAGTCTAACACTATCATTAACTAAATCTATTAAATCTTCACTCTTTTTAATATTATTTTTATACTTAGTTTTATAATTTTCTCTAATCATATCAAATGTAACAATAGTATCATTTATTGAATAACCAATAATAGTTAGAATTGCCGCAATAAAAATTGATGTAATCTCTATCTTAAATATACAGAAGAATAATATAACAATAGTAACATCGTGAATTAATGCTGCAATACCTGCTACGGCATAGTTAAATTTAAATCTTAAACTTATATATATTACTATAGCAATAGAAGCTAGTATCAATGAATATATAGCATTCTTTGTAAGTTCTTGTTTAACAATTTTACTAACTACATATATATCAGTAGTAGAATCATACTTTTCTTCTAATTTGTTTGTTAAATCCTTTATTTCATCCTTGCCTAAAACTTCATCTATAGTAACAGTTACATCATCATCAGTTTTACTAGTCTTCTTTATAGTATATTTCATATCTTTTAAATCATTTTTTAATTTAGATAAAGATACATTTTCATTAGTATTAACAGTTACTGTAGTACCACCAGTAAAATCTACTCCAAGATTAGCTCCTCTAACACAAGATAGTACTATACCTACTACTATAATAAATGCAGTAATAGATAGGAAGAACTTTCTATTTCTAACAAATTCTAATTTCTTAAATGGAATAATAATTTCTTTAGATTTAACTATTTTTTTCTTATTAAATCCTATAAACATACCAAGTTTATCATCAAAGAAATCACAATCTACAAATAACTTTAATACGAACTTAACAAATATTACCATAACTAAAACAGTAACAATAATATTTATAATCAACATTGTAGCAAATCCCTTAACAGAACTCTCACCTAAAATAAATAAGATAATTGCTACTATCATAGTAGTAATATTAGCATCAATTATACTTGATAATGAATCCTTATTACCAATATGATATGCTTCTTTTAAGCTATGTCCTATCTTTAAGTTTTCCTTAACTCTTTCAAAACTAATAACATTAGCATCTACTGCCATTCCTATACCTAATAACATAGCGGCAATACCAGGTAATGTAAGAACTCCATTAATTAAATAAAATACCAAAAATGAAAGTATTGTATATAATACAAGTCCCATGCTAGCAATAAATCCTGAAAATCTATATATTGCAATCATAAGAATAATTACTAAACAAATACCAATAATACCTGCAATTAAAGTTTGATTTAATGAATTAGCCCCAAATGAAGCTTCAACAGTTCTAGAAGATACCTCAGTAAGTTTTGTTGGCAATGCTCCAGAATTAATTAATTCTACTAAACTAGTAGCCTCTTCCTCAGTAAAATTACCTGAAATAATAACATCACTGGCAAAGCCTTGAGAAACTGTAGCAGCAGATAAACATCTAGAATCAGATAATGATCCACATTTATCCTTTTCCTTAGAATAACTATCTTCACCTTCTTTATAATCTAACCAAATAACGATAACATTATTAGTGGTTTTAGATATCTTGTTAGTAACATCATAAAACTTATCTTTATCTTTTATAGATAAACTAACCGCTGGCTTTCCATTTTTATCTCTTGTAACTTTCGCATTTCCACCTAATACATCACTAGTCATAAGTAACATATTAGAAGTATCTCTAAAAGTTAGTGATGCAGTAGATGATAATACTTCTCTAGCCTCTTCTTTATTAGTAACACCAGCAAGTTTTACCCTGATTTTATCATCACCTTCAATAGTAATTTCTGGTTCACTAACACCTAGAATATCAATTCTTTTAAGTAAAGATTTATAAGTATTGTATACCATATCACTATCAAGTTTTTCTTCATCATCCAAAGGACTAACTTGATATAATATTTCAAATCCACCTTGTAAATCAATACCATAATGAATTTTGTCTAATAATGGATTAAAAGAAACAGCGCAAGTAACAATTATACATAAACTAACAATTACTCCACCTAATACTCTAAGAATCTTATTTTTCACTTTAAGAAACATTATTAGACCAACTATGGCAATTACTGCCAAAATGATATATATAATATTCAAATCCATATTTTCACTCCTAACTAAATAATAATTTTTTTCTTTTCATTTTTCATTTGTTCTTTTAAATACTTATCAATATCATTAGGTTCTAATTTAATAATATCGTTTACCATCTCACCTAAAGTAAGATTACTACTAGATTTCCATTTTGTAATTTTTAAATAATTCCAAATGTCTTCCTTAGTAATATAATGATAACTAGTATTTTTGAATAGTTTTAATTTTACATTCATTGCGGGAATTAATCCTTTAAATAATTCCTCTTGACTTCTATACTCATTCATCTTACCACCACACCTATACATTATACATCATATTTTTACTTTTTTAAACACGATTAAATAACAAAATAGAAAAAAGTGACTGTTATTAACAATCACTTAACTTAAAATTAAAAACTATCACTAATTAAATCCATAAATTTCTCTTCATTCCATATCTCTATATTTAAACTAACAGCTTTATCATACTTACTACCAGGATTATCACCAACTACTACAACGCTAGTCTTTTTAGTAACAGAGCTAGTTACTTTTCCACCTTTATTTTCTATAATCTCACTAGCTTTATCTCTAGTAATTTGATTTAAAGTTCCAGTGAGTACAAAAGTTTTACCATTGAAGTTTTCATCTGCTACTACTTCTTCTCCACTAGTATAATCCATATTAATACCATATTTTTTTAATCTATCAATTATATTTTTATTATCTTCATCATTAAAATAATCTATAATACTTTTAGCAATTATTTCTCCTACATCAGGAATTTCTACTAATTCTTCATAAGTAGCATTACTTAAGTTATCTAAAGTCTTATAAGTTCTTGCTAAAGTTTTAGCCATCTTACTACCTACTTGTTTAATGCCGAGACCAAACAATAACTTTTCTAAAGAATTATTTTTACTATTATTAATAGATGCAAATAAATTATCTACCTTTTTGTTTCCATATCCCTCTAATTCCAATAATTCTTTTCTATGACTTTCTAACTCATATATATCAGGAATATCGGAAACATAATGATAATTATATAAATCTTCTAAAACTCTATCGCCAAGACCTTCGATGTTCATAGCTTCTCTAGAAGCATAATGTATCAATTTTTCTACTTTTCTAGCAGGACATTCTAAATTAGGGCAAAAATAATCAGCCTCTTCTTCTTTTCTCATAATCTTACTACCACATATAGGACATTTATCTATCATAGTAAATATTGGTTCACTACCATTTCTTCTTTCTTTTAAACTGTCTAAAACAGCAGGTATAACATCTCCGGCCTTATAAATAGCAACTGTATCCCCAACTCTAATATCTTTATTAACAATATTATCTTCGTTATGAAGAGTAGCTCTTCTTATAGTAGAACCTGCTACAATAACTGGTTCAAGCACTGCATTAGGAGTTATTTGACCAGTCCTTCCAACAGTAAATATTATATCAATTAATTTTGTATAACAAACTTCAGCAGGAAATTTATAAGCAACACACCATTTAGGATACTTAGAAGTAAATCCCAATTTTTGTTGCGTATTAATATCATTAACTTTTACTACAACACCATCTATATCGTATGCTAAACTACTTCTTTCTTTTCCTTTTTCATGAATATAATCCATAACTTCATTAATATTATTTACTAATCTATTATTAGGATTGGTTCTAAACCCTAACTCTTTCATAAAATTTAATGCTTCATTATGAGTTTTAATCCCATAATCCAAAGGATTAGGTAAATGATATATAAAACACTCTAAATTTCTTCTAGCAACCATCTTACTATCTAATAATTTAATAGAACCAGAAGCAGCATTTCTACAATTTTGAAGTAATGGTAATCCCTCTTTTTTTCTTTCTTCATTTAATTTTTTTAGTGTATTTTTACTCATATAGATTTCTCCACGAACTTCTATATCAATATCTTTATTAATAGTTAAAGGAACAGTTTTTATTGTTTTAACATTGTTAGTTATATCATCACCAATAGTACCATTACCACGAGTAGCAGCCCTTACTAACTTTCCTTTTTCATAATGTAGACTTACACTTAAGCCATCTATTTTTAATTCACAAACATATTCTGGATTATATCCTTCTTTTTTAATTTTTTCATCAAAAGTTATAACTTCTTCTTCATTAAATACATCTCCAATGGAAAGCATTGGTATTTCATGAGTAACTTTATCAAATGAAGATATTACATCTCCTCCTACTCTAACAGTGGGACTATCTTCTCTTTTTAAATCTGGATATTCCATTTCTAATTCTTGTAGTTCTCTTAAATATTTATCAAATTCTTGATCGGTAATAGTAGGATTATCCAATATATAATAATTGTAGTTAGCGTCATTTAATATTTTAATTAGTTCTTCCATTCTATTATTTATATCATTCATCTTTATCACTCTTTCTTTTAAATTAATTATACCCAAAAATAGATTATTATTCAAGATATAATAATATTTTTTAATAAAAGAAAAAGAGATTAACTTTTCTTATCGTTATTCTCTATAGTATCTTCTTTAATATACTTATCATCTATTTCTTTATCAATATCTTTTGATATATTATCATCATAAGTACTATCATCAATAATATCCCATGGTTCTTCATCTTCTTCTATAGCAATTTTTACTTTAGTATCTCCTACTATTTCTACTCCTAATTCTTTTTCTATATCAATATTAATAGATTTTCCATTTTCTTTAGCATTAATACAATTAGGTTGTTTTAAACTTCTAACTATAATATCTTTAGTAGATGAATCAGTAGTTTCTCTTTGTCTTACTGATACATTTTCACTGTAATTTAATGTTTTAGTGATTACAGTAGTTTTAGTATCATGATCATAAGAATACCAAATATTAACATCAAAAGAACCATCTATAACAATATGGCCACCAACTTCTGAACCTTTGAACTTATGATTAATAACCCAGCATCCAAGTACAGTTGTTGGAACATATTCGCAATCTATAGTATATGTATTTTTATAATATTTTTTACCTTTACCAATAATTGCTTTTGTTACTATCTCTTTATATGTAGACAAGATAATCACCCCTCAACATAATCTATGATTTATAATAGAAAAAAGTACATATAATTATAATTTTTTAGTTTTATTTAAATACAATACATAACTATATATTTAATAATATAAATAAATATATGTAATAAAATAAAAAGAAAATAAATTTACTACTTTCTCTATCATATGCAATATATATAGTGGGCTTTAGTTTATAATAATTATAATAATAAACAATTTCATTCAATATTAAATTATTTGATGTCTTTTTATTTGTTAAATATAAATCTATTTCTTTTAATTTCATTTTTATTCTTCTTTTTCCAACAATCCCATTATATTTAGTTTTCATTTCTAAAAATACATAATCATCTTTCATAGGACATCCATAACTTCTTATTCTAAATTTATCTTTAAAGATTGGTTTTTCTAAAGAATTAATTATTAAATCATTGTTATCGGTATCAAAATATATGTTATGTATACTACTCTTAAAATACTTATCTTTTTCTAAGCTATTACCTATTTCTTTTAATAAATTATCTTTTTGTTCTTTTGTGATTAAGTATTTTTCTTCTACTCTTTGAAATATATTATTATACATTATTCCTCCTCTCACATTTAAATTATATACAATTAAAATTAAATGAAGATTAAATATTTTAAATAATACATAAAATAAAAAGTTACTTAAAATAACTTCTAAGTAGCTTAATATATAATTAACTAATTTTTCCATCATAGAATTAATATCTAGCCAATTATGTACGGAGCAGATCGGGTACCTGTTCCGTTAACTATTTGTGAATTTAATTTGAGATACGCTACTGGACGGACCCCGAAAGCATAGTAGACGTAAGCGGTGGTGACAGAGCCCGACGTATTGACGAGGAACGCAAGACAGGCAATGCCAAAAGGCGGGGACATAGTCCAGGTATAATTAATTGTATCTAACAACCAGTCTTTATTTTTACAATTTGTTGTATCTGCATCATAATTATTTCCAGTTTTTGTACATACATCTAAATCTGTCGCATATGCATAATCGGATGGATACATTAGTCCTATATATCCATTCCATGTAGTTTGGTGTCCTGAATATACTTTCGTTCCTCTTTCAAAATTATAATAGTCATCTGCATATCCTACTGCACTACTATTTCCTCCTAAATAATACTTTACTTTATCTATTTGTGATTGAGCTTGAGAAGTTAGACCAGTAGATGTAAAATCACATGATGTTGTTCCAGAAGATTCTCCTGCATAACAAGTACCTGATTTTCTATTCCAATATAAACTTCCCTCATATGCATATAACGATGATGTTATTTCATATCCAGGATTTAATAACATCATAATTCTTGCATCTGCCCAATCATTACTTCCATTATCATTTGTTGATGTTCCTGTACCAGATGGTTTATTATCATAAGCATATTTTCCAATAGATGTTGCTCTTATTAATTTTACTCTTTTGGAGACATTTCCATTTTCATCTTCAGTATCAAATACACCTATTATTCTCCAACCCGCACTCTCTCCATTAAATGTTACGTAATTATTAGGATTTGCTCCATAATATCTAATATTACCAAAAGAGTCTTGCATTAATCCTTCACTTGCTACTTGAGTTATTTCTTCTCCACCTGCTGTAGTAACTGGTGTTTTAGTACCATTATTATATTTATTAGTAATATATTTTACTGCACTATCATCACTTGCTTCAAAAGTAACAGTTCCTCCAAATCTACCTTTATCAGTATTTCTTTGATCTGCATCTATTTCACTTATCCATACTCCTATATACCAAGTTTTAGTTTCTTTAGTTTTTATAGTTAACTTTTTTACTAAATTAGATTTAGCCATATCATTAGAATTACCTTTAGTTGAATATTTAGAAGTGTCTTCGTCATAAGTTAATTCTTGCCACTTTAGATTATTATATACTCCTCCATTTTTTGCATATAGTTCTATAGTACCTTTTAAATTTTTTAAAGTAGAACCTTGATTAGTTAAAGTAATCTTATACACTTGACAAGATAAATTACCTTTACTATCTATACATTTATCAGTACCACCAACACCATTTATTGCATTGTTTAAAGCACTATCCATCATAGGTACCATATCAGTATTTGTTCCACTTACTAATTCTACATTTAATGTAGCATTAATTTTAACAATGTTACCCTTAATTACTACATCATTAGTAACACTATAACTTAGGTACGCATAAGTAGAAGCCATAGATAATATAAAAACTATAATACTTGTAATGATTGTCATTTTTAAACTAATATTCTTCATGAGAAAATCACTTCCTCACAATAAAAAGATTTAGTTTTCTCTAAATCTATATTGCTTATATTATAGGGATTTATATCTATTACTCTAGATTTGAACCCCCCCCCATTTTAACATTTTGTTAACCATATTTATCATACCTTTCCTACTATTTTCTTATAATCAAATTATAACAAATTTATTATAATTTGAAAATAGATTTATTATAATTTATTAGAAAAAAGAAATAGAATTTCTACTTCATAGATTTTTCTATTTCTTTTATTTCTTCTACAGATTTATCACTTACTTTAGCAATAAAATCATAACTAGCATCATTCTTAAGCATCCTTTTAATCATTTTTAAAGCGGTTTCTTTTATCCCAGCAAGCTTTCCTTCTTCAGTAAATTCTTCCTTCCAACCATAATATAAAAATCTGCCATATTGATCTGCTGCTTCTTTAGTTAATGTGTAATCATCATTCATAGTATACATTTCCCTTACCTTTCCAATTACTCTTTTTTTAAGTTCAATGTCTAACATATTACCTAGAATAGTATCTAATTCGTTTACATCATCATTATAGAAAAATGCTCCAATTCTGATATAGTCATCTATCTCACTTACTTTGCCTTCATTAACTAAATTATAAAACTTTTGATAACATTTAGCAATATCTAAGTAAATTAAATGAAAGTTTTTTACAACTAAGTAATCATTTCTATTTATTATTGATGCCTTAGATAAATCACCAAATTTATTATTGTTACCATTATCAAAATTAATTTGTATGAAAATTTTTTTAGAATTATATTTCATTCCTCTTTTTGTACTTTTAGAATACATTTCCATTAGATAACTAGTATTTTTCTTAATAGTAGTTTCATTAGGATACATATTTGCTTCTATGTTAAATACATATTTATTACTTTTAGCAATTAAATCAGTTTGTTTAAATTTTTCTTTATCATTACCTATAGATATAGAATTAGGTTTTAGGTGTAAGTAATTATAATCAACTTCTAAATCTACAACCTTACAAATAGTCTTTATACAAAAATCTAAAAAGTCTGGATTATCTAAAAATAAAGAGATGAAATTTTCATTTCTAATCATTTTAGCTTTCTTATAATAAGCTTTAACCATTTCCATTCTTTCACCTTCTTTCCGGAGTGTTTTCTACCTCCTCTAATATTATTATTCTACGTGAAAAGGCCAAAACCCTTTTAATTTTGGAAAAAAATTACAGAAAATGAAAAAAAGTTACTTAAAATAACTTCTAAGTAACAAAAACTATTTATTTATATCTTCATCTGTATAGCCAGCAATAAAATCATCAAACTTGATTATAACTGGTTCTGTTATTTCTAAAAAATCATATATCCCTAAATAAAAGAATGATAAGTATATTATCACTCTATTAATGATGTATTGTAATTATTTTAATCATTATTCTAAGATAATTAATCTACAACATAGGGTGAATTAACGGTACCATTACCTGAAGAAATTTCAGTACCAGAGGCTAAAGATATACAAGGACGAACACCATATATCGTCTTAGCATCATAACCAACAAGTTTTCCATCAGATCTAACGTAAAACTCGTTCATAGTTTCGAAAATGAAATCATAAGGAGATCCAACCCAATATGCATTTTCAGTATAGAGATAATAACTATTATTAGAATCTTCACCATTACCTCCCGCTAACATTATCTCATCTGCAGTTAATAATCCTACTGGATATGTTAAATTTCCATTTCCATTATTTGTATTAGTTGTAAATTTATCTATATTTCTAGAACACGTTAAACTTGGATTACGTAGTTTCATCCATGCTCGTTTATGAGCGGAAAAATATAAATAACTAGTAGTATCACCACCATTTGAATCCCATCCTCCTTTAGAGTATATACTCCTATCATTACACCATACTGTATCTTCTAATTTATTTGTATAACTAGTCATATTAGTACTATACCAATTATCTATATACTCTTTTATTTTAGAGTTGTTAGTATTATTATCTAACATTTCATCTAAAGCATCATCTACTTTCTTGCCATCTGTTAAAGTTATATAATATGCAAGATCCGAGCCAACATAATAAACATAATATACATTATTGCAAGTATCAGATGAACTAAAACAAGTATAATGATAATTGTTAGAGTACTTATCACTTTCTCCAACATAATCTACTGCACTTACTGTAGTAGTACTATTTAAAGTATATACTCCATTTGAATATGTTACATCTTTACCAAAATTAAATTCATCAGATGGTATACTCATATCAAATTTTTTAATAGGATATACCGTTCCATACATATATCCTACATATGCAGGTGAATTGTTTGGAGTATTAAATGCACTAGTACCTATTTGAGTACTATCTCCCGTATTATTACAAGTACCATTGTTGGGTAGCCCATTATATATAAGTTTTATACCTCCTGTTTCAGTAGTTCTCACTATCTTCCAACAAAAGTTTGCAAATAATAAATTATTATTATCTACTGCACCTCTATAATAATATATTGGATTAGCCTCATCCTCAGTTCCACTTCTCATATATATACCCTTACCATTAGTATCAGATGATATTTTAGCAAAATCTATATCAGTATCTAATGTAGCATTAGATAATATTCTAGTATATAAGTCATTAGAATTACTAATATTACATATATCTTTAGTAGATTTTGCCTCTGCATATATCTTTCCACTAAAACTAGTTTCTAAATAATTATTATTTATTTTACTAGCATCTAAATAAAAATATATTGTAAATGTTATAGATCTAACATCATTTATATTAAAGTTATCATATAAAGTAGTTATACCTGTCTTTGTAATACTACCAGACTTAACTTCATTTGTACCTTGGTATATTTTATAACTCAATCCCCCAGAACTCAAATCTATGGAAGAAGTAATATTAGCAGATATAGAACCTAAACCGCATAAATCGCAACCAAAATTTTTAGAAATAGACAACGTAGTATATACAGCATTATTCTTATCAAAAGATGTCTGTGCTACTAAACCATCAGTAAAATTAATATCTTGTCCTTTAGTATAATTAACTTTAAAACATTTAGTAGTACCAGATATTAAAGTATTACCACTACTCCATACATTTATTGCATAAGTAGCACCAAAAGATAATATAAATACTATAACACTTGCAATGATTGTCATCTTTAAACTAATATTCTTCATGAGTACTTCACTTCCTCACGATAAAAAGATTTAGTTTTCTCTAAATCTATATTACTTATATTATAGGGATTTATATCTATTAAACTAGATTTGAACCCCCCCCCATTTTAACATTTTGTTAACCATTTTTATCTACTCCTTCTATCATCTTTACTACCCAAATTATAGCATTTTTCTTAGATTTTGAAAATAGATTTATTATAATTTATTAGAAAAAAGAATGATAAATATATTATCACTCTCTAGTTATGTATTGTAATTTTCTTTAATAATTTAAATAATCATTTTTATTCTTGATAAGAATTAATATAACTTTTAGCAATATTATCAATATAAATTTTATTATTATCATTATTATCAATTATATCTAAAAAGAAATTAAATACATCCTCATTTTTAATATTATAAATTATTTTTAATAAAGTATCTTTGAACAGTGCTTCATTAGTAGAATAATATAAATCAAATATTTTTTCTAAAGAAACTATACCATTAAAATAATCATTTAAAATTTCTTTCATTATAATACTATCCATATTAAGTGGTAATTCAGATATAGCACTTAAACAAGATATATAATCAAAATAATCAATATATTTGAAATAAACATCACTATAAACTTTATTATCAAGCTTAAAATGTTCCTTTTCTTTTGCTGATTTAAAATTAAGATTATCACATTTTGCATCAGTTTGAACTATTACTATAGCAGGTGCTAATTCTCCTTTAATAGCACTAGCGCATATTTTATGATGACCATCAAGTACAAAAGCATCATAAAATTTATTAGATATAATTATACTTCTTTTTCTTATACTAGAATTATTATATTTATGCAAATAATTATCTACTATATCTTGATTATAATCATCACAATTTTCTAATCCATTAATAGTAAAAAAACTATCATTTATACAAGGACTCTCCAAATCAGTCACTAATTCTTCATAAGAGTAAAAGAACTTACCATTTTTATTTAAAGGTGCTACTTTAGTATCAATAATTCTATAATTACCACTTTCTAAATTTTCTATAAGAGGACTTATATAATTTAAATAGTCTTCTAAATTTTCAATATAATTATTATAATTGTTTTTCCTATAAGAAAAATCATTGAAATTATATTCATACATTTTTAATTTATCATAAATAGAACCAGTAATAGCTTCAAAATCTGCTACTAAAGTGTTATCAATAGTTAAACCTGTATTATCAAATCTTATATTCCCATTACCTTTAACACTTATTTCTAATTCATTATCTTTTCTATTAATTATTTTTATCATTTCAATCTCCCTGCCTAACTATTATTTCAACCTCTATTTATTTTTATACAATATATCTATATCTACATAACTATCAATACCATCTATTTTACCATCACTACACATTTGCCACATCATATATTCTTTATCATATTCAGTTTTAGTAGCGTAATTAGCAAGCCAAATATTCTTATTATCTACATTCCAAATATTTTCTAAATAATATTTACTGCCATAAAGCATACCTTTATATCCATAATTTTCAATTTCAGAAATAAAAGTATCACTAATTGCATTAAGTTTATGTAAGCTTACATTATAAGTATTAAAATTACTCCAATTTTCCCAATCAAATACAATAGGTAAATCTATACTATATTTACTTACTTTAGAAATTACCCACTTAGCTTGTTCTTTAGCTTCTTTAATATCACTAGCGTGTGAATAATAATAAATACCAATTTTAAAGCCTAAAGAAGAAAATCCTTCTATATTATTTTCAAATGTTGGATCTAATATACTATCTCCACCTTTAGTATCTTGACCTCCTACTTTAATCATAACAAATTCTGCCTTAGCGTCTTTTACTTTAGAATAATCAATTTCACCTTGCCACTTAGAAACATCTATACCCATCATAGTATCTTTAGTCTTATAATTATTTATAGCGTCATTAAAAGAAATATAGCTATCTTTTTTGGAAGTATTAGGCTTTTTATTTTTATCTGGATCTACTACTTTTAATGTAAATTTCTTAGAAGCAATATTACCACTATTATCAGTAACTTTATACTCTAAATTATAACTTCCTTCTTTATTAATATCATAATTACCTATTATTTCTCTTTTAGGATTGTTATCATAATTATCTACAGACATTATGATATCTTCTAATTTTTTATCACTATTAACATTAATAGTATATGTATTATTAACATATATAATAGGCTCTTCAGTATCAATAATATTTATAGAAACAGTACCATAATTCTTTCTACCTTTCTTATCTTCATATAAAAACTTAATTTCTCTTTCTCCTAAAGAATCAGTACCAACATAAAAATCATTAATAACCCTACCATCAATATTCTCTATCAAATCAGAAATACTAACCTTACTATATACTAAAACATCTAAATTATCTTTATACTTAATCTTACTATTATCTATTCTTATTCTAAAGAAAATTAAATATACCAAACATATTAATGTTATTAATAAGAAAGTAACTAAAATAATAAAAATAATTTTCTTCTTCATCTTTCACCTCAAAACATAATTACTTAAGTTCTTCTTCTATCATATTAGCAAGTTCTTTAGCATAGTCACTAATCTCACCTTTGTCACTACCTTCGATCATAACTCTAATTAAAGGTTCAGTACCAGAAGGCCTTACTAATACTCTACCATTACTTCCAAAATAATTACTAACTTCTTCTATTTTATCCTTAATCTTTTCATTTAAATAAAAATCATTCTTCTTATCGTTTTCAACCTTAGCATTTACTAATACTTGCGGATATTTTTTCATTAAAGATGTAAGAAGACTAAATTTACAATTGCTATTAGCAAGAATAGAAAATATTATTAAACTAGTAAGTTCTCCATCTCCAGTATTAGCAAAATCTTTCAAAATAATATGACCTGATTGTTCTCCCCCTAATGAATAATTACCAAGAAGTAACTCTTCTAATACATACCTATCTCCTACTTTAGTAGCAATAAAAGAAATATCATTATCTTTGCAATAATTAATAAATCCTAAATTACTCATAACAGTACCAACAATAGTATTATTTTTTAACATATTTTTATTTTTTAAATCATTACCAATTATAGATAAAACATAATCTCCATCAATAATATTACCTACTTCATCTATAAATATAGCTCTATCAGCATCTCCGTCATAGCATACTCCACCATCAAGATTATTTTCTAAAATATATTCTCTTAAAAATTCTGGATGCATAGAGCCACATCCATCATTTATATTATGACCATTAGGACTACAGTTTAATATTTTATATTTACAGCCTAATTTAGAAAATACATAATCTGCTACAAGAGATGATGCTCCATTACTACAATCAATAGCAATATTTAAATTACTAAAATTAGTATTAGGATTATATTTATTTAAACATTCTAATAAATAATCTCCATAATCTTTTAAAATATTATCTTTATATATAATGCTACCTATTCTATCACATGGATATTCAAAATTATCTCTTACATATTTCTCTATCTCATCTTCTATTTCGTCTGGTAATTTAAAGCCATCTGAATCAAATATTTTAATTCCATTATACATATAAGGGTTATGAGATGCTGTAACCATAATACCAGCATCTAATTCATAATGTTTAACTAAATAAGATATAGCAGGTGTTGGTAACATAGAAGCATCTATTACATCAACACCTAGTGAGCATAATCCTGCTATTAAACTAGATACTAACATATTAGCAGATTCCCTGCCATCGTTTGCAATTATTACTTTAACATTATCTTTATTCTTAGTAAGTACGTAAGCACAAGCTTTACCTAACTTCATAGCAAGTTCTGGAGTAAGTTCTTTATTAGCAACTCCTCTTACACCATCAGTTCCAAATAATCTAGCCATATTATCTTTCTTCCTTTCTAACTATAACATCATCACTTTTCATAATGCTATTTTCTTCTATTACTCCTCTTACTCTAACTAAAGGATATATACTAGTATTCTTTTTTATTATAGTACCAGGAAATAATACGCTATTACAACCTACATCTACATAAGAAGATATAATAGATCCCGTTTTTCTTAGATTAGTTTCTAAATACTCATTATTATATTTGATAGTTATATTACTCTTATCATTTTTTAAATTACTTAATATTACTCCAGCACCTAAATGACTGTGATATCCTATAATAGAATCTCCTACATAATTATAATGAGGTATTTGACATTCATCAAATATAATAGAATTTTTTATTTCAACGCTATTACCTATAACACAATTTTTTCCGATAATAACATTTCCTCTTAAATAGGCTCCAGGTCTTATTTCAGTATTACTATCTATAATGCAAGGGGCTATTATAGTAGCAAATTTATCTATTTTGACATTTTCTCCTACCCAAATATTTTTATCAATTTCTTTATATTTTTCTTTATCCAAAGAATTTCCTAGATTAATTATTTCTTCTTTAATTTTAGGTAATACTTCCCATGGATAATTAACATTTTTAAATAAAACTTCACTAATAGTTTTATAATCATCAATAATATCTTTTAACATAACACATATCCTTTCTATATGAATTAATTATACAAAATATTTTATATTTTAGCAAGTAGTACAATACATAACACAAAAGACTAACTACTAAAAAGTTGGCCTTAATACAATAATATTATTTATCAATATATTTACTATATAAATTATTTGCTATTTCATTATAATCGCTAAAGTTCTTACTAACAGTATTGCCATATACATCTTTACTCTCATCTAGACCAGTATTGTTAACCGCAGCAAAAGTTACATTGCCAAACCTAGTTCCTGTAGTAGCCTTTCCTCAAACAGTAAAATCAACTCCAGCCCAATCTGCTTCAACACCTTGACCTAAAATATGCTGTGGTATCGTAAATTCTTTTGATAATAATATTTTAGCAATTACTTGTAATTGATTAATCATCGCATCAGTAGCACCCGTACTTTTTAAATACTCTATTCCTCCACCTTTAACTTTTATATAATTCCACTTTGAACCTCCGGAATTGCAATATACTGGACAATAGCTAAACAAATTTTTAATATCATCATAAGTTATATTACTAGCACTACTTTTTATAGCACCTTTTCCTCCTCTAGAAATAGTCGTATACAAATTATTTATCATTACAGCACCAGTAATTAACTGCTTTTAAATCCATCAGGATAGCCACCTGCTTCCATACCAATTCCCGCTGCTAGCAGATTAACTGTATCATCATCAAAATTCATATCATTTATATTAGTATTACTACTACCACTTGGGGAAACTGATGGTCTAACATTTTCCTCCTTCTGTTGTTTTAATTTTGCATCTGCAATTATTTCTTCTTTTACAAGTTCAATTACTTCTTTATATTCTTCTTTCTTTTCTTCATCTTTTATTCTATTAATATACGACAAAGCATTTTCTATCTTAATAAAATCGCCACTTTCCTTAGCTTCTGCCACTAAATTCCAAGCATAATCTGCTTCTTTTTCTTCAATAGTACTACTCTCAGCATTAGTAATACAAGAAATATAAGAAGTATCTGTTTCTAAAGAATTATCAACTATCTTTATCACAAAAGATACTATAGTAGGAACAAAGAATAATACAACACAAAAAATAAGCCTTTTTAAAGATAATTTAGTATTCTTATTCATATCTTCTTCTTTCCCAGCTACTACATTTTTAAAGAAATCTAACACCATCATCAATATTAATCCCATTGGCACTAAAATAAAAACATATTTCAAAAGTATTTTTACATACATTATAACCCTTAGTACATCTGGATTATTACAAGCATCCATCTAAACACCTCTTTCATATTTATATAAATATTATAAAATAATTAAAAGTAAAAGTAAATAATTTTAGATACAAATAAAAAAATAAATAGATATTGAATTACCTATTTATCTTTTAATACTCCTCTACCATCAAAAATTGGTATAAAACTTTCACTTTGAGTTTCTTCATCTTGAACGAAACAATTTCTAATTCCTAAATCATATGCATAATCTATCATATTTTCATATTCTTCTTTTGTTATTTTTCTATTAAGATTATCATATTCTAATTTTCTAATAGGAGTATATTGATTCATAATAGAAATATAAATATTATCTTTATAAGTATCATATAAATATTTGATAATTTTCTTACTATCATTAGCTAATCCTGGTAGCATTAAATGTCTGACCAATACTCCTTTAGTCATCATCATATCCTCATTAAAAATATTCTTACCTACTTGTTTATACATTTCTTCTATTGCTTTTGTAGCGTATTCAAAATACTTAGAAGATCTACTATATTTTATTGCATATTCATCACTATAATATTTTAAATCAGGTAAATAAACATCAACTATACCATCTAGTTTTTTTATAGTATCAACGTTCTCATATCCACTAGTATTATAAACAATAGGTATTTTTAACCCTTTCTCTTTAGCGAGTTTTATACCTTCAATTATTTTATCTACATAATGAGTAGGTGTTACTAAATTAATGTTATTAGCACCTAAATCTTGCAATTCTAAACATATTTCAGCAAATCTAGAAACACTAACTTTATAGCCAATATTTTTAGTACTAATATCATAATTTTGACAAAATATACATTTCATATTACAATGTGAAAAAAATATAGTACCAGAACCATTACTTCCTGATATGCAAGGTTCTTCCCACATATGAATACTAGCTCTTGCAATTTTTAAATCCTCTGAAGCTTCACAAAAACCATATGTTTTAGTTCTATCGACATTACATTTTCTAGGACAAATACTACATTTCATAATTCTACCTCTTTCTTACTAATCTTTTTATATTCCTTAAATTATAATTATCTATATTATTCATATTTATTTCGCTTATTTTATCTTTATTTTTAAAATAATAATAGTACTTAGCCTGATCATCTATTACATTAATCTTATTTGCAAAATCTTTAAGTAATTTTTTCCAAGTTAAAATATCAATACTAAATAAACAACCACCTATTAAAACACCTGCTACTATATTATTATCTTTGCTAAAATTTTCCATTAATTGTAAAGTACCTATAAATAAAGCAGCAAGGCCAAAGCTACCTAAAGATACACCTGTAAGATATTTGTTTTTACCTAAATATTCTTTAGCATATGCAACTCCCTGAATTTCCATAAGTTTTTCTATTTCTTCTTTTTTAGAAATATCTACTTTATAAATAGAGCCATCTAAATGATAAACATATATTAAATCATTAATATTTTCATATTTTTTTATAACTTCATAATCTGCATAGCCTAAAATGCTATTCTTCATATAAAATCTCACCTTTCTTTATATAATACACTAAAAACAATTAACTATCAATATCTATTTTCTGAATTTCTCCAACATCTTCTATTGCTTTAACAAATATTTTAATATATACACTACTGCCTTTATCAACACTACTAATAATATCTGTGTCTTTAATTTTTATAATATCTTTATTATCAGAAATAAGTTTATTTTTCCCAATTTCTATTGCATGCTCTATAGCCTCATCATATGTATAAATATTAGAAATTATTTCTGCTTCATATTGAAGTTCTTTATCAAAAGAAATATTAATTAAATTATTATTAAATATAACCTTCTTCTTAGTATTAAAAGTATGATATTTCTTAAATTGAAATAGATTTATTTTCTTATTTAAAAAATTAATAACATATACTTTCTTTTTTTTACCAGTGAGTTTTTCCTCATAATAAGTGTATGGAAAATTAACCTCTACCATATACCATACTTCTCCCAATACTCTACCTTTAGCCATAGTCATAGTACTACTACCATCTGGTTTAGTAATATATCCAGAAATGACAACATCTCCACTTCTTACATATTCATTAGGTTTCTTTACTTTTTCACCTGCTGTAGCGTCCACTTCATATAAAACACAATTTTTCTTGGTAATAATACTTTGATATTGATATACTTCAGATTCACTGTTAAGTTTTCTTTCTTCAACTCTTACTATATATTTTGTCCCACTGACAGTTATTTCTATCCATTCTAATCTATCTTTATTATTCTCTATAATTTTATTCTCAATTTCTTCTAATTGTTTATAATTTTTTTTAATATTATATTTTTTAATACCATATCTATCTAATTCATCCATAACTAAATTTCTAATCTTAGAAGAAGAATGAATAACATCAATACTAAAAATAAAGTTTGATAATAATATAATTATACTTATTCCTATACATATAAAAATCATTAATATATAGTTTTTCTTTAAAAAGTCCTTAAACTTAAGACTACCATATCTTTTAGTTATTTTAATATCATATATAGATTTATATTTAATTAATTCTAAATAGTCATCATATTTTAAAATCAATAATACATTATGATAATCTAAATAAGTTAACTTTATAACATTGATATGGTTTTTCATGATTACTCTTTTTATATAATTATGAATATTTTTACCTGTTACTTTTACTTCAACAATTCTATCAAATTTACTACCAATAGTATTTTTCATGAGTACCACCTATAAAAATATATGTAAATAATTATATTATATATCTAACCTTATAACATTTCCCATTATAATAATTTCTTCATCTAACATTTTTGATATTACTAAATTATCACCAATAATCTTAGTAATTCCATCTTTATGTTTAATTTTAATTTCTTTATCAGAGAAATCTTTTACTTCTTCATAATTAATAATATCTAAATAGTTCTTTTTAATAATTATTTTATATTCTTTATCCACTAAATAATTATCAATTCTATCAAAAATTTTCAATATAATCACCTTATTTTATCATATGAAAAAGATTTATTTTGTTGATTATATAATATTACAATACATAACTATATATCTTATACTGTTATTACTTATAATTGGTTAAGATTAAAATCTTTATGTTCTAAATTTGTTTTTTATTACTCATATATATTATGACTTAATGTAATAAACATCTCATCAACTGCTTTATGTAGATTGCAATATATCATTCTAAAGATATTTCTATAATGCATGAATATCCTTCTTCAATAAAATCTTCTAGGTGAAATGTTTTTATTAAGAGATATTTAAGAATTTCAGGATTTTTGTGGATTATGTAACTTAGGAACTTATCAAAGTTTGGTGATATAAACTACATACAAAAATCACTTTCACTTTCTTTGTCAAATTTTTTTGAATATTCTTTTGGTATTTTTTTATACTTTATTTTTAATTCCTCCTTATAATTTTTTGTAAGGGGCAAGAGTAATTTTTGAAGGCAAGCCCCTTACAAAAAGCACTATACCATACTATGAAAAAAGGTGCAAATCGTCATTTTTTAAAATTGGAAGGCTAAAAATAACCAATTTTTAAAATCTATTAGGATGATTTTTAAAATGTGAATAACTAAAACTATTAAATTTTTAAAATCCGACTGATTTAGGTATTCAGTTTTTTAAAAAGTGTAAAATTGAAAAAATTACTTAAAATAATAAAAAACTATAAAGTAGACCTCATTTTCTATTTACTTTATAGGTTATGTTTTATAATTTCAATTATCAATCTTTACAATATTAACTATATTACCATGTTCTTTTATTATATTAATTAAATCATTAACTTTAATCCATATAGTAGCAGTGTTATCATTAGGATGAATTCCAATTATACTATTATCATATACAAAATCTTTATCTAGATAGAACGATACTTTTAAGTCTTTATCATTTAATAGTCCTAAGGGCGTAACTGCTCCAGGTATTAAACCTAATATATTCATCAAATCTTCTTCACTAGCAAAGCTAAGATTTCTTGTATTATTACTTTTTCTAAACTCTTTTAAATTTACTTTCTTATTTCCTTTTACTGTTATTAAATAATAATTTCTTTTTTTATCATCACGTACAAAAAGATTTTTAGCATTACTCTCAGGATAAGGAATATTTATTATTGATAAATCAGCCATATTAAATACAGCTTTATGTTCTGTTATTTCATACCAAATATTTTTACTTTTAATAAATTCATATATTTGTTCTTTATTCATATATTAATTCTCCTTCTGCAAAATAATTAATTATACTTTATTCCTTAATTTCATATATATAATACCATTAATTATAACAGCATTCTCACTACTTTGCTTAACCTCCAAATCCAAATAAATTGTTGCTTTCATATTTCTTCAATGATTTATAAAAAAACATAATTGTTTATATCTTCTCACTTGCTTGATTATATACACTATATTTTTTTAATGTCAATCCCATGTATTATTCATTGCTTTCTAATACTTTTTCAACTTCACTAATTAATTGCTCCTTATTTGGAATATAGTAAGTATAAGTAGATGCAAATATATTATTAGATAAACCACCTAAAGCATATTCTAAGGCTACCTTATCTTTTTCAGCACATAAGATTATTCCAATAGGTTTACCATCTTCTTCAATATTAACAACATTTTCATAATAATTTAAATATAAATTCATTTGCCCAATATTTTCGGCTTTTAGTTTATTCATTTTTAAGTCAATAAGAACATAAGATTTTAAAAACTTATTATAGAAAACCATATCTACATAATAATCTGTATTATTTAGTGTTATTCTTTGTTGTACTCCAACAAACATAAAACCTTTTCCTAATTCAAGTAAAAAATCTTCAATATGTCGTATTAACTTATATTCTAAATCTTTTTCTAAAATTGGTTTTGGCTCTTTTAAACCTAAAAATTCAAATACATAAGGTTGTTTTACTATATCACTTGGTTTATTTAAAACTTGTCCTTGTTTTGATAATTCTAATACTTTTTCTTTATTTACCTTGCCATCAGATAAGAGTAACCTTTCAAATAGTGATGTATCAAGTTGTCTTTGTAATTCTCTAACAGACCAATTTGAATTAATACATTCTTTCTCATAAAAGTTTCTTTTATCATCATCTTTTATTGTTATTAACTCAATGTAATGCGACCAACTTAATGATTCACTAATTTTATTATAATCAGAATAAGTATTATAAAACCATCTCATATAAGTTAAATTAGTATATGAATAACCTTTTCCTAGAAGCTTAGTTAATTCTTTAGATAAACCTTTTAAAACTTCTTTTCCGTACTCTAGTCTGTTATTATCTTCATTTTCGTGTTTAACAATAATTCTTCCTATATTCCAATAAACATAAGTTATAGACTTATTTATTTCCTTTGTTAAATTGTTTCTAGCTTCATTAACCATATTAGTTATTTCTACAGCCATTGTATTATTCTTTTCTAACATAAAATCTCCTTTCTTAAATTCTTCAGACACGTCTGAAGAATATTAATTTCCTAACCACTAGTTGGAATTTTTTGTAAGGAGACAAGAGTAATTTTTGAAGGCAAGCCCCTTACAAAAAGCACTATACCATACTATGAAAAAAGGTACAAATTGACAATTTTTAAAATTGGAAGGCTAAAAATAACCATTTTTTAAAATCTACTAAGAGGATTTTTAAAATGTGAATAACTACACCTATTCAATTTTTAAAATCTAACTGATTTAGATATTCAGTTTTTAAAAAAGTGTAAAATTAAAAAAAATACTTAAAATAATAAAAACCTATAAAGTGACCTCATTTTCTGATTTACTTTATAGGTTATGTTTTATAATTTCAATTATCAATCTTTACAATATTAACTATATTACCATGTTCTTTTATTATATTAATTAAATCATTAACTTTAATCCATATAGTAGCAGTGTTATCATTAGGATGAATTCCAATTATACTATTATCATATACAAAATCTTTATCTAGATAGAACGATACTTTTAAGTCTTTATCATTTAATAGTCCTAAGGGCGTAACTGCTCCAGGTATTAAACCTAATATATTCATCAAATCTTCTTCACTAGCAAAGCTAAGATTTCTTGTATTATTACTTTTTCTAAACTCTTTTAAATTTACTTTCTTATTTCCTTTTACTGTTATTAAATAATAATTTCTTTTTTTATCATCACGTACAAAAAGATTTTTAGCATTACTCTCAGGATAAGGAATATTTATCTTTGATAAATCAGCCATATTAAATACAGCTTTATGTTCTGTTATTTCATGCCAAATATTTTTACTTTTAATAAATTCATATATTTGTTCTTTATTCATATATTAATTTTCCTATTACTTAATATAATAAATGGCAGATGCTCTTTTTTCCATCAAACATCCCTATTCTTATATTATTTGCTTTAATATAATCTATAATTTCTTCTTTATTAATAGTTCCAATCTGAGTAATTTGATTATTGCTATCGTAAGTTATATCCTTTATATAATCAATAAATGGAAATCTATCGTATAAATATATTATATCATTCATATAATAAACTTTTTTATCATAAATACAATCACTATCATAATTACTTTCTACCCAAGAAATCACTTTATTAAAATCTCCAACATCAAAATAAGTATTATCTTTTTTTACTAAAATACCACTTTTGTCATATTTAACCTCAATACCTAATAAATAATTAACATCTTTAATCTTTATTCTTTTTTCAATAACCATATACTATCTCTCCTTCTACAAAATAATTTATTATACCTTATTTTTTAATTTCATATATAGAATAGGATAAGGATTACCTTGTTCGTCTAATTCTGTTCTTTTATAAGTGGTAAAGCCCATATATTCATAAAATTCTTTGGCATTTATATTTTGTTCATTTACAGTCAACTCATTAATATTATGTTTATTTATTCCGTAGTTTAATAATTGCTTACTTATTCCCTTACCTCTTTCATTGTTTTGTATAAATAACATTTCTAACCTTTTCTTTTCTATTCCCATAAATGCAATAGGTATATTATCTTTATTCTTTACAATTACTAAATGAGCTACATTAATTAATGCTTGCGGTACATATTTTTTTATATTTTTAATTTCATCAGATGATAAAAATTTATGAGTTGCAATTACAGAACTTTCCCATACTTCTAATAATTCATTTATCAATGTTGCATTTCTATCTCTAACTTCAATAATTTTCATATTTTACCTCTTTTCATTGTAAGTATATATGCAATAACTACCATAATATTTAAAACCAACTTTTTTTGCTAATTCAACAGAAATTAAATTTGCTGCACCCCAACTTATATTTAAATTTCTGTTAATACACATTAATATTAAATATGAAGCCAAAGCAGTACCTATTCCTTTTTGCTTAAATTTCTCATCAACCTTTATATTAACCTCAATCCCATTTTTATAAACAATATTGGATGACGCAACTCCAATAATTTTATTATCAGTAACGCAGAAACAACCAACCCCATTTTCCTGATAATTATTAGTTATATTAATAAATTTATTTGCTTTTATCTCATCAACAATTGTATTATTTATTTCAATTATTTTATAATTTGAATCTAATTTGTTTATATATTGTTCCAATTTTTCTGAATCAAAATTAGTTTCTTTATAAAAAGAATATCTATTTTTTTCATTAAAATAATTAGAAAATCCTTTCTTAATAATTGCTTTATTAACATTATCAGGGATAATTTTATATTCTTTCAATTCATATAATATGTCTCTTAAAATTTTTTTAACCGTGCCACTAATAAAGCAATAAGAGTTAATTATTAAAATAGCAAATTTAGGATTCATCAAATCATCTACATAAGCTGTCCCATAATACCTTCCAAAACGGTTTTACCCATATAAAATCTTATATCATCAAATAAATAAGCAATTTTATTTAAATCTTTTATTTTAGTTATTTTAATTAAATATTTAAAATTCATAAATCTACACTCCTAATAATAAATTAATTTTATCAATATAAACATTATAACAAAAAATAGTTAGTAATAAATATTAACTAACTATAAGTATAACATAAAATATAAAATAAATAATTATTTTCTTGGACCTCTATCATTTTTTTGTTTATTAAACATATCAACAAAATAATTATAAAAATCATTGAATGATACATTTTTCTCTGCTCCAAGAATTTCACTAGAACTAATATTAGTATTATATTTTAAGTATGGAGCAAAGGCTTCTATTCCTTTTCCAAACAATAAATCCATTTTTACCTTAGGATATCTATTATTTATAGCTTGTCTAAATTGTATCATAGCATTTTCTTCCAAAGCAACCTCTTTTATTTTTTCAATTATAAGTGGCTTATCAACATTGGCTATCCTACCACTTTCTTTTTGTCTAGCTTTAACAGATTTCATACCAGGCAACTCTAACATTTTATGAATAAGTTCACCAAAAAATAAATTTTCCAACGTTTCTCTTATCTGAAAATCAGTAGAATATAAGATTGGATTAAATTCATCATAATCTAATCCATCATGAACTTCTTCATACATTTTTTCACCTTGACTTTCAGTAGTACTAATTAATTGAAAAGCAAGCATTTCAAGAGTTGATATTAATTCTGGTGTTGCCTTTAGTTGATCCATTTTATATTGTCTAAAGTTCTGATCATTATCTAATAAATTCATAAATCCATCAAATAAATCTATAGCCTGTTCTAAAGAATTTGTTCCCTTTGATTCAACAAATTTACCAAATACACCTCTAGTTCCATATCTTAAAACTTCTTCCATAGCATAGATATGTAAGATTGATAACTTACTTATTTCCTCATCATATAATTTTTGAGCATTATCTCTAAATTCTTCTTCCGAATTATATTTCATCATAAATTCATAAATTTTCTTTGATTGTTCTTCATTAAAATTCATTTCAAAACCTCCTTTTTTCAAGAGAGTATTATATACCATAATAATTAAAAAGTCAAACTTATATATCAAATTTGCAATTACAAGTAAATACTCTTAGTTTTAACTCACTAGTTTTATTAGTATCATCTATTATATCTTTTTTTCTTTGATAAACTATAACTTTCTATTTGCTTTTTTGGTGGTAAATACTTATCAAAATTATTTATATCCAAGTTACAATTTTCATAAGCTTGTTTTACATTTTCTCTATATTGAGCGTTTCTGTGTGCTCTTAAAATTTTGGTATATATCAAATCTTGATCTAGTTCTCCAATTTCGTAACGATCTTCTTCAAAATAATGAGATATAGTTCCATCCATATGAGCTTTATATATTCTTTGCTCGATATCATAATCTATATTAGGCAAATCTTCTCTTTCAATTTGGAAACCCATAAAGTCGTGATAATAATCACCCTTTTCATTTCTTTTTAAAGGGTAGTGCTTAGTTAGATAATCAAGATAGTCAACTTGTGCGTTTATACTATAATCATTATTTTGCATTAATGTATGAATCTTTATATCATAAAAATCACTTCTATGCTTATTAATAAAATCTATTAAGTCTTGGAGCGTCGGAAAAGTTTCTTTGGTCAGCATTATTTTTAAAGTTATTTTTGATTTAAAATCTTTCTGATTCGGCAATTGCATAGGTCCATAATATGATATTCTGATTATATCTACAATACCATCTAATTGTTTTACTACTTCTGGAAAATCATAATTCGTAAATATCTTCAAAAAATAACCTGACTCTTTAATCATTTTTGCTATTTCTACTACTTGAGGATGCAAAGTTGGTTCTCCTCCATTAAGTGCAATAGTTTTAATATTGTTTTCATTTGCAAATTTTAATATATCTTTTACTGTCTCTATATCTATAAAAAATTTATAATTTTTATAATATTTACGATTAGGTCTATCAATGCAAAAAGCACAGTTTCTATTACATTCTTTTGTTAAAATAATTAAAAGTTTATCAGTATGTTTCATAAAATCACCCTTTGTTGTTACCTAATATAATAGCATTAACCATAACATTTGTCTATTTCTTCGTTGATTAAAATAAATTATTTTAAAAATGATATTTTATTTTAAAAAGTCATATATTTGTTGCCAATCATTAAAATTTTCTATTTTATTATTAAGAGTTTTATTATTACCAATCATCACTGTTGGAATTTCTGCACTAGATACACTTAAACAATTACTAATACTATCATCAATTAATAAATCAATATCATGTTCCAAACATACTTTCTTTTTATTCCTTGCATTAACAATTAGCTTATCATAACATATATTATATTTATCTAACCATAATTTACTTTGCAAATATGGATTATCATGAAACTCACTATCCCTTGCTGTAATAATATATATTTCGTTTCCAGCATTATGTAATTGTTTAATCACATTTACACAATATGGTCTAGGAATAGCATTATTTGTAATTTCTTCTTGTATTGTACCTAAAAAAAACTTTAATTCCTCATAGGTAAAATTAAATTTTCTTTGATAAAAACTTCCATTATTATGTTTATCATTTATTTCTAAATCATCATTTACAATATTTTTATTAAGACTTTCTGCATATTTAAATACTGCTTTAGTCATTTCTTCTTTTATATCAGTTAAAGTATCATCTATATCTATACCTATTCTCATTAAAATCACCTTAATATAATTTTACATTAAATATATATTATATCAATTCATAAACTATAACAATATAATATTTTTAATTCTGTAAAATAATCAATTATACTCTATTTCTTAAGTTCAAAATAAAAATACACTGAAATCAAGTACTACCAAATATCAATGTTATTTTTTTAGAAGAATACCATCTGCTAAAAAACAATCTTCTAAAGTCATGCTACCTTTTAATATATATTTTTTTCATAATTTTTTCTAATTGAATCCTGATAATAAAGTTCAAAAACTTCTTCTAATCTTTCTATAAACTTTTCATTATTATTCCTCTTAATACATCTTCTTTTTACTTCTTCAAAATTACTTAAATCAGGATAAGCAATACTATATTTAATATTATTTTTATCAAAATAATCAAAATGTTTAGGTTTAAGTTGAACCAATACTATATCATATTGATCAGTAGCCTTTATTATTGCCTCATAATAATTGCTAGGCCAATTAGGATTAATTTTTCTTATAGTTCCTTTTCTCTCCTCAACTGGTATATTTATCAAATCAGAGTTATCAAATTTATAAGTACTTGATTCCATATCAATTACATTTTTATATTTATTTCCTAAATACGTTTTGCCGCAAGTTACAAACGCAGATACTATTACTCCTTTACTCATAATTTCTCCTATAACTCATACATCTTAATTTCACAATTTCTTAATCCATGTTCTAAAAAACTACCATCACTTATTCCCTGAAAATAAGCACTAAAAGCTTTTGATACCCCACTATGTGCTACTATTAATACACTATCATAATTTTTAAGCTTTAAATCATCTAAAAATGAAAATACTCTTGCAAAAAAAAATCTTTCATACTTTCTGAAGTTCCATATTGAATTTTAGAATTAAAATTCCAATATTCTTCTCTATTTGTATAACTTATTGGCTTCCCATTTAAATTTCCTGGATCCCTTTCCTTTAATCTTTCATCAATTATTATTTTCTTATTTTTTACATTTATTATTTTAGCTGTATGTTCTGCTCTTATTAAAGGAGAAGAAATAATTATATCATAATCTATATTTTGAATCTTATTATTTAATTCTTTTGCCTGACAAATACCATTATCATTCAAATCTTCATTCTCATTACTATATATTTTTCTTACATTATGAGAAACTTCTCCATGCCTTACAATCAATATATATCATCATAATTTTGCCACCTTATAAAATATTTAAAATAGTACCTAAATCATTTGATTATAATAAAGTCCTTATAAAATAAGGGAATAAATTCAATTGATGCGAGTGTCGTAGTAATCTATAACTTTCCCACAAAGACGATTGATATTAGAATCAATCTCTAAATTAATTTTAACAAGAAAAAGAAAATAGTAGCAATAATTAAATGCCACTATTTTCTTTTTCTTGTTAAAGTTGGTCCACTTTCAGTACGTGACTTTTGTGTTGTTTGTTGTTCTTCTAGTAATTCATTTTTAAATTTTTCTAATGCTTGTTTTTGATCGCTAATACTTAATTCTTGAATAGGTTTAGCAACTACTTCTTTTTTATCATCCGAACTATGACTTAAATCTAAATTTGTGTTATTTTGTAGTGCATTTGCAAAGTTTCTTTCGTCACCATATTTTTCCAAGCCTCAATAAATTTTTTTACTTGTTCATCTTCTATTAATCTAGAAGCATCACCATTAACTTTTAAACTAAACATTTTAAACAATATTTTATAAAAAAAGCTAAATCAATTAAAAAAAGTTTTGTTTTATGATATAATTATTATGTAATTTATGAACCGTCTGCAAGTGAGGATGTGATTTTATGGACGAAAATAAAATTTTAGAAATGAGATTAGAGGATGAACCATTTTTAAATTCAAAACCAAATTTTGGGCAAAATTTAATTAGCTTACATAATAGAGGAATCTATACTTTAAATGATTTTATTACTATGGATTTAAAGACAATACCCAATAGATCAAGAAGAAATTTATTCTTTAGAATGATTGATATTCTGAAATATAAATATTTAGGAGAGGATTTAGTATGTGATGTTTTACTTCAAAAAATTTATCCTGCAACCTATGAAGAATATTTAAAATTAAAAGAAAAATATCATTATTCATATGTTTCAGTAGAACAGTTATTACCTATTTTACTTATTGGTGACTTCAAAAAAGATTGTTCAGATTTAGGAATACCTTTTAGAGAAATAAAATATAAAAGATTATTTCGGCCAAGTTCGAAACAGACAACATTATCAATGAAAGATTATTTAGAAAGTGAAGATATAAGAAATAGTAGTGCAAAATATTTAGTAGATTTTTATTTAGAGTATCTTAAAATTAAAGATGATAAAAAAGATGATGCAATAACATCATCCAAATTAGAAGCATTAAAAAAACAATTATCAAGTTTAACTAATCAAAGAGATGATTTGAATAAGCAAATTGAAGATATCAGAGTCCAAATTCAATTAATAAGTGAGGGTAAAAATAATGCAAGAAAATAATAGTATAGAAGATATAAAAAAATATATAGAAAATTTAAAAAATGAAATACTTGAGAAACAATCTGAATTAAATGAATTAATTAGTATTTTAAATAACGAAAATGATTTTAATGAATAATCGTTTTTATAACACGCATATTGGTTGTCAATATACAAGTGCGTTTCTAAATTAAAAAAATAAAAATGCTTTCAATTTAAGAGAGCATTTTTTATTTTATCTTGAAAAGTTCAAGTATCAATCAAATATGGTACAAGTAAAGTAGATAACTCTGACTTCTTTATATTGATATTTTTAATAAAAAGTGTTATAGTATAAAGTGATTTTGGATGTGGTTTTTATGAAATTAAAAAGAGATCAAATTAATAAAAAAATATCAATAATGGACGATTCTGATTCAGTAGATTTAGAATTATATTTTGTTCCTAGTTTTTTTCTATTTGTTTTTCCTACTAATAAATTGATTGTTATTAGCCAAGATGATGACGAAATTTTTTATCATAATTTAGAATGGTTAATGAATAATTCTTATGAATTTCCGCATAAATATAGTAAAAAATCAGAAGATGAACTTATTTGGCTTTCGGAACAATGTTATAATATTGATGATAAAGATGAATGTGATATGGTCTCTCGACTTATAATTAAAAGAATAAATGGAGAATTTTATATCTCCTATAGTAATCCTTTTTTTGAAAAATATGCTATTGATAGAGAAGGAATTGTTTCTTTCTCTCCAGCAGGTAATGGCTTTTTGAGTAAAAACATTGAAACGGGACTTACATTACAGGATGATATGATAAAGATATTTTATAATACATTATATGAAAAGAAAATAGATTATAGCAAATCATTAAAAAAAGTAAGAAATAATAAAAGAGTTAAACAATAATATTTTATAATTAAAGTATTATTGCTTTTTTATATGTGAAAATATATTAACCAAAAAAGAAAAAACAATCTTTTTTCAGATTGTAAGGTTCTATAATAAATAGTGTTACCAACACTACTTGACAAAGAACCTAAAATAGTCGGTAAAACCATTTAATCATAATAAAACCCTTATAAAATAAGGGGATAAATTCAATTGGTGGAGTCGAGGGGAATCGAACCCCTGTCCAAAAATAAAATCCTTAGAGCCTCTACAAGTTTAGATTAGTTAATTATTTTCACAATATATTTCATTAACTAACAAATAAAATACTTGCTATCCTGATATATTCATTATATTACCTAGGAAAATAATATAATATAGTCTACTTTATAAGTCCTAGCAATTTCTCGTAGACAAAGAAATAGTAGAACCTGAGTTACCTTAGTCTAAGACTAAGCGTAAGCAACAGCGTTGTTATAGTTGTTTCCAGCTATATTTAATTTATCTGTAACGTAAGATATACGACTTGCAGCCCTATCTCAATTAATCCTGTCGAAGCCAAGACGACCCCAATACAAGATAATTATACTAATATTCTCTATATTAGTCAAGAAATTTTCTAACAAAATTAAAGAAGATAGGGAGTAATCTATCTTCTTTCAAATATAGTAAATTTAACACCGTTTTTAACATTTTCTATAGAAATATCATAGTCTAAGAAATGTAGAGTTTTCTTAACTATAGATAATCCTAATCCAAATACACCCTTTACCCCCTTTTCATATGGAGTAAATATATTATTTAATACATTTTCATCGATGTTTTCACCATCATTATATAAAACAATTTTTTTATTTTTAATAGTTATCTTAACTTTTTTCTTAGCGTACCTCATAAAATTATTTAATATATTATCTATAATTGCTTCCCACATATCAGCACTACCTCTATAGATAGTATCTTTTTTATCTATATCAAGAACAAATTCTACATCAGGACGAGATACTTTAAATTTATCAACTGCTGCATACACTATCTTGCTAACATCATACTGTTCGTTTAAATTATCGCGTCTTTCTGATAAATAATTTAATTTATTTAAATATAATAAGGAGTGAACTTTAATTTCTAATTTATTTAATTGTTCTGACATAACTTCCATAGTCTTACTTTCAGACTCAACACCATCCCGGTAAGCTTCCATATAAGATTTCATAACAGTAATAGGAGTTTTAAAGTCATGAGAAATATTTTGATACATTTGATTTTTATATTCTTCTTTTTCTTTTAAATAAGTACGCATATTTTGTACCGCTGTATCCAAAGTACAAAGTTCATCATCGTAATTATAACTAGTTTTTACAACATAATTATCATTATTTATATTATCAATATTATCTTTTATCTTTTTTATTCTATTAACTAAGTTATTAGCCCATAAAATTAATATTAAAGATACTAAGGCAAATGTAAATCCCACTATAACAAAGATACTTTTTAAAATATCATGTCTCATAGTATTAATGTAATCATCATTAGTAAGTGCTATAACATTTTGTTCTAATATATTAGCAGTTACATAATAATAAGTATTATGTTGATATTTAAACTTTCCATATCCAGTATTATAATCAATACTATTTAGAAATTTATTTATAGTTTTATCATTCATAATTGATTTTAGATTATCAGACACTTTTATTTCATTATAATCTTTATTAACATAAATATATGCAACTTCTGTATCTATAAAACCACTATTAATATCATCAGCAGTTTCTACAAAAGATAATGGCTGTTTTAAATAATTATATACATTTGTCTCATAAATAGGAATTAGATTCTTAGGTAAAATAACACCTAAAGAAAATATAATAATAGTAACAATTAAAATACATATAAGTAATAATTGTTCAGTTAATTTAGGTTTAACCATATTATGTTAATCTATACCCATAGCCATATATTGTACTAATTTTAAGTTTTGGCATTTTCTTTCTTAGTCTTCTTATTAAGTCATCAACTACCCTATCAGTACCAAAATAATCAGACCCCCATATAATATTTAAAATATCATCTCTAGAAAAAGATTTATTTTTATTAGTAATAAACATATATAAGAGATCAAATTCCAAAGTAGTTAGATTTAATTCTTCATCATTATAATAAACACATCTTCTTTCTGTATCTATTACATAATCAGCATAACTTAATTTTTTAGTATCACTAGAATATACCCTCTTTATAATATTATTTACACGAAGTACTAATTCCTTAGGTGAATATGGTTTAGTAATATAATCATCGCTACCAAGTTCTAGACCTATTATCTTATCTAGATCCTTGTCTCTAGCAGAAGTAAATATAACTGGCATCTCAGTACTTTTTTCTCGAATCTTTTTAATTATATCATACCCACTTACATCATCTCCTAGCATTATGTCTAAAATCCATAAATGAGCATTAATATCAGTATGAAGGATAGCCTCTTTACCAGAAAAGTATGAAATAACCTCATATCCTGCTTTCTCTAAGTAAGTTTTAATTAAATGATTTAAATCTTTCTCATCTTCCACTAGTACTACTATATATTTCATATAACCACCACCTATTAAAGTATATCACATATTTAGTATTTTTTAAAGTACTTCACCTTGCTTATAACCATATATCACCTCGTTTCATGATATAAGTATACTTATAAATATTAGAAAAATTATAGATAAATTATGGGAAATTTTGTTATTTATTTTAAAAGTTAATATAAATATGGTATAATCAGTATTGATAATATGTATTGTAAGGAGAATAAAAAATGAAAAAAAAGAAAAATACTAAGAATACTTTACCTATGCTAATAGTAATACTTATAGGACTAATATATGGTATGCTTAATGATTTTATAGGACAAACTGAATCCAAAGAAACAGAAGTTAATGTTAATACTACACCGAAAATATTAGAAAATATTTCAGCTAACTTAGAAGTATATTACCTAGATGTAGGACAAGCTGATTCAATTTTAATTAAATGTAATAGCGAATATATGCTAATAGATGCTGGAAATAACAATGATGGTCCATTATTAGTAAAATATTTCAAATCACTAAATATAAATAATTTTAAATACGTAGTAGCAACCCATCCCCATGAAGATCATATTGGAGGATTAGATGACATTATCAAAAATTTTGATATAGATACCCTTTATATGGCAAACGCTATAACTACTACTAAAACGTTTGAAAATGTACTAGATGCCCTAGAAGAAAAAAATATGACCTATAAAGTACCTAAATTAGATACTACTCTTTCTCTAGGAGATGCTTACATAAAAGTAATATATACAGACGATAACGCTAAAGATTTAAACGATTCATCCATAGTATTAAAATTAACATATAAAAATAATACCTTCCTATTTACCGGAGATTTATCTAGTAAGGAAGATGATAATATTTTAAATAAAGATATAAGTGCTCAAGTACTTAAAGTTTCACATCATGGTAGTAAATATAGTACTACATCTAAATTTTTAGATAAAGTAGATCCTAAATATGCTATAATATCAGTGGGTAAAAATAATATTTATAATCACCCAGCCGACAGCACTATTTCTAAATTAAAAGAAAGAAATATTAAAATATATAGAACTGATGAATTAGGAACAATCTTAATAAAAAGTGATGGTAATAATATAAATATAAGTAACTTTAATACAGATACGGATGGTGATTAATATGTTATATACAGTAGATGAAATAATAGATGATATTGTAGTATTAGAAAATAGAGATAATTTAGAAATGATTAAAGTAAATAAAAATATATTACCTAAAGATATTCATGAAGGCTCTATAATAGAATATAAAGATAATATTTATATAAATAGATATGATATAGAAAATAATAAAAGAAAAGAATTAATAGAAAGATTTAAAAACTTGAGTATGTAAATAATTTTGTGTAAAGATGAATCCTTTCTGTGGTAATATAGAAATATATAACCAAGGAAGGATTTTT
>CAKPDF010000009.1 GCA_934148535.1 uncultured Bacilli bacterium
TGTTAAGTTTAATTACTTATTATTTCCTGCTACTCAAATTGACGTTTTGCTCAGTTTTCAAAGAACATTTTTTCTCTTGCTTTTTTTTCAAAGCACATTTGTTATTGTATCAGTTTTCAAGGGTAAAGTCAATACTTTTTTTAACTTTTTTTCAAAAACTTTTTTAACAACTTTTTTTGCTTCCTTTTGGGAAGTTCTTTCTAAATATAACACTTTTTAGCAATGGTGTCAATGCTTTTTTTGATTTTTTTTGACTTTTTTTGCTAAGGCATCATATTTAATTTTTTTCCCTTTCAAAAGGGTAATTCAACTATACCAAATAACCTTAGGTCTTGTCAATGCTTTTTTAAAAAAAAATAAAACAAATTGCAAATGTAAACTGAATATTTACTATTTTGATTGTTTTACTATTTATTATTGTTATTAAATTACAAATTTATCTATAATTTAAACAATATATATTATGTATTGTACTTTTATTTTATTACTATTTTTGGGACTGATTTTGTTTTTCTGTTAATTCTTTATACTTTTCATAATATTTTTCAATTGTTACTTTATCAAATGGTACTTCTTTTACTCTTACCATATTTATCAAATTTCCTAATTCATATTTTAATATAAAGTCTAGTCTATTGGAATAGTGCATTTGTTTTTTATGATATTTATATTCCATCTTATCTAATATTTTAAAACTTCCCGTTGGAAAAACTCTTAAATCTAAATCATAATCAATATATTTAATTACTTTATCATCTATTAGAAATGGGGTTGCTATATTACAATAGAAATATATTCCATAATCTTTTAATTGTCCTATTATATTAAACCATCTATCTTTAAAGAAGAACATTATAGCAGGTTCTTTGGTCTTCCATACTTTTCCATCACTATCAATTACTGTTGTTTTATTATTACCAAATACCATATAGTCATCTTTTTTATCCAGCAATACTGCTTCATCCCATTGTCTATGCAAGGAACCATTATGTTTATAACAGTGTATTTCTAATTTTTCTCCTATTTTTATATCGTCCATGATTATCCTCCTTTCAATCTCTGTAAAGTATTATACATCAAATTTACTTTTTTAACAACTATTTGTATTTTTATCTTTTATTTGTGCTATAATTGTTTTATAAGAGTAATAAGGTGGTGGTTTATTTGAGATACTTTTTAGAGGGTATCAAGTTTATAATACAAATGATTTTTAATATTATTAAATGGTTTGCTATTGGTATTATAACTGTTATATGTATTTTTCCTTATTATTTTATCATTGGCATTATATTTATATTTAATAAGAAGAAAAGAAAGGAATTAGGTTTTAGTAAGCCTCTTATACCTACTATTATGATGATTCTATCTTTAACTACTTATTTTATTTCTGTATTTATTTTAACTAGATGGTTTGTTCAGCAAGAGCGCATTAAGAATTTAAGTGAGAGCATTGTCTCTTCAACTGTTATTTTAGAAAAAGAAGAAAATAAAACAGAAGAACCTATTACTCCTTCTGATAATTCTAATTCTAATACTAGTGTAGATTATTCAGAGTACTATGGTTTTGCTAATGCAGATTTTGATAATCTTTTGAGTAGAAATTCTGATACTGTTGCTTGGATTAAGGTTAGTAATACTAAGATTAACTATCCTGTTGTTCAAACTACTGATAATGAATATTATTTAAATCATGATTTTAATAAATATTCTACTAATGTTGGTTGGATATTTGGTGATTATAGAGATGATTTTAATAATTTTGGTTTTAATACTATTATATATGGTCATAATCTTATTAATAGAGAAATGTTTGGTTCTTTACCTTGGACTATGAAATCTAGTTGGTATAAAAATAAAAAGAATTATGATATATATCTTGAAACTGCTAATGCTAAAACTACTTGGAGAGTATTTTCTATTTATAAGATAGAGCCTGTTACAGATTATCTTCGTACATCATTCTATTCTTATAATGAATATAATAATTGGTTAGATGTTATGAAAAATAGAAGTATATATAATTTCGGCGAGGAAGTAAGTAGCGATGATAAAGTATTATCTTTATCTACTTGTGATGATACAGGACACTATAGGGTTGTATTACAGGCTAAATTAGTTAGTGTTGTAACTAATTAATATAATTTTAAAAGAGAGGTTATTTTTCTGATAACTTCTCTTTGTTTTCTTTTTCTTTTATTAAGTCATAGGTTATTATATCGTTTGATACTTCAATTATTTTGTTTGAGTATTCAGTATTTTTATTTATGTATTCTTCATCTACAGCACTGCCATTTATAGGGTATATTTCTCCATTTTGGTTATTGTAATAGATTTTATCTGTTACGTATGAACCATCTGAGAATACTACTGTATTTTCACCGTTTTTAATACTTAATACATCATGACCGATTTGATAGTCACTGTGTATTCCTAACATATTTCCTAAAATTGGTAGGGCATCTATCATTCCTGTAGGAGTATCAATTTTAGTTTTATATTGTTTATCTTTAGTCCATATTATGAATGGTACTTTTTTATCTAATTTATATTCATATTCATTATAATCTATATAACCTTCATCTTCTTTTGTTTTTACTTTATCTGTATATGGGTCATAGTTATATAATAAATTATAGTATTTCTTACTTATTCTAGCGTCATGATCTCCATATATTACTATTGCAGTATTTTCAAGTAGTCCTGCTTCGTCTAAGTCATTAATAAATTGACCTATTGCTTGGTCTGCATAATGAACTGATCTTAGATAATTACCTAGTGTTGTTCCATTTATATAATCTCTAGTTACTTCTTCTCCATCTATTTCAACTGTCATTGTTGTTGGATATTCATCCATTAAATCTAAGTCACTAAATGGGGTATGATTTGTTAGGGTTATTAGAGTTCCATAGAATGGTTGGCCTTTGGTTTCTTTTATTTTTTGAATCATTGGTACTGCTTGTTTAAAGAATGATTTATCACTTAAGCCAAGTCCTATAGTTTCGTCAATATTAAATGATGATTTGCTATAAAAATCGTCATATCCCATATTTTTATGCATTGTTGCTCTATTCCAAAAGTCTCCAGTATTTCCGTGCATACTAAATGTATAATAATTTTGTTCTTTTAATAAATTTTGAATTGTTACATATTTTCTATCAAAGTAGTTTACAAATACTGTACCTGATGAGGATGGCATTAAAGATGTTGAAAATGTGAATTCGGCATCGCTACTTGTCCCTACTCCTACTTCAGAGTAATAATTTGAGAAGAATATTCCTTCACTTGCTAATTTATTTATATTTGGGGTTACTTCAACTCCGTTAAATGATAATGTCATTGCTATTGTTTGTAAGCTTTCAGCGTGTATTACTATTACATTTTTACCTTTTAACATATTTGTATATTCGTTAGTTTCTGTAGTGCTAGAATTTTCTTCGTAATAATCATTAAATGTTTTTAAGGCTTTGTCGTGTCCGAATAAGTTATTTATTTTTGGTTCTATACTTTGACAAATATCATTTACTTGATATATGTATAGTCCAAAACTTGATACTACTGATTCTCTATTCCACATTTTGGCAAATCTAGACCATTCTGTTTTTGTTACTAGGGCAGATGATATTAGTAATAATACTAGCCCTGTTGCTATCATATTTATAAATGAGAATTTTTTATCTGCTTTACTTAATTTATTTTCTTTAGTAATTTTTTCTTTTTTTAGTAATTTTTTATAGATATAATATAATAAGATAGGCGCTATAAAGAAAACGAAATCTTCTACTTTCATAACATTTTCTACTACTGCATCACCTACATCTACTACAAATGTTGAAGTTGCTAATAAGGAAATAGATGCAAATGAGGAATAATATGTATAGTATATAGCGTGTATTGTACATAATATTGCGGTAAATATTGACCAAAACATTAGATATTTTACTTTACTTTTTTCTTTTTTCATTAAAAATATAAATGATGATACAATAAATAAGAATGCTAAATCTATTAATATTGGTTTAGGATTATATATTTTATGAATTGTTATTAATCTTAATAGTATTGTATTTATTAGAGTCGTAACTAAGAATGCTAATAAGAATGGGGAATTTTTAAAAAATACTATATAATGTTTCTTTAAAAATTCTTTTATTTTTTTTATTTTTAAATTATTTTTTATTGATTTGTCTTTTTTTTCTTTGTTATTTTTATTACTTTGTTTTTTCATATACTTCCTTCTTTCTTTTGTTATATTATATCACTAGTGATTAATTTTAGCAACTTTACTAATATTTTTGTTTATTATTTACAAAAATTATAATTGTTTTTTTTCTTAAGATATGATAGTATTAGGTGGGTGATGTTATGCATACTGTGGGTATTGTCTGTGAATATAATCCTATGCATTTAGGGCATTTATATCAAATTAATGAAATTAAAAAGTTATATCCTGATTCAATTATTGCTATAGTTTGTTGTAGTTGTTTTACTCAGCGGGGAGAATTATGTGTAATGAATAAATGGGATAAGTGCAGAATTGCTTTAGAAAATGGAGTTGATTTGGTTATTGAGCTTCCTTTTGTTTATGCTACTCAGGGTGCTGATATTTTTGCTAGTGGTAGTATTAAACTTCTTGATAGTATAGGTATTGATACTTTAGTATTTGGTAGTGAATCTAATGATATAAAAAAGTTAGAGAGTATTGCTTATACTCAACTTAATGATAATAATTATGATGATAAAGTTCGAATTTATTTAGATAAGGGAGTTAATTATCCTACTGCAATGAGTTTAGCATTAAAAGATATATTGGGGTATTCTGTTAGTAGTCCTAATGATTTACTTGCTATTTCTTATATAAAAGAGATTATTAAGAATAATTATAGAATTAATTATATTTCTATTAAGAGAACTAATTCTTATTATGGGGATGATAATATTAATGATAATATTGCTTCTGCTTCATATATTAGGGATATGTATAAAAAGGGAGAAGATATAGTTAAATATTTGGTTAAGGATAGTTATTCATATTTATATAAAGATATTTCTATGGATAGAGTATTTCCTTATTTAAAATATAGAATAATATCTGATAGACTTGATGATATTGTAGATGTTGATGAGGGTATTCATAATAAACTTAAAAAAAATATTATGAGATGTAATTGTTTTAATGATATTATTGATATGGTTAAATCTAAGAGATATACTTATAATAAAATTAATAGAATGCTTGTTCATATTCTTTGTAATTTTACTAAAGTTGAAAATAAAAATAAAAATATAGATTATGTTAGATTACTAGGATTTAGTTCTAATGGTCAGAAATATTTGGGCTCTATTAGAAAAGATAAGAATATTCCTATTATTACTCATTATAAGAGAGGTATTTCTAATATATTTGATATTGAATATAGAATTACTTGCATATATGGAATGATTATGGGAGATGATAATATATCTAAGGATGAATATAGTCATAAACCTATAAGGATAGATTAGTTATTTACAATACATAAATATGTATATTATAAATTACTTATATGTAATAAATAATACAATTAAAAAAGATACATTTTTAATTTGAGTGTATCTTTTATGCGTTAGCCATTGCTAAATCATATAGCAATTTTCCTACTGTAACTCCCACTACTATTGAAATTACTAGTACTACAACTATTAAGATTATGGTTGCTTTATCTACTTCCATAGAACTTTTTTCAAGTTGTTTTTGTTTTTGGGCTTGTGTTAATTTCATTATTATATCAACTCCTGGTTATTCTTTTAAATTTTAATATTTTCTATTTCTTTTTTAAATAAAATTAATAATTCTTGTTTTTCTTCTTTTTTTGTTACTGGTTCTAATATTAAATTATTGTTTTCTAACTTTTCTTTTACAAATTTTATTTTATATGGTTCATCTATTGTTGTAAGAAAGGCATAAACGTTTTTGTCTTTTTTTGTAATTGATGATACTACATATTCTAGGTTATCATCTAGATATACTATTTCTCCTATTTCTAAATATTTCAAAATTATCCTCCTTATTGATAAGTTATTTTATTAGAATTTTGTAAACTTTCATATAAATCATTGAAAGTTTCTTTATTTACCTCTACCCAGCCGTATCCTTCTTCTTGATTAGTAACTTCATTTTTTCTTGATAAGTGAACTTTTATAACAAAATTATTACCTTCTACGTTTTTTAACCATTGATTATATATTTTTCCTAGGTTAGTTTCAGATAATTTTCCATCATTTAGGCTTATTGTTTCTTTATTTTCTAAAACAGTATTTCCTTCTATATCTTTTTTACTTTCACATATTATAATGCTTGTTACTTTAGCGTCTCCTGCTGTAGTTACTCCTGCTCTTGTTGTATCTATACCACTTCTATATAGATTGGCATTATCAGAAATATAATAAGAGGCTCCTAAATCAATATATTCATATAAATCTTCGTCTGTTATTTCTGTTTTTATTATCTCTTCTCCATTTGGATTTTCTGCTACTGAACTTAAATCTATTGTAGCGGTGGGAGTAGGTGATGACTCTGGTAATGGTTGTGGTTTTTCATTATTTTTTCTTCCTACTAAACTTACTGTTGATAATATAATTGTTGCTGTTGCAAGAGCAGCTGCTATAATAGTATTTCGTATTTTCTTTTTTTCTTCTGGAGTTAAGTTGCTCTTTTTTTTATAATCAACTTTTAGTTCTATTTCAGGTTCATCTTCATTAATATAATCTTCTATTGCTTTCTTTATATAATTTGCAGTGGTATTAATTTCATTATTAGTCTGAGTAGGTTGTGAATAGTTTGAATATTGACTTTCATATGGATCATTTTCTATTCTTTTATTTTGCTCTTGGTAATAAACATCTGAATTTGATAATGGTTGTTGCTTAGATATATTTTCTTTTCTTGTATTTTTATCTTGTTTATTTAATACTACTTTAATTTTTACTTTTAAATCACCATTTTCTATCATTTCACTTTCAAATTTAGATATATAACCATCTTTAGCATTTTCGTTAGCATTTATTGCTAAAAAATCTGGGGTACCACTTAAATTGTTAAAGATTTCATTTAATGCTTCTTGAGTTATGAAATGTCCTGTTTCGGTTTTTAGCATTAAACTTGCTGGAATACTTGGAACTAATTTACTTGCAAATTCTTTTTTTGTTAAGATACTTTTGTCATTATATTTAAGTACCGTATTACATTGTAATCTTATTTGCCATAGCCAATCTACTACATCTTCTACTTTATAATAATATCCTGCTTCTACTCCTTTTTTAATATCTACTGTTATAAGACTTTTATTAAATTCATTTCTCAGTGCTATCAACTTTTCTGCATCTAAATCTGATTTATCATTGGTTATTTCATTTGATTTAACATTTACGACTTCCCTTACTCCTTTATTGGTTTTTGTATAAGCTTTTAAACTCCCGTCTACTGTTATTACTCTTTCTTTTTTTACTTCCATATTTACCTCCTTTATGCTATATCTAATAAGATTATAGCATAATTTACTTTATTTTGATATTATTTTATTTAATTTTACATATTTTTAAAATTAAAAGGTTCTAGTTTTTTAAACTAGAATCTAATTTTTTATAATACTCATATCTTTTTATTGCCCATTCTTTTTGATTGTTTAGTATTTCTTCTGAATGTGCAATATTCACTGATTTTAAGTTTGCATATCTATTTTCTGTTGATAAGAAGTTATCATATTCTGTGAAATCTGGATTTTTACTATCTAATGTAAATACTCCTGTATCTGGATTAGATCTAAATGTTAAGAAATATCCACATTTTGTTGCTAAAAACGAGTTGTCTAGGCTATGCTCCATACCTCTTTTTATGCCATGTTCTATACATGGTGAATATGCAATTACTAAAGATGGGCCTTTATGATTATTTGCTTCTTGTAATACTTTTAGATATTGTTCTTTATTGTATCCTATATTTACACACGCTACATATACATGTGGGTAGCACATTGCCATTCTTGCTAAATCTTTCTTATAGTTTGTTTTACCGTTAGCTGTAAAGGATGCTATGGATCCTAAATTTGATGATTTTGAAGATTGACCTCCTGTATTTGAATATACTTCTGTATCAAGTACTAAAATATTAATATTTTCATTTCTCGATAGTATATGGTCTAATCCTCCATATCCAATATCATAGGCAAAACCATCTCCACCTACTATCCACATTGATTTTGGTGTTATATAATTTTTTAGTTCTTTTAATAATGGATGTGATTCATAATCAATATTATTTTCTACTTCTTTACAAATATTGTAATCATCCATATTTTCTAACCATTTTTTAAAGTTAGTTTTATCTTTATTTAAGTTTGCTTCCATATAGTTTTTAATATTATTTCTTTTTATATTTATACCAGTTAATATTCCTAATCCAAATTCTGAATTATCTTCAAATAATGAATTAGCCCAAGGCACGCTGTAAGGGGTAGATGGAGCTGATGCTCCATAAATTGATGAACATCCTGTAGCGTTTGCTATCATTAAATTGTTATTAAATACTTGAGTTAAATTTTTTAAATATGCTGTTTCTCCACATCCTGCACATGCTCCAGAAAACTCAAATTTTGGCATTATAAAACTTTCGTTTTTTACATTTAAGATATTTGGTTTATAACTTCCGTTTATATTATGTTTTAACATATAATCATAATCTTCTTGTTTAAATTTATTACGGTCATATGGTTCCATTGTAAGAGCTTTTTTACCTAATTTACCTGGGCAAGTGTTAGCACATAATCCACATCCTGTACAGTCTTTATAAGAGATACCAATAGAATATTTGTAGTCTCTTGGGAATATTGAATCTGTTGTTTCTACTTCATCATCTTCTTTATTTAGAAGAAATGGTCTTATTACTCCATGTGGGCAAACGAAAGTACATTGATTACATTGAATACAATTTTCTTTATTCCAACATGGAACCATTTCGGCTATATCTCTTTTTTCTTCTTTAGTTGAACCTGGTCTAAATATTCCACTTTTTTTGTTTAGAAATGCACTTACTGGAAGGCTATCTCCTTTTAAGGTATTTATTGTTTCTTCAAAAGACATATTTTCTTTTTCAAAATAAACTAAATTTATCCAATCTTTATTTACTTTAAAAGTATTTAGATGTTTAAGAGTTTCATCTACTATATTATTATTTATATCAATTACTTTCTTACCTTTACTTTTAAATCTTTTAGTATTATTTTCTTTCATTATATTAAGGGCTTTTTTTGTATTTAATATTCCTATAATTTTAAATATGCATACTTCCATACAAGTATTTATTTTATTTTTTAGACCTAATTCATTTACTAGACTATAAGCATCTATAATATGTACTGTAATGTTTTTACTTGCAAGTAGATATTTTACTTTATTAGGTAATGTTTTTTCTAACTCAGTTTGACTTAGGTTAGTATTTAATAAAAGTGTACCATTTTGCGCAATGTTATCTAAAATATCATACTTATACATATATGAATCTTTTGACACTACTATTAGGCTTGGATTATCTACATAATATGGTGAGTTGATAGGGCTAGGAGACAACCTAATATGGCTTCTTGTTACTCCACCTGATTTTTTAGAATCATATTGAAAATATCCTTGAACATAATTATTGGTATTATCTCCAATTATTTTTATTAAGTCTTTTGATGTAGATACCATACCATCTGAACCATATCCATATATTAAAAATTCTGTTTTATTTGATGGAATATGGAAATGCTCATCTACTTTTAATGATAAATTTGTTACATCATCTTCTATACCTATTGTAAAATTATGATGTACTGATTTACTATTTAAGAATTCATATACTGCTTTTATTTGGGCTGGTGTTGTATTTTTAGATGATAGTCCATAACGACCTCCTATGATAGTTATATTTTTCCCTTTTAAGGCTTCAACCACGTCTAAATATAATGGTTCTCCATTAGCTGCTGGTTCTTTTGTACGATCTAGTACTGCTACTTTAGTTACTGTTTTAGGCAACTCTTCTATTAAATGACTAGTCGAAAATGGTCTATACAAATGCACTTCTATTAAACCATATTTGCCATTTTTAGTATTTAAATAATCTATTGTTTCTTTAATGGTTGCACAGACACTACCCATTGCTATAATTACAGATGTTGCTTTGGGATCACCATAATAATTAAATGGTTTATAGTTAGTTTGATTTAATTTATTTATTTTGTCCATATATTTTACAACATTTGTTGTTACTTCTTGATAATTTTTATTTCTAGCTTCTGTATTTTGAAAATAAATATCATCATTTTCTGCAGTTCCTCTAGTATTTGGATTAGTATTATTCATAGCATTTTTTCTAAAGTTTTGTAGGGCTTTTTTATCTATCATATTCTCTACTTTTGATAGGTCCATTAATTTTATTTTATTAATTTCATGCGATGTTCTGAAACCATCAAAGAAATTGATGAATGGTAGTGAAGAAGAGATTGCTGATAGATGCGCTACAGTGGCCATATGATATGCACTTTCTGGGCTTGATGAGGATAACATACATACTCCTGTACTTCTTGTTGCATATATATCTTGATGATCTCCAAAGATGCTTAGGGCATGGGTTGCTAAGGAACGGGCTGCTACATGAATTACTGCAGGTAACATTTCTCCTGCTAATTTATATAAGGTTGGAATCATTAATAATAATCCTTGACTTGCTGTAAATGTTGTTGCTAATACTCCTGATTGTAAGGCTCCATGTACCATTGCTACTGCTCCTGCTTCAGATTGCATTTCTACTACTTTAACTTTATTGTTAAAGAAATTTTTTTCGTCAGAGGATGCTAATTTATCTACGTTTTCAGCCATTGGAGATGCTGGTGTTATTGGATATATTCCACATACTTCGCTAAATTTATATGCTACTGTACTTACTGCTTCGTTTGCATCCATTGTTTTATATTTACTCATTATATTACCTCTTTTCTATATATAATATATTATAAAGTTATTATGAGTCTTTGTAAATCTTTAAAGACTTTGTAATTTCTACATTTTTATATAATTCTATTGTTATTTTGTAAATCTTTTTCTACTAATAATTCATGAATTTCTTCTTCCATGTTATTTAAATATATTTCTTCTATTCTATCTACTCTGCATTTTTCTGAGATAATAATAGAATTTACTTTTTCCACAGAGTTGTGGATTTCGTCATTTACTACTACATAGTTATATTTTGTTACTTCATTTATTTCTTTATATGCAGTAGTAAATCTTGATATTACTTTATCAATAGTTTCGGTATTTCTACCAATTAATCTTCTTTTTAGTTCTTTAAGTGATGGTGGCATTATAAATATAAATATTGCATCTTTTACTTTTTCTTTTATTTTTAAAGCACCTTGGATTTCTATTTCTAGTATTACGTCTATTCCTTTATTTAGATAATCTTCTATTTTATCTTTAGGAGTACCATAATAGTTTCCATTATATTCTGCATATTCTAGAAACTTATCTTCTTTTATTCTAGATTCAAATTCTTCTCTTGTTAAAAAGTAATATGATTCATTAGGTATATCTCCTGGTCTAATATTTCTTGTAGTCATTGAAATTGATAGCCATAACTTTTTATTAATAGACAAAAGTTCTTTTATTATTGTACCTTTTCCTGAACCTGATGGCCCACTGATTACTATTAGGTTTCCCTTTTCTTTTGATTTAATTATATTTTCCATAAATCTTTAAATCCTCCTTACTTATAAAATTTTAGAAAAAAAGAAGTAATATTACTTTTTATAATACTTTATTAATATCACTTCAGATTATGCTATATTTTTGGAGTTAATTTTTCTATTCCACCCATATATGGTTGTAGTGCTTTAGGTACTAGTATACTTCCATCTTCTTGGTAATTATTTTCTATTACTGCGATTAATCCTCTTGGAGACGCTACTACGGTATTGTTTAGTGTATATACGTAGGAATTTCCTTTATCTGTTTTCATTCTTATTCCTAGTCTTCTTGCTTGGGCATCTCCTAATGTAGAACAAGATCCTACTTCAAAATATTTTTGTTGTCTTGGGCTCCAAGCTTCTACATCACAAGATTTAACTTTTAAGTCTGCTAAGTCTCCTGAACAACATTCTAATGTTCTTACTGGAACATCTAAGCTTCTGAAAAATTCAACTGTATAAGACCACATTTTATTATACCAATCCATTGAGTCTTCTTTTTTACATAATACTACCATTTCTTGCTTTTCAAATTGATGTACTCTGTAAAGTCCTCTTTCTTCTATTCCATGTGCTCCTACTTCTTTTCTAAAGCATGGTGAATATGATGTTAATGTTATTGGCAATTCTTTTTCATTAACTATTTGATCTTTAAATCTTCCTATCATTGAATGTTCTGAAGTTCCTATTAGGTATAAGTCTTCATTTTCTATTTTGTACATCATTGCATCCATTTCTTCAAAAGACATAACGCCATTTACAACATCACTTCTTATCATAAATGGAGGTACGCAATAGGTAAATCCTTTATTTATCATAAAATCTCTAGCATAGGATAACATTGCTGAGTGAAGTCTTGCTATATCTCCTATTAAATAATAGAAACCATTTCCAGAGGTTCTACCTGCTGATTCTTTATCTAATCCATTAAATCTATCAATTATATCAGCATGATATGGTATTTCATATTTAGGTACTATTGGGTCTCCAAATTTTTCTATTTCTACATTTTGACTATCATCTTTTCCGATTGGTACAGATGGATCGATAATGTTTGGTATATGCATCATTTGTTCTTTTATAACTTTTGCTAATTCTTCTTCTTTTTGTTCTAAAGATACTAATTCTTCATTTATTGAAGTTACTTCTTCTTTTTTCTTATTGGCGTCTTCTATTTTTTTATCTTTCATAAGCATACCAATTTCTTTAGATGTAGTATTTCTTTTGTTTCTTAGTTCATCTGCTTTAGTTTTTATGTTTCTTAAATTTATATCATTATTAATTATTTCATCTACTAATGATATTTTTTCTTCTTGAAATTTGTTTTTTAAATTTTGGATTACTTTCTCTTTTCCGTCATTAGTTCTTAATATATTTATGTCTATCATAGTATTTCCTTCTTTCTTATAAAAAATTATACAATAATTATATTTAAAAATCAATTATTTGATTTCTTTTCTTCTTATTTTTACTAACTTTTTTTGATTTTTATTATTTGGGTGATTTACTTCTATATTTCTATAGTGTATAAATTCTTCGTAGTGCTTGTTTAATTCTTCTTTTATATTTTTATTATTTGTTTTTGGTAATTGACTGCTACTTACATAAGTATTTTGTAGTTTGCTTATATATTGGTTATTATAGGCTTTGATACTTTGAATTTGTAGATTTGTTGTTTCACATAGTAATGGGGCTAAAACAAAATAGAATGGGAAATATTTTGTGGCTATTAAACCTGCTATAATACTAGAAAATAAGAACCATGTTTTATATTTTCCTACTCTTTCTGTTTCTATGTTTATTTTAGTTTTTTTTGCTGCTATAGTGATTGATGATATTTCTGCTTCTAGCACTAATGGTATGAACATTAGGTAATTGCCTAAAATTAATGATGGTGCTAGTAAAGATAAGGCAAATATTTTATCCGATATTGGATCTAACTTTTTTCCTAGTTCAGTAAATGCATTTAATTTTCTTGCTGCAAATCCATCTAAAGCATCACTAACTGCACCTATTATATATAAGATAATTGCTGGAGATGTTAATCCGGATACAAATAAAATAGATGCTAATACAGATGATATTATTCTGCTAATGGTTATCATGTTTGGTATATTTTGTTTTAATTTATTCATGAAATCATCACTTTCCTTGTGGAAGTTATTATATAGTAATATTATTTAAATTACAATATTTAATTACAAAATAATAGAAAAAAAGACTGTAATATTGAATTTTACAGTCCATTTTATACTAGTTTATTGCTTTATTTTTTTGATTGTAATGATAATATATTGCAAACCCTACACTTACAATTGCTAAAATCGCTATCATTATTATAGGAACATCTCCTGTTGGTACTTGTGATGGAGTTTTTATATTTTTCATTATTACTTTATTTACAGTTCCATCATCTGTCATTGTAAATTTTACTTCTTCTGTACTTAGTTCATATCCATTTGGCGCTATTGTTTCAGTTAAAGTATATTCTCCTGGTACTAACCCTATAATTTTGTGTGGAGTGTCGGTTGAATCCCATTCTTCTGTTATATTTCCATCTGCATCTTTTAATACTAAATGCGCTCCTGGTATTTCCTCACCAGTTGTTGCATCTTGTTTACTTATTTCTAGTTCATTTTTTTCGTTTGTCATCACAACTGGATCTACTGTTCCATCTTCTTTTACTGTAAATTTTATTTCATTTTTACTTAATTTATACCCTTTAGGTGCTACTTCTTCTATCAAAGTATATTCTCCTGGAGCTATTCCATTTATAATGTGTGGAGTGTCGGTTGAATCCCATTCCTGATATTTTTCACCTTTTGCATCTTTTATAATAAGGTGTGCTCCTGGTAATTCTTCTCCAGTAGTTATGTCCTGTTTACTTACTTTTAATTCATTTATTTGATTTGTCATAACCGCTGCTTCAGTTGTTCCATCTGGATTTACTGTTATATTAACTGAACTTTTTGTTAATAAATAACCTGAAGGTGCTATTGTTTCTGTTAGCGTATATGTTCCTGGAGTTAATCCATATACCTTGTGCTTTTCATTAGTTGATGTCCATGTATCTTTTACAGTACCATTTGCATCAGTTAATACTAATTGTGCTCCTGGTAATTCTTCACTAGTTGTAGCATCTTGTTTGCTTATTACCAATTCCGTTAATGAATTTTCCATTAATACAGTTGCAACATCTGCTCCATCTGTTATTGTAAAATCAATTTTCTCATTACTTATTACATATCCTGCTGGTGGTTGTGTTTCTATTAAGCAATAGTTACCTGTTTCTAACTTTATATAGTGTGGTTCACTTCCACTGACCCAACTTTCTATTTCATTTCCCATATTAGCACAAGTTCCTTGGTGTACTGATAATGTCGCACCTGGTAATTCTTGTTTTGTTGTTATATCAACTTTTGATATTTTTGCATAAGTTGAAGTCGCTGCAAAATATTTTGTATCTTCTGTTTGTACTTCTTCTGGCCAAGATACTGTTAAGTGTTGTTCACTACTTCCATCATTTTTAGTATAGGAATATGCTTTAAAATATTTCATTGTTCCTATTGCTTTGATTGTTACATTAATTGTTGGATTTTCTACACTCATTGCACTTGATGGTACTTTTACATAATATGTTGTTCCTGATGAAAGTTCTGTAGCAGAGTTTCCATTTTCATCGGTTAATATTGTTCCATCTGGGTAGTTTCCTGTTAACATTAATTTGTAATTATTAGAACTTACTATTTCACTAACTGCTGGTGTTACTGTTACAGTAATTGGTCCTGATTCATAGTATCCTGTTGATTGGTTATAAGTTAATTTGTCACCACTTGTATTTATTGTTGTTGAGGCTTGACTTGTAAAGTCTTCATAATGACCTCCCCAATTTTCTGAAGCTCCTGATATTAATTCGGCCATCATGGCTGGTACACTACCGGCTCCAGTTACTGTTGTATTGTATGTATATTTCGATTGTGTATAATCATCATAATTTAAGTTAAATGCACCAAAATTTAAATTATTACCTATTTTCCCACATGTTGTTGTCTTTCCACATGTTCCATACCACCACATTGCTAATTGTGTTACAAAATATCTTTTATTTGTATCTTCTTCAGAAGTACCAATTTCGGCACCACCTAAAGTTTTATGATTCATTCCTGCATATATTATATATGAATACGCTGGATCAACTACTGTAGGATTTGCCCATGTTCCACTACTGATATTTAAATTAGCATCAGTACAAAAGGCTGTTTTTTTACCTTCTCCATATTCAAAATATTTGCTATGAAATTGCAAACTACTATATTGATTTAAATAATTTTTCCCTTTTAAGTCAAAATTATTTGGATCCAATGTTAAGCTAAATGAATCTTTACTATTTGAATTTATCGCATATGTTTCTTTTGTTGGAGATTTAATATATATTACTAATAATAGTATAAAAGTTATTGCTACTAATCCAAATAAAATTGTAAATATTCTTTTCTTGTTTTTTTTCATTACTTTATCCTCTCCTATCTTTTATATTTAAATTATAATATATTATTTTTAAAATGACAAGTTTTTTAAGAAATTTAATTTTGTTTATTCAAAACATTGACGCTACCTTAATTATATATTATAATTATGAAAGTTAGGATGTGTGATATGAATAATTTAGTTAATTCTTTGATAGATGTGTTTAATGGTTGGAATAAAGAAGTTGTTGTATTTATTGTTTCCTTACTTCCAATACTGGAACTTAGGGGAGGTTTACTTGCTTCAACACTTCTTAAGGTAAAATTTTCAAGAGCTTTCTTTATTTGCATTTTAGGAAATATTTTACCAATTCCTTTAGTGTTATTATTTTTAGATTATATCTTTACTTTATTAAAAAAATGGAATGTTACTAAAAAAATTGTTGATTGGTTCGAAAAAAAAGTTCTATCTAAAAGAGAGCAAATTGACAAATATGGTTACTTTGGACTTATGTTGTTTGTTGGTATTCCATTACCAGGTACTGGTGCTTGGACTGGTTCTGCTTTAGCAGTACTTTTAGGATTAGATAAAAAGAAAAGTTTTTTATTCATAGTGTTAGGGGTTTTATTAGCTGCTATTATTATGAGTATTGTGTCTTATGGAATTTTGGGAAATCTTATATAGATTTCTTTTTTACTTATAAATTATAAACTTATTAGTGTAATTTATGATATAAAAAGAGCTATTTTTCAAAATAACTCTTTCCAATAAATTCTCTTAATATTGATAGTTCCGGTATATTTTCACTTGGTATTGGTAAAACAAATTTTAATAGTTTTAGTAATCTTACTGCTGTATCATAGTTTGGATCTGTTTGAGAAATTGAAAATAATAATGGCTCTGCATATGTTTTTATTACTCCAAGTTCATATGCTAAGAATGAATTAAATATTACATCCGCTTCATCTTGATATGGGAATACATATTTCTCTTCTCCTCTTCTTACGTCATCCCAAGTAGATAATGTATGTGATGGACTGTATCCTCTTGTACGATAATCTCTTATCATTCTTCTTAATAATCTTATATCTGTTTGACTAATTCTGTTATCGTTATCAATATTTAAGAATGATAATGGGCTTATATATATTTTAAATTTGTTCTTTTTAGGAATTTCTTTTCCTATTTCATCATTTAATGCATGTAATCCTTCTACTACTAATATATCATTTTCTTTTAGTTGAATAGTTCTATTAAATTGTTTTTTACCTTCTATAAAATCATATGTTGGTGTTATTACTTTATTTCCTTTTAATAATTTTTCCATTTGATTATTAAATAATTTTATATCCAATGCCCTTACTGATTCGTAGTCTGGTTTTCCATTTTCGTCTAATGGGGTATTTTCTCTATTTAGGAAATAATCATCTAATGAAATATGATATGGATTTAATCCTAAAACTTTTAAATATAGTGATAACTTTTTAGCAGTTGTTGTTTTTCCTGATGATGATGGACCTGTTAATAATATTACTTTTATATTGTTTTTATTTAATGCTATTTTTTCTGCTATAGATAATAGTTTATAGTCTTGTAATATTTCAGAAAGATGAATTATTTCTCCTGCTCCTCTTTTAATTACTGCTTCGTTTAATTCTCCTAAATTATTTATATTTAGTAAGTTACCCCATTCAGAATATTCTTCTAAATTATTAAATGATTGTTCATGATGAACATATTTACTAACCTTTCCTTTGTCATAGGCAAATGGGAATCTAACTACTATTCCATTTTCTAGTAATGTTAAGTCAAAGTATTTTAATATTCCTGTTCTAGAAGGCAAGTCTCCTAAAATATAATGGTATGTTCCTCCTAATTTATATAAACTAACAAATTTTGAAGTTGTATATGATAATGTTTTTACTTTATCTTCACGTTTTACACTTTTAAAATATTCTATTGCTTCCATTCTAGATGTTTCTATTTTCTCAAATGGTATATTTTCTTTTACTTTTTGTTTCATTACTTCTTTTATTTCTTTTAAATTTTCTTCTGTTACTTTTTTATCTATTTCAAAGTATATACCTTTACCTACTGGGTGTTTTATCTTAATTTTAGTGTTATTTCCTAAAATTTTTAATGCTGATACTTCAAATAACAGCATCAATCCTTTTTCATATATTTTATTTCCTTGAATTGAGGTAATATCATATAATTTTAAAACTCCACTTTTATTTATTGCATCTTCTAGTCCTAAAATTTGATTTTTATATTTTCCACATACTATTTCATATGAATAATTTTCTTTTACACTGTCAATTATTTCTTTTAATTTTACTCCTTTTGGATATTCTTTTTTTACATTATTTTCAAATGTTATAACAATATTGTTCATAACAACAACCCTTTCTATTTTTACTCTATAATATATTATACTTAATAATTAATATTTTGTCAAAAAAACTCTAGTATACTTTACATACTTTATGATTAAAATATATATGGGTGATATAATGAACTTAATTCCAACTGTGATTGAAAAAAGTAATAATAGTGAGAGATGCTATGACATTTATTCTCGTCTTTTAAAAGATAGAATTATTATATTAAATGGAGAAATTGACGATAACAATGCTAATAGTATTGTAGCTCAATTATTGTATCTTGATAGTATTAATCATAATGATATAAGTATATATATTAATTCTCCAGGAGGTAGTATTACTTCTGGTATGGCTATATATGATACAATGAACTTTATAAAGAGTAAAGTTTCTACTATTTGTATTGGTATGGCTGCTTCTATGGCTGCATTCCTACTTTCTTCTGGTGAAAAAGGCAAGAGATTTTGTCTTCCTAATTCTGAAGTTATGATACATCAACCTTTAGGTGGGGCGCAAGGTCAAGCTACTGAAATAAAGATAGCTGCTCTTAGAATATTAAAACTTAAGAAAAAACTTAATTTAATTCTTGCTAATAATACTTCCCAAGATATAGAAAAAATAGAGACTGATACTGAAAGAGATTATTTTATGGATAGTAATGAGGCTTTAGAGTATGGAATTATAGATAAAATATTAGATAATAATGATAATTAACTTATATCATTTAAAATAGTTATCCACAAATTAGTGGATAACTAATATAATTTAATAGCACATTTAACGATGTGTTTTTCTTTTTTTTGTTTCTATAATTTCTTCATAATTTTTACAATATAGTCCTAATCCTTTTATTTTATTAGTCTGTTCATCCAATGCTGGTGGACCTGCAACAATATAATAACCTTTTAAAATAAAATTTTGATAATATGGCATATTTAGATATTCTTTTAATTCTTCAATATTTTTAACGGGTAATGTACCCATATAAGCTCCATATCCTTCTTTAACATAACAATCGTTAATGTTATCTATTTTGAAACCAAGTTTGGTTTTCATAAAATTGCTATATATAGTACCTTTGCTTTTTACCGATATAAGACCTTTCATATAAATTAATTATCCTTAATTATAGTACCAGATGTTCCAGTAATAGCTTCACTTGCTTTTTCTAGTGATCCTATTATTGCTTTTTTATTAGAATTACCTTTGACAAAGTCTAGGCAGGCTTCTACTTTAGGTAACATACTACCTTTAGCAAATTCTCCAGAGGCAATATAATTATTTGCTTCACTTACAGTAAGTTTATCTAACGCTGTTTGATTTTCTTTATTGTAGTTAATATATACTTTGTCAACTGCTGTTAAAATTAATAGAATATCAGCATCTATTTCTCTTGCTAATAGGGCTGCAGATCTGTCTTTGTCTATAACTGCTGCTACTCCTTCTAACAATTCTATTCTATCTGTTTTAATAACAGGAATGCCGCCACCGCCTACAGCTATTACTATATTATCATTATCTACTAATTGTTTGATAACTCTTTTTTCGATTATGTCAATAGGTTTTGGTGATGGTACAACTCTTCTATATCCTCTTCCGGCATCTTCTATAAATGTATATCCTTTTTCTTTTGCTATTTCTTCTGATTCTTCTTTACTATAGAACATCCCTATTGGTTTGCTTGGATTTTGAAAAGCACTATCATTTGGATCTACTAATACTTGAGTAATTAGGGTAGCACAATCTTTTTTTATTTTTTGTCTTTCTAATTCATCTTGAATACATTGTTGTAATTGATATCCAATATATCCTTGGCTCATACTTCCACATTCGGGAAAAGGCATTGCTGGTGTTTTGGCTTCACCATTAGCAGAATAATCCATTGCTAATAAGATTTGTCCTACTTGAGGTCCATTTCCATGTGTTAATACTATTTTATTACCTTTACTTACTAAATCTACTATTATTCTAGCTACTGATTCTAATAAATGTAATTGTTCTTTTGGATCTTTTCCTAGAGCATTACCTCCTAGGGCTATTACTATTTTACTCATAAATTCCTCCTTTATCTTATATTTTAAGTATATCATACTAATTTTGGGGAGACAAGGAATTTGATATTGATTTACAATTATTTACAAATAATATTTTACTTATATTCTGTTAATAATATTTTGATATTTGATATAACTAGTATACTATCGGTAATTATTCCTGCTATAGATTTTACATGAATATCATATATTAACCATAATATATAAGTAATTATTCCCCCTATTATTACTAGATGTCTTTCTTTGGTTAAAAAGTATCTATCTGAGAGGCTTGCTAATATTGAAAATAAGTCTAAAAATGTATGATAACTTAATATTCCTGCTAATATATATAATGGCAAGGATATTAGAAATATTTTATTATCCCAAGTTGTTTTATAATATCCATAGTCTAAGATTACTTCATAAATACATATAAATAATCCACTATAAGCACCTAATAATAAATAATGGATACAATATAATATAGTTGATATTATTTGTATTATTAATATTTTATTTGTTGTTTCTTTATAATAACTTATCATTAATAGAATAAATGCTACTAGTCCTATTAACTGAGCTGCTACGTTACTTAAATTCATTTTATACCTACTACTTTCTTAATTTAATTATATAATGATGATGATTTGATTTTTATGTGTTTAACTACTAAGTAATCAATTTTACAATTGGTATGTAAAAGTGCAATATGTAGTATGTATTGTATTACAAAAAAAGAAAGTAAATTAATACTTTCCTTATAAAATTATTGAAAATATTGTTAATACTAAGATGTTTACAAGTGCTATCGTTAATACTACTTTAAATGCCCATTTAAACCAAGTACCATATTCTATTTTTGCTAGGGCTAGTCCTCCCATAATTGCTCCACAGGTTGGAGTAATTAAATTAACTAAACCATTTGCTGATACTAGTGTCATTACTGTTACTTCAGTACTATATCCTAATTGTGCTGCTAAAGAGCCAATTATTGGTGCTGATAGTGTTGCTAGTCCTGATGATGATGGTACTAGTATTGATAATACTATATGTAAGATATAGTTTAATGGTACGAACGCTATTTCTGGGAATTTTGATAAGAAATTTGCGGCGTTGTAGATGATATAGTTATCTAGATATGTTTTTGTCATTAGAACAGTTGCTCCTCTTGCAATTGCTATAATTAAGATAACTCCTATCATGTCATCTGCTCCATCTACAAATGTGTCAACAAATCCTTTTTCTCCAAATTTATTGATTATTGCAATGATAATTGACATTACTAAGAACCATAATGCTGCTTCATAGAACCACCAGTTACCTAGTGATGCTCCTGTTAACCAGCCAGTGAATTTATCAAAAAATGTGATGTTAAATTCACCCCAAGGAATAAAGCCTATAACCATTACAATAAATGTTAATCCAAATAACCATAATGTTGCTTTTTGTTTTGTTGTTAACGTTGCTTTTTCTGCTAAAGCACCATGATAATGTCCGAATTTTCTTTCAGCTTGTTTTTGTTCTCTTAGAGATAGGATAGTAGATCCTTTATCTTTTTGAACTTTTTTAGCATATGATACTACAAACATTATTGATATTAATAATGTTGTTAGCCATAAGAATGTTGCTATTAGGATTATTAATCCATGATTAACTGCAACTCCTTCAGGTAGAGCACTAATTGCTGCTCCTGTTGCAAATGGGTTAATAGTTGATCCTAATACTCCAGATCCTGCTCCTAGTAATACAACTGCTGATCCTACTAATGGATCCATTCCTGCTGCATACATAGTTGCTGCTAATAATACATAGAATCCTACTGTTTCTTCTAGCATTCCATATGTTGTTCCTCCTATAGAGAATATTAGCATAAGTATTGGTATAAGGATGATTTCTCTTCCTTTTAATTTTTGCACTAATACTTTTATTCCTGTTTCTAGAGCTCCAGTTTTAGTAATTACTGCTAAAAATCCTCCTAGGATCATTATGAATATTGCTACATCTACAGCATTTTCAAATCCTAGTATTGGTGCCATTAAGATATCTGATAATTTTGCACCTACTGTTCCACTACCATTTACAATTTCTTCACCTGTAAATTGTGCATTTGGTAGTAAATGTGATAAAATTCCTAATCCAAAGATTAGTATTAGTATTATTGAAAAAGACGATAGCATTGTTTTAGCCTTTTTCTTTGCCATAAGTACCTCCTTATTATAATTATTTCATATTATATTTGGCATATATAATATTTTGTATGTTATAAAAAACCATTGGTTTATATAACCGAATTTTAATCTTCTTGCATTGTTGCATACATTATTGCTTTTATTGTATGCATTCTATTTTCTGCTTCTTCGAATACTCTGGATTTATCAGATTCAAATACTTCGTCTGTTACTTCCATTTCTTTTAATCCAAATTTTTCGTATATTTCTTTTCCTATTTTGGTATCTATGTTATGAAATGATGGTAGGCAATGCATAAATATTGCATTAGTACTTGCCATATTCATTACATCTTTTGTTACTTGATATGGTTTTAATAAATTTATTCTTTTTGCCCATACTTCATCTGGTTCTCCCATTGATACCCAAACATCTGTATATATTACGTCTGCATCTGTTACGGCTTCTTCTACATTATCAGTTACTGTAACTGAACCTCCTGATAATTTGGCTATTTCTTTACTTTTATTAATTAAATCAGTGCTTGGCCATAATTCTTTTGGGCTACATGTTACGTAATGCATTCCTACTTTAGCACATGCTACAATAAGGGAATTTGATACATTATTTCTTCCGTCTCCCATAAATACTATTTTTCTTCCTCTTAAATCTCCAAAGTTTTCTTTTATTGTTAATAGGTCACCTAACATTTGGGTAGGATGGAATTCATCTGTTAATCCATTCCATACTGGTACTTTAGAATATTTTGCTAATTCTTCTACTATATCTTGTCCGAATCCTCTATATTCTATTCCATCATACATACTTGCTAATACTCTAGCGGTATCTTTTATTGTTTCTTTTTTACCCATTTGGCTTCCTGTTGGTCCTAGGTATGTTACTCCCATTCCTAAGTCATATCCTGCTACTTCAAAGGAACATCTTGTTCTTGTTGAGTCTTTTTCAAATATTATGGCAATATTTTTGCCTTTTAGGTATTTGTGTTCTATTCCATTATGTTTTTTTTCTTTAAAATCTTGGGCTAAATTTATTAGATATAATATTTCATCTTCTGTATAATCTAGAAGTGTCAATAAATCTCTTCCTTTAAGATTCATTATTTTTCCTCCCTTATTAATGGCATACTCATACATCTTGGACCTCCACGTCCTCTCGATAATTCTGCTCCATGAATTTCTATTACTTTTAATCCATTATCTCTTAATACTTGGTTAGTTACATTATTCCTATCGTATACTACTACTGTTCCTGGTGCTATACATAATGTGTTTGATCCATCATTCCATTGTTCTCTTTCACTACCTACTTTATCTCCACCAGCACATGGTATTAGGGTTATATTTCTTCCTAGGTAATGTTCTAGAATATTTTCTAGTGAGTCATGAATTTCTTTTACGTTTAGATCTTCAAATGTATCTGGAATATCACCTTCAGTTATTTCAAATACTTGTAATGTTTCCATTATTCCTGGATGATATGTAAATTTGTCTACATCTATTTGAGTAAATACTGTGTCTAGATGCATAAATGCACGGCTTACTGGGATGTTAAATGCTAGTATTGTATCTATTTTACAGTCTGGATCTGCAAACATTCTTTTAGCCATTTCATCTATAGCTTCGGCACTTGTTCTTTGAGAGATACCTACTGCTAAGACATGGTCATTTAAGTTTAATACATCTCCACCTTCGGTATGATGTGGTAAATATCTATCATAATATTTTGGTACTGTTTTATATTCTGGGTGATATTTAAATATATATTCTCCATAGATTGTTTCTCTATTTCTTGTAACGGAATACATTTTATTTAGATTTACACCATTACCAACACATGCAAATGGATCTCTTGTAAAATATAAGTTAGGCATTGGTTCTGCTATAAAGTCAGAATAATCTCTTACTAGATCTACTAGTGTTTTTTCTACTTCTAGTTTTTTATGATCTAACTCATATATTTGAATTCCTTCCATTGTTTTTAATACTAATTCTTTGTTGTCTTTAATACTTTCTAAGAAATGTTTAGTTAGATTTTTATATTTCTTAGTTTTAATTCCTGCTTCATCAATAAATTGGTTGATGAATTTTTCTTTTATATTTGGATTTATTTCTAATACTTCTGTCATTAGATCTTCCAAATATACTACTTCTACTCCATTATCTCTTAGTGCTTGAGCGAATTCGTCATGCTCTTTGATTGCATCAGGTAGATATGGGATGTCATCAAATAATAATCTACTTAATGTATCTGGAGTTAAGTTTAATAATTCCTTTCCTGGTCTATGTAATAAGACTTTTTTTAGTGGCATTATTTCACTTTTAACATTAATTGCATTCATTTAAAATACTCCTCCTATTCTTTCTATTTTATTATAACATTTATATTTAAAAAAAGATATCATTTTTAATATTTTTGTAATTTTAATTAATAATATGTAAAAATACAATACATAGCTATGTATTGTAAATGTAAATATTCGGCTTAAATATAACAATATTAAATATTTGTTTTTTTTAATATTTCTTGTGCCTTATTCCATTTTCTCTTGAAGTAATCGCTATATGATGGTCTTTAACATAGTATTGTTCTTTCTCTCCATAGTTTAAATTATGTTTATGAGTGATTGGAATTTCAACATAATACTTTTGTCCTAGTAAATCACCAATATATTTTTCATTACGTATAATTCTATTGATTGATGATTGACTCCACTTCTTATCAAAGTAAGTAGGAACGTTTTTCTCTTTTATTAAGTGATCCAATTTGTGCTAAATCTTGTAATGCATAAATTGGATCACTTCTAAATATTGCATAATTTAAATTCATTTATCTACCTTTCTTTCTATTTTTTAATCAAAAAATCCCTATGATATTTCATAGAGATTTGACGACTTATGGCTTCGAAAGTTTCATAGGTACCAATCAATATTAGTATATAACTTTTATAAGTTATTTATTCTTATAAAAACCCATTATATTTAAAATATTGTGTATTTTGATTGATTTAAGTTTACCATCTAAAATCTTTATTTCATTATTAATTAATTTAATAAATTCTTTTTTCTTATCTTTTGGCAATAACCTTTCCATACATTTCATTACCATATAAATATTTACTGATTTTTCATTATAATTTTTCTCAATATATTTAAATGATATTCTAAATTTACTATGGAATGAAAATAATCTATCGTTATGAGCACATATATTTCTAATCATTGTCATATTTACAATTATTTGTTTTAACACTCTATCTGATAATTTAAAGTTTTTACTTATACTTTGTCTATCAGGTTGTTTTAATATAGCATATAATCTACTTAATTCTCCTAATGTTAGAATTTTAGTTAATACAAATGGCGGAACAAACCCATACTCGTCAATATAATGTGTAACAGCTTCATGCTTTCCATTTTGTTTATTTATTTCTTTTTCTATAACATTAATTGATTCAGTAATAGTTGTTTCATTAACTGTATTATCAAAATTTTCTTTAATTAAATAATCTTTTATACCATATCTTGAAGATAATGTTTCTGCTAATAAAGATTTTAAAATTATTTCAATTTCTAATGAATAATTTAGAAATATACTTCTTAAATTTTTATCAAATTCAAACAAAGCATATATTTCATCAAAAGATACATTCTTTTTATACTCATTATTTGTATTTTTAAAAACATCTTTATAGGTATTTATGATTGAATAATAAGAATAAGTTTTAATTTTGTTTAAAGCATCTTCTTTATTATTAACAGATACACCTTTTGATATTATATAATCTAGTAATTCATTAGAATTCTTATATTCTTTCATAACTCACTTCCTTTAATAAAAAACGACTCAGGGCTTCGAAAGTTTCCTGAGTACCAATCGTTATAAATCATATCATAAATTATGATTATCGTCAATAGTTTGAACAAAAATTTCTAAATTTCATAAAGGGATATGTATTAGAACATATCCAACTGCTAATCAAATGTTTTAATACTTACTTAATAATCTTGATTATGTTTTATTTCTAATAAGGGAACGCTATATAAATCAATTAATAATTGATAATTTTATATTAGTTTTATTAACACTTTCAAAAGAAATTAAATCTAGTATTCTTTGTCGTGTCATTTGGTTGCTGATATTTCAGAGTCTAACATTATATGTAAAGCCTAAAATATATAGTTATGTATTGTAAACATAACCATATAAAAAGAACTAATATAAAGTTAATACTAGTTCTAATTATCTTTTATTTACTATAGATAAAAATTCTTTTAATCTAGGAGATTTAGGGTTATGTAGTATTTCTTTACTGGTTCCAGATTCTACTATCTTTCCATCTTCCATAAATATTACTTTAGTAGCAAAGCTTTCTATAAATTTCATTTCATGAGTTACTACTACCATAGTCATTCCTTGATCTGCTATTTGTTTTAGGATATCTATTACTCCTCCTACCATTTCTGGATCTAGAGCTGAAGTTGGTTCATCTGCTAAAATTATATCAGGATTCATAATTAGACTTCTTACTATTGCTACTCTTTGTTGTTGTCCTCCTGATAATTCAGATGGATACATATTCGCTTTTTCTTCTAGATTAATCATTTTTAATAATTCTTTTGCTTTTTTTTCAGCAGTTTTTTCATCTAATATATTTAATTTTGTTGGGGCTAGGGTTATATTTTCTAATACGGTTAAATGGGGAAATAAATTAAATTGTTGAAATATCATTCCCATTTTTGCTCTTATTTTTGATAGTTCTTCTGGATTATTATTTATCTTTTTTCCTTTAAAATATACATCACCGCTTGTTGGAGTTTCCAATCTATTTATACATCTTAATAATGTAGATTTTCCACATCCTGATGGGCCTATTATTGCTACTCTGTCTTTATCTTCTATCTTTAAATCAATGCCTTTTAGGACACGTTTGGTGCCGAAAGATTTTTTTAAATTTTTAATTTCAATCATTAGAAAACTTCCTTTCTAAATTGTTTACTAGTTTTGATAGACCTAAGGTCATTATTAGATAAATAATTGCAATTATTAACAATGGAAAAAAGTAATCATATGTTCTAGATGCTATAATATCTGAAGCTTTAGTTAATTCTATTATACCTATGTATGCTCCTACTGATGTTTCTTTTAATAAAGTTATAAATTCATTACCTAATCCTGGTAATATTGTTTTTATTGTTTGAGGTAGTACTATATATTTCATAATACTGCCATATTGAAAACCTAGGGAATAGCCTGCTTCTATTTGTCCTTTTGGTATTGAATTTAAGCCTCCTCTTATTATTTCTGATACATATGCACTTGAATTTAATCCGAATGCTATTATTCCTACTATTACTATGTTTATATCTACACTTTTAAATATTACATAATATATTATCATTAATTGTAATATTACTGGAGTTCCTCTTATTATATCTACATACCATTTGGCTAATTTGCTTAATATTTTTAATTTTCCACATTTAGCGTTGTAGTCTCTTATTATTGTTATAATTAATCCTAGAATAATTCCTATTATTACTGCGAAGAACGCTATTAAGATAGTGTGGAATAATCCTTCTAATATAAATTGATATCTGTTATCATATATTACACTTTGATAAAAATTATCTGCAATGGAGCTTAGAAAATTATATACATAACTCCATAATTTTAATAATACTTTCATATATACTCCTTTATTTTGTATGATTTATTATATATTCATCTATTTTTCCTTCATTTTTTAGTTTTTCTAACGTTTGATTTACACTATTTAATAATTCTTCATTTCCTTTTTTTACTACCATTCCATAGTTATCTTCAAATAATGGATCACTTAATATTTTTAGATCGTTATATTCTTTTAACATTTCTTTAGCGGGTAATTCATCTAGTACTACACAGTCAACTTTATTTGTTTTTAAATCTTGAATTGCTGCTAAAACTTTCTTTTGTCTTGTAATAGTAGCATTTTTATAATTATCTGTAATATAGGTGTCTGCTACTGTTCCTAATTGAACTGCCACTTTTAGATTTTTAATATTATTTAAATCTTGAATATTAGTAATAGTGCTATCATTTTTTACAATTACTACTTGTTTGGAAGTAGCATAGTTTATTGTGAAGTCTACTTGTTTTGCTCTTTCTTCACTATAACTTATTCCTGCTGCACCAATATCTGCTTTTCCTGTTTTTACTTCATTTATTATAGAATCAAAGGCTACATCTTTTACTTCTAATTCTAGTCCTAAAGAGTCTGCTATATATTTTGCTATGTCAATGTCTACTCCTACTATTTCTCCATCTTGATAATATTCATATGGGGCAAAACCTGCTTCTGTTACTAATACTAATTTATTTTCTTTTTTAGAGCATCCAGTTATTAATAATAATATTAATGATAAGATAATTAATTTTTTTTTCATTTTCCCTACTCCTTTTCTATCTTAGTTTCATTATATCATTTTAATTTTTGTATTTCAATTTTTTACAGAAATTTTGATTATTTTTTTATTGATGTAAAGTTTCGCTTAAAGTATAATTTTATGTCTTTTAAGTTATGAAATTGTTCGTTTCCGTCATTTACAGTTGTATTTTCTGTATATTTTGGTAATATTTTAATTATAAGTGATAATGTTGTTCTCATAATATTGATTAATATTTTAAATTTTATATAATAGAAGTACTTAAGGGAGAGTGTAATTATGAAATGTACTACAGTTAAAATTGGTGATAAAATTCAATCATTGAGAAAAAACAATAGTATGTCACAAGAAGAGTTGGCAGCAGAATTAAGAATTAATAGAAATTGTTTATCTAGAATAGAGACTGGTAAGAGTGAACCTTCTATAGCAGTTGTTAAAAATATATCAAAGTTATTCGATATTGATATTTCTTCTTTAATCGATATGGATGAAGAAAAGAAAAGTAATAGTGAAAAAATTAAAACAATTACTGAGGGTTGCAAATTCTTGAATGAAAATGATTTGGATTTTGTTATTAGACTTGTCTCTGTTTTAAGAGCTGAGTGCGTTAAGAAGAATATAGATTAATGTATAATCTTCTTTTTTTTATGCAAAATATTATAAAGGAGATGATTTTATGTCTAATAGGCTTAGAGAAAATAATTTTTGGGATGGTATTGATTTTAAAGTTTTAAATAATTTTCAGTTTATGAGAACTGATATATATGAGATGGGTAATAATTATATTATTGATATTGAAATTCCTGGTTTAAAGAAAGATAATATTAGTGTTGATTATGATAATGGTTATATTACTGTAAGCGCTACAAAGATTATGGATGAGAAAATGAATGATAAGTATATTAGAAGAGAAAGATTTGTTGGAAATATTAAGCGCAGTTTTTATATTGGTGAAAAGAAGGAGAGTTTTATTAGGGCTACTTATGATAATGGAATACTATCTATTAGTTTTCCTAAAGAAGAAGATGTGAAGAAATCTAAAAAAATTATTGCAATCAACTAGGGTTGGTTGCTTTTGTTTTATTTTGATTGTATAATATTTTTATATTGTTTATATATTTTAGGTACTGCCATTATAAATACTTGTCTATGGCAGATAGATATATAATTTATATTAGTAAAGAGGTGTTATTATATTATGAAAATTAGTTCTGATTGGAAAGATTATGAGTGCATTGCTAGTGGCGATGGAGAAAAGATAGAAAGGTGGGGAAATGTTATTTTAAGAAGGCCTGATCCTCAAATTATATGGAATAAAAGTAATAATGAAATTTGGAATAAATGGGATGGATTTTATCATAGAAGCAATAAAGGTGGAGGTAATTGGGAATTTAGAACTAAACTTAAAGATAGTTGGACTATTAATTATAAAGATTTAAAATTCAAGGTAAGTCCTACTAATTTTAAGCATACTGGTATTTTTCCTGAGCAAGCTACTAATTGGGATTTTATTATGGAGAAAGTTAAGTCTTATAAGGGAAATGATATGAGAGTTTTAAATTTATTTGCATATACAGGATGTGCTACTATGGCGGCATCAAAGGCTGGTGCTAGTGAGGTAGTTCATGTTGATGCTTCCAAGGGAATGGTAGATTGGGCTAAAGAAAATATGGAGTTATGTAATCTAGGAGAACATAAAATTCGTTTTATTGTTGATGATGTTATTAAATTCTTAGAAAGAGAAAAAAGAAGGGGAAGAACATATCATGGTATTATTATGGATCCTCCTAGTTATGGGAGAGGACCTAATGGAGAGGTTTGGAGATTAGAGGATAATCTTAAGGAACTTCTTGATAAGGTTGCTGATATTCTGGATCCTGATTATAGTTTTGTTCTTATTAATTCTTATACTACTGGAGTTTCACCTACTTCTTTGAATAATATTTTATCTTTGACTTTTAAAAATACTAAAATAGAAACTGGAGAGATAGGATTACCAATAACAGAGAATAATTTGGTACTTCCTTGTGGTATTTATGGAAGAGTATGCAAAGATTAATATAATATACGAAGATAATCATTTATTAGTAGTAGAGAAACCTATATATATGCCAGTATGTGAGGATGAGTCAAAGGATAATGATTTACTTACTATACTAAAGAAGTATATAAAAGATAAATATAATAAACCTGGTAATGTTTATTTGGGATTAGTTCATAGATTAGATAGGCCTGTTGGAGGAGTTATGGTATTTGCTAAAACTTCTAAGGCCGCTGCTAGGTTAAGTAAACAAATAACTGAAAAGAAATTTGAAAAAACTTATTACGCTGTTACCTGTGGAATAATAAAAAATAATGGGACATTAGAAGATTATTTAGTTAAGAATGAGAAAAAAAATATTTCTTATGTTAGTAACGTTAAGAATGGAAAATATGCATCTTTAGATTATAAGGTTATTGATGTTAGGGATAATATGAGTTTAGTTGAGATACATCTTCATACTGGAAGATCACATCAAATTAGAGTTCAATTTTCTTCTAGGGGATATCCTTTAGTTGGAGATGCTAAATATAATAAGAATTTTGATGGTAAAACACCTATTGCTTTGTTTGCTAAAAAGTTATCTTTTTATCATCCTGTTACTAAAGAGAAACTTACTTTTGAATTAGAATTACCAAAAAGATACCCTTTTAATTTGTTTTAGGGTATCTTTTTATTATGTATTTAAATTAAATATTTTTATTATTTCATTCCAAATGCTTTCCATGGGTCGACTACACAATTTCTGCCGCCTTTTTCATGAATTTCTACGTGTAAATGAGGACCAGTTGAATTTCCAGTATCACCTAGGTAACCAATTAGGTCTCCCTTTTTTACCGTTTTGGTAGTTACTGGATCTGTGTTACCTGGATATACTTTTCCTGGGCATGGCGGTGATCCATTTTTTTTAGGACAGCTTTCTGTGATTGGAGTCTCTATGCCATCTGCAAACTTTAATAAATGGGCATATCTTATTGTTGTACCGTCAGATGCTGTTATTCTTACTTGATTTCCATAACTAGTTAATACTGTTTTTCCACTTACTACTTGAGTTGAATAAGTTTGCAAAAATTCTGCTTTTCCATCTATTCCTGCATAAATTGGAGTTCCAGATGCAACGCCACTTAAATCATGCGATACATAATTAGCGCATCCATCCGTTGAACCAGTGCTACCAAAGTATCCTGTTACTCCTTGAACTGGAGCAAAATAAGTCCCTTGGGTACCACTATCTAAATGTTCTGTGCCTCCAGAAGATGTTCCACCATTTGAACTATTGTTGGCTTTATCTATATCACTTTGTTCTTGTCTTTTTCCACTCAATATTTCTTCTTTTAGGGTTGATAATTCTTTTTGCATTGACTCTTTAGTAGAGTCATCACTTTTTTTATTAACGGCTTCTTCTGCCTCTAATATACTTGACATTGTTTTTTCATTTAAAGCTTTTTCGTAAGCCGTTTGGGCTTGACTATCGATAAGTGATTTTATCTTTTCAGAATTGGCATTTGTTAGGCATTCTGTATAATTTATTTTTGTGTCTTCTAAAGCAACTCCTACTACATAATTAACTATATTAATTATTGTTGGGACGAAAAACATTGCTACACAATAAATTAGCCTTTTAATAACCAATTGAAGATTTTTTTTCATATTATCGTCTTTAGATGCAGTTACATTTTTGAAAAAATCTACTCCTATCATTATTATTAGTCCTATTGGAACTACAATAAATAATATTTTTAATATTTCCCAGATAAAGTATATTACTTTTAATACATCTGGATTAGTACATGCTTCCATTTTACCACTCTCACTTTTCTAAGGTTTTATTTAATACTTTTAAGTCATTAATTATTACTTGATATGTATCATATCTTTTTTCTACTTTTCCTGTTAATCTTATTATATCATAGTTTTTTATTTTTGGACAAGTCTTATATTCATTAGGAAACATTGTTAGAGATATTTCTCCATATTCATCTTTTCCTGTTATAAATGCCATTACATCATTTTTCTTAGTTGTTAATTCTTTTATTCTTGATACTAATACTGTCATAGTTATTCTTTTATCATAATAATTTTTTACATTTTGAGTTGTTATATCAGAGCTTTCTCTATATTTTGTAACGGGATGATTACTTATATAGAAGCCGAAAGTATTATATTGAATGTTTAATAGTTCATCTAAGGTATATTCTTCGTATACTTCTATTACTGGTTCTGGTAGATCAACCATGCCAATATCTTTTGATATTTCTGCATAATTCATTATATTATCTAAGTTTTCTATTAAGGTTTTTCTGTTATAGCCTAAATTATTAAAACATCCTGCTTGGATTAAAGATGTAATAATTTTAGGGCCTATTCCTTTATTATATAATCTTACTACAAAGTCTATTATATTTTTATATGGACCTTTTTCTCTTTCTTTTATGATGTCATCTGCAATAGAGTTTCCAATATTTTTTATTATGGATAAAGGGGCTACTATAACATTATTTATTACCTGATAAATATTAGTACTGATATTTATATCTGGTAATGATATTATTAAGTTATTTTGTCTTATTTCTGTTATATAATCTGAGGTTTTATTAACACTGCCTATAACATTATTTAATAAGGCAGTTTCAAAGTATTTAAAGAAGTATGTTTTTAGAAATGCCATTTTATATGATACAGTTGCGTATCCTACAGAATGAGATTTATTAAATCCATAGTTTGCAAATTTTAAAATTAAATTATATACTGCAGTTGCTAACTCTTCTGTATATCCTCTTTTTACGCTTGAACTAATAAACTTTGGTTTTTCTTTTAGTAATACTTCTTCTTTTTTCTTCGACATAGCTCTTCTTAAGATGTCTGCTTCTCCTAAGGTGTAACCTGCTAAAACTTGTGCTATTTGGATTATTTGTTCTTGATAGATAATTATACCATAAGTTGGTTTTAAGATACTTTCTAAGTTTGGATGAGGATATTTTACTTTTTCTTTTCCTTCTTTTCTTCTTATATATAAGTCTAAATTATCCATTGGGCCTGGTCTATATAGGGCAATAGCAGCAATTATATCATCAAATGATGATACTTGTAATTTTTCTAAAAATCTTCGCATTCCATAGGACTCAAATTGAAATATTCCATTTGTTTTTACTTTTCTAAAGATTTCTAGAGTTTTTTTATCATCCATAGGAATATTAGAAAATGTTATATTTAAATGTTCATTTTTTCTAATGTTATCTATTACTTCCGCTATAAGGGTTAGATTTGATATTCCTAGAAAGTCCATTTTAAGAAGGCCTAATGGTTCTAGATAATCTTTTGAATATGCGGTTGTGTATATTCCTGCTGGATTTTTATATAGTGGTATTATTTCATCTAAGTTTGTTTTGCAAATTACTACTCCGGCAGCATGGATTGATACGTGTCTTGGTAGTCCTTCTAATTTTAGGGCTATTTTAAATAATTCTTTGACTTGGGTATTATCTTCAATATATTTTTTTAATTTAAGATTTTTATCTATTGATTCTGTTAGTGTTTTTTCTGTTACTAATCTTGCTATGTCATCTGTTATGGTAGTTGTTAGTCCTAGAACTCTTGCTACATCTCTTACTATTTGTTTAGCACCTAAGGTATTAAAAGTTATTATTTCTGCTACTTTTTTATTTCCATATTTATTTATTACATATTCTATTACTTCTTCTCTTTTAGCACTATCAAAATCTATATCAATATCGGGCATTGTTACTCTTTCGGGATTTAGAAATCTTTCAAATAATAAGTCATATTTTAATGGATCAATATCTGTTATTCCTAGAGTATAACTTACTAAAGAGCCTGCTGCTGATCCACGGCCTGGACCTACTAAAATATTGTTAAGTTTTGCATATTTTACATAATCCCATACTATTAAGAAATAATTACAAAATCCCATTTGATTAATTATTTTTAATTCATAGTCTAATCTATCTTGATAAACTTTGTCTACATTATCTTTTAATCTTCTTTTTAAGCCTTTATTGCAGAGATTTGTTAAGTAACTATATGCATCTATTTTTTGATCATATACTGGTAATATATTGGGTGTATAAGTAATTTCTACATTACATAGATTAGATATATTAAAGGTATTTTCTATATCAGTAGCGTCCGCGATTTGTTCTACTTCTTCTGAACTTAGAAGATACATATTTTTATTATTTCCAAATTCATATTCTCCCAAAGTTTTTCCTTCTTTTATCATTATTAAATAATCTAAATATTTATAATCTTCTTTATATAGATAAGAAACATTATTTATAAATACTTTGTCTTTTGTAATATGTTTTTTTTCTTCTATATTAGAGTATCCTATGAATTTAGTTTCATATATATTATAAATATCATCGTCATAATAGATATAAGGTATTACTAATATTAAATCATTCTTATATTCTTTTAAATCATCTAATGTTAAATTTCTTTCTGATATTAAAGTTGCTAATTTTATTAGATTTTTATAACCGTTATTATTTTTGGCATATAATAAAATTTTCTTATCTAAAACATCTAATTCTATACCTATAATTGGTTTAATATTATTTTTTTTACATTCTTGATAAAATGTAATAACACCAAACATATTGTTGGTGTCTGTAATTGCTAAAGAGGTGTATCCTAAAGCTTTAGCACGAGATACTAATTTTGTTACTTCATTTAAACTATTTAATAGTGAATAACTTGTTTTTACCTGTAGTGCTGTATATTTCATATAGAATACACCTCCAATCTAAAATTTCCAAAATAGATATGCTATTAATACTCCTGCTAAGGATATTATTAGGGCTAATCCCATTATTCCGGCAAATCCGTTACTATGAACTCCAATATCTGATGTAAATATTCCTGATGCTTTTCTTTTAACTTTGAATTCATGTTGTAATTTATATTTTTTTCCTTGTAAATTTACTTTATTACCTTCTGCTATTAAGGTATAATAATTTCCTTTATCATCATTAAAATCTTTTTTTAAACACTCTTTCATTCTTTTTTCCTCACTTTCTTCTATTTTCACTTATCATTGTCATTTGCTCTGATAATTGTTTTATTCTTTCTATAATTCTTTTTGCTTTTACTACTTCTACCCCTTTATTAGAAATACTTAAGTGTGTTTCTAATTCTTTTAGTGTCAAATTTGATGTAAAGAAAGTTGTCAGTCCTTCTTGCATTCTGTATTGCAATATTGTTCCTAGGACTTCATCTCTATTCCATTCTGTTGTTGTTTCTGCTCCTATATCATCTAATAGTAATATTTCAACTTTTTTAATTAGGTTAAATTTATCATTATATTCTCCATTTTCACTGAAGGAACTTTTTAAACTTCTTAAGAATTCTGGATAATATATTATTGCTACTTTATGATCATATTTTGCTAATTCATTTAAGGCTGCTGATATAAGGTAAGTTTTACCACAACCAAAGTTTCCTGTTAAATATAATCCTTTTCTTTTAATATTATTTTTAGTATCATCTATATATTGTTTTAACCATTTTATTGTTTCAAATCTTTTTTGATCATCTAAATCTATATTTTTCATACTTGCTTCTTTTATTTCTTTTGGAATATCAAATAGATAAATATTTTTTTGGTAGGCATTATCTTTATCCATTTTCTTTTTATATTTACAAGGAATGTAATCAAATACTAAGTTATCATTTAATACTTCTGGGTAGCAGACATAACCAGTGTAAGAATTTTTACATTCTAAGATGTTTTTACAATTTTTACAGTTATTTAATTCAAGAGAAGTATCTTCTAATTTTGATGTATATTTCATTAGTTCTTCTTTAGGTAATTTAAGGGTTGATACTAATTTTTTGAAAGTTATGTTTTCTCTTAAAGATTTATCAAAATTTTCTTCTAGAGAATGATTATTGACATAATATTTATCTTTTATTACATTTCCTAAACTTTTCATATTATTGATACTCCTTTAACATTTTTTCCATTTCTATTTTTTGTTCTTGTGATACTTCTTCTTTTTTTATTTCTTTATCAAACCATTCTGGAATTTTTTCTCCTACTAATTTTTTTGGAGTTTTAACTTGAATATTTTTCTTATATTTTTTATGTTCTTTTTCCGCTACTGACATTGCTTCTTCTACTGTTTCTATATTTAATCTTTTCCATTGACCGGCAATAGTTTCTGCTAATGCTCTTGTTAATTTATTATTATTTGTTTTTAAGATATAATCTATTAGTACGTTTACTACTCCTGGTTTTAATTTATATTCTACTACTAAATCTTCTGCTAATTTAATATCTCTATTTGTAGGTTCTGCTCCATTATTTTTGCTTTTTAATAAGTCATAGGGACTTATTGTTTCAAATGTATATATCATTTTAGCTCTTTTTGAGGTATCTCCTATAGGTGATTTTAAATACTCTGGTTGAGAGTTATAAACGACTGTTGGCAATACTCCTTTATTATCAAATTGATAATAATTTCTACAGGTCTTTCTAAATTCTTCTTTGTTTAATGTGCCTCTTTCTGTGATACAGGTTTTAATTATATCTTGTATCTTTAATGTGTCTAAATCGTATAAAAATGATAATTCTAATATTAATTCTTTTGTTTCTTTAGTTAATAGTTTATCTTTATCAATCTTCTTTGGTAATGATTCTATTAAAAAGTTAAAGTCAAAATTAGTATTAATATTTAGTTTTAATTTATTATATTTCCTTATGTTATCATTTACTATTTCATATGATGTTAATGGTACTGGAGTAAATACTTCTGAGAATGATGAGGTTATATCTGTATAGCCTGTAGTATTAATTTTTGGAAGTTTAAAATAACTTTTTAATTTTTCATATTCTTTTTTTCCAACATTATTATATAATACTATGTTTAATATTGGGTGAGAAAAGAATTCATGAGCTGGTATTGGAGAATATAATTCATATAAGTAATTATTAATATTATCATTTTTATAAAATGTTTTTAGAAGACCTATTGCTTCTAATTTTTTTCTTGCTTCTACAAATTCATCTAAGGACAAATGTAGGTTAGTTGTTAGATGATGGTGTGTATATTCTATACTTAGTATTTCATTTTTATCTAAGTCTGACCATAATGAATAATATAACATAATTGGTATTGGGCCTATGATTGGTAAATATAACATATTTAGTATTTTTCTATCTTCTGCGTTCATTATGCTTTTATTTACCACTACATAGGTATCTGCTGGAAGAATATTATATTTTTGCATTACAACCACTGTCCTCTTAATAACATTTTAATATAAAAGGGGTAAAAAGTAAAGAATTTATTTATTTTTTAGGGTACAATACATAACTAATTAATTGATATTATCTAATAGAAAAGAACTTATATAATATAGTTAATTTATATAAATATTAAAATAATTAAACATAATGTACCACACAATTTAGGTTTATGTATTACGTTATGTTTGGTAAAATTGATATTTTATTTAAATGATATAAATCTTAATTATTTTTTTATTATACTAGGTAAATCTACACTAATGATGCTCCTCCATCTATAATTATAAATTGTCCTTGTACATAACTAGAGGCATCTGATGATAAATAAATAATTGTACCATTTACTTCTTCTTTATAACCTGGTCTATTTGAAGGATTTAATTTATTATATATATTTAAAAATTCATCTGATTTAAATAAAGTATTCTCTGTCATTTCTGTTTCAAATAGTCCTGGCCCTATTGCATTTACTGTTATTCCATATTTAGCATAACTACATGCCATAGCTTTAGTTAAACCTAAAACTGCTGATTTAGAAGCATTATAAGAATGTCTTATAAATATATCTTCTTTATCCGCTATAACAGCATTTACTGATGATATATTTATTATTTTACCATAATGTTTTTCTTTCATATGTGGTACTATATATTTACTCATTAGATATATACCTTTTACATTAGTATTAAATGATTTATCCCATTCACTTTCTTCTAAGGTATCTACTCCACCTTTAATTGCTATTCCTGCATTATTTAGTAATATGTCTATATGACCAAATTTATTTATTATTGTATTAACTGCTTCTTTTACTTCTTCTTCTTTTGTTATATCACATTTTATAGTTAGACAAGCTCTACCTACCTTTGTTATTTCTTGTTTTACTTCTTCTAATTTTTCTAATCTTCTTGCTAGTAATACTACATCTGCTCCATAGTTTGCATATGCAATTGCTGCTCTTTTACCTAGTCCAGAACTAGCTCCTGTTACTACCGCTACTTTATCTTTTAAGTTAAATAAATTGTTATTCATAATTTAATCTTCCTTTCTTTAGTATTGTTATTGATATTAAAAATGATATTAGTCCTAATAGTAGGATATAAATATTAAATTCTTTTAAGAATATTGACATTATATTTGCTGATATATGTATTAATATTGGAACTTTTATATTATTAGATTTTATATATGTTATGTTTAAAATTAATCCTAGTATAAATGCATATATTATTTTTATTAGATTTAGATGAATTACAGCAAAGATAATGGTTGCTATAATAAGTGATTTAAATTTACTATTAAATTTATTTAGATTATTAAATAATATATATCTAAATAGTATTTCTTCTAATATTGGTCCTATAAAACCAGTAGATATTATGCTTATATATAATGGTATTGTTACTTTATTTGGTTTACTAAATATAAATAGTGTTGTATTAAATATAGTAGATAAAGATATACCTAATAATATTAAAGGATAACATGATAAAAGATTTATATACTTACTTTTTATATTATATTTTTTTATTAAATATGTTATTATTAGAAGATTTATTATTGTTAATATTATACTTAATTCATTAGAAATAAATGATGTTAAATCTTTATTAGATACTAGATAATATATAGAAGATAAAAGTATTAGTATAATGTATTGTAATACATATACTATTAAAACTGGTTTTAATGATTTTAAATATTTCATAATATTGTTTATATTAGAAAAGGAAAGATATTAATCTTCCCATAAGTTGTTTGGATATTCTCCATTTTCTATTAATGTATGTATTTTATTTTCTAAATCTTCCATATCTTCTTTGTATGTAAGTCCTGCCCAGATACTTTCTGATACAATATTTCTTAGTAATAAATTGCCATTTGCTATATTTTTCTTAACTGTATCTGGTAAAAATACTTCTTTATCTTTTAACACTTCCTTATCATTATGGATGAATTCTTTGAAGTCTATTTCTAACATATCCATAAAATTCTTTTGGAATCCAAATAAGTTCATTGATACTGGATGTGTTAATTCCATATCAAACTCTTCTTTAGTGTTTAAATTAGTGCAATGAGCAAGTGTGTCTTTAATTTCAATTGAACATTCTGTTATTCCTGTTACATATTTTTTATCTTCTGATAATTCTATTACTCCTCTTTTTACACTTCCAAAATTACTACTAGTTTTGATAAATGGATAAGATATCATTACTCCTTCATGCATATTATCAGATTCTTTTAGATAGTTTGCAACTTTTTTATAAGCATCATATCCATAGAAATCATCTGCATTTATTATTGCAAATGGTCCATTTACTAACTCTTTAGCGCATAATATAGCGTGTGCTGTACCAAGTGGTTTAGTTCTATCTTTTGGTACATTAGAATCAATTGGTAGATTATTTATTTCTTGATATGCATATTCTATTAATATTTTTCCATTTACTCTTTTTTCTATAGTGTTTTTAAATACTTGTTCGTGCTCTTTTCTTATTACAAATACTATTTTATTAAAACCTGCTCTTATTGCATCATAGATTGAGTAATCTATTATAAATTCTCCACTTGGGCCTATTTCAGTTATTTGTTTTGGTCCTCCAAATCTGCTACCCATTCCAGCAGCCATTACTACTAATGTTAAATCTTTCATTTTGTCCTCCTTATTTTTGCCATAAGTTATCTGGATATTCTCCATCATTAATTAATTTATTTATTGTTTCTTTTAATTTTGGTAAGTCTTCTTTATATGTTACTCCAGTCCACATTCCATTTGAAACTATATTTTTTAATTTTAATTTATTGGATTTTAAATATTTTTGAGCTGTTTCTGAAATAACTAATTCTCCTTTTAATAGTTTTTCTTCATCTTGATGAATAAATTTGTTAAAATCTTCTTCTAATAAATCTAAGAAATTTTCTTTAAAACAGAATAAATTCATTGATACTGGATGATCTAGTGATATAGTAAAACTTGGACTTCCATCTAATGGTTCACAGTTTGCAATATTGCCATTAGTTGTTATTTTTGATTCTATTAATTCTTTAATATAATCTCCATCTAATTCTATTACTGCTCTTTTTACACTTCCAAACTCACTTGCAGTAATACCATATGGATATGATATAACTGCTCCAGTATTTTCATCAGTTTCTTCTTGTAAGAACTTTACTGCTTTTTCGTAAGAGTCTCTTCCATAAAAGTCATCTGCATTTATTATTACAAATGGTCCATTAATTTTTTCTTTTGCACATAATATGGCATGATCTGTTCCCCATGGTTTTACTCTTTCTTTTGGGATTTTTACATCACTTGGAACATTTTCTAATTCTTGATATACATATTCTATTTTTATATTATTATCTTTATTAATTCTTTTATCTATAGTTTCTTTAAATACTTCTCTATGTTCTTTTTTTATAATAAATACTATTTTGTTAAATCCTGCTTTTATTGCGTCATATATTGAATAGTCTATTATAAATTCACCACTTGGGCCTACTGGCGTTATTTGTTTGGGACCTCCAAATCTACTACCCATTCCGGCAGCCATTACTACTAATGTTAAATCTTGCATCTTTCTTCCTCACTTTTCTTTTATTTGTATATTCATTATATCAACTATTTTTTTATTTGGCAATATTTAGAAGTTTACGTATTTGTTTGTTTTATATAGTTTGTCGTTTATTTTTAAATAAATTGAATATTTACCTTCTAGGTTAGTGCTGTTAATATATTTATATGTTGTATTTTCTTTTATATCTACATCATATATTTTCTTATCCATGAATTTATCTAATATTACATATACTTTATCTTCTTTTTTAAACTTTCCACTTACTACTAGTCTATCTGTTTCTTTTTTTAATTTTATGTCATATTTTTTATAATTATCATCTGGGTTTTTATAGTTTATCAATAGGAAACTTTCTTTTGAAATTTCTGTCTCACTTTTTTCAGCAAAACTAGTCCCATATGATAGTTTATAATTTTTCTTTGTGGTATAAAATTCTATATTATTTTCTCTTTCATTTTTATTTGATGAAAAAGTTATTTCTGCTTGCTTTTTAGTATTTAAGTCTATTTTTAAGGCACTGTTAGTTGATGATAATATTACTATATTATCATTTAATGTTATGTTATCATACTGACTATCTAATTTATATCTTGTTATTATTTCTCCATTTTGTTTATCTATTTCTAATAGATCTTTTGAGAGAATTAAATAAGAATTTTCTAGTTCTATATAGCTTCCTGTATATCCTTCATCTATTTTATATTCTTTATATATTTTACCTAATAGATCTATTTCTAATATTGAATCAAATAAATCATTTTCATCTTTTTTATCACTACCTAAGAATAGATTGTCATTTGATAATTTTTCTATTTTACCTGTATATTTTTTAGTTAGATACCATCTTACTTCTCCGTCTTTGTCTAATGCATATGGTAGGTTATCATCTGCGATAAAAAGAGTGTCTCCAGTATTATTTGTTTTTGTATTAGATAATTCTTTTGGTAATTTTTCTGTTTTAATTTCTACTACCTTTTCTGTATTTTGGCATTTTATTATTATTTTGTTGTTATAATCTGCATATAATCCATATACTGGTATATAGTGTACTTTAGATTTTTCAAAGTCCTTTGTATATGAATTATCACTATTTTTTCCTACTACTGTTATGGATACGGGAACAGCATCATTTGTTTCAAATATTATTAGCGCGGTTAATGGAGAAATATCATAGGGGTTTAAAATAACATTTGGATTATCCAAAGTATATCCATAACTTTTTAAATATTCTATTTGTTCATTTTGTCTATCTATAATGTTATCTTCTATTTTTACTTCTGTATTGGCACTTACTACTAAGTATCCTACCATTGAAGAAGATATTATTATTACTAGACATAAAATAATTATAACTACTTTTTTCATTACTTCACTACTTTCAATACTTATACATATAGATTGTACCATATTATAAGTATTTTGTGAATAAAATTCATTTTTGGTTTACATAATAATAATGAATATTCGCAAAGTGTTCACGTAGAAAACAAAAAATGTTTTCTTTTTTTGTTAACTTGTATTATATTTTCTTAATATTATGATAGAATTATATTGTTAGGATGTTGGTAATTATGGGATTTGATAATGGATATTTTTATAGCGAGGAATGGATAGCTGGTTATAAGGCTTTTTATGGTGGTATTACTAATCAATATGGAGAAAAATATGAAATAGGAAAAGTTTATGTTGAGTCTAAAGATAGTAAACACGTTGGATATCACTTCTGTAAAAATATTGAGGATACTTTGGTTTTCTATCCATATGGTGATGATATAGAGTTTTATCAAGTAAGTGGTAAGGGAAATTCTGTTATATATTCTAATGATTATTATGGTGTGTATAATGTATATGCAACAGAAATGATTAAAATAAATAGAAAAGTTGAACGTGAAGAAATACTTAATTATTTTTTGAATAAATCTTATTTATTATTTCCTGATAGAATATGTAGATTTATTAGTCTATATAGATTAAATAGTGAAGAGATAGAAATGTTTAAGTCATTTTATAAAAATAGCAAGAAGATTTGTAGATATATAAGTTATTATCAAGAGGGGAAAAGTGAGGCTTTTAAGAAAAAAAGTTTAGAAATGTAGTATTTAAGTATAGATTTTATTAAAATAATTTGGTACAATTTGTGATAGGAGGATATAAGTATGGATATTTTTTGTAAGATTATTAATGGTGAAATACCATCATATACTATATACGAGGATGAAATAGTTAAAGTATTTTTAGATGTAAATCCAAGTCATAATGGGCATTGTCTAGTAGTACCTAAAAAGCATTATACTGATATGTATGATATTGATTCTGATACTTTAATGTATATTTTTAATATTGCAAGAGATGTTGGGAAAGTATTATATGATAAATTACATTGTGATGGAATAAGTTTTTGTCAAAATAATGGTATTGCTCAAGATGTTAAGCATTTTCATCTTCATATTATACCTAAATATAAAGTTGAAGATAAGATGGATATTAAGGATGTATATGAGATACTTAGAAAAGAGACTAATTAGTTGTTAGTCTCTTTTAGTTTTCTTCGAAGAATACTTCATACCATTTTAGAAAACTGTATACTGCCCATATTCTTCTGTAATTATCTTTTTCTTTATTCTTATGTTCATCTAATATCTTTATTAGATAATCGTTATTAAATAGTTCCTTTGATATATCTTTATTAAATGTATTTTTTATTTCTTGGTAGAAATCATCTTCTCTTATCCATTCTCTTATTGGTACTGGAAAGCCTAATTTTTTCTTTTTATATGCTTCTGTTGGTATTACTTTCTTTGCTGCTTGTCTTAATGCTACTTTGGTTACACCATTACTAACTTTATATTTTGGAGTCAAGGTTGATGATATTTTAAATACATCTATATCTGTAAATGGCACTCTTGATTCAATAGAATGAGCCATTGTCATTTTGTCTACTATAGTTAAAATATTATTACTTAGCCAATATTTTATATCTATTGCTAACATTTTATCTATTTTGCTATAATTTTTATACTCTTTATATGTATCTTTGACTATTTCTTTATTACTTAAGTAATTATCATCTTTTAATACATCTTTTAATTCATCATCATAATAAGTTCTATTGATACTTACGTATGATTCTTCTAATGATTTTCCTCTTCTTATTATGTATTTTGTTACTTTATTTTTAGGTAGATATTTACAGATGGAAGCATTCATCTTTCTTAACCATAAAGGTAGTTTAGTATAAAAATTATCTTCATAGCTATTATAACCTCCGAAGAATTCATCTGCTCCTTCTCCTGATAATACTACTTTCAAATCTTTACTTGCTAATTCTGATAGGAAGTATACTGCTATTGCACAGCCATCTGCTGTTGGTTCATCTAGGTGATAGTATACTTTAGGAATTACTTTCATATATTCTTCTTTTGATATTTTTTTGCTTATATTTTGAATATGTAATTTATCTGTTAAATCTTTGGCATAGTCTATTTCACTATATTTTGCTAAATCAAATCCTATTGTATATGTTTTATCTGGTCTTGCTAAACTCACTAGGTAAGATGAATCTATTCCACTTGATAAAAATGATCCTACTTCGACATCACTTATTAAATGGTGTTTAACTGAATCTTTCATTACTTCTGATATTTTATCTACTGTTTCATCAAAACTTTCATTAGCTTCTTTAAAATCTACTTTAAAATATCTATTTATGTCTATTTTTCTAGTTTCAACATCAATTGTCATTGTATGGCCCGCTGGTAATCTGTATACATTTTTAAAGAAAGTTTCATCTGTAGGAGTAAAACTAAATGTTAAGTATGGACCTAATAATTCTTTATTTAATTCTTTTTTAAACTTTGGATATTCTAAGAAACTTTTTATTTCTGAAGCAAAGATAATTGCATCTTTATTTTGATAATAATATAGTGGTTTTATACCAAATTGATCTCTTGCTAAAAATACTTTCTTTTTATTTTTATCATAAATTGCGAATGTAAACATACCTCTTAGTTTTTTAGGTAGTTCTTCTCCCCATTCTTCATATCCATGTACTAAAACTTCAGTATCTGAGTTTGTAGTAAATTTATGGCTTTTCAATTCTTTTTTTAATTCTTGATAATTATATATTTCACCATTATACATTACTAGTATACTTTTATCTTCATTATATATTGGTTGATTTCCACCTTTTAGGTCTATTATTGATAGTCTTCTTTGACCTAGGGCTAAATAATCATCAACATATAGACCTTCAGCATCTGGCCCACGGTGATAAATTCTTTCATCCATTTTTTTTATTATTTTATCTTTATTTTTTTCTTTACTTATAATTCCTGTTATTCCACACATATTTTGACTCCTTTTTAATAATAGTTATAAATTTTATAATGTTATTTATATATTGTTAATTTTAACACCCCCTTAATATTAAGTCAAATAAATAATATTAATTCTTTTAAATTATTATAAATATGTAAAATAGTTATCAACATATTTGTTGATAACTATTTTTATTGAACTTCATATGAACTTATTTTCCATATATTGGCTTCTTTTTTGATTTTTATATTTATTTTTTCTTTTGCACCTTCTGAATTGTTAAATCCATACCATGATGCATCAATATTAGCATCTATTTCATCAGATGTTATATTTGTAATATTATAATTTACTTCTTTAAAGTTCACTTTGCTTGCATCTGTACCTTTTCCAGTATTAATACAATATAACGCTCCATCTTTTTCATAAAAATTATACATTACTGTTCCATTAGATAATGTGGATGTCTTGCTTGCTATTGTTTTTTGATTTTCAATATTTTTTGTAAAGTATTCATTAGTAAAATATGATTTAATGTTATTTATATATTCTTCATAAGAATTAAAATTTGTTGCTTTATAAAAACCATTGCCATCGTAATTTAATCCTAGTTCTTTTTCTGAATATAATTTAATCTCTGTTTTGCAATTTGGTATTTGAGGATTATCAAATACTGCTCTTACTGTTTCTTCAGTAAATAAACTTTTTACAATTGCTTCTGCTTCATTATTATTAAGTTTGCTATTGATATTATTATTCTCACTAGTGTTATTATTTTTTGTATCATTTAATATATTTTTATTATTGTTATTACCGCTATTAATTGTTATCTTATTTGTTGCAAATAACACACATAATACTACTAGAATTGCTATTATTACTAATAATAGCCAAATTACCATATTATTTTTCTTTTCCATAAATTCACTTCCTTTTCTATTTTAAAGATAACATAATTACAATTTAAAATAAAGACAATATAAATTTATTTACGTTTGCTAATGTAAAATAGATATCAACATATTTGTTGATATCTATTAAATTATAGGTAATCATATAATTTATCTATTTCATTATAATTATTATTAATTTCTTTTACATATTGTGAAATGTGAACCTCACACGATTTAAAATCGCATGCTTCTAATATCACTATTAGAATTTTCTCCATTTAATAATACTATTATTAATGTAAAGAGACATAAACTCGGATAGTTCCTACCCTATATATAATTTAATTAGATAAGTAATAATTCTAT
>CAKPDF010000010.1 GCA_934148535.1 uncultured Bacilli bacterium
AGAGACTGATATAATCAATCTCAAATATCTTTATTACCATGGATTGGTAACTTTACACAAAGTTTTTTACACTCTCTTTAATCTTTAATAGTAATAAAATCGGCTTAAATTCGGCTTAAATTCGGCTTAAATTCGGCTTAAAATTGTTTTACTTAATTTTGTTTTGATATTTTTTAGTTAATACGTAGTCAACATTTCTAATTTGTTTATTATTTTCTCTAATTAGAAATTCTTTGTTTACCCATTGTTTAATCCAGTTGTTGGCTGTATCAAGATTAATTTTAAAATGTTCTGCTATATGTTTGGCTTTAATTTTTCCATTATTTAATATATAATTTGCAATCCATCTTTCTCTTTTGTCTAATGTATCTAGAATATTTATTTGTTCTTTACTATTTGTATAAATTTCTTTAACTCTGTTGCCTACTGCTTCAAATGTGTTAGCCATAGTAGAAATAAAGTATTCTAACCATCTTGTTATATCTGCATCTTTTCTACCAAAGTAAAAGTTATGATGTAAACCCATTTGTAATGAGTTATAATAATTGTTTATGTTTTTATCATAAAATTCTTCCATCACATAAAAACCTTTTAAATCATATCCATATGCTTTTAATATATAATTGGCAAGTAATCTGGATGTTCTACCATTACCATCCCAAAAAGGGTGAATAGTTACAAATTCGTATTCAATTATTCCAGCCTTTATAGGAATAGGAATATCATTGGTATTTTTATTATTAAATTCATCAATCATTTGATTAATGAATAATTTTACATCTTTTGCTTCTGGTGGCATATAAACTATTTGTTTTGTTAATGAATCTTCTACTATATTCTGACCGTCCCTGTAAGTAGATTTAGCTTTTAAATTTTTTCCAATTACTAAATTATGTACTTTAAAAATTAAATCTTCAGTAATATTATTGTTTATTTCTGCCATCTCATTTAAATATATTAAAGCATTGTAATAATTTTTGACTTCGATTGCATTTCTTTCATGAGAAGTGTTATTATTTTCTATTATTTTTTTAACTGTATTTAAATCTAAATTATTTCCTTCTATTTTTGTGGAATAATGTACTCTTTTGGCTATTGTTTCTTTTTTTATTTCTTCTTCTACTGATACAGGAATTTCTAATAAATCAACGATCTCTCTTGCTCTATTTATTTTTAATAAATCATTTACAATTTTATTAGTATAATTCCATTTTATATTCATCTTTTCCATTTTTATTTCTCCTTTCAAATTTTTTATCTGTAAAGATTATATCAAAAAAATCAGAATATTTCATCTTGTTTTTCGTATTTTATTTTTTCTTTTTGATTATTATAGGGGCTTTTAATTTTTTATATAATACCATATTGGCTTTTGTTAACCATTGTAGTAGTATATAGAACTAATAAAGAAACAAAATTGAAAGAATGAGAAAACTATTTCCAATTGCGACAACAGTATTGTCGTAATTAAGTTGGTCTTATTATTTATAACTTATAAAAATAGAAGAAAAAAGAAATTTTAAATTAAGCAAAGAAAATTATAATGTATTGGAATGGGATTTTAAAGTATTAAAAAAAGTTAGTTCTTTTTTTAATATTGTGATATAATAATTAGAGTAGGGGAAGTGAGAAAGTGAAGAGTTGGTATAATTTAACTAAAAAAGAAGCATATTCTTTAGAAAATGAATTTATATCAAAAGAAATGGGAAAATATGAAAATGATGCTATGCATATTCAAGTAATTATAGGAATATTTGTATTACTATTATGTACTGTGATTTTAACTATAAGTATTATGCTATCAAGTGTTAAGTGGTATATATTTATCTCATTATTATTAGGCATAATACTAGGAATATTAATAATAGTACTAGCTACTATTGAATACCATAATAAGTTTAATTCTTGGTTAGAAGTAACTCACAAAATTATAAGAAAATAATAAATCACAAAATATCCCATAATTCTCTTATAATTTAATTACAATTATGGAATATATTTAATTAGAAAACGAAAGAGGTGTAATAATGACTGAAGAAAATTTGAAAAAAGAAAGGGAAAAGTTAGCAGAAATGAATAAAGAAAAAGAGAATAACTATGAAAAGATAAATATAGATGATGTTAATAATTATCATTATAGGAAGCCACAAAATACTAAGAAAAAGAGTAATACTCCACTTATAATATTAATAATTCTTCTATCGTTTATGTCTGGGTTAGGAGGTGCATATGTAACTATAACATATTTTGCCACTCCAACTACATCCACTACAACAAATACAGTAGAATTAACTGAAACAAATTCTATAGCATCTGCGGTAGAAAAAGTATATGATTCAACTGTTGTAGTAGAAAGTTATCAAAATAACACTTTGGTATCTACTGGTACAGGATTTGCTTATAAGAAGGATAAGAATAAAATTTATGTAATGACAAATAATCATGTTATATCAGGAGCAGATAAGGTAAAATTAATTCTTTCTGATAGTAGTGAGATAGATGCTACAGTTACTGGAGCTGATACATATTCAGATATAGCAGTATTAAGTGTAAAGGCTACAGATAAGTTAACAGTAGCAGCAACAGGAGATAATGAAAAAACTAGAGTAGGTGATACAGTATTTGCAGTAGGTGCTCCAGAGGGAAGTGATTATGCAGGTACAGTTACTAAAGGTGTTTTATCTGGAAAAGATAGATTAGTAGCAGTATCATTTTCAAGTAATGATACATCAGATTATTATATGAATGTAATTCAAACAGATGCTGCTATAAATCCTGGTAATAGTGGTGGTCCATTATGTAATGCAAATGGTGAAGTAATTGGAATAACTAATATGAAATTAGTAGATAGTTCTGTAGAGGGAATGGGATTTGCTATTCCTATTGAGGATGCTTTATATTATGCAGAAATATTAGAAACTCAAGGTAAGGTAACTAGACCATATATAGGTATAAGTATGTTAGATATAACTACAAATAGTTATTATTTATGGAAAGCTAATATTCAAATACCTGAAGGAGTAACAGAAGGAGTAGTAGTTTATTCAGTAGAAGAAAATTCTCCTGCTAGTAGTGCTGGACTTCAAAAAGGTGATATTATAACTAAGATGGGTGATGAAAAAATAGAATCTTTAGCGTCATTCCGTTATCAATTATATAAACATGAAGCAGGATCAGAAATAACATTAACTATAAATAGAAATGGTAAAGAAGAAACTGTTAAAGTAAAATTAGGAACAAGTGAATCATAACTTGTTCTTTTTAATATTGAAATTAGTTACTTATAAGTTATTTTAAGTAACTTTTTTTATTTTTTTGCAATTTTATGGATTTTTAAAATTAATTATACTATAAGTTATAGAAATATAATATTAATAATACGTTTATAAAACAAAATAGAAATTCCTCTTAGAGCTTTTTAAAAATTGATTATTTTAAAGGCTTAGTTACTGAAAAATGGTGATTTGCACGATAAATTAAGTTGTGCTATATTGTCTTTGAAAGGAGGGTAAAAACATCTATGACAAAAAGAAAATATGATAAAAACAATAGGATAATAAATAATGAGAAGTTTATTTCTTTATTTCTTGAAAATCCTGATTTATTGAATTTTTGTATAAGAGAAATATGTAATCAAAAGAAAGTAGAGGTGAATTGTAATAATTTATTATTATCTCATAATTCAATTCCTATAGGTAGTTTAGGAGAAAAGTTTAAACAAACTGACTTAATTGCTAGAAATAGTAATAATATAGTTAATATAGAAGCAAATAATATTATTGGTAAAACTACTCGTATGAAAAATACTAGTTATATTATGAAGATGTATTCTGAGAGTGCTAAACGTGGAGAATTATATAATACTAATAAGAATTTTATCCAAATAAATTTTGACAATGGTAATGAAGAAAATTTTGGATGTTTAACAAAGGCTTCTATATTAACTATAGATGGGACAGCTGTTTTAAATAATTTTAATTTATTATTTCTAGATGTTGCAAAATGTTACAAAAAGTTTTATAATTTAGTCAGAGAAGGCAAAGAGAGTGAAATAGATAATCATATTAGAATAGGTGCATTTTTCTATAGTAATGATCCAGATGAATTGGATATTATTCTTGGTAATATGTTAGATGTTGAACTTAAAGAAAGAGTAATTGGAAAGGTAAGGGATATGTATACTATGAATGAAGATTATACTTTAACAAATGAAGAAAGAAAGCAATGGGGAGATTTCTTATATAATGGTTGGAAGCATGAGTTTATTGAGAAGGGAATAAAAGAAAATGCTTTAAAAATGATTAAAGGAATGTTAAAAAAAGAAATGTCGTATCAAGATATAAGTGATATTTCTGGCGATACTGTAGAAGAAATAAAAGAAATAGAAAAATCTATGAAGTAGAGTTCTATTTCTTTTTTCTAATAAATTATAATAAATCTATTTTCAAATTATAATAAATTTGTTATAATTTAGCTATAAGAAAATAGTAGGAAAGGTATGATAAGAATGGTTAACAAAAAGTTAAAATGGGGGGGGGGGTCAATCTAGAATAATAGATATAACTCCATCCAATATAAGTAATATAAATTTAGAAAAAACTAATTTTTTTTATTATGAAGAAGTGATGTACTCATGAAGAATATTAGTTTAAAAATAACAATAATTACAAGTATTATAGTATTTATATTATCTTTCGGAACAACTTATGCAATAAGTGTATGGAGTAGTGGTAATACTTTGATATCTGGCACTACTAAGTGTTTTATGATTGATTATGAGAAGGGACAAGATATTAATTTTACTGATGGATTAGTCGCTCAAACATCATTTGATAAAGATAATTCAGTATCTACAACATTGTCTATTGCCAGGAATGAAGATTGCGACTTATGTGGAACAGGATCGATCAAAGTAAATATTACTTCTTCTATAGATTTATCATCCGGAGCCTTGAGTTATAAAATATTTGATAGCAAAGAGAAAAATATTACAACTGGCCCTATTACTAGTACTGGTACAACAGAAATATACAAAGATTTTGATATAACTTCTAGATCTCCTTTGAAATTTATAATATATTTTTATTTAGATTCTAATAAGTTAACTAATGATTATTTAGAAGCTAGTTTTAATGGAAAGATATATGTAGAGGCAAAATCTAATGGCAATATATGTGATAATAATAAAGAAGATAACTATTGTATTGATAATAATATTACTAATTTATCTGAATGTATTTTAAGAAGTGAGAATAATTCTAACAGTCTAGAAAGTGCTAAAACATATATAGCAAATAAAGGAACGCCAAAATTCAATAATATAGCACCACAATCTATAGAAGGAGGATTATATAAAGCGGTTGATTATGATGGTAATCCAACCTATTACTTTAGAGGGGATGCCCAAAATAACTATGTATATTATGCTGGATACTACTTTAGAATAATAAGAGTAAATTCTGATGGTAGTATTAGAATAATTTATGATGGAGCAAAACCACATAAAAATGGGGAAGTATCAGATAATAGACATATAGGGTCTTCACCATATAATTCTAATTACTGGGATCCAACTTATTCAGGATATATGTATAGTGAAAATTTTGAGTTGAAAGAAAATAGTACAAGTATGACTAGCTATACGAATTTTAGTAGTAGTTCTACTTATTATTATGGAAGTTCATATACATTTGATACTAATACTAAAAAATTTAAGCTAAGTGGTAATACTACTTCTGGAGTATGGCCTGATGTATATTCTGATGTTATAGCAAATTATCCATATACTTGTTTTGGCACTAGTGCAACAGAAGAATGCAATTATATTTTGAAATTGATTAGATATGTTAATACTTCCCAAGCGGTAGTTAGTTATATATCATACAGTTCAAAAGATTATGCTTCTACTTTAACTAATACAACTAATTCTACGATAAAGACATATGTAGATGATTGGTATAAGAACAATATTTTAAACAAAAAAGATAGTAATAACGTAAGTTATAGTGAATATTTAACAGATAATATTTTTTGTAATGATAGAAGTTTATATCGTGGAGATGGTTATAATTTAGCTGTTTGGTCCCCATATTCTCCATATAATAGAACTGCCTTGCTTTTTACTCCATCCTTAACTTGTAGCCAAACATCGGATAAGTTTACAACCTCTAGTACACTAGGAAATGGTAAGCTTACTTATCCTGTTGGTTTAATAACTGCAGACGAAGTATCTTTAGCAGGTGGAAAATACAGAACTAATAATGATAAATATTATTTATATACTGGTAAGTTTTGGTGGACTATGTCACCATATCATTTTAATAATTCTAATGGTAAATATCATAATTTTGCCGTGACATCTACCGGGGAATTAAATGCAGGTTATGGTTATGCAAATAGTAAAGTGCGTCCTGTACTAAATTTAAAATCAGATATTTTAATATCATCTGGATCAGGAACATATTATAGACCTTATATATTAAAACTAAATTAGAAATACGGCTTAGATTTATATTATCTATAGCCGATCAATAAAAAAATAAACTATTTTAATTATCTAGTTTATTTTCTTTTTCTTCTTTAATATAATTTAATATTTCATTTTGATTTTTTAATATCTTACTCATTTGATCATGTAATGTTTCTAGTATAAGTTCACTCTTTATATTAGTTTTATAATCATTAGTACTCTTTAAACTTTCTTTTTTTGCTTCTCTATTTTGACTCATCATAATTATAGGAGCCTGAATAGCAGCAATACAAGAAAGAATTAAATTAAGTAATATAAATGGATAAGGATCTAAATCATCAAATACAAATAAATTTAATAATATCCATCCAAGTAAAAATCCACAAAATAATAAAATAAAAGTCCAAGATCCTGCTATAGCAGTTATTTTATCAGCAACACTTTCTCCAAATGTTTTCTTTTCTTCTTTATTAACATTAATTGAAATTGGTTCATCGAATAATAATTCAATTAATTCATCATAATTCTCATTAGCGTCTATATTTCCTTGATTTAATATAATTCTAATAAGTTCATCTTTTTTTCTTTTAGCCATATCTTTCACCCTAAATAATTATACATAATTTGTTTAATTATTACAAGGTCTAAAATAAAAATTACATCATATTTATTAAATGGGTGAGAATATGAAAGTTTTAAATATTTATAAAAAAGATGGCCCTACGATACAAGAGCTAATAGATAACTATATTATTACTTATTATAAGTTGGATAATAGTTATGACATCTAATTATAAAGTAGGAATATATTTAAGATTATCTAAAGAAGATGGAAATAATTTAGAAAGTAATAGTATAGGTAGTCAAAGAGAAATATTAACTAATTATATTAAAGAAAATAATTTAGAATTAATTAGAGAATATGTAGATGATGGCTTTTCTGGAACAACATTTAATAGAATTGGTTTTAATCAAATGATAAGAGATATAATAGAAAATAAAATAAATATGGTAGTAGTAAAAGATTTATCTAGATTAGGAAGAGATCACATTGAATTTGGTACTTATGTAGAAAGATTTTTCCCTGAACATCAAGTGAGGTTAGTAGCACTAGGAGATGGGTATGATAGCGCTATTTATGAAAAAAATAATACTACTATGATATTATTTAAAAGTATGTATAATGAAATGTATGTAAAAGATATATCAGATAAAATAAAAATGAGTATATCTAATAAAAGAAAAATGGGATATTTCTTAGGTCCCACAGCGCCATATGGATATAACAAAGATCCATTAGATCATCATAAATTAGTAATAGATGAATATTCTGCTAACATAGTTAAAAGAATATTTAATTTATTTATTAAAGGTAATAGTATTACTAATATATGTAGAATATTAACTAAAGATAATATACCAATACCAAGTATATATAAGAATTTAAATAGAGGATTAAAATCAACTTGTTATGGAGAATGGACTACTAGAACTATTACTGACATATTAACTAATCCTACATATATAGGTAATCTTACTCAAGGAAGATTAAGAAAAGTAAATTATAAATCTAAAAAAATTATTCATACCAAGAAAAAAGATTGGATAATAACTTATAATACCTGTCCTAAAATAATTGATGAAAGTATTTTTAAAGAAGCAGAAAATATTTATAATTCTAATAAAAATAGAACTAAAAATAATACTTCTATTTTATTAAAAGGATTAGTTAGATGTAAAGAATGTAATCATACTATAGGATTTAGAATTCAAAAAAGTAAAACTAGTAGCGGTATAAAGATGAGAATATATGGTAATTGTAATTATTATTTAAAACATAGAAACTCTAATGCCTGTTCCCCTCATAGCGTCAAGTATGAAGAATTAGAAAATATTATTATTAATGAAGTAAACAAAGAATTATCTAAAGTTTCTAAAGATAAAATTAAAAAAATAATAGATAATTTAAATAATAATACAAATTCTAAAAATAATATAGAAAAAGAAATTAATTATTTAAAAAAAGAAATTACAAATAATAATTTAAAATTAGATAATATGTATATAGATAAATTAAATAATTTAATAAATAAAGATATGTATGAGAGAGTAAGAGATAGAATAATAAATGAAAATAAAGTATTAGAAAATAACATTACCTTATTAAAAGATAAATTTAATAATAGTATATCTAAGGTTAATAATTATGATATAGAAAAGTTATTTAAAATAAATAAGAACTTACTATCTAGTCTAGTAGATTATATACTTATAGATAAGGAGAATAATATAGAGATATATTATAAATTTTTTTGCTAATATTTATACTTTAGAGTATTACAGTTGTAACACCTTCACTAAATAAGAGTTTTAAATTTCAAAGTGATTGGCCTTATAATAATTCACAAAGTTATTTATTGGAATCTATCGTAGATGATATAAAAGAGGATGAAGAAAGGGAATTTAAGTTAATAAATGATGGATATGAGTTTAGATGTAAGGTGAATTATCCTAATAATAAGAAATTAGTAAGTCAAAGGGTAGTACTTGATAAGAAATTAAATATTAAAACAGTAGAGGTTAAAGATAGTGATGGTAATACCCAAATAAAGATGACTTTTGATAAGATAGATTTATCTCCAAAATTTAATGATGATTATTTTAAATTAAATACATTATTAAATACTAAGATAGATAATAATGATACTAAAGAAGAAAGTGATAATAATACTTCATCTGTTAAGGAAGAAGATAATAATACTACTGAGAATAGTACTAACAGTGAGGAAAAGACAAAAGAAACTGCTACTATAGAAGATATAATATATCCTATGTACCTACCAGAAAATACCCATTTAACTAATCAAGAAAAAATAGATACAAAAAATGGGGAAAGATTAATATTAACATTTGAAGGAGATAATCCATTTATATTAGTAGAGGAAACAATTAAGCCATCAGAAAATAGTTTGATAATACCTACTAATGGAGAGTTGGAATTTTTAGCAGATGTTATAGGAGTAGTAAATACAAAGTCTGTAAGTTGGGATAGTAATGGTATAGAATATTATGTTGCTAGTGATACTCTAGAAACTTCAGAATTAATTAATATTGCAAAATCGATATCAGTATTACCTGTTAGTAAATAAAAGAAATAGTTTTTCTGTTTCTTTTTTTTGGTTACAATACATCATTATGGAGTGCTAATATAATGATAGGTATTATATTTTTAAAAAAATAATAAGAAAAAATGAAATTATATGGTAAAATATAACTACGGGGGATGATTGAAATGAATAGTCAAGATTTAAATTTATTGTCTGAAGGACAAATTTTTGGAAGCGATAGTGAATCTCAATTAGAAGTAATTAAAAAATACGGAACAAAAGCTGCAATTACAGATTTATGTGTTTTAACAGGTAGTTATTTATGTGAAGATACTGATTATAATATAGATGAAGATAGGTCTTTAGCTGGTAGAACTGGTTGGTTTTGGACTAAATCTGATGATTGGGATAATAATGTCAGTACGGTTTCTAATCATGGTGGTAGTTACTATCAGTATAGGTATCTACGTGTTGGTGCTGTTCGTCCAGTTTTGCAATCTTCTGTAATTTTTTCTCAAATCTCCCCAAATAGAGTGAGAGGATACAATGGAACAGAAGAAGATATAGAAAAGATGCGATTTGAAGGTGGAGGCGGTACTGACTTCAACGTTGCTGTAGGCGCTTTCTCAAGACGAGTTGAAAATAAAATAATTTTTACTGATGGTGAAGCTTCAATGCCAGATATGCTACTTGATGCAATATGGATAGTTTTTGGTGGTAAAAGAATTAATCCTAAAGGTGGTAACGTAATTCATATAGACAATGAAAAACTTAAAAGATTATATAATTATCAAATGACTAATGAATTAAAAGGAAGATCGAGGTAAAACAAAGATTTAGAAAAAAATTCTGAATCTTTTTTTGTTACAATACATCATTAATATAGTGCAAATAATACTATTAATATTTTATATTTGATTATTTTTAGTAATTTCATATAACAAAAATAATCACAAACATTCGTTTGAGATAGCATTGACATTTTAATTTTGATATGTTATATTCATTATAGCAAAAACATAATTATCAAAAGGAGGGTATTTGTATGGATAAAAGAATAGTAACTACCGAAGAATTAATTGAAGATAAAAATTTGAATATTAGACCAGAAACTTTAGAAGAATATATAGGCCAAAGCGAGGTAAAAGAAAATATTAAAATATTTATCAAAAGTGCAATATTGAGAAATGAACCTTTAGATCATGTACTACTGTATGGTCCTCCAGGTTTAGGTAAAACTACTTTAGCGGGTATTATAGCAAATGAATTAGGAAGTAATTTAAAAACTGCCTCAGGTCCATCAATTGAAAAAAGTGGAGATTTAGCGGCAATATTATCAACTTTAGAAGAAAATGATGTATTATTTATTGATGAAATACATAGAATACCAAGGTTCATTGAAGAAATTTTATATCCTGCTATGGAAGATTACTGTTTAGATATTGTAATAGGTTCAGATGGTACTAGTAGAAGTGTTAAAATAAACTTACCAAAATTTACTTTAGTAGGAGCAACAACTAGAGCAGGAGATTTATCTTCTCCATTAAGAGATAGATTTGGAATAATATCTAAATTAAATTATTATACAGAAGATGAGTTGTTTCAAATAGCCAAAAGAACTTCAAAAGTATTAAAAACAGAAATAACAGATGACGCTGCCAGAGAACTTGCTAAAAGAAGCAGAGGCACACCAAGAATATGTAATAGACTATTCAAAAGAGTAAGAGACTTTGCTTTAGTAGAGGGAAATGGTAAAATAGATATAAATATAGTAAAACAAGCATTAGAAAGATTAAAAGTAGATGCAAATGGCTTAGATGAAACAGATTATAACTTATTAATTGCTATTATAGAAAGATATAATGGAGGTCCAGTTGGATTAGATGCTTTAGCTTCTTCAATTGGAGAAGAAGCTTCTACTATAGAAGATGTATATGAACCATATTTATTACAGCAGGGATTTTTAAAAAGAACTGCCAGAGGTAGAATGGTAACAGATAAAACATATGAATATTTTCATATTGATAAAAAATTAAAAAAATAACTCTTATTTCAAGAATAAGGGTTATTTTATCCAAAAATACACCAAAATAATAATGATATAAGTATACAAAACTGAACTAAAACTATTAAAACATTATAAAAGCAAGGGATAAATAAAGTTAAAATCAATTGATATAAAATTATTATTGGTAATATTAATACAACAAGAACTGCTAATAATTTTAATCCCACACAACAACTAATTAATCTGTATAAATTATTTATCATAACAATTCACCTAATATAATTTATGAATAATTAATAATTATGTTAAATAATTGTAAAATACAAGCATAAAAGTAAATATAACACTTTTATTTTATTATTTTTTATTATATAATGATAAAGGATGTGATTACTATGGCAAGAAATAGAAGAAATAGAATTGATATTAGATATGTAATAGTAGGTATAATAGCAATTATAATAATTATAATTGCAATTCTTTCATATACACTAAATAAAGATAAAAAACTAAATAGATTTGAAGCTTTAGCAAAAGATACAATAGTAGGTATACAAAGAATAGTATATTATCCATTTAATGGAATAAGTAATCTCATAAGTGAATATAACGATTTAAGAAATGTAAGAAAAGAAAATGAAAAATTAAAAGATAAAATAGAAAAAGTAAATAGTTTAGAAGCAGAAAATGCAGAATTACAAAGAGAAATAGATAGACTTAAAGGTGAATTAAATATTGATTATGTATTATCAGACTATACTTACTTAAATGCTACGGTAATTAGTAGAAATACAGGATATTGGTATAATACCCTTACTGTAGATAAAGGAACAAAAAATGGCGTAGAAGTAGGAATGGTAGTAATAAACTCTACTGGATTAATAGGAAAAATAGTAAATGTATCTAAATTTAGTAGTGATATTAGATTAATAACAACAACAGATACTAATAATAAAATTTCAGTAACAGTAACAAACGGAGAAAATAAAATAACAGGATTAATTAATGGTTATGATTATGATAAAAGTGTATTAGAAGTAGAAGGAATAAGTAATACTGAAAGTGTTAATGTTGGTGATTTAGTATATACATCTGGATTAGGCGGAGTATTTCCAAGTGGAATATTAATAGGAAAAGTAGAAAGCATTACTACGGATGTATATGATTTAGCAAAAATAATTAATGTAACCCCAAGTGCAGACTTTGATGATATAAATTACGTAAGTATACTAAAAAGAGGTGAAGATAAAGATGATAATTAGTACTATATGCTTAATCTTTTCTTTTTTATTTCAAGGATTTATATCAAATCATCTAAAATATAGTTTAACTGATCCAAGTATTTTATCATGTGTATATTTATTAGTAACACTAATAGTAATTCTTCCATATTTTGAAAATGAGAAAAAATATATAAAATTACTAGTAATATTTGGTTTATTAATGGATATAGTGTACACTAATACATTTATCTTAAATACACTAATATTTTTAGTAATTTATTTCGTCTGTAAGTTTATTAATTATTTCTTACCACATAATATATTTACAATAAATTTATTAAATATTGTATCAATGATTGTCTATCATTTGTTAACATTCTTAATATTACTAATAATAGGATATGATAAATATAGCTTTCTTCTATTGCTTAAAATAATATCCCATAGTTTAATAATGACAATAGTATATGGAAATATAATGTATTTAATAGTTTCAACTTTGATGAATCAATTCCAAATAAAAGAAATAAAATAATATTGTTTAAATAAATAAAATGTATTATAATTATAACAGTAGGTGATAAAGATGAATAAAGAAATAGTTGGAAAGAAAATAAAAGTAAATGATTTCAATATGGAGTTTGGACGTCAAGCCAAATTTGTAAATCTTATTTGTTTTTATAAGTATCAAAAAGATAATAATTTATACGCAATATATTGTGATGACACTAATATTCCATATGGAATAATAAACTTTGGCACAGCACATATTAAAGGAGATTCTTTAATTGTTATTGGTAGTAAAGATCCAAATCAAGAAATGATAAAAGAATTTACCTATAAATTATCAAATAATGAAACGTTAGATAATTTTGAAATTCAAGATATAACTAATATTAATGCAATAGAATTAGTAAGTCCTAATAAATTAGAAATAAAAAAAGAAATCTTAGCATCTATTGTTGACAAAGTAATACCAAAACCAAAAAAAGTAGAAAAGCCAGTAAAAAATAGTAGTAAAAAAAAGAAAAATACATTATTACCTTTATTATTAGTATTAATATTTATATGTATAATAGTATACTTTTTCGTCTTTAAAACTAACGAAGAAAAAGATAATACTACTAAAATGATTATCTGTACTAGAGAAACAAAAAGCAAAAATTTAGCTGCTAATGTTATAGAAGATAATACTTACAATTTTAATCCAAATGATAAATTAGAATATATTAATAAATCTACAACATATAAATTTTATAGTGAAGATGATTATATAGACTTTATTGATAAAGGACTATATTATACATATATTCCAGATGATAATGGTGGATTTACATTAGATGATAACAACTATAGTTTAAAAGTAATAGAAAAAGAGACAATAAAAGATAATTATTCCTTGCCAACAGATTATGAAAAAGCTTTAAAATATTATAAAGAAGAAGGATATAATTGTACTGAACAAGCAAAAGAGTGATAATATGAAAAACTTTTACCTAATATATGGAACAAACAAATCTCAAATCAAAAAAAAAATAGAGGAGTTAAAAAATAAATTAAATGCTTCTGAAATAATTAAATATTCACTTGATAAAGATAACTTAGAAGATATAATCTTGGACGCCTCATTAATTAATATGTTTTCCAATGTTAAATTAATTCTAGTCGGTGATGCTAATATATTTGCAACATCTAAAAAAGATATAAGCACTAAGCCATTAGAAGATTATTTTGATAATTATAATAGTGATACATATATGATATTTGTTTGTGAGCAAGAAAAAGTAGATACAAGGAAAAAAATATATAAGAAAATAAAAGAATATGGCGAAATAATTGAAATAACTAAAACTAGTAAATTAGATATTAAAAAATTTATTTTAAATACTTTAAAACAAAATGAATATACAATAGAAAATATAGATTATTTAGTAGATAAGATAGGAACAAATATTGATAATGCAGAAAATGAATTAAATAAATTAATGATATTTAAAATGGATGAAAAAAATATATCTAATAAAGATATAGATAAATTGATTATTCCATCTTTAGAAGATGAAATATTTGCTTTAAGTGATGCTGTAATTAAAAATGAAACTAAAAGATCATTAGATTTATTAGAAGAATTTATAAATAAAAATTATGATGAAATGCAAATAATAATCTTATTAGCAAGTAGTTTTAGATTTATGTATCAAGTAAAACATTTATCTAATAAAAATATGTCTAGTGATATGATAGCAAAAGAATTATCTGCAAATCCTTATAGAGTAAAAATTAATCTTAAAAATTGTTATTATTATAATGAAGATGATTTATTATCTTATATCAAAAAACTAGCAGACTTAGATAAAAATATTAAATTAGGATTAATAGATAAAAATTTAGGATTACAATTATTTCTAATGAATAAAAACTATCAATCAAAGTCTAATTAAAAAATACGGCTTAGATTTATACCATCTATAGCCGATTCAATAATAAAAAGAGATCTAATTCAATCTCTTTTTTCTATGTATATACTATTAATTATATTAATATTTATATCACTTATCTGTTTTAAATTATCTAATGTATTTTTATGTATATATATTTGATATTTTATATTAGTATCATAACTCTTATTAATAATATTTTCATTTCTTAATATATAATCTATCTGTTTAACCCTATCATATGAAAATTCAATTTCAATATTGTAGCCCAGCTCTAGTAATAATAAATTAGTATTCTTAAGACATTCTGTAACACTCTTAGTATATGCCCTAACTAAACCACCAGCACCTAATTTTATTCCTCCAAAATATCTTATCACGATACATAATATATAATTTAAATTATTTTTCTCTAATACTTGTAATATAGGTATTCCTGCAGTACCACCAGGTTCACCATCATCACTAGATTTCTTTATATCATCACATATATAAGCATAACAATAATGAGTAGCATCTTTATATATATTTTTAATATTATCTAAATAATTTAAAATATCCTCTTTAGAATAAACTTTATAACAAACACAAATAAATCTAGAATTTTTAATTATAATCTCATTAGAAATATCATTATTAATAGTATACATGTTACACCTCAATCATTTTCTATTATATCAAAAATTAATTGCAATTTCTATATATTTAATATATAATAAAATTATATTAGGGAAGTGAGTTTATGAAACTAGGAAATAATGGATTTGCTATAACAGGAATTTTATATACAATATTTATACTATTTTTAATGATATTATTATCTGTCTTAGGAGGACTTAATACCAAAAGACAATTATTAGAAAAAAATATAGAAGACATTAATAATAAAATAGAACAAAAATGTGAAAGTAAAGATATAAGTTTATCTAATAATATAGTTACTACAGTAACAGGAATGTATGTAATAAAAGTAAACGTTTACCAATTTACAACCTATATATCAAAAGGTAAACAACTAACAAATGATTATTTACAAAACTTAACATATTTAGAAGACAATAATAATGCTAAAAATACAAACTTCACTAATGGTAGTATAGTAGAAATATGTTCATAAACAAGTAGGTGTTTTTATTAATACCTCTCTTTTTTCTTGTAAAATAAATAATTATAAGGTATAATTTAACTAGTAGTAAGGGTGATTACAATGTATTTAAAACAAATAAAAATATACGGATTTAAATCTTTTGCAGATAAAATAGAAATAGATTTATGCCCTAACATAAATGGTATAGTAGGACCTAATGGCAGTGGTAAATCAAATATAATAGATGCAGTAAGATGGGTTTTAGGAGAACAATCTATTAAGTCATTAAGAGGAGAAAATTCCCAAGATATAATATTTTCAGGATCAAAAAGCAGAAAACCATTAAATAATGCTTATGTATCACTAGTGTTTGATAATACAGATAAATCTTTACCAATAGATTATAACGAAGTATCAGTAAAAAGAGTAATGTATCGTACCGGTGAAACAGAATATTTCTTAAATAACGAAAGATGTAGACTAAAAGATATAAATGACCTATTAACAGACTCAGGCGCTAGCAAAGAAAGTTTTAATATTATATCTCAAGGAAAAATAGATGAAATATTAAGAGCAAAACCAACCGAAAGAAGAAGCATAATAGAAAGTGCTGCTGGAGTTATAAAATATAAAAAAAGAAAAGAAGAAGCAATAAAAAAACTGGACAGAACAAATCAAAATATTAACAGAGTAAATGATATAATAAGTGAATTAGAAACTAACCTTGGCCCCCTAGAAGAACAAAGTAAATCCGCCCTAAAATATTTAGAAGTTCAAAAATCTCTAAAAAACATAGAAATATCTCTAATTACCCACGATGTAGAAGATTATACATATCAAGTAAAAGAAGATACTATAGCCTTAGATAAATTAAACGATGAATTAGCAAGCCTTTCCTCTAACAGTGCTTCTTATGATATAGAATTATTAAAAGAGAAGAATGCTCTTAAAGAAATAGAAGAGCATATTAATGAAAATCAAAATAAATTAATTACTATAACTAAAAAAATAGAAAATATTGATGCAGACATAAGAGTATTAAAAGAAAGAAAAAAATATACCGAAAGTGCAAATAACATAAAAGATAATATTTTAGCTCTTAAAGATAAAGAATTAAATTATCAAAATTTATATAATCAAACTAAAAATAATTTAGAATTAGAAAGTGCTAAATTTGATAATAAAGAAGATCAAATATCATCTCTATCTATTAAAATAAATAAAGATAAATTAGCATTAAAAGAATTAGAAACGACCCTTAATAAAAATAATAGAGAAATTACTAATATAAAATATAGAATAGAATACTTGGAAAATAGTATAAATAATAATGCCAGTATGCCAAATAGTATTAAAAGTATATTAAATAACCCAAGATTTACCTTCGTTCATAACACTATTGGAAATCTAATAGAAGTAGAAGATAAATATTCTCTATCTCTTTCTATTGCCTTAGGAGGCGCTACTAATTATTTGGTAGTAAATAGCAGTAATGATGCTAAAGAATTAGTTAATTACTTAAAAAATAATAATTTAGGAAGAGCAACCTTCTTTCCTTTGGAAGTAATAAAACCTAGATATATAGATAGTAATACTATAGATATAATAAAAGAAAGTGATTTATTTATAAATACATTAGATAAATTAATAACTTATGATAATAAATATGAAAATATCATAAAAAATCAATTAGGTAATGTAATAGTAGTAAATAACATAGAAGATGCTAATATCATAAGTAAAAAAATAAATCATAAATATAAAGTAGTAACATTAGATGGTCAAGTAGTAAATGTAGGAGGATCCGTAACAGGAGGCAGTAACAATAAAGCTAATAATATTATTAAAGAAAAATATGAATTAGATGAAAATAAAAAGAAACTAGAAACAATTAACACCAAAAACATTGAAATAAATAAACAAATTAAAGACCTAGAAACAGAAATATCTACATATGTTGAAAATGTTTATCAATATAAAATGGAACTAAAAGAAATAGAATTTACTAAAAATAAAGTTAGTAGTTCCTTAGAAGAAATAAATAAAAACTTATATGAAATAACTAGAGAACTAAAAGATTTAAATAGTATTTCAAATTTAACAGCAGATGATGAAGAAACTAAATTATTAACAAGTCTTTATCAGGCCAAAGAAGAAAAAGATAATATATTAACAAATATCAATAAATATAAATTAGAAAAATATAGTAAAGAACAAAATATAGAGGAAAAAGAAGAATTAAATAAAAAGAGTAATAATTATATTAATATTAAAGAAAAGACTGCTAAAGAATTAGAACTAAAATTAAATACAATGAATATGAAAATAGATAATTTATTACTTAATTTAAGTGAAGATTATAATATGACTTTTGAACACGCTAAAGAAAGATATAAATTAGAAATGGATGCAGATAGTGCTAGAGAATTAGTTAAAGAATATAAACAAGAACTAAAGAAAATTGGTTATGTAAATGTAGGTGCTATTGAAGAATATAAAAGAGTAAAAGAAAGATATGATTTCTTAGATAGCCAAAAGAATGATTTAAAAAATGCAGAAGATACATTATTAGAAATAATAAATGAAATGGATGAAATCATGATAGATAAATTCAGTAAAACTTTTGAAGCAGTAAGAATAGAATTTAAAAATGTATTTAGAGAAATGTTCCATGGAGGAGATGCTGAATTAACTCTAACTGATCCTGATAATTTACTAGAAACCGGAATAGATTTAATGGCAGTTCCATCAGGAAAAACTATGAAAAGTCTATCACTATTATCAGGAGGAGAAAAGACATTTACTGCAATTAGTCTATTATTTGCAATACTAAATATTAGACCAGTACCATTCTGTCTTTTAGATGAAGTAGAAGCAGCCCTAGATGATGCTAACGTAGAAAGTTTTGGCACATACTTAGATAAATATAGAGATAAAACTCAATTTATATTAATAACCCATAAAAAGAAAACTATGGAATTTGCTAATACCTTATATGGAATAACAATGCAAGAATCAGGAGTTAGTAAATTAGTAAGTGTTAAGTTAGAAGAAATAGAAAAAAATAAAGACCTAGAAAAATAAAGCCATTATGAATATTTTAAAAAATATTTAAAATCTGTACTAGGCATTTTATAGATATTATGATATAATAAAAAAGAATAGAAGGAAGGTAAAAAAATGACAGTTAATGGAATGTTAACATTATTACAAAAGATAATAGACGTTGGTATAGTATGGGCCTTAATCTATTATGTACTTAAAAATTTAAAAAACAATATTAAAATGGTATTAATCTTTAAAGGGGTAATAATGATAATCTTAATAAAGATTGCTAGTGATTTATTCAATCTAACAACAGTAGGATTATTATTAGAATATGTAATTATGTGGGGACCACTAGCACTTATTATTATATTCCAACCAGAAATAAGAAATATCCTAGAACATCTTGGTAGAAAACAAATATTAACTAGACATAGAGTATTAACTATGGATGAAAGAGAAAAAATGGTATATGAAATAATGAATGCAGTAGAGTATTTAAGAAAATCTCGCATAGGAGCATTAATAGTAATTGAAAGAGATGTAAGCTTAAATGACTATATAGAAAGAAGTAAAGGATTATATGCTGATATTTCATCTGATTTATTAATCTCTATATTTTTTCCAAGAAATCCATTGCATGATGGTGGAGTAATAATTCAAGGAAATAGAATCACTTCAGCAGGAGCTGTGTTCCCTATAAGTTTATCTAATAAGATAAATAAAAGATTAGGAACTAGACATAGAGCAGCCTTAGGTATCAGTGAAGAATCAGATTGTATAGCATTAGTAGTAAGTGAAGAAACAGGAAAAATTTCAATTGCTATAGGAGGAGAATTAAATTATAATTTATCCATAGATGATGCTAGAATGATGTTAGTAGATGAATTAAAACCTAAAAAAGAAATACTTTTAGATGATGAATTTGATGATTATGAGAAAGAAGGCGATAAGAATGAAAGCAATTAAGACCTTATTTCGTAAAATATTAGCGTTCTTTCAAGGAATATATAAATTTGTTGATAGAAAAATAATAATGCCAATAACAAAATTAATTTTATTAATTTCAGATAAAGCAGGTAAACAAACAGGAAAATTAGAAAAATGGCTAACAAAAAAGAATACATTGATATTCATATCATTAATCTTAGCAATAGCACTATTTTTCTATGTAGATAATGAATCAACTGCAATGATAGATTCTAGAGCAGAAATATTATATGATCAAAAAGTAGAAACAGTTTATAATGAAGAAGCATATGTTGTTGAAGGATTACCTGAAACAGTAGATGTAACTTTGATTGGTAGACAAGTAGACTTGTATTTAGCAAAACAATTATCAACTGGTATTGTAACAGCAGATTTATCTAATTTAACTGAAGGAACACATAAGGTTAATTTAGAGTATAAATCTCCAATCAATTCTGTATCTTATAAATTAGACCCATCAACAGTAAACGTAACAGTATATCCAAAAGTTTCAAAGAGTAAAACATTAACTACAGAAATAATAAATGAAGATAAACTAGATTCTAAATTATCTATTTCTAGTGTAACATTAGATACTAATGAAGTAGTTATTAAAGGCGCAGAACATACTCTTAACAAAGTAGCAACCGTAAAAGCATTAGTAGATGTAAGTAAAATAGTAGATCAAAAAACTGGTGTAACTACTGTAGATGATGTTAAATTAGTCGCATATGATTCAAATGGTAATATAGTTAAAGTAGAAACAGTTCCAAACAAAGTAACAGCAAGTATAAGCATTGATTCTCCTAGTAAAGAATTACCAATAAAAGTAGTACCTACAGGTAAAGTTGAATTTGGTAAAGCAATAAGCTCTATAACTTCATCTGTTACAAAAATAACAGTATATGGAAGTAAAGAAGTATTAGATAAACTAGAATACATTCCAGTAGAAGTAGATGTAACTGATTTAAAAGCAGATAAAAATTATACAGTTATTATTTCTAAACCATCTGGTATTAAAGAGTTATCAGAAACAAGTACTAATGTATCTGTAAAACTAGGAACAGAAACAAGTAAAGAAATTAATGATGTATTAATTGAAACAGTAAACCTTGATTCTAATTATAAAGTTTTAGCAATAGGTGAAAACTCAAGTAAAACAACAGTAATAGTAAAAGGAACTCAAAATGTATTAGATGAAATAGATTCCTCAATGATTAAAGCCACAGTAGACTTATCTGGATATAAAGAAGGAGACTACGAAGTAGAAGTAAAAGTAGTAGGAGAAGATGAAAAAGCAACATATGCATCTAAGACTACAAAGATAAAAATTAGAATTCAAGCAAAATAGAAAACTTACCCCAAAACGGTAAGTTTTCTTTTACAAAATAAAACATTTATGATATAATTTTAACTTGAAGTGGAAGTGATTTATATGAAGATAGGAATATATTCTTTAGGATGTAAAGTAAATTTATACGAAAGTGAATTTGTAGAATCTAAACTAAAAGAAAAAGGATATACTATTGTACCATTTGATGAAGTAGCAGATGTTTATATTATAAATACCTGTAGCGTTACTAATGAAAGTGATAGAAAGAGTAGAAAAACTATAAATGAAGCTAAAAGAAGAAACAAAGATGCAATAATAGTAGTTATGGGTTGTTATAGTCAATTATTTGGTAGCGATACAGATGCCGATATTGTTATTGGTAATAAAGATAAAAGTAGAATAATAGAACTAATAGAAGAATATATGAAAACAAATAAAAAAATTAATAATGTTGAATCATTAATTAAAGATACTCCATTTGAAAACATGGAAATAACACATTTTGATAATCATACCAGAGCATTTGTTAAGATTCAAGATGGATGTAATGCTTTCTGTTCTTATTGCATAATACCATATACCAGAGGAAATCCTAGAAGTAAAAAAGAAGAAGATGTTATTAATGAAGTAACAAAATTAGTAAATAACGGCTATAAAGAAATAGTATTAACAGGAATACATACTGGAAGATATGGAATGGATCTTAAAGATACCAATCTTGAAAAATTATTAAGAAAATTAGTACAAATACCTAATATATATAGAATAAGATTATCATCAATTGAAATTAATGAAGTAACTGATGGGATATTAGAATTAATGAAAGAAAATAAAATAATAGCAAGTCATCTTCATATTCCATTACAAAGTGGCTGTAATAGAATACTAAAACTAATGAATAGAAAGTACGATTTAGATTATTATAAAAAAAGAATTAAAGAAATAAGAAAATATCGTGATGACCTATCTATAACAACTGATTTAATAGTAGGTTTTCCAGGTGAAACAGAAAGTGATTTTGAAGAAACATTAAATACCTTAAATGAAATAAAATTTACTAAAATCCATACATTTCCATACTCTAGAAGAGAAGGAACACCTGCTAGTAAAATGCCTGATCAAATAAGAGGAGATATTAAGAAAGAAAGAGTAAATAAAGTACTTAAATTATCAGCAAGTTACGAAGAAGAATTCTATAAAAAATATATAAATAAAACAGAACAAGGTGTAGCAGAAGTAAGAAAGGATGGAACTATAGTAGTGCATTCATCTAACTTTATTCCTATTATAGTAAATTCTAGTAATGTAACAAATAATGATATATTAGAAGTAAATATTACAAAAGTAGATGGTGTAAAAGTATATGGTGAAATAAAGGACTAAATCGTTTAATTTAGCCCTTTTTTAATATTTAAAAGTATACTGTTTCTAAGTACATTATCGCTATTGTTCCACATTAACTCAAATAGAACACCTAGTCCTATAAGCGGATCCTCATCCTTGCTATCTATAGATTCTACAATAGACTTTTCAATATCCTCTATATCATCATCTCTGAAATTATTAATAATATAATTTCTAACATCAATATTTTTCATTTGATCACCTATAATTATTATGTGGTAATTATTACTAATTATACATATAAGTTAATTTTTAAATGTAAATATTATATAATCTATTTTCTAATAACAAATTTTATGATATTATTATAAATAGAGGTAGATAAGATGAAAAAAACATTATCTAAAACAGATAAAATATTATTGGTATTAACAATTATATTTTTAGGATTCGGTTTAATTATGGTATTAAGTGCATCTTCTATGGAATCTTATATGAGAAGAGGACGTAGTCCATATTACTATTTTATAAGACAATCTATATTTGTAGGAATAGGATGTATATTATTTTTAATAATAACCAAAATACCTACAAGATTCTATAAAAAGATATCTAGTCTATTATTACTATTAATAACAGCAAGTTTAGGCGCTTTAACAGTATATGGACATGTTGCTAATAGTGCGGTTAGTTGGTTTAGAATAGGACCATTATCAATACAACCCAGTGAGTTTGCTAAAGTAATAATAATAATTTATTTAGCATCTTATTATGATAAGAAAAAAGAAGAATTAGATACTCAATGGGTAATGATGAAACCACTAATCTTTATATTGCCAGCAATATTCTTAGTAGCATTACAACCAGATTTAGGTACCGCAGCAATAATGACTGGAATAACAGCATTTATGTTCTTTTCAGTGCCAATGAAAAGATCTGTAAGAAGAAAGTTTGACTTAATATTTGTAGGGGCTATATTAATAGTAGTATCTATATTCATAATAACAGGTGGTAGTTTTCTTAAAAGTTATCAAGCCCAAAGAATATTAAATTTTAAAGATCCTTGTGAAAGATATGAAGAAAAAACTGGATATCAAGTATGTAATAGTTTTATTGCATTTGCTAATGGAAAGGTAACAGGTCAAGGAATAGGAAAGAGTACTCAAAAATATTTATATTTACCAGAATCATATACTGATTTTATATTTCCTATAATAGTAGAAGAGTGGGGCATGATAGTAGGAATAATTGTAATAATATTCTATCTAATAATTTTATATAGATTATATGTAATAGCAAGAAGAGCTACTAATTTAAATAATTCACTTTTAGCATACGGCGTATGTGTATATGTATTTTTACATATTGCAGTTAATTTAATAGGAGTTATGGGAATAGGACCTTTAACTGGAGTACCATTACCATTCTTATCTTATGGTGGTAGTTATACAATATCATTACTTTCTTCCCTTGCTTTAGCCCAAAGAGTAGCAATAGAAACAAATAATGAAACAATAAAAAAAGAAAGAAAAAAGAAAAAAACTAAAAAGGTAGTAGTAGAGTAACTTATCCGCTTAAACAAAATATAAGTCTAAGCGGTACTTTCTATTAAAAATTATGTAAAGATTACTCTCTACTTTTCTAATACTATTTTATTTTATATAAATATTTATTGAAAAATTGCAAAAAAATACTTGCATATAATTATAATATTTGCTATAATTATATTGCTCGTGGCGAGATAGCTCAGTTGGCTAGAGCATTTGGTTCATACCCAAAGGGTCGAGAGTTCGAATCTCCCTCTCGCTACCAAGAGGAATTCTGCTCGAACTTTTATAGTTTCGAGTTTGATAAATGACTAATTCGTATACGGATTAGTTTTTTTGTTGTTAAAAACTATCCTAAAAGAAAGGATGGTATTATGGTAAATATTATTAAAGAAGAATTGCCTATTGAAGAATCATTAAGAAAGAAGTTAGAACTTATATGTGAGTTTGCAAAAACAACACCAACAATTATTAATGGTAATATTAGAAAGATAGATAGAACTAATTTAATATATATTGAACCAAATAGAATTATTATCAAAGATAAAACTTTCTTAATATTTAATTATTCTAACGAAGTCTTTATTGAAAATTTATCTAATAAGATTAAATTATCTGAATTAGAAGATTATTTAAAAACTATCTAAATACTATGTATTCCCTATAGAGGGAATTAACAAATCTTAAAAAAATGATATTATATATAACCAATGAAAGAGGTATTCTCTAGAAATGGAGGTACATCATGTTAAATTGCAAAGATAAAATTAAAATATATAATATTGAATTTAATGAGGAGCCAGTAGTATTTAGACTTTACTAGATACTTTTGACTCCTCTTTTTTAGTAAAAGGAGTTGAGATTTAATGAAAGATGAAGAAAAAATATGTGGGTTATATTTAAGAGTATCAACTGAAGATCAAGCTAAAGAAGGATTTAGTTTACCAGAACAAAAAGAACGATTATCGACTTTATCAAACAAGTTGATAATACCAATAAAGAATATGATAAAATTCAAAACTTATCTAATACCTTAACTAATGTTGATGAACAATTTAAAGAAAAAGATAAAACTATTAAAACTCTTACCGAAAATAATAAAGCATTTACTTTAAGAGTTAAAACTTTAAATAATAATATTAAAGAAAAAGATAACGAAATCTTTTTCTTAAAATCTAAAATCAGCAGTTTAAAAAATACAATTGAATACTGGAAAGATAAATTTGATAAATTAATATCATTCTTATATAGTAAACTTCATAACTGGTATGATAAAGATGATAAATATATTGAAGTTGTTAATGATATGTATGAAGATAATTTTTTAGATGTTGAAAATATTAAAGATTTAAAATTGAGTAAAGAAAAAGATGATTTTGAGAGATAATTTAAGAATTATTAATAAAATATTAGGTAATAGTGATATAATAGAAAATTAAAAGGAGATGATAGAAATGTTAAACACAGAAGATTTAAATAAATATGTTAATGCTTTATTGAATAAATCAGAAGAAGCATATTTAATGTCAATCGAAATCATCAATAAGCCTACTATTAATTATAGGACTGAAGGATTTTGCTTTTTCATCTGTAATGCATGGGAACTATTACTTAAAGCATATTTAATTAATAAGGCTAAAGATATAAATGTTATAAATTATAAAGATGATTCAAGCAGAACAATAGGTTTAGATGAATGTGTAGAAAAGATATTTACTAGTACAACTGATAAAACAAAAACTAACATTTCATTTATAAGAAGTATTAGAAATAAATCAACACATTTAATACTTCCAGAATTTGATTTTATGTTAGCGCCAGCATTTCAAAGAAGTTTAACAAATTATAATAAGTTTTTCAAAAAGCATTTTCCAACTTATAACTTAAATGAAAAAGTAACACCTTATATAGCTTTAGTTAATCCTGGTGATACTAAAGATGTATCTTCTTTAGTACTTAATCCAGCCAATTTGTTGCTTATGGATAAATTAAAAAGTGAATTAGATACAGATGAAAATTTGGTTCAAACATTAAGATTGGTTTCTACGAAGAAAGAATCAGATGCAGACATAAAATATACAGTTGTAAAAGATGGTGGAGAAAATGCAAAATTTATAAATGTACCTAAAAATATTGAAATAATGTACCCTTATACAACTCAAGAAGTAGTTAAAAAAATAAGTGAAACTATAGAATTAACATTAGGTCCAAATCATGGATTTACATCCAATAAATTTCACGATATATGTAAACGAAAAAGTATTAAAGGAAATCAAGACTATTGTTATTTATTCCCGTATTCTAAAACTAATATTAAAAAATATAGTGATTTAGCAATTGAATATATTAGTCAAGTTTACATTGAAGAATTCAAAAAATAAAAAAAAGATGAATATTTTACATAAATATGCTATAATATATATGTAGATGGGATACTTGTGAAGGATTAACGATGTGTTGGCAATGCCAGTAAGCATATTTTATATGTGAGCATTCATCTCGCCTGGGGTACCCATCATTTTATATAATAGCAAAAAAGACAATCCGCAATTGTCTTTTTCTTTTGTATATTATTATTTTTTTAAAACTTTACTAACTGGTTGAACATTTAGTTCTTCTTGGTATTCTAAAACTTTCTCTGAATTAATGTTTTCACATTGAGTTTTAACTTTTTTCAAAAGATTTACTAATTCTAATCTTTTAAGTGCAAGTGGTTCAGTTATTTTTTTAAATACAACTGATTTCTTTTCATTTGATATTTCTTCTCCATTTAAAACAATTGTTGGAGCATTAATATTTATAGAATCAAAAGTATCTATTTGTAGATTAACTTTATCAGTCGCAATTAATGAACTTTTTTTATCAGTATTAATAGTACTTGATTTACATTCTACTTCTTTACCAACAATATTAGAATTAACAACATTTAATTCATTTGTAGCTATAAATGAAACATTAATATTTTTCTTTTGACTACCGATATTAGAGTCTATTACATCAATTCTATTATCTGCACCCAAAGTGATATTTGATTCAGAACTGATTATTCTTATTTTGTCGCTATCAATATTTTTAATTACTAAATCATTAGCGCCAATTGATAAATAAGAGAATGTTGTTATATTTGTATTCTCTAATGTACATTTACCATTAACATGAACGCATAAATCTAATCCAAAATTACAATTTTTAATAATAACTTCACAATTGTTATAACCAAAGATATATACTTTATGTTTCTTTAAATCAATGCCATCAATTATATAACAAATTGGTTTATTTAAATTGAATGCTTTTGCAACCTTTTTATGGTTTCCTCCTATACCAAAGCATGCAACAGTATAATTATAATCTTTCTTTTTTATTTTACTTCTTTTAACATAACAAGTTATTTTTTCATTATCTTCAACAACTTTTCCTAAATGACCTGTAAGATATTTCTTAGCATAAGGTCTTGTTGCATTATAAAGAATTTTCTTAAATAATTTATTCATAAATATAATCCCCCTTTGAATTATTTATTATTCTAGCATAAAAGTTGATTTTTTGCAAATTTCTTTGAGTTTATAGTTAAAAAATGCCAAAATTATTGAATTTTCTTAAATTTATGATATTATATTTATAGAGTTTAGTTATTTATTAACTGATTACTTAGGTTTCGGATATACTATTTGTCCGTACCATAAGAAATAATACTTGAATTATATAATTTAAGTTTAATAAAAAAACGACTTGCAAAAAAGTCGCTTTTTCATTATTTATATACAGAAGAGAATTTTTTCATAAAATATTAATATAACACTTAATATAGTTTTTTGAGTATTATATATCAATTATAAAGAAAAATTTGTTTATTATGCAAGTAATTTTCTAGAGAAAAGTTGTTATTAATAATTTGACATTTCTAGATAGTTAGTTTAAAATTAAATCAACAAATATGAATTGTTAAAAGTTACTTTGTATTTTAGAAAGAAGATATAGACTATGAATAAAAATAAAGATAAGACAAATGTAATGAGAATATTAGATCAAAAGAAAATAAATTATAAATATTATGATTATACTAACACTGATGCGATTAGTGGAATAGAAGTAGCGAATGTTTTAAATCAAGATCCAAATACAGTATTTAAAACACTAGTAACAGTAGGAAAAAGTGGTAATAATTATGTATTTGTAATACCTGTAAATAAAGAACTAGATTTAAAATTGGCAGCAGTTGTAACAAAAGAAAAAAGTATAAGTATGTTAAAATCTAAAGATTTACTTCCATTAACAGGATATATTCATGGAGGTTGCTCCCCAATAGGTATGAAAAAGGCCTTTAAAACAGTTATTGATAAAAGTGCTTTATCAAATAATACCATTATAATAAGTGGTGGTAAAATTGGTTATCAAGTAGAATTAACCTTAGAAGATTTAAAAAAAGTAATAGATTATACATTAGAATTTATTACTTGTTAAATAACACAACAATTACATTAAGGAAAGAAGTGATTTAATGAAAAAACAATATTTAATTTATGCAGATGAATCACATCGAAAAGGTAAATATTTCAGTAACTTTTATGGTGGTGCTCTAATCAATTATTCTGAACTTATGAGTATTAGCCAAAAACTAAACACTAAAAAAGATGAACTTGGATTATTTCAAGAAGTTAAATGGACAAAGGTTACCGAACAATATTTAGATAAATATATAGAATTAATTAATTATTTTTTTGAATTTATTAAATCCAATAAAATTAAGTTAAGAATAATGTTTAGGCAAAATGCACAAGTACCACAAAACTTAACTAGGGAGCACGAAGAAAAAGAATATTTTCTTTTATACTATCAATTTATAAAACATGCTTTTGGAATAGATTATTGTAATCCAAATGAGAAAGATCATGTAATATTAAAACTATATTTCGATAAGTTACCTGATACAAAAAAGAAAAATAAAGAGTTTAAAGGCTATATTTATGCATTAAATGATTTCTTTTGTATAAATAATGTTCATATTTATAATGAGGACATAGCAGAAGTAGATTCTAAAAACCATGTTATATTGCAATGTATGGATATTATTTTAGGTGCTATGAATTTTAAACTAAATAATATGGACAAAGAAAAAATGCCAAATAGTAATAGGAGAGGGAAAAGAACTATTGCAAAAGAAAAATTATATAAAAATATCTTGAAAAATATTAAGGCCATTCATCCAAATTTTAATATTGGAGTATCAACTAGCAATCGCGGTAACTATATTAATAATTGGAAAGATCCATATAGGCATTGGCGCTTTAAATCTAAGAATAGCGTATTTGATTCATCATTAACTAAAAAATCAAAATAAAAAAACTCCATTCTTCCTACATAAATCTTTCACGTACTAAACGTAAAGCTTCGGAATAAACAGAGTTCTTATATGACAATATTATCATTTTTAATGATAATTGTCAATAATATCATATTCAATAATTTTAAATTTATTCATATCTATTAAATGAAACACTAGAATTTATTACTTGTTAAATAAAAAAAATAATGCTATACTAAATATACAAAGAAAGAAGTGATATAATGAAGACAATATTAACTGGAATAAGACCAACTGGTAATTTACACTTAGGACATTACTTTGGAGCAGTAAAGAATTGGACTTTATTACAAGATAAATATGAGACATTCATAGAAATAGCGGATGTTCAAGCCCTAACAGATAACTTTGATAATCCAGATAAAGTTAAAGAAAATGTATTAGAATTAGTAATAGATTTACTAGCGTGTGGTATAGATCCTAAGAAATCTAAAATATTTCTCCAATCATCTATTTCAGAAATAGCAGAACTAACCGTATTTTATTCAAACTTAGTAACTATGGCTAGATTATATAGAAATCCTACTGTAAAAACAGAAATAAGTCAAAAGAAAACTATATTTGGTAATGATGGTGAAAGTGTTACTTATGGCTTTGTAGGTTATCCTATTAGTCAAGCAGCAGATATAACAGCGCTTCAAGGAGATTTAATACCAGTAGGTGAGGACCAAGAACCTTTAATAGAGCAATGCAGAGAAATAGTTAGAAAGTTTAATAGAATATATGGAGATACCCTAAAAGAACCAGAAATATATTTATCTAATAATCCAAGAATAAAAGGATTAGATGGAAATGCGAAAATGGGAAAAAGTTTAGGTAATGCTATATATTTATGTGATGATGACGAAACTATTAAAAAGAAAGTAATGAGTGCAGTTACAGATCCTGATAAGATAAAAAAAGATGATCCCGCTAATCCAGATGTATGTATGGTATATTATTATCATAAAATTATTAACGATAAAAATATAGATACAATATGTTCTGAATGCAAAAAAGGACAAAGAGGATGCGTACAATGTAAAAAAGAACTAATAAATAACATTAATGAGTTTTTAAACGAGTATAGAGAAAAAAGAAAATATTATGAATCACATAAAGAAGAAGTATTAGAAATTTTAAAAGAAGGAACAGAATCAGCACAAAAAAGAGCAAGTGAAACCTTATATAATGTAAAGAAAAATATGAAATTAGACTATTTCTTATAATAAAAGACTTTCAAAATTTAGAAAGTCTTTTTGCTTAATAAATATTCTATTATTTTAGTAGGTTTTTCATTTTCATATAATATTTTATAAATGATACTAATTAAAGGACAATTTATATTTTTAACAGTTATTAAATCATAAAAAGATTTAGTTGTATATAATCCCTCTATAGTGGTTTCTTTTTTATAATTATTTATATCTTCTTCACTATTATTGTTACCAATTAATACTCCTAAAGTATAATTTCTACTATTTGCTGTAGAACAAGTCATACATATATCATCAATGCCAGCATAAGTTAAAATAGTCTTCTTATTACCGCCAAATAAATTTATTAAATTTCTAATTTCATAAATAGCTTCTGTAATAAATAAATATTTAGTTGATTCCCCATAATTTAATCCATCAATAATTCCACTAGCAATAGCCATAATATTCTTAACAGAACTACATATTTCTACACCAACAATATCTTTAGTAGTTTGAATTTTTAAGTATTTATTTTCTAAAGTATTAAGTACAATATTCTTAAGATTATTACTACTAGTAGCAAGAGTAAGACCCATAGGTTCTCTTTTTAACATATCTGTAGCAAATGTACCACCTGCTATAACACCAATTTCTTTAACATTCATATTGTTCCTAATAATATCTATAGCAAATAAATTAGTATTTTGTTCAATACCCTTAGAAGCAATTAAAATAGGAGTATTATGATAATACTTTTTTAATTCTTCTATAGTACTTTTTATAAATGCTACAGGAATAGCAATTACTATTAAATCACTTTTTTTAATACATAATTCCATATCAGTAGTATATTTAATATTCTTAGGTAAATCAATGCCCTTAAATTTTCTATTAGTTTTAAGATCATTAACTTCATTTTCAAATTTACTCCACATAATAATATCATTATTTTTTAAAGAAAACATACTTCCCAAAGCAAGACCATATGCTCCTGTACCGATAATTGCAATTTTCATTCTTTAACCTCCAGATAATCTCCTAACTTAATATTAAAATATAATCTAGGAGTTTCAAAAACTTTTTTAACATTCTTTTTGGGCAATATTATTTTATTTTTTTTTAAATCTTTATAATAAAAAAGAATTTTATTATTATTATCACACATAATTACATCAATATTTTCCTTCATAAAAAAAGTATGAATACTATTACATTTATTAAACATTAAAGAATTATCTATATTCTTTTTTCCCATAAAACCCATAAATCTTGAAAAAAAACTTTTACATTCCTTAAGGTAAATTTCCTTATTATTATACTTCAATATCAATCTTATCACCTATATAAGTATATCAAAATTAACAAATATGTCAACTTATAGGTGTTACAATACATAACTATATAGTCTCATATAACTATTAATATCATATTTTGACTATATTAAAAAATATATTAATAATTGATATTATAATAATTATGAAGTACGGCTAATATCTATATTATCTATTAGCCGATTTTTTTCTAAAAATAATAAAATATATTTTTTTTTTAATTTTAATGTGCTAAAATATATCTAGTGAGGTGTATAAAAATGAATAGAAAAGGATTTACATTAATAGAAGTATTAGCAACTATAGTAATAATATCAATATTAGGTGTTGTAGCACATGCAGGAGTAACAAATTATATTAAAACATCTAAAGAAAAAGCAGAAGATAAATTTTTAGATGAAATAAAAAGTGAAATAGATAGTTATATTTCTCTAAATTCAGCAGAATTCAAAAAAGTAGGAGAGCCAATATCATTTAATAAAATAATAGTGAAAAAAGGTGGAACTTCTGAAACCAATCAAGCCAAAGTAACAAAAAGTGCTACCGCATGGCAAGTAAAAAAAGACGGTAATGATTATTTAACATTTGGTGATTTAATAACTAATTTAAAAATGACAGATAAATTCCAAAATCCTAATACAGGTGAAATATGTTCTAAAGATATAAAAATAGAAATATATAAAGTTGATATTGATTATGTATATTATTATTGTGTAAACATGAAAAAAGCAGAAGGATGTCCGTCATCTAAAAATATTGATACCAGACCACAAGAATTAAAAGACGCAATGAAACAGGAAGGATTGAAATCAAATATATGCGAAAGTTAAAAGATAAAAATATATTATGGCTAATAAGTACTATAGTAATATTTATAGATATATTATCTAAAATATTAGTAAAAAACTTTCTTTTATTAGGACATAAAAATAAAATAATAGATAATTTCTTTTATATAACATATGTAAAAAATACCGGAGCAGCTTGGAGTATTTTTAGTGGTGTCACAATATTAATAACAATAATAACATTAATTATTGTAGCAATATTAATTTATTATATAATCAATCACACATTAAATAAGATTGAAACAGTATCCTATGCCTTAATATTAGGTGGTGCTATAGGTAATTTATTAAATAGAATAATGTATGGATATGTAATAGATTTTTTAGACTTTAAAATATTTAATTATGACTATCCAATATTTAATATAGCAGATATTTCCATTGTAATAGGAGTATTTTTATTAATAATCGCAATGATAAGAGGTGAAAGTAATGCAGATAATAGTAGACAGTCAAGAAAGAATAGATAAATACTTAATAGAAAAATTAAACTTTTCTAGAAGTAAAATACAAAGAATGATAGATAAAGAAGCAATATTAGTAAATAATAAAAAAACAAAAAATAGTTATATTTTAAAACTATCTGATGTTATAGATATAAATGAAGATTATACAGAAGAAGTAGAAGTAAAAGCAGAAAATATCCCATTAGATATATATTATGAAGACGAATATTTATTAGTAGTAAATAAAAAATCATCCATGGTAGTCCATCCTGGATGCGGTAATTATGAAGGTACATTAGTAAATGCATTAATGTATCATTGCAATAAATTAAGCGATGTTAATGGTAAAATAAGACCAGGAATAGTACATAGGATAGATGCTGATACCTCTGGATTATTATTAGTTGCTAAAAATGATAAAGTACATCTAGATTTAGCAAAACAAATAAGTGAAAAAACAGTCTTAAGAAAATATATAGCACTAGTACATGGAGTTATATTAGAGGATACTGCTACTATAGATGCTCCAATAGGAAGAGATAAAAATGATCGCAAAAAAATGTGTGTAACAAGTGAAAATTCTAAGAACGCAGTTACTCATATAAAAGTATTAGAAAGATATAAAAATGCAACACTAATAGAATGTAGACTAGAAACAGGAAGAACTCACCAAATAAGAGTACATATGAATTATATACATCACCCAATAGTAAACGATCCAGTATATGGATATCTTAAACAAGATGATAAAGAATTCGGACAAATGTTACATGCCTCTACAATTGGTTTCATTCATCCAATAACAAAGCAGTATATGGAGTTTACTGCAGAACCACCACAAAAGTTTAATGAAATATTAGAAATTTATAAAAACGAAAGTTAACTCACCGTATTGACAAGAGTTAACTTTTTTGCTATCATATCTACCATAATAATATTTAAATTTTAAAATATTTATTGTATAATAACTATATAAAGGAGGTAAGAATTATGTTTGTAGATGAAGTAATAGTTTCCCTAACTGCCGGAAACGGTGGTAATGGATGTATGGCTTTTAGAAGAGAAAAATACATACCAATGGGAGGCCCTTTTGGAGGTAATGGTGGAAAAGGTGGAGACATAATCTTTGAAGCCGATGAAGGGTTAAGAACATTATTAGATTTAAGATATCAAAAACATATTAAAGGTAATTCTGGATTAAACGGAGAAGGAAAAAATAAAAATGGTAAATCTGCAACAGATACAATAGTTAAAGTACCAGTAGGAACAACAGTAAAAGATGCAGAAACAGGAGTTGTAATTGCTGATTTAACTAAAAACAAAGAACAAGCAATCGTTGCCTATGGAGGCCGTGGAGGAAGAGGTAATGTAACTCTTGCTACTAAAAGTAATCCTTGCCCATCTTTCTCAGAAAGAGGAGAACCAGGAGAAGAAAGAAAAGTAAAAGTAGAACTTAGAATGTTAGCAGATGTTGGCTTAGTAGGCTTACCTAGTGTAGGAAAAAGTACAATATTATCAATGGTAACAAATGCTAACCCTAAAATAGCATCATACCACTTCACAACATTAGCTCCTAACCTAGGAGTAGTAAGATTACCAGAATACGATTATGTAATAGCAGACTTACCAGGACTTATAGAAGGAGCATCAACTGGTGCCGGATTAGGTCATAGATTCTTAAAACATATAGAAAGAACCAAAATAATCGCTCATATTATAGATATGTCTGGAAGTGAAGGAAGAAATCCATATGAAGATTATATAGTAATAAGAAATGAATTAGAAAAATTTTCAAAAAAATTACTAACTAAAAAAGAAATAATAATCGCTAATAAAATGGATATACCTTCATCTAAAGAAAATCTAAAAATATTTAAAGAAAAAATAAAAGATATACCAATATATGAAGTAAGTGCTATAGAAAATGTTGGATTAGATAATGTAATAAATGCCTTAGGAGAATTAGTAAAAAATACCAAAGAAGAAGTTCTATATGATATAGAAAATCAAGAAAGTCACGTTTTATATAAATTTAAAGAAGAAAAACCATTTACCATATCAAAAGATAAAGATGTCTTTGTAGTAAAAGGAGAAAAAGTAGAAAAACTATTTAAAATGACAAACTTTTCTACAGAAGAAGCATATGTTAGATTCTCTAAAAAATTAAAACATATGGGATTAGATGATGAATTAGAAAGCATGAATATAAAAGAAGGAGATATAGTAAGAATTCTAGATTATGAGTTCGAATATAGAAAATAATAACAAAAACTGTAATTTTTTGTTGACAATTCAATATATTTATAATATAATTATCAAGAAAGAAACGGAAAGAAGATGTATTTATCTCACCTGATTGCAACTAGCTTTAGGTTAAAAGCCAAATTAAATATTCAAAATTTGAATAATAATTAATAATTGCTTTTAAGATGAATACAATTCTTTTGTATTCATTTTTGTTATGGAGGTGTTTGATATCGCAAACAATAAAGAAAACTTGATTAATGAACAAATTAGATGCAAGGAAGTAATGGTTATAGGACCAAATGGAGAACAATTAGGAGTTAAAAGTAGAAATGATGCTTTAACCCTAGCAAATTATGCTGGATTTGACTTAGTTCTAATGAGTGAAGGAGCTAATCCACCAGTATGTAAAATTATGGATTACAATAAATTCAAATATGAAAAAAAGAAAAAATCTAAAGACGCTCAAAAGAAACAAAGAGAAGCTATTGTAGACGTAAAAGAGTTTAGATTGTCAGTTACAATTGATAAACATGATTTTGATACAAGAGTTAATAATGCAAGAAAAGCCTTAACAAAAGGCGACAAAGTAAAAGCAAGCATTCGTTTTAAAGGACGTCAAATTGCTCATCCAGAACTTGCAAAAGATGTTTTATTAAAATTTGAGGAAGCTTTAAGTGATATTGCAGAAATTGAACTACAACCTAAGTTAGAAGGTAGAAGTATATTTATGCAACTTACACCTAAAAAATAAGGAGGAAATATTATGGCAAAGAAAATTAAAATGAAAAAAAATAAAATGAAAACACATAAAGGTCTAAAAAAAGTATTAAATATTAGACAAAGTGGAACTGTTTCAGTATGCGCTCAAGGTGGATTACATAACACTGGTAAAAATAGTGCTAAAAGAAGTAGACAAAAAAGAAAGGGAAATGCATTACACAAATCTGATCTTAAGAGAATTAAAGATTTAGTGTAAAAGAAGGAGGACTAAGATATGACAAGAGTTAAAGGTGGCACTGTTGCACGTGCAAGAAGAAAAGAAGTATTAAAAGAAGCAAAAGGTTACTTTGGAAGTAAACATAGATTATATAAAACAGCTCACGAACAAGTAATGCATTCAGGAAACTATGCATTCCGTGACAGAAGACAAAATAAAAGAAATTTCAGAAAATTATGGATTGCTAGAATTAATGCAGGATGTAGAGAAAATGAAATTAGTTACTCTAAATTCATAAATGGATTAAATATAGCAGGAGTTACAATAAATAGAAAAATGTTAAGTGAACTTGCTATTGAAAATAAAGAAGCATTTGCAGATCTTTGTACTATAGCAAAAGATGCTTTAAATGGTAAAAAATATACACCAAAGAAACCTGCTGTAAAAGAAGAAAAGAAAGAAGTAAAAGAACCAGCTACTAAAAAAACTACAACTACAAAAACAACAACTGCAAAGAAAACAACTACAACAAAAACAGCTGCAAAGAAAACTACAACAACTAAAAAGGCAACAACAAAAGAAGAAAAATAATATTTAGACTATTAGCACCAAACTAATAGTCTTTTTTGTTATATTAATTTATCTTTTTATCACCCTAAGATATATAGTCATGTATTGTAACAAATAAAAAAAGAAAATAAGAAAAATATATTTAAAATTATTAAAATTTTGTGTATAATTATAATAGGTGAAGAGTATGTTAGGAAAAATAATAGAAATAGTAGATGGAAAAGTATGTGTTAAACTAGAAGTAAATATTTATAACATGAATAATCTATCAGGAAAGAATGTAGTATTTGAAGATGAAAATACTAGAATAGTTGGAGAAGTTGCTAATGTATATAGTGATAGAATAGAAGTAAACTTAATAGGGCAAATAGAAAACAATATTTTTATATACGGAGATATTATAAAGCCTTCTTTTAAATCATTATGTAGAGTAATAACAAAAGAAGAATTAGACATAATGTTTTCTAATAATAAAGAAGAAAATAGTATTTTACTAGGTAAAAGTTTTATCTATAATAATTATGATATAAGATTAAATGTTAATAATTTTTTCTCAAATCATTTCGCCATACTAGGAAATACCGGTAGTGGTAAAAGTCATTCTGTAGCAAGAATAATTCAAAGTATATTTTATGAAGCAAAATATTTACCATTTAGAACAAATATATTTCTATTTGATGCCTATGGAGAATATCAACAAGCATTTAATCAAATAGGAAATATTAATGAAAATATAAATTATAAAGTATATACAACAAACTTAAATACCAGTGAATATGAACTCTTAAAAATTCCTTTTTGGTTTTTAGGAGTAGATGATATAGCACTTCTATTAAATGTTGAAAATCCAAATCAATTACCGGTAATAGAAAAAGCTCTAAAGTTAGTTAGTCTATTTGCAAGAGATGAAGAATATGTAATAAAACAAAAAGATGACATCATAGCAAGAAGCCTATTAGATATAATATTTTCTGGTAAAAATCCTTCCTTCATTAGAAATAAGTTAGTATCAGTACTAACAAAATTTAATACCAAAAACATTAACTTAGATATTAATCTTACTAAAGGAGGATGGACTAGAAATCTAAGACAATGTATATTTATAGAAGAAAGTGGTAAATTTGCAGACATAGAAATAGTTATCCAATATTTAGAAGAGTATGTTAGTGATGAATTTGAATTAAAAGTACCAGATGGAAGTTTTATGTATACACTAGATGACTTTAATCTAGCTCTAGAATTTGCTTTAATATCAGAAGGAATATTAAACAGTGATAAAGTATATGATTATGCTAATATATTAAAAGTAAGATTAAATAACTTAATTAATAGTAATTACTCTAAATACTTTGAATATAGTAATTTTGTAACTAAAGAAGATTATATAAAAATACTATTAACAGCTCCTAACGGAAGAAAAGCCCAAGTAATTAATTTTAATATAAACTATGTAGACGATAGACTTGCTAAAAATATAGTTAAAATATATTCTAAATTATTATTTGACTATATAGCAGGATTAAAAAATAGAGCCTCTATGCCGTTTCATATAGTATTAGAAGAAGCCCATAGATATGTTCAAAATGATAAAGATAAAGAATTATTAGGATATAATATATTTGAAAGAATTGCTAAAGAAGGAAGAAAATATGGAATATTACTAGGTTTAATATCTCAAAGACCATCAGAAATAAGTGAAACAACAATTTCACAATGTAGTAACTTCTTAATATTTAAAATATTTCACCCAAGAGATTTAGAGTTCATAGATAGCGTCTTACCAAATATCAACTCAGGAATAACATCAAAACTAAAAACATTACATCCAGGCACCTGTATAATATACGGAAATGCATTTAAAATGCCAGTAATAGTAAAAATGAAAAGACCAAATCCAACACCATTATCTAATAATTGTGACATAGAAAATGTTTGGTATATTAAAAAATAATTAGTTGTAAATTACAATACATAACTACATTAAACCATCCCTAAAAAAGGATGGTTTTTAACAACAAAAAAGAAGTTCATAAGAACTTCCCTTGTATTTCTTAATGGCGGAGACAGAGAGATTTGAACTCTCGCACCAGTTTCCCAGTCTACACCCTTAGCAGGGGCGCCTCTTCAGCCTCTTGAGTATGTCTCCAAAAGACTACATACATAATCTTACCTTAATTTTAAGTAAAAGTCAATAGTTAAAAAAAACTAATTTAAAAAAGTTATATTTTTTTACTTTTCGACATATTTTTTATTGGTGATAGATATATGAAAAAAATAATAACCTTGATATTTATATTTGCTATTACTACTATCTCTATACATAGAGTATTTGCAGTAACAGGATCTGATACTGAAAAAGAAGACACTAGTAGTAACGAAGAAGTAAAAGAAGAAAGTACTGATACATCAAGTAGTTTAAATTTAGCAAGTAACGCTAAAAGTGCTATAATGATAGAAGCATCAACAGGTAAAATAATTTTTGAAAAAAACTCTAAAGAAAAACTAGCAATGGCCTCAATGACAAAAATGATGAGTTTATTACTTATTATGGAGAATATAGAAAATGGAAATATAAAATGGAATGAAATGGTAACAGCATCAGAAAATGCTTCAAGTATGGGAGGTTCTCAAATATTTTTACAAACAGGAGAACAAATGAGTGTAGAAGATCTAGTAAAAGGAATATGTATAGCCTCTGGAAATGATGCAACAGTAGCAATGGCTGAAAGAATAGGGGGTACCGAAGAAAATTTCGTAAAAATGATGAATGATAAAGCTAAAGAACTAGGATTACAAAATACTCATTTTGTTAATTCTTATGGATTTGATGCTGATGATCACTATTCTAGCGCCTATGATATGGCTATGATAGCCAAAGAATTAGTAAAACATAAAAAAATCTTAGAATTCTCAGGAACTTACGAAGACTATCTAAGAAAAGATACTGCTAATAGTTTTTGGTTAGTAAATACAAATAAATTAGTAAGATATTATAGCGGAGCCGATGGTTTAAAAACAGGATTTACAGATAAGGCAATGTATTGCCTAACAGCAACCGCTAAAAAGAATAATATGAGATTAATAACAGTAGTAATGGGAGAACCAAATTCAACAACAAGAAGTAGCGAAACAGCAACAATGTTAGATTATGGTTTTAACACTTATAAATTAGATACAATCTTATCTTCTAAAAAGATACTAAGTAAATCTAAAATAAATCTAGGAGAAAAAGAAACAGTAAACGTAGTAGCAAAAGAAGACATAACAATATTAAATAAAAATACAGATGGTAAAAGAAATGTTACTTATAAATTAAAACTAGATACTATCAAAGCTCCCGTAAAAATAGGAGATAAAGTAGGCAAAATAGAAGTGATAGAAAATGATCAAATTATCATGGAAATCATAGCAACAGTAGATGCTAATATTAAAAAAGCTAATATTTTCACTATATACTTAAGAGATTTAAAAGATATTATCAGTGGTATGATATAAACACGCTAGTATTAACCTTTTTTCTACTTTAAAAATGATAAAATATAAAATCAAAATAAAGAAATCTGAAATATTAAAATCAGGTTCTTTTTTAGTTATTGCAAATAACTGGTAAAATACTAGGTAAATTAGAAATTATATGATAAAATGTATTTAGGATGTTTGTAAGTGTAATATGATTGACACAATGGAAAATTCAAGAGTTGAATTTAAGTAAAATTGGTTGATGACAAATTTAAAGAATATAATATTAAAATATATGATGCATCTTTTGGCGGAGAAAAAATCTTAAGTAAAATAATAAATTCATTAAAATAATGAGGTGATTTGAATGAATATGATTGGTAGTAAAACAATAGAAACAGACAGATTAATTTTAAAAAGTTCTAGTATGGAAGAACAAAAAAAATTATGGGAGATATTAATGATACCAGAAGTAAATAAATGGTATTTAACAGGTGCTAAAAAACATGCAAGTAATCCTAAACATTGGACTTGGGAAAATCAAGAGAAGTTTTATAAATCTAAAGTTCTTAAAGCGGATAATAATGATGTATTTGTATGGAGTGTATTCTTAAAAACTGAATACACAAATAGTGGTTATGAAGAAGCAATTGGCCAAGTAACTGCTCAAGAAAATGAAGATAATATTACTATTCGTGATGTGGGTTGGTATATGAATCCTATATACCAAGGAAAAGGTTATGCAACAGAAGCTGCTAAAGCCATGATAGATTATATGTTTAAAGAAGTTGAAATAAATGGAATTTCTTCTACAGCAGTAAAAGATAATATAGCATCTTGTAGAATATTTGAAAAATTAGGATTTACTAAAGTTGGAGAAGAAATAAAAGAATCACCTTATACTTTTTATAATGGATTATTAACTTTCTCTAACTATGAATTAACTAGAAAGGAATATTTTGATAATGAAAATAATAGAATATGAAGATAAATATCTAGATGATGTTAAAGATTTGTTAGTTGAACTTGAAGAATATATATTAACCATTGATAAGGACAACTTAGATCAGTTACATTCTGAATATAGAGATAAAATGGCTGTTTTAGACTTAGAAAAAGTAAATAATAATGAAGGTAAGTGTTATTTAGCAGTAGAAAATGATAAAGTAGTTGGTTTAATAATGGGATGTGTTAAAGGCTATGATGAATATGATTATTTAGATTATAAATGTCCTAGAAGTGGTGAAATAACTGAATTGATAGTATCCAAAAATGCTAGAAGTAATGGGATTGGTAAGAAACTTATGCAAAAACTTGAAGAGTATTTAAAAAATATAGGTTGTGAATATATTTTTATTGATGTTTTTGCTTATAATAAAAATGCTATTAAATTTTATGAAAAAACTGGTTTTCATACAAGAGGTTTAATTGATATAAAAAAATTAAGTAATGAAAGTAATTATAAATGTGTTATCGCAACAGAAAAATTGTTAACTAAAAAATGGGATATAGAAATAAAAAAACATGAAAATTTGGATGTTTGGAAAAAGTTTAAAAATGAATCATTACGTAATATTGATAATAGAATAGTTTATATGGGTATTCTTAACGATGTAATAATTACTGAAGCAACAGCAATTATTTCTGAAAATGATATGGATATGCAAAATAAAGAAGGATTAATAGGTGATGAGAAAGCTTATTTAACAGCTTTTAGAACAAATAAAGAATTTGAAAACCAAGGATATTTTTCAAAATTATATAGTTTTATGGAAGAAGATTTAAAAAAGAGAGGCTTTAAGACATTAACTTTAGGCGTTGAACCGTGTGAGGTAAGAAATATACAGATATATTTTAAATGGGGATTTATAAAATATATAAAAACAGATTATGAATATTATTCAAATGGAGAAAAGACACTTGTAAATTATTATGAAAAAAACTAATTAAGGAAATGTAAAGAAATTACTAGAAAACGTGATATATATATTTTTTTAATAGATAGTGGTGATAATAATGATAAAAATTAAAGAAAATGTTAATAATGTTGATGAATTTAATTTATTATATGATTCAGTTGGATGGGGAGCATATGATAAAAAAATATCAAAAAAAGCATTAAATAATACATATTATTCAGTAAGTATTTATGATGATAATAAAATAATAGGATATGGAAGATTAATTGGAGATTGTATTTGTTTTATGTATATTCATGATGTTATGGTTATGCCTAAATATCAAAATAAAAAAATAGGTACAAAGATTATGAATAAACTTGTTGATAAAATAGAGGTTATAAAAAAAGAAAATCCAGATTTGAGAGTTTATTTAGGGGCATCAAAAGGTAAAGAAGGTTTTTATAGAAAATTTGGATTTATTGAGAGGCAAGATGCTGACTTAGGTGCGGGTATGATTTATAATAAATAATATTTTAACTGATTGATTTAATATAAATTTCATAGTATTCTTTTCTAAAGAAGTAATACCACTTACTATAGCAATATTCATACACAATCAAATTAGTAAGATATTATAGCGGAGCCGATGGTTTAAAAACAGGATTTACAGATAAGGCAATGTATTGCCTAACAGCAACCGCTAAAAAGAATAATATGAGATTAATAACAGTAGTAATGGGAGAACCAAATTCAACAACAAGAAGTAGCGAAACAGCAACAATGTTAGATTATGGTTTTAACACTTATAAATTAGATACAATCTTATCTTCTAAAAAGATACTAAGTAAATCTAAAATAAATCTAGGAGAAAAAGAAACAGTAAACGTAGTAGCAAAAGAAGACATAACAATATTAAATAAAAATACAGATGGTAAAAGAAATGTTACTTATAAATTAAAACTAGATACTATCAAAGCTCCCGTAAAAATAGGAGATAAAGTAGGCAAAATAGAAGTGATAGAAAATGATCAAATTATCATGGAAATCATAGCAACAGTAGATGCTAATATTAAAAAAGCTAATATTTTCACTATATACTTAAGAGATTTAAAAGATATTATCAGTGGTATGATATAAACACGCTAATATTAACCTTAAAATACTTAGAAATTTTTTCTAAGTATTTTTAATTATAAATCAATATCGAGAGTGTAAAAAACTTTGTGTAAAGTTACCAATCCATGGTAATAAAGATATTTGAGATTGATTATATCAGTCTC
>CAKPDF010000011.1 GCA_934148535.1 uncultured Bacilli bacterium
AAAATCCTTCCTTGGTTATATATTTCTATATTACCACAGAAAGGATTCATCTTTACACAAAATTATTTACATACTCGTGCTAAGTACTTTAATTATATTGTTTACAATATGTTTCATATTTTTCTTTCATAACTGTATCACTAAATTCTAATTTATTTTCTTTACGTAAATTGATTAATGCTTTATAAGTTATATTTTGATCTTCACTTTTTTTGCTTGATATTAATTTTTCAATAATTGTATCTTTTACTTTATTAAGTTTTGGAGCTTTCTTTTGATCTAATTTATAGATTACGTGATATCCATATGAAGTTTTAACTGGTTCTTTGCTAAATGAATTTTCATCCATGTCTTTTATTGCAGTTAAGAAATTAGTTTCTAATGATGCATCCCAAGATTGATATCCAAGATCTTCATATGTAACTTTGTCTTTATATTCTTTTTGAATGTCTTCCCAAGAAGTTCCATCATTAATTTTTTTGATTATTTCTTCTGCTAATTTTTTAGCATCATCATCAGAAAGTCCTTCTGTGCTACTGTCGTCACTTTTTACTTTAACTAATACGTGTTGGCAGTTTATGTCTCCAAATACATTTTCATCATAATATTTTTGAATTTCATCATCTGTTAGATTATCTTTAATATATTCTTCAGTATATTTTGTTTTACGATAATCTAGTTTTAGATATTCTAAATATTTATCATAGCTTGCAAATCCCATTTTTTCAAGTAATTCGTTTTCATCAGTGATATCTGTATAGTATTGTTTATACATATTTAAGTAATATTCTGCATTTGAATTAACTTTATCTTTCATTGTGTCGTCTTCTTTGTATTTCTTTGTTAAGATAATATTGTCAATTTTATCAAGCAGAACATTGATAGGGTATTGACTTTTCATATCTTCATATAATTCATCTGCTGTTATATTTTTACCACTTATTGTTGCTATAGGTTGTGTACCATCTTTTAAGGTGGCAATTCTATCTGGCATGAATATGAACATTATTAGTAATCCTAAGCATAATCCTCCTAAGAATCCATAAATGATTTTTCTTCTTTCGTCATTTGCGATTTTTGTAAAGAAATCTTCTTTATTATTTTTTGTTTTTGTAATTTTGTTCTTACTTTTAGTTTTTTCTTCGATTTCTTTAATTTTATCTTTTTTTTCTTCTTTCTTAGTAATTACTTTTTCTTCCTTTACTTCGTTTTTGTTTTTTACTTCTTTTTTTGTTTCTACTTTGTTGGTTGTTTTTGTTGCTTTAGGTTTGTTTTTATTTGAATTTGTTTTTGTACTTTTTGTAGCACTTTTCTTATTTTTATCTTTATCCATTTGTATCCTCCTCTCTAAAGCACATTAATATAATAGCAAAAATGCTATTAAATTACAATAATTAAAATAAAAAAACAAATAAAACTTTGAATATAATAACATCTAAGTAACAAATATGGTTAAAATATTAAAATTTAATTGATAGTTTTAATTAGATATGTTATAATATTTTTGATTTAAAATTTCTGATTGGAGGAATTGTTTTATGAAAATAAGTGTTGATCCTAAGGATATGAAAATTTTTGTAATTTTTTGTGTATTTTTATTATATCTATGTGCAATATGTGTACTTAATATACATTCTTTTGCAACTACACAGACATTTTATGGATTTCTTCCATTTGAGGCATTTACATCAAAATATATTGGGGTGACATTTTTATTGTTTATACTTGCGTTAGGTGGCGTTCTTTTTTCTGTTAAGTCTTATATCTTTGAGAGAGAGAAGGGATTTGGATTTGGTGAAAAAAAAGATAAAGGTGGCTATTCTAGATGGTGTAAAGATAAAGAGATGAAAAAGACTCTTAATGAAATTAATCCTTCATTGACTCATGTGGAACATGCTGGTATTGCTATAATTAATAATGGTAAAAAAGTTTGGGTAGATGATGGTGAAGCTCATAACTTAATTATTGGTGCTACTGGTAGTGGTAAAACTCAGGCTGTTGTATTTCCTATGATTAAGATTTTGGCTAAAGCTGGAGAATCTATGGTTTTAACAGATCCTAAGGGTGAACTTTATGAAGGAACTGGGGAAATGCTTAGGGAGTATGGTTATAACGTTATTATACTAAACTTTCGTGATCCTCAAAAAGGAAATGCATGGAATCCAATGAATTTACCATATCAATTATATAAAAATGGTAATGTTGATAAATCTATTGAGTTACTTGATGATTTAGCCTTAAATATTTTATATGATGAAAAAAGTAGTGGTGATCCGTTTTGGCAGAATTCTGGAGCTGATTATTTTAGTGGTCTTGCTTTGGGATTGTTTGAAGATGCTAATGAGGATCAAGTTAATTTAAATAGTATGAATTTGATGTCTAGTTTAGGTGAAGAAAGATTTGGTGGTCCTAATAACAATTATATTAAGGAGTATTTTAATGCTAAAGATCCTTCTAGACCTGCTTATGTAAATGCTAGTGGTACTGTATTTGCACCAGAAGAAACTAAAGGTGGAGTTTTATCTACTTTTAAACAGAAGGTTAAATTATTTTCTTCTCGTGATAATTTGTCTGAGATGCTTTCATATAGTGATTTTGATATGAAGGATATTGGTAGAAAGAAAACTGCTGTATTTATGATTGTACAGGATGAAAAAAAGACTTTACATCCACTTGCTACAATTTTTATTAAACAATGTTATGAAACTTTAATTGATGTTGCGCAAGAGTGTGGTGGACATTTACCTTTTAGAACTAATTTTATTTTGGATGAGTTTGCTAATATGCCGCCTTTAAAGGATGTTACAACTATGGTTACAGCTGCTCGTAGTAGACATATTAGATTTACATTTATTATACAGAACTTTGCACAATTGACTAAAGTATATGGTAAAGAGGATGCTGAAACTATTAAAGGTAACTGTAATATTTTATATTTGATTAGTAGTGAGCTTCAAGCTTTGGAAGAATTATCTAAGATGTGTGGTGAAGTTAAATCTAAGGAAAAAGAAAAAACTTCTTCAACTCCACTTGTAACTGTTAGTGATTTGCAGAGATTACCTAAGGGAGTTGTAATTGCAATTAGACTTAGAATGATGCCTTTTAAGACTAAACTTGCTTATGATTGGGAAATGAATAAGAATGGTTATTGGGGTAAAAATTATGGTAAAGCGACTCTTCCTGAAAGAGAAAAGAGAGAAGTTAAATTATTTGATATAAGGGAATTTGTTAAGGCTCAAAAAAAAGCAAAAATGGAAGAAATGATGGGGAATGCTGATGCAGTACCATTTGGTGGTATGCCTGGCATGGGAATTCCTGGTGGTATGAGTGGTATGCCTAATCCATTTATGTCTTCACCATCTGGTGGTTCTTTAGGATCTATATTTGGTGCTCCTAGTAATGGTTCTTCAGATGATTCAATTAATGTTGATGATTTAGTTAAGAGAATAGATGCTAAAATAGCAGAGTTAGAAGCTGAAGAGCAACAAGAGAAAGAAAATGAAAAAGAGAAGAAAGAAATTTCTTCTGATAGTAACAATGATGATATTAAAGAAGCAGAAGTTGTTCAAAAAGATAGTTCAATGTATGAAGATGGAACTAGTGATGATGCTTTCTTTGATGATTTCTTTAGTGATGACTAATATATATAAATTTATTTTGGAGGATATTTATGAAGAATAAAAAGAATTTTGTTATTGTGATTTTGGTAGTTGTTATAGTTATTTTGATAATAGCGTTGTTATTTTGCGGAAATTTTATAAAACATATTATGGTTGAATCTGCTGATATTTATGATGAAATAAGTGATGAAAATTCTGTTTCTATAGATAATGATGCTTTGTTTATTGTTATGGATTTATTTAATAATAAAACAGTTAGGACTGTGTTTGATAACTATAATTTAAATGATATTTTATGTAGTTGTGGAACAGGACAAGAAAAATTTTCTAGTGATGAGTTGGGGTTAAGTACTGAAGGTGTAAGTTATTGTAAGTCTTTATTATATTCTAATTATGATGAGTATATTGAACAATTTAAAAGTTATTTTTCAAACGATTATATTGAAAATTATTTAAAAGATAAGGTTGCTTTGGCAACTGTTTCAAAAACAATAAATGATAAGATTTATTATATTTTTTATGAAAGTAATAATAATTTATATTGTGCTTTTTCTGGAAAAGGAAGCAATGTTAATAGAGTTTCATTTTCTAATTTAAAACTAAATATTTTGAATAAGACTGATAGTGAAATTGAAGTTTTAGTTGATGTTAAGTGGTTAGATTCATTAGGTAATGTTAGCGATTCAGAGAAGGCAAATATGAAAATTATTAAAGATGGAACTTGGAAAATTGATTCTTATGTAATTCAATAATAAATAATTAGAGAATAGATTTTATAATTTATTCTTTTTTTAATACTAGTTGTAATTTTATTATTAGTATTATTACTTGTCATTATCATAAAAAAAATAGCACCTATAAATTAGGTACTTATCAATTTTTAAAAGTGGAGATATATATTATGTATATGTTAGAAATAATATACTTATAATTAAATAATATTACATTAATTTTTTATACAATATTATTATAATATTTTCTTAATAATTGTTAAATTTTAGATTTTTTAACTTACTGTCTTATATTTATATTAATATATTACAGTAAGCTATAAAGATTGGAGTCAGATAATCTTTAATTATCTAAATTATTGGTAGTAATAAATCACTAACTGATATAAATATATCATGTAAAAAATATTTTATTTTAGTAAATCTCGGCAAAAAGTTGACTTTTGCCGAGATTTACTTTAAAATTATATTAGGTGATGAAAAATGATTTATAGTTATGAAGATGTAATTTCTAAATATAAAAATAATTATCAGTTAGATAAAGCTTTAAAAGAAAAAAAAATATTTAGAATTGAATCAGGAATATATTCAAGTCAAGAATTTGTTAATTATTTACTAATTATTAACAAAAAATATCCTAATGCAGTTTTTACTTTAGACAGTGCTTTTTATTATCACAACTTAACTGATGTTATTCCTCAAAATTATTTTCTTGCTACGAATAGAAAAGCAAGTAAAATAATGGATAATAAAGTAAAACAAATATATGTGCCAGAAGATAAGTTTGATATTGGAATTACTACAATAATGGTTGATGGAATTAAAATTAAGATATATGATAAAGAAAAATTATTGATAGAACTAGTAAAAAATAGTAAAAATGTTCCTTTTGATTATTATAAGGAAATTATAAATAATTATAGAAGTATTAGTGATAAACTTGATATGAATAAATTATCTGATTATTTGAACTATTATAAAAATGATATTGATTTATTTTTAAAAATACAAAAGGAAGTATTCTAATGAATTTACAAGAAATGATACAAAAGTATATAAAAAATGGTTATTCAGATGAATTTGCTTCTTCAAAAGTGTCCCAAGATTTAATACTAACAGCTATAGCAAATAGTAAATATATTCAAAATATTACTATTAAAGGAGGAGTTGTTATGCATAATCTATCAAATGATAAGCGTAGAGCAACTCGTGATTTGGATTTGGATTTTATAAAATATTCTCTAGATAATAATTCTATTATAAATTTTATTAGTGAATTAAATAATTCTATTAATTCTATTAATTTTGAAATAATGGATGAAATTGTTTCATTACACCATCAGGATTATAAAGGCAAAAGAGTATTTTTAAAAATTAAAGATAACTACAAAAATGAAATTGATACAAAGTTAGATATTGGAGTTCATAAATTATTTGAACTTGAACAAGAACAGTATATGTTTGATTTTAGTATTATTAATCTAGGAGCCAATTTATTAATTAATTCTCCAGAACAAATTTTTACTGAAAAAATGAAATCTCTTTTAAAATTTAATATTAGATCAACTAGATATAAAGATATATTTGATTTTTATTATTTAATAGACAATAAACTACTTAATAAGGAAAAACTTGAAAAATGTTTTAAAATTTTAATTTATGATGATAAATCAATAAATGTTAATAATGTAAAAGATTTGATAGATCAATTTGAAAAAATTACTAGTTCAAGATTATATAAAATAAATCTTAATAACCCAAAATATAATTGGTTAGATAAAAACATAGATGAAGTAATTTATGAAATTAAGGATTATTTAGTAAATATGGAAATAGTAACGATTTAATGACAAAGTACACTAATAATTTTTTGTTACAATAAACAAATGTTTCATTAGTTTTTAAATCTAATATATCAAAAGGGACTATACAACAGTTAAAATTAGTGTCATGGTCTAGTGTTTGTTTATTAAACTATGAATACCCATTATCATAAAAAAATAGCATCTATAAATTAGGCGCTTATCAACTTTTAAAAGTGAAGATATATCTGAGCCAGTTTATATTATGTATATGTTAGACATAATATACTTACAATTAAATACTATAACATTTTCTTAATAATTGTTAAATTTTAGATTTTTTAACTTACTGTCTTATATTTATATTAATATATTACAATGAGGTGGTGGTGTGGTTAGAATAGATGATATAGGTAATAGTAATGCTATTATAATTGATATTAGGACTAATTATGAATTTATGTTAGGACATATTGATGGTGCTATTAGTATTCCATACTATAATTTACTTAATAATTTTAGTCATTATTTAAATAAGCATCAATTATATTATTTATATTGTGAATATGGTATACAAAGTATGGAAATTAGTAATAGGCTGAATTTATTTGGATATAATACTGATAGTATTAGTGGTGGGTATTCTGAATATTTAAATCATCTTAATTGATTGGAGACTTTTTGTCTTCTTTCTTTTTTTGTAAAGTTTATTTAAATATATTGATATTGATATTAAAAACTGATAAAATTATTTTATGTTAGAGGGTGTTAGATGTGATAGATTATTTAATATTAGGGGGGATAGTATTAATTATTATATTACTTGTTGTAATTATTTTTAAAAGTGTTAATGAATCTAATATTACTGAGAGGTTAGGTAGGTTAGAAAATACTACTATTAAGGAATTAGGAGAGTTTAAAGTTAATTTAATTCAAAATATGAATGATAATTTTGATTTAGTTAATGAGAGAATGGAATATAAATTAAATTTAATGAATGATAAGGTTAATTCTAGATTGGATGATAATTTTAGTAAAACAAATAAAACTTTTACTTCTATTTTAGAGAGATTATCTAGGATTGATGAAGCTCAAAAGAAGATTGATAATTTGTCTAGTGATATTGTTAGTTTACAGAGTATTCTTACTGATAAAAAGAGTAGGGGTATATTTGGAGAGATTAATTTAAATCATATTATGGCTAATATATTTGGTGAGAAAAATGATAGAATTTATCAGATGCAATATCATTTAGGAAATGATACTATTGCTGATTGTGTATTGTTTGCTCCGGAACCTTTAGGAACTATTGCTATTGATAGTAAATTTCCTTTAGAAAGTTATAGAGTTATGGTAGATAGAAATGCTTCTAAATTAGATAGAAGTATTGCTTCAAAGCAATTTAAAGTTGATGTTAAAAGACATATTGATGCTATTAGTAGTAAATATATTATTCCTGGTGTTACTAGTAATCAGGCTATATTGTTTTTACCTGCAGAGGCTATTTTTGCAGAACTTAATGCATATCATTCTGATTTAGTTGAATATGCTAATAGAAAAAGAGTATGGATTACTAGTCCAACTACTTTAATGAGTACTTTAACTGTTATACAAGTAATACTTAAAAATATTGAAAGGGATAAGTATGCTTCTATTATTCATGATGAGCTTAATAAGTTAGGTGTTGAGTTTTCTAGATATCGTGAAAGATGGGATAAGTTATCTAGGAGTATTGAGACTGTGAATAAGGATGTAGAAAGTATTCATATTACTACTGATAAAATTTCTAAAAGATTTGAATCTATTAGTAGTGCATCTTTTGGTGATGATGATAAAATAGAATGAAAAATATGTGTATAAATTCTTTTAAAATCATAAGATTAATTGGAGGATTTATGATACGTATTTTTTTCTTTGTATTAGGTTTTTGTTTGTTAGTATTTAGTTTTAGTTATTATATTATGTGTTTAAATGTACTTAGTATTGGGTATAATTTTATGGTAATGGTACATTTTATTTTTAGAAGTCCTACTTTTTATTTAGGATTGATAGGATTTTTTATGATTTTATTTAGCATTATTATAAAAGGAGATAAAAAAATATGAACTATATATATGATATTGCATTAAATTTTCAAAAATACTTTTGTGAATTTTATGAATGGAGAAGGGAAGATAAAATTTCTAATATTAGAAAGATTCCTTTATATAGGATAACTACTAATGATATTAATACTTTAAAAAATTGTTCTGTAGTTGTTGATAATGCTTTTTTAGAGATGGTTAAGAATGATATTGGCACTAAGAAGGTAATGTGTTTGGTATCTGATGGTAATTATGGTATTGGGATTTTATTTAATAATGATGGTAGGGTTATTAAAAAAAGTAGTATGTTATATGATGAAGAGGATGAGATTTGTGGATATGCAATGGATTTAGATATAACTGATATTAATTTTATTAATAAAAAAAGAGAATTTAAAAAGGATGAACTTAGATTTTTTAGAACTAGAAAAAAGATAATTTTAAAATATTTAAATACTATTGAAAATGATACTATGTGGAAATATTTATATTATGAATGTTTTAAAATAGAAGAAGATAATGTTGAAAAAATAAAAAAAACTTTATTAGAAGTTGCTAATAAAGGTTATGATGATACAAATAAAAGATTATATAATAGTATTGTTAATCTTTTGAAGATTGTGAATTGATACGGGAATAGATGCATCCACAGTAATTTTGTCTATATAAGTTGTATTCTTTAGATAATTCAATTGAACGTTTATAACCGTTATTTTTTTTGAAATCTGAATATAAATATTTAATATTATATTTTTCTTGTAAGGATAGACCAATTTCATTTAATAATTTTGAATTCTTATATGGACTTACTGTTAATGTAGTTCCAAAGTAGTCAAAGTTATTTTTTTTCGCAGTTATAGCAGTTTTTTCTAATCTTAGTAGAAAACATTTTGTGCATCTAGAACCTCTTTCTGGTTCTTTTTCTAATCCTTTTATAGTCTTTTCATATAAGTCATTATCGTAATCACAATCTAGTATATTTACTTTGTTTTTAGTGGGTAATTCTTTAATTAATTTTATTTGTTCTTGTTTTCTTTTTTCATATTCTTCTATGGGAGATATATTTGGATTATAATATAGTATTGTGATGTTAAAATATGGAGATAAATATTCTATTACATAACTTGAACAAGGGGCACAGCAAGAATGTAATAATAGAGTTGGAGTTATATTTTTTTCATTTATATCATTTATCAATTTTTCTAATTTTTTTTGATAGTTTTCGTTCATTTAAATCACCAGAGATATTATAACATATTATTGTATAATTTAATGATTAATATTTACAAATTTTTAATAAACTGATACAATTATAATGTAATAAAGTATAAGGAGTGATAGGTAATGAAGAATAAAAAGAACTTTATTTATTTGGGAATTTGTGTTTTGGTTTGTTTGTTGGTTGTAATTTTAGCATTAGTGTTTAAGAACTTTGGCAAAAGTAATGAAAAACTAGATAACAATATTAAAAATAATGATACTAATATTAATTTGACTGCTTCAGATATTTCAACTGGAATTAAAAATGGGGAAAATTATACTAAAGAACAATTAGTTAGTGCTGGTTTTAAAGAAGTGGATATTGATACAAATGCTAGTAATAATTTGGTTTCTTCATCATTAAATGCTTTAGAAACAAAAGATGATTATTCTGTTTTAACTAGTAATAATAAAAAAGTAGTTGATTGTGTTGTTAATAAAAATATAGCTACATTAAATTATTATAATGAGAATGAAGAAATAATTGATAGTCAAACTATTGAAAATGTAAAGAGTATGTATGTAGTAAGAGTTTCTAGTATAGCTGGTAGTAGTGATTTACTTATTCTTACTTTAGATGGTAGTGTTTATCAATTACAATTAAGATTGAATGGTGCCCCTGAAATGGCATATAGTGATGCAACTAAAAGATTGAAGTTTTCAAAGTTAGATTTAAAAAATAAATATCAGGAATTGTATCCAAGTAATGTTGTTAATTCTTATATTGGTAGAGATGAAACAGGTAAATTTAGATTTTTAAATAATGAAACTGAATATACTGATGATATTTATAAAACTATTGGTGATGTTACTATTTTTAATAATCGTGAAATTAAATTGAAAGATTCTGTTCAAACTTTTAAATATAAGGTTAGTATAGGAAGTTCTGTTAATTCTGGTGAAATAGAATATATTATTTCTGATGATAATAAATTGTATGATACTTCATTAAAGTTACATTCAGATAATATAATTTTAAGTGTTTTTGAAGGAAATGGTAGTATTGTTATTCTTTATGAAAATGGTAAGAATGAACTTATTGAGTATAGTGTTATTAAATAATATAGGAAGATGCATAAAGCATCTTTTATATTTGTATATTTTTTGTTTTGTTAAATTCATTTATTGATATTTACAAATTTTTAATAAACTGATACAATTATGTAATAAAGTATAAGGAGTGGTAGGTAATGAAGAATAAAAAGAACTTTATTTATTTGGGAATTTGTGTTTTGGTTTGCTTGTTGGTTGTAATTTTAGCATTAGTGTTTAAGAACTTTAGAAAAAGTAATGAAAAACTGGATAACAATATTAAAAATAATGATACTAATATTAATTTGACTGCTTCAGATATTTCAACTGGAATTAAAAATGGGGAAAATTATACTAAAGAACAATTAGTTAGTGCTGGTTTTAAAGAAGTGGATATTGATACAAATGCTAGTAATAATTTGGTTTCTTCATCATTAAATGCTTTAGAAACAAAAGATGATTATTCTGTTTTAACTAGTAATAATAAAAAAGTAGTTGATTGTGTTGTTAATAAAAATATAGCTACATTAAATTATTATAATGAGAATGAAGAAATAATTGATAGTCAAACTATTGAAAATGTAAAGAGTATGTATGTAGTAAGAGTTTCTAGTATAGCTGGTAGTAGTGATTTACTTATTCTTACTTTAGATGGTAGTGTTTATCAATTACAATTAAGATTGAATGGTGCCCCTGAAATGGCATATAGTGATGCAACTAAAAGATTGAAGTTTTCAAAGTTAGATTTAAAAAATAAATATCAGGAATTGTATCCAAGTAATGTTGTTAATTCTTATATTGGTAGAGATGAAACAGGTAAATTTAGATTTTTAAATAATGAAACTGAATATACTGATGATATTTATAAAACTATTGGTGATGTTACTATTTTTAATAATCGTGAAATTAAATTGAAAGATTCTGTTCAAACTTTTAAATATAAGGTTAGTATAGGAAGTTCTGTTAATTCTGGTGAAATAGAATATATTATTTCTGATGATAATAAATTGTATGATACTTCATTAAAGTTACATTCAGATAATATAATTTTAAGTGTTTTTGAAGGAAATGGTAGTATTGTTATTCTTTATGAAAATGGTAAGAATGAACTTATTGAGTATAGTGTTATTAAATAATATAGGAAGATGCATAAAGCATCTTTTATATTTGTATATTTTTTGTTTTGTTAAATTCATTTATTGATATTTACAAATTTTTAATAAACTGATACAATTATATTGTAATGGATGGTGATATTATGATAAAAAAGGATAATGGAAGAGTGATACCAAAGAAGAACTATATATATTTGGGACTTATTATTATTTTTAGTTTGATGATTTTATATTATTGTCATTTGTGGTATAAATCTTATAGAACTAGTTTACTTAATAATTCTATTATTGATGATTATTTGAATGTTATTAATTATAATGAAATAGATGATTATGTTACAGAGAATAAGGATGTTATATTATATGTTTCTGTGTTAGGTGATGAAGATATTAATAATTTTGAAAATAAATTCGTTAATGTTATTCAAGATTATTCTTTAAGGGATTCTGTATTATATATGGATGTTAGTGGTATTGATAAAGAACTTGTTGATAGTAAGTTTAATACTGATTCTAAATATCCTTATATAGTTGTTTATACTAATGGAAAGGTTACTAATGTATATTCTATAACTTCTAAGAATTATAATATTAAAAAGGTAGTTAAATATTTAAATAGAATTGGAGTTATTGTAGATGATTAATGTTGTTTTATATGAACCGGAAATTCCTCAGAATACTGGTAATATTATCCGTACTTGTGTTGCTGTGGGGGCAAAATTACATTTTATTTATCCTTTAGGTTTTGCTTTAGGTAGTCATATTGTTAAGAGAAGTGGTGTTAATTATGATCCAAAACTTGTTTATGAAACTTATGATGATTGGGATGATTTCTTAAGTAAGAATAGTGGAGAGTTTTATTATTTTACTAGATATGGTAAGAGACCTCATAGTGATTTTGATTATAGTGATAAGAGTAAAAATATATATTTAATATTTGGAAAAGAGAGTACAGGTATTCCTAAAGAAATATTAAAGGGTAATTTAGATAAATGTGTTAGGATACCTGCTAGTAGTGATGTTAGGGCTTTGAATTTATCAAATTGTGTTGCTATTGGTGTATATGAGGTTATGAGGCAACAGGATTATCCTAATTTATCTAAAACTGAGGTTCAAAAGGGAGAAGACTATTTGGAAGAATAGTTTTCTTTTTGATATAACTTTACATCTTTTTTTCTAAATGGTATAATTGTTTTATAGTTTGGAGGCATATTAAGTGAGTCAAAATTATAAGTTAAATAGTATAGTTATTATGAAGAAAGGTCATCCGTGTGGTGAGAATAAGTGGAAGGTTGTCAGGGTAGGTGCTGATATTAAGATACAGTGTATGAACTGTGGGCGAGTTGTTATGCTACCAAGGGTTGAATTTAATAAAAAATTGAAGGAAGTGCTAATTTATGAAGATTAAATTAAAAAGAGTTAAGGAAGCTAGATTACATCCAGCACTGGTATTTTTGATTTTAACTTTTATTGTTATGATTATTAGTAGTGTTGGTCATTTTTTCAAAATAGAGGCTAGTTATTATACTGTTAATTCTGTTACTGGTAATATAGATAGTCAAGTTGTTACTATTAATAGTTTATTTAATCGTACTGGGCTTCAATATTTGATTAGTAATTTGTTATCTAATTTTACTAGTTTTGTTCCACTTGGAACGTTAATTGTAGGACTTATGGGAATTGGTGTTGCATATAAATCAGGTTTTTTGGATACTTTATTTAGTATGATTGCTAAGAAAAGTCCTAGAAAGTTTATTACTTTTTTAGTTGTACTTTTTGGGGTTATATTTTCAATATTTTATGATGTTGGATATGTTATATTAATACCTTTGGCTGCTATATTATTTTTGAATCTTGGTAGGCATCCATCTGCTGGTATATGTGCTGCGTTTGCTGGTATTACTTTTGGTTATGGGGCATCTATTGTTGCTAATGGGTTGGATGCTACTTTGATGGAGTATACTGAATCTGCTACAAAGGTTCTTGATAGTACTTATAATATTTCTGTTAATTGTAATTTATATTTTATGATTGCTAGTACATTACTTATTGCTTATGTTGGAATGATTGTTACTGAAAAATTTATTATTCCTAAATTAGGTAAATATAATTTTAGCGATGAGGAGAAAGAAGTAATTTCTAGAGAACCTACTAAAAAAGAAAAGAAAGGTGTTTTGGTAGCATTATTATTTTTAACAGTTATTGTATTAGTTTTAATTTATTGTATTACTCCTGGTCTTCCTTTTTCTGGATTACTTTTATATTTAAAAGATGATTTATATATAGAGCAATTATTTGGTAGTAATTCATATTTTTATCAAGGTGTTGTTTGTATATTTAGTGTTTTACTTATGATTGCTGGGTTAATATATGGACTTAGGGTGAAAACTATAAAAAACAATAGGGATTTTGTTGATGGTATGAATTATTATTTAAAGGATTTGTCTTCAATATTAGTACTTATATTTTTTGCGGCACAGTTTGTTTTAATATTTAAGCAAACTAATATAGGGGTATTTATTGTTGTATCTTTATCAGAGGTATTATCAAGTATGAAAATAACAGGTTTTGCTTTGGTATTTATAGTATTTGTAGTAGTAATGATTAGTAGTATATTTGTACCTACTGCATCTACTAAATGGGCTATATTATCACCTATAGTAGTTCCTATGTTTATGCAAAGTTCTTTAACTCCTGAATTTGCTCAGGCGGTATTTAGAGCAGCTGATAGTTCTGTTAAGGGAATTACTCCTGTATTTACTTACTTTGTTATTTTGATTGGTTTTTTACAAATTTATAATAAAAAGAAAGATGATATAGTTACTATAACGGATGCTATGAGTTTAATGATTCCTTATACTATTGCATTTAGTTTGTTATGGTTAATTATTGTTATATGTTTTTATATATTGGGGCTTCCAATAGGAATAGGAGTTAGTAGCGTGTTATAATGGAAAAATATTACGAAATTGATAAGATAGCAGTAGCTTTATTTCTTCCTTGTTTTGAGGTAACTTCCGTATATGATTATTATGAGTCTAATATGTTTGTAAGACAATTTATATATGAAGATAATGGTTGTTTAATTGATATATTTAGAGATAAGTATATAGCTTCTATATATGATAATGGAAGGATGCCTAGTTTTAATTATAATAGTATTAATAAATTAAGGGAAGAATTATTTACTAAAGAAGAATTAAGAAGTGGTAAGGTTAGTTATGATAGATTATTAGAAATATATTGTGTTTATAATTCTAGTTTTATAACTTATAATGAGGCTTTAAGGCAAGATGAATTTCGTAGTAACAAATCTATATTTGATATTAGTAGATATAGATTGAGAAGGGGAAAAGTTAAGAAGAGAAAAGAGAGTGATTTATAATGAGTTTAACAGCAGGTATTGTGGGTCTTCCTAATGTGGGAAAGAGTACTTTATTTAATGCTATAACAAAACAAGAAATTTTAGCAGCTAATTATCCTTTTGCTACTATAGATCCTAATGTTGGAACAGTTATTGTTCCAGATAAGAGAATTTTAACTTTAGAGGATATGTATAAACCAGAAAGATGTATTCCTACTACTTTTGAATTTACTGATATAGCAGGATTAGTTAAGGGTGCATCTTTGGGAGAAGGTCTTGGTAATAAATTTTTATCTCATATAAGAGAGGTAGATGCTATAGTAGAGGTAGTTAGATGTTTTGATGATAATAATATTATTCATGTTGATGGTAGTGTTGATCCTATTAGGGATATTGATATTATTAATGTAGAACTTATTATGTCTGATTTAGAAATTATTACTAATAGACTTAGTCGTATTGAAAAGAAAGCAATGTCTTCTAAGAACAAAGAAGATAAGATTGAGGTAGAATTACTTCATAGAATAAAGGAAACTTTAGAATCTGGTATTCCTGCTAGAAAGTTGGAATTTTCAGAAGATGAAATTAAATTAATTAAAAGTTTTAATTTAATTACTTTGAAACCTATTATATATTGCGCTAATGTAAGTGAGGAAGATATATTAAATGGTGGTAATGATTATGTTACTAGAGTAAGAGAATTTGCTAAAAATGAAGGTAGCGAAGTAGTTATGATTTGTGCCAAAATAGAGAGTGAATTATCTGAGTTAGAAGAAGATGAAAAGAAAGAATTTTTAAGTGAGTTAGGTATTAATGAAAGTGGTCTTTCAATGCTTATTAAGAGTACATATTCTTTATTAGGACTTGCTACTTATTTTACTGTTGGTAGTGATGAAGTTAAGGCATGGACTTTTAGAAAGGGAATGAAAGCTCCTGAATGTGCTGGACTTATTCATACTGACTTTGAAAAAGGATTTATTAGAGCAGAAGTTATGTCATATAATGATTTAATTAATTGTGGTAATGAAGTTAAAGTAAAAGAAGCTGGTAAGATGAGATTAGAGGGTAAAGAATATGTTATGCAAGATGGAGATATTTGTCATTTTAGATTTAATGTATAATTAGTATATTTTTAGATATATAGTAATAATTGTAATTAATATAATAAAATTGGATATAATATATATTAGTAAATATAAGGAGAAATTTATGGATAGAGCAAGTATTGATACGAAGTATAAGTGGAATTTAGATTTAATTTATAAAAATAAAGAAGATTTTTTTAAAGATTATTCTATGGTAGAAGAAGAAATTAAAGAGTATTCTAAATATGAAAATACTATGATGAATGGGGCTACAGAATTATATGAAGCAATAGATACATTTTATAGTATTGCTAGAAAGTTAGAAAAGTTAGCAGTATATGTTAGTTTGTTATTTGATACTGATACTTCTAATAATGATAGTCAAGCTTTAAAGGGAAAGGTTGATAATTTAGGAGATTTATTTAGTAAGGTTAGTTATTTCTTAACTCCTAATATTTTAAAGTATGATTATAGTGATATTGTAAAATTTTATGAAAAAGAGCCTAGACTTAAAGATTATGAAGTTGTTTTAAAAAATGAATTTAGATATAAAGATCATTGTTTATCTGATAGTGAGGAAAAATTATTATCTTCTATGGGAAAGATGATGAATAGGAATTATGAAACTTATGAATTACTTAAGGATAGTGATTTAAGGTTTGGTAATATTATAGATGAAGATGGTAAGGAAGTGGAGCTTACTTGTAGTAATTATTCTGTTTATATAGAAAGTGCTTCAAGAAAAGTTAGAAAGAGTGCTTTTGATACTTTATATAAAACATATCATCAATATATTAATACTTTTGCTTCTTGTTTGTATGGTAATATTAATGAAAATGTTACTATATCTAAGATAAGAAAATATAATTCTGTAAGAAGTCAATGTATGTATGCTGATGAAGTAGAAGAGGTAGTATATGATAATTTGATTGATGCTGTGAATGAAGGAATGAGTACTTTATTTGAATATTATGATTTGAAGAAAAAGTTACTTAATCTTGATGAACTTCATTTATATGATATTTATACTCCAATTGTTAGTGAATTTACAAAGAAATATCCATTTGATTCTGCTTGTGAGACTGTATTTTCCGCTTTGAGTGTATTGGGTGAGGATTATGTTAATACATTAAAAGAGGGTATTAAAAATAGGTGGATAGATGTATATCCAACGAACGCTAAGAGGACTGGGGGATATTCTGGTGGAGGTTATGATACAAATCCTTATATTTTACTTAATTATCAAGATAAATATAACGATATGTCTACTTTAGCTCATGAAGCTGGTCATTCTATGCATAGTTATTATACTAGAGGTAATAATAGTTATCAGAATGGAGATTATGCTATATTTGTTGCAGAGGTAGCTTCTACTGTTAATGAGTTATTGCTTAGTAAGTATTTAATTAAGAATAGTAATGATGATATAGAAAAATTATTTGTTTTAGATAATTTAATGACTTTATTTAAGTCTACTATTTATAGACAAACTATGTTTGCTGAATTTGAAAAAGATATTTATAATGAGGTAGAAAATGGTGGAGTAATAACTGCTGATATTTTAAATAAGAAATATTATGATTTGAATTTAAAATATTTTGGTGATAATGTTGTTGTTGATAAAGATGTTTGCTATGAATGGGCTAGAATACCACATTTCTATTATAATTTTTATGTTTATAAATATGCTACTGGATTATCTGCAGCTTGTCATATTGTTACTGGAATTTTAAGTGGCAAAGAAGGAGCTGTAGAAGATTATATTAATTTCTTAAAGTGTGGTAGAACAAAGAGTCCAATAGACTCTCTTAAGGTTGCAGGAGTTGATTTATCTAAAAAGGAAACTGTAACTTCTAGTATTAAGATGTTTAAAGATACTATAGATGAATTTAAAGAAATATATAATAGAGTATATAATAAAGATATTTAATTTAATTTTGAAATATATTAGTGTTTTATGGGGACAAATTTTATTGTCTCTTTTATTTGCTTTTTAGATATTATTTTGTTATAATCAATAAGAAGGTAGGAGTTGTAGTATGAAGAAGAAAGTTATAATTATAGTTATTGTTATATTAGTTATTTTAGGGGGAATTATATATTTTGTTGGTTCTATAAAGAAGGATCAAAAGCAGGTAATGGAAAATATTGACAAGGTAAATACTTATTATGATGAATTTTCTGAGAGTGCTTCAAAAATTAATGAGGTTAGACATAGATATTCTGATATAATAAGTAATACTTATTATGAAGAACTTGATAAAAATAATAATGAAATTGTTAGTATATTAGATGAATATAGTAGTTATATTGAAGATATTAAGAAGAGTGCTGTAGGACTTGATGGATTATGTGGTAATTATTATAGTGATTCTATGGTTAATCAAAAATGCGCTAGTTATAAGAATACTATGGAATCTTTGAGTGTTTATTATAAAGGTGATGTAGATGGATATAATGAAATTGTTAAAAAATATAATGAACAAAGTACAAATAAAATAGATGAATATAGCATTGGAAAGTAGGAATAATAATGGGTAGTATTGAGATAAAATCTAAAAAAAAGATGTCAAAAACTAAAAAGATTATAATTATATTGGTTAGTTTATTCGTTGTTATGAGTGGTAGTTTTGCTTTTTTATTGTATGGTCCTTATAGTGGATTTAGAGAATGGCTAATTACTACTGCTATGACTACTATGTCGCATCAATATTTAGCTACTTGGTTTTATAGTGATGAAACTATTAATGAGGTTCTTAATAATAATGTTGTTATAGAAAGTGGAGATTCTACTGATACTAGTTTAATTGATTTTGATGATATTGATTTTAATAGTTACGCTAATGAATATGAGAAAGAGATATTAACTAAGGATGAAGGAAATGATATATATAAATTAATTAACATTACTGGTAATGGCTATAAAGGATATTTAGTAGCAGTTTACGATCCTAAAAAAGTAGAGGTTGTTACTAGTAAGTATTTGGGCAGTTCAGGTCAATATTTAGTTGATATGGCTAAAGAAAATGATGCTGTAGTTGCTATTAATGGTGGTGGATTTGATGATCCAGAATATATGAGTACTGGAGGTAGGCCGCTTGGAGTGGTTATTCATAATGGTAAAATAGTTACTAATGGTGATTATGGTTCTTCTGGATTTGGGGGAATTATAGGATTTACTTCTGATGGTAAGTTTTATCTTGGTAAGGAAAGTGCTAGTGAGGCTATTAGTAATGGCATAAAAGAAGCAGTTAGTTTTGGTCCTTTTTTGATTGTTAATGGTAAAAGAGCGTTTATCAAAGGTAATGGTGGTTGGGGAACTGCTCCTAGGACTGCTATTGGTCAAAGAAAAGATGGTATTGTATTATTTTTGGTAATAGATGGTAGAACTGTTTCTAATCCTGGTGCTGATATGGTTGATTTGACTGATATTATGGAAAGATATGGTGCTTATAATGCTGCTAATTTAGATGGTGGTACTTCTTGTGGACTTGTTATTAATAATAAATTAATTAATGATCCTATTAGTGGTTCTGGTAAACATTCTACTAGACCAATACCTACAGGTTTTATAGTAAAAAAATAATATTAAAAATATCGCCTAGATAATTATTATCTATGGTGAATTTTTTAATAATTGTTTACTTAGATATTAATTAATGTTATAATTATGATAGAGAATGCTATGTTAGTATGCTATTATTGAGGTGTGGATATGAAAAAAAATAAAAAGATGTTTACTTTCTTATTTGCTTTTTTGATTTTGTTTGTATTATCTGTTTTTGTTGTGGATATTTCTTCTACATTTTCATCTAGTGATTATGGATATGGGAAACTAAATATTTACGGTAATATTTATTTAAATTATTTTGATAAAGAAGCAACTTATACTAAAGATGATTATAAACATTTAATTTATTATTATGACGCAAATGGTAATGCAATAGATACTTTTATGGATACCTTTTTATTTTTACCTAGTGCAAGTTATAAATATGATGGAATTAATAATTTTATAAATAGTAATGTTACATATAGTAGTTGGTATAATTATTTAGAAGCTCAAAATAAGAGTTTAACTAATTTAAATGATGCTGCTTCTGAATTGGGAAAGACTGTAAATGTAATTTTATCTCTTAGATATCCTCCTAAATCTAGTGATATTACAGTATATGATTATTATGGTGATGGATATAATACTTCTGTTAATAATATTATTACTTTAATGTTCAAGAGTGAGGTTGAAAAAGTTTCAGGTTTTTCTAATATAAAAGTAATAGGGTTTTATTGGCTTAACGAATCTGTGAGAAGTACTAATGCTGAGAATGCTATTAAATCTTTTAATAATACTGTACATGTTACTGATAGTGCTTTAAAAAATTATTCTAATTGGGCTGATTTATATAATTTTTTAAATAATACAGTTAAACCACAAAATTATAAGACTTTATGGATTCCATATATTGATAATTATTATGATTCTAATTATACTGATGGTTATAGTAATGGCTATTCTTATGGATTTGATTTTGTTTCGTTACAAAGTGGATATTATTTTAGAGGGAATGATAGTACATGGTTAAATTATAGAAATAATGTTCCAAGGCTTGAATTTGCTATGAAACAGGGTCTTAATTTAAGTATGGGAATTGAAGTTGAGGGAGATTCTAATTCTTATTTATCTGAGACTTATTATAATAGATTGTATGATTTTATGGTATATGGTTCTAATACTGCTTTATGGAATAAATCATATAATACTTATTATTTTCCTGGATTTGGATATTATAGTAATTCTGATTTTCCTATTGCTAGACAAATTTATGATGATACTTATAAATATTCTAAGGGTTATGAAGTTACTAAGAGTAAAAATTATTCTGACTATTTTACTAAGGATTATGATATTATTTCTTTAGGTAAGTCTTATACAATATCAGAAGTTGTTGTTAGTGGAGGCAGTTCTGGCTATTCTTCTGTTGATGGTAAGGAACTTACTGATGGAGTATATTCTGGTGATGCTTATGGTACTGATTGGGTTGCTTTGAAAGAAAATAGTAGTTATGATATAGTGGTTGATCTAGGCAATGAATATACTGCTATAACTGATATTGATGTAAATTTTGAAAATAATAATAGTTCTGGAATTTATTTGCCAAAGAAGGTTTCTGCTTATTCGTCAACAGATGGTAGTAATTATACTTCTATTGGTGATTTATCATGGAATTATAGTAATTCTAAAATAAGTTTTAATATGGCATCTTTGAAGTTGGATAGTGCTGTTACAGGTAGATATATAAAAATTCATATTATTCCTAATAGTTCTTCTTGTTTTACTTTCTTATCAGAAATTACTATTGGTCAACGTTATTCAGTTATATATTATGGTAATGGTGGTACTTCTTCTTTGGGAACATCTTGGGGAAATGTTGCAACATATGGTTCTAATTATACTGTTCAAGATAATTTTTATACTAACCCAGGTTATGTTTTCGATGGTTGGACAACGAATTCAGATGGATCAGATGATGGATATGGATGGACTGGTTGGAGTGATACTTGGAAATATAAAAATAATAGTTATGGAATATCTAATAATACGTTAAAATTGTATGCTAGATGGAAAGCTAAGACTGTAGATGTTACTTTTGTAAAGAATGATGGTTCTACTGATACTGCATCACAAAAATTTGTTTATGGTGGAACGGGTAATAAATTTGGATATAATACTGATGGAAGTTTAGTATGGGGAAATTCTGGTCAATTTGGTGGTTGGGATAGAACTGGATATACATTACTTGGTTGGTCAGAGAATAAAGACGCTACAAGTGCTGAATATGGTATTTATAGTGATGTCTTCAATAGTTGGATAGATAGTAATTATCCTAGTATAAAGTTATATGCGGTTTGGCAAGCTAATACTTATATGATATCGTTAAATAATCAGTCGGCAACAAGTGTAGGTACAGAAAGTGTTTATTATAGTTATAATACAACTAAAACAGTAAATGGAGTTTTATGTTATTATTATACAGATAGTTCTTTAACTAGTTGTCTAAGTGATGGTTATAATATAACTATACCAACAAAAACAGGATATACATTTGGAGGATATTATACAGGTATAAATGGAAGTGGCACACAGTATATAGATGCAAATGGTAAGTTTATAAATGATATATATAAAACTATTGGAGATAAAGTTCTTTATGCAAATTGGATAATAAATAGTTATGATTTTAATTTAATTAAGGGTTCAAATATAGCAAAAATATATTATAAAATTGGTAATGATACTAATTATATTGAATCATTAAAAAGTATTAATATTAAATTAAATTATAATACTGCTTATAGTTATTATGCTGTTTCTAATTCTGGATATACTGTGTCTTCTTGTTCTTCTTCAAGTCCTTGTAGTGGAGTAATTCAAACTTCATCAATATCAAAATCAATATCAGCGACTATTAATACTTATAAAATTAACTATATTTTAAATGATGGGACTTTAAATATTAAAAATCCTGCTAGTTATACTGTTGCTACTGCTACTTTTACTTTAAATAATCCTGTTCGTATAGGTTATACGTTTTTGGGATGGAGTGAATCTGGTAGCGATACTATGAATTTTTCTGTTACTATAAAAGAAGGAACAACTGGTGATAAAACATTTATTGCAAATTGGAAAAAAGAAGAAATTAAGGATATCTTTAGTGATAAGTTTAATGTTGATAGAACTAATAAGATTATTTATAGGATAAATGTTGGTTCTAGTATAGCGTCTATAAAGGATTCTATTATTACTAGTCAATCTATTAATTTTTATGATTCTGATGGTAATATTGTTGATAATATTAATAGGGAAGCTAGAACTGGAGATAGTGTTATTATTAAAGTTAATGATGTTGATAATAAATATATTATTTCTGTTTTAGGTGATTTAAATGGTGATGGTAAAATTGATGTTGGTGATGTTGCTAAGGTGTATCGAGGATTTAAAAATAATAATTTAGTAAATTATGAAAAGTATTCTGGAGATGTAACAGGTGATGGCTATATTAATGTTGGTGATGCTGCTAAATTATATAGATATATAAAGAAACGTATTTCTAGTTTGGAGGAATGATGTGATGAAAAAAAGATGTTTAATTTTATTAATTAGTTTATTTTGTTTTATTCCAACTTTTGTATATGGCGCTACAGGTAGTATTTCTATAAAATGTGATTCTAATCTTTTAGTAGCTGGTGATAGTACAAATTGTGTTATTTCTGGTAGTTCAGATGAGGTAGTAACTGCTATATCTGCATCCTTGAATGCTAGTAATATTACTTTTGTATCTTTTACGCCAAGTTCTAAATGGGTTGGTGATGATATATCTAATGGTAAAATTGATATTTATACTGCTGATGATATTTCTGGTAATTTTGAGATAGGTACGTTAAAAATTAAAGTTAATGATGGAGTTTATAATATAGATGATTCTGTTGAATTAAAAGATGTTTTATATTATAATTCTTCTTATAGTAGTTATAATGTTGATTCATCAAGTTTTAATATTAAAATTATTAATGATGATAGCAATGATAGCAATGATAACAATGATGATAGTAATAACAATAATAACAATAATACTGTAAATAATGATAATAATAGTGATAATAACAATACTATTACTAATCCTAAAACTGGACAAAGTTATGTTATATTTGTAATCTTTTTATTAGCTATATCTTCTATTAGTATTATTTATCTTAAGAACAAAAGAAAAATTTAATTACATTTATTATTTATTAAAAATATCGCCTAGATTACTATCATCTATGGCGAATTTTTCTTGGAAAAAAAGTAAAAAGTGTTTGCTTATTTTGAATAATGTGTTATAATATTTTGCAGAGCGAGAGCTCCTTGCCTGAATAAGGCCGATAGTCCAAAAGGAGGTGTAAGAATGAATAAATATGAAATCATGTTTATAGTAAGACCAGATATTGATGAAGAAAATAGAAAAAGCACTGTTAAGTCTTTAGAGAAAGCTTTAACTGATAATAAAGCTACTATTACTTTATCTAAAGAATTAGGACAAAAAGAATTTGCTTATGAAATTAAGAAATTTAAGTCTGGTTACTACTACTTATATAATGTTGAATCTCATGATGATGCTTGCGTTAAGGAATTTGATCGTGTATGCAGAATTAACGAGAACGTTGTTAGACATTTAGTTCTAAATATTGAAAAGTAGGAGTTGTGTATATGAATAAGGCTATTTTAATTGGACGATTAACTAGAGATCCAGAAGTTAGATATACTAGTTCTAATCGTGCTGTATGTCAATTTTCAATTGCTGTTGATAGACCATTTACTAATCAACAAACAGGTCAAAGAGAGGCAGATTTTATTAATGTTGTAGTATGGGATAAGCGTGCTGAAAATGTTGGTAAATATATGTCTAAAGGTAGACTTGTAGCAGTTGAAGGTAGAATTCAAACAAGAAATTATGATAATAATGAAGGTAAACGTGTATATGTTACTGAAGTTGTGGCTGATAATGTACAATTCTTAGAATCTAAGAATGCTGCAAATAGTGGAGCATCTAGTTTCCAAGGTATGCCAGAGCCACCTATGGAAAAGACTCCTTATGATTTTGGTGATAATAATACTTCTAGTAGTTCTCAAACAGCAGATACTGGTGTAGAAGTAGAAAAGGATCCATTTGCAAGTTTTGGAGAGTCTGTAGAAATTAGTGATAATGATTTACCTTTCTAAGTAAAGGAGGAATATAGTTATGGCAGAATTTCGTAAGAAAAGAAAAAAGATTTGTCATATGTGTGCTGGTAAAGATGTAAATTATAAAGATGTTGCTATTATTAGTAAATATGTTGGTGACAATGGTAAGATTTTACCTAGAAGATTTACTGGTACTTGTGCTAAACATCAAAGATATGTTGCATCTCAAGTTAAGTTAGCAAGATTTATGGGATTTATTCCATTTTCTAAATAATAATTAAGAGTAAGACTATTAACTGGTTTTACTCTTTTTGTTTTTTAATAAACAATTATTTATGATATTAAAGACTTTTCTTGAAATTTTTGATACAATTATAATGGTGATTAGATGAAAAAATGTGTTTTAGTTTATAATCCAAATAGTGGTAAAGGGAAAGTTAAAAAATATTTAAGTGATATTATTTCTATAATTAGAGATAAGGGTTATGATGTAGATGTTTTTTGTTCTAAATATAAAGGGCATACTATAGAAATAGTTAGAGATATAAATAAAGCTGATTTAGTTATGTCATTTGGTGGAGATGGCACTTTTAATGAGGCTATGAGAGGGAATATGCTTAGAAAAAATAGGTTAGTTTTGGCTCATATTCCGGTTGGTACTACTAATGATGTTGGTGCTATGTTTGGGTATGGTAAAAATATTTTAAGGAATGTGCTTATGACTTTAGATGGAGAAGTGAAAGATGTTGATATTTGTATGATTAATAATACTCCTTTTATTTATGTTGCTGGTTTTGGAAAGTATATGGATATATCTTATGATACTCCTCGTGATTTAAAGAAAAAGCTTGGTTATTTTGCTTATATTAAAGAGGGGGTTAAAGCATTTTTTAGTAAAGTTAAAATGTATGATATTGGCTATAATATTGATGGAAAAGAGTATAGGGGGTTGTTTTCTTTAATACTTATATCATCTGCTAATCATATTGCAGGTTTTAGTAATGTTTATAATGATGTTAAGTTGGATGATAACAAATTTGAAGTAGTGTTTTGTAATATTAAAAGTAAGAGAGAAATATTTAAGAGTTTATACTTTTTAACTAAGTATGATGCTAGTAGAGTTCCTGGATTTTATTTTTATAGGACTAATGATTTAAAAATTAAATTTTATAATAAAGGAAGAGAATGTTGGGGGATAGATGGTGAAAAGTTAAATGATCATGGAGAAGAGTTTGAAATAAAGATTATTAATAATGTTAAAATTATGGTACCTTTAAAAAACATTAGAAAATTGTTTATCAATTAATAATGTTTTTTTGTTTTAAATAATTTATTTTTGCATATTATAATTTATAGAGAAAGTAATTTTGAAAGGAGACAAGTATGCTAGGAGAATTTAATGAAGATGTGCAAGTAATATTATTTAAAGCAAAAGAGGAAATGTTAGATTTAAGGCATCCTTATATTGGAACAGAACATTTACTTTTATCTATATTAAAAAATGATGATGATATGTCTAAGAGACTAAAAAAATATAATTTAACTTATGATAAATTTAAAGATGAAATTATAAAAGTAATTGGTGTTGGTAGTAAGACATCAGAATTATTTTTATATACTCCTTTACTTAAAAAGGTTATTTCTAATGCTGTTATGGATAGTAAAGAGAATAATGATGGTACTGTAACTGTTTATCATCTTATAGCGGCATTACTTGAATGTGGTGAGGGTATTGCTATTAGGTTGTTATTAGGTATGGATATTGATGTTGATGCTATGTTTGATGAGTTTTCTTCTAAGGTTGTTAAAAGGGGAAGAAAGAAGAAAAAGTTACTTCTTGATGAGTTAGGTGTTGATTTGAATAAAAAAGTTAAAGAGGGAAAAGTAGATTTAGTTATAGGTAGAGAAAAAGAAATTTTAAGAGTTTTAGAGATTTTAGGGAGAAAAAATAAAAATAATCCTATTTTAATAGGGGATGCAGGAGTTGGAAAGACTGCTATAGTAGAAGAGATTGCTAGGATGATTGTTAATGGGGAAATACCTAAATTAAATGGAATGAGGATTATAAGTTTAAATATGTCTTCTGTTGTTTCTGGAACTAAATATCGTGGTGAATTTGAAGAGAAGATGGAGAAAATAATCAATGAGTTAGAGGATAATCCAGATATTATTTTATTTATTGATGAAATTCATACTTTAGTAGGCGCTGGTGGCGCTGAGGGTGCTATTGATGCTTCTAATATTTTAAAGCCTGCTTTGGCTAGGGGAAGTGTTAGATGTATTGGGGCAACTACAACAAATGAATATGAAAAAAATATTTTAAAAGATAAGGCTTTGGATAGAAGATTTCAGAAGGTAGTTGTTAATGAACCTTCTGTTAGTGAAACTTGTGAGATATTAGAAAAAATTAAGGATGGGTATGAGAAGTATCATAATGTTTCTATTAATTCATCTTTAATTAATGATATAGTAACACTTTCTGATAAGTATATTTATGATAGAAAAAGACCAGATCGCGCTATTGATATATTGGATGAAGTTTGTTCTAAAGTCGGTACTAGGAAGAGTAATAAGTTAAATAAATTAAAAGAACTTGAGTTAAAAATAGAAAATATTATTAAGGAAAAAAATTCTTATATTATAGAGAATAATATTGATAAGGCTTATGAGTGTTTGAAATTAGAGTCTAAGTATCAAGAAGAATTGAGTAGTTGTAAGAAAGAGATTAATATTGAAAATAAGATTGTTACTAGAGAAGATATTGCTAGTGTTATTTCTAATAAGAGTGGGGTTAGGGTATATGATATTTTGAAAGATGATATTAGCGCTATTATAGATTTAGAGAATAGTTTGAATAGTGAAATTGTTGGTCAAAAAGATGCTATTAATGACTTAGTTAAGGTTAGTAAGAGAATTAAATTTGGTTTTGATGATAAGGTAAAGTCATTTTTATTTGTTGGTCCGTCTGGTGTAGGTAAGACTAAACTTTCTTCTGTATTTGCTAGAGAAATGGTTGGTAGTGAAAATTTTATTAGGCTTGATATGAGTGAATATTCTGATAGTACTTCTGTAAGTAAAATTTTGGGAACTACGCAAGGATATGTTGGATATGATGATCATACTGTATTAGATGATATTAGAAAAAAGCCTAATGCTGTAATATTATTTGATGAGATAGATAAGGCTCATCAGAATGTTATTAATTTACTATATCAAATACTTGATTATGGTAAAATAACTGATAGTAGAGGAAATGAAGTAAGATTTAATCATAATATTATTATTATGACTAGTAATGTTGGATATAAAGAAAATTGTGTTGGTTTTAATGTTAATGAAAAGAGTGAAGTTAATTCTAATTTGGAAGATATTTTTGGGGTATCTTTGATGAATAGGATAGATGATATTATTTTATTTAATAAATTAGATAGTGATGATATAGAAAAGATAATTAAGATGAAATTAGATATTTTGAATTCTAAGTATGAGAATGTTTCTTGGATATATGATTGTATTCCAGACATTTTAAAAAAGAGTAATTATGAGAAGATGGGGGCTAGAGGAATAGATAAGATAATAATTTCTGATGTAGAGAGTAAAATTATTGATAAACTTGTTGATATAGAAAAAATAAAGGGTTGATTTTAAACCCTTTATTTTTATGGTATAAGTCCCCAACCAGTTACAACATATCTACCATTTGTTTTGGCAGCTGCTGCTGGTGGTTTATTATATAGTTTATTATTTATTACTAATGATGATGATGTTCCACCATCTAGATTTGCGGCATTATAGGCTTTATATTTTTTTAGTACATCTATCATATCTTGAAGTGTTGCACCGTTTATATAGTTTTCTCCATCTATTGCTAAGAATAACATAACTCCGTCTTTTCTTTGGGCTATTGCCATTCTTGGTGAACTACCCCAAGGATCTCCTACAATTTCCATAGATTTACCGTTAACTATTAAGAATGGTCCAAAAGTTAGTCCATCAACAATTCCTGATTTTACGGCATTATCTCCGGTTGTATTTGACATTAATTTTAATTTTCCTTCTTTTGTTATTCCAATAATATTAGAGGTTGTTGTACTTGAATCTCCATCTGACCATGTTATTTCTCCATCTTGAATAACATATCCAATAGGAATATCTGAACCTAATCCATTATCAACAAAGCCTCCACCATTTATACATACAACTCCGCCATATCTTTCACACATTGTAATTATTCTTTCACCATAAGTACCTACATTAAATTTTTTGGTACTTATTAGATGAACTTTGGTAGGATCATATATTGCTACTAGGTAGGCATTAGAACCTCCAACTTTTAAATCTATTACTTTGTATAAGTCATTTCCAGGATCTCTTGTTAATAGTTCTTTGTCATATTCATCTTTATATGAATCTTTTTCTTTAGTATCTATTTTTATATCATCTAGGTTTGCGTCTTCATCTATTGTTACAAAATAATTACTATTCATTATTTCATTTATTTTTTCTTCACTATAGAATATTCTAGCAAACCATTGATGGTCCATTGTATTCATAGCGGTTGTTACAAATAAATTTCTTACATAGTTCCAAGGTCCATACATCATAATGAAGCAGGCAATGGCTAAAATATCTAATATAAGAAATACAATTGTTTTAATCATTATTTTTCTTTTTTTCTTTTGTTTCTTTTTCATTTTCTTACTCCGTTTCATATGGATCTTCTATTGTACCTGATCCTTTAGTTAAAATACTTTTTTTGATACTTATACATGGGATTACTTTTGCTTTAGAAGATGTTTTTGTTTCTGTTACTGTACCATTATTATTAATTACATATACTTTATTACTTGTTTTATCTATTCCTGTATTAGTAAAATAGTTTGTTAATTCATTATTTAAAATTATATTTCCTATTGATGGTAGTGATACTTTAGTATCTATAGTATTATTTAATATTTCACTATAACTGTTATCGTAGTAGTAATTAGCCCATTTTGCATTATTAATATTTTCTTTATATGATAAGGAATTTAAATATGTATTATTTAGATAATATGCTAAAGTTTTTGCTTTGCTATCGTTATGATAATAGTTTGAATTTGAATATATATAAGTTAAATCTGTATTATTTGATTTAATATAATCATTTAACATTAATTTTATTTCATCGTTATCATCATTTACTTCATATATTCTCCATATATCATTTTCTAATTTTACATAACTACCAAAGTAATTATTTTTATCTTCTATTTTGTATGGATCATCTTTAGTACCGCTACCATTTATTAATTTGGTAGATGAAGATAATGTTATTGTTATTTTAATTCCATAGATATCATTATCACTGTCAGTGTCAACTTTTCCTTCATCATTTATATACCAATAATTTCCTTCTGAATTAGTATTTGATAAATATGTGTATTTACTATTATTAATAAAGCTATTAGCTGCTCCTGTATTTATATAATCTGTTAGAGATGGTAGGGTAGCATATCTTTCATCATATGTTTTGTTGCAAGTCGTTTTTTCTATTTTATTAATACTATCTATACAAACTTTATTTTTTAATAAATTATAAGTTTTGTTATTAAGGTTATCTTCAAATACTTCTTTTAGCCATTTGTTTATATCAGAATTTTCATAATCTTTACTATCTGTTTTTAAATATGTAAGAGGGTATTCTGATATTAAAGTTATTTCTTTTGTATTGTTTATTTTTATTATTCTCCATAAAATATTGGAATACATTAAATAGTTGTTATCAGGATTTTTATAGAAATAATGATCTTGACTAACTTGTTTAAATGTATCTTTTTCATTATTTTCATTTAATATTATTTTTGCTAAATTGTCATCATCTTTAACTTCTACTTTTTTATTATCTAGGTAGAAATATATTAATCTTCCTCCATACCAGAATACACAAGTCATTATAAATATAAAACTTATGAAACAAAATATTTTTTGTATATTGATTTTTCTTTTTTTCATACAACACCACTTTCTAAAATATACTTTTTAATTATAACACTTAATGTCGTATTTTGGCAAGTTATCTGATTTACTTCATGTTAAAAATATTTATTTTTTTCTTTACACTTTTTTTATTCTATTGTATAATAAGTGCACGAGGTGTGAGAAAGATGGAAAAAGTTTACATATTTGGACATAGAAATCCTGATACTGATAGTGTTGCAGGCGCTATAACATTGGCGTATTTAAAAAGAAAATTAGGTATGAATGCTGTACCTGCTGTACTTAGTTCTATTAATTTGGAGTCTAAGTTTGCTCTTGATTATTTTAAAATTCCAGAGCCAATATTTTTAAATGATGTTAAAATTAAAGTGAAGGATTTGAAGTATACAAAGAATTATTCTGTTAGAGAATATGAGTCTATATATTCAGCGTATTATAGAATGAATGAGGCTGGTATTAGTAAGATACCTGTAGTGGACTCAAGTAGAAAATTACTTGGTATTCTTAGTATGAAGGATATAGCTAAAGCTGAATTTAGTGGAAAATATGATGAAGTTGATACATTATATTCTAATGTTATTGAAACTTTAAGTGGGGATGAAATATTAAAATTTAATGATGATATTAAGGGTAGTTTGATTGTTGCTGGTTATAAGAGTACTACTATATTAGAGAGTATTAAGATGGATGATAGCACTGTTTTAATTGTTGGAAATAGACATAGTATTATTGAACATGCTGTAAAATGTGGAGTTAAGTTAATTATTATTACTGGTGGCTATGATGTTAAGGAAGAACATTTAAAGATTGCTATGGAAAATGGAGTTAATATTATTAGAACTCCTTATGATACTTTAACTACTACTAAGATGTTTCATTTAGCTAACAGAGTAGAGACTATCTATAATAATGAAAAGATATTATGTATTAATGAAAATGAAGATGTTAAAGAATTTGTTAATATTGCTAATAAGACTAGATATAGTTATTATCCTGTTTTAAATAAGAGTGATAAGTGTATGGGTATTCTTAGACTTAGTGATGTAGTGTTTGAGAATAAGAAAAAGGTTATATTAGTAGATCATAATTCTTATGAACAAAGTGCTATTGGTTTGGATGAAACTGATATTTTAGAGATAATAGATCATCATAATATTGGTAGTATTGGTACTAATATGCCAATTAGTTTTAGAAATATGCCTGTAGGTAGTACTTGTACTATTATATGGATATTATATAAGGAAAATAATGTAGAAATTCCTAGAGATATAGCAGGTATGATGTTATCAGGAATTTTATCTGATACTTTAATTTTAACTTCTCCTACAACAACTGATTATGATAGAAAAGCAGTTAAATTACTTAGTGAGATTGCTGGTGTTGATTATAAGGAATATGGTATGGAGATGTTAAAGGCTGGAAGTAGTTTAAAAGGTAAGACAAAAGAAGAAGTGTTGTATACTGATTATAAGACTTATCCAGTTGGTGATAAAAAGATTGGTTTAGGACAAATTACTACTTTGAGTGTTGATGATATTTTGAATGAAAAAGATGAATATATTAAACTACTTAATGATACTGCAGAAGCTAATGGCTATCATTTTATAGCATTGTTTGTAACTGATATTATAAAAAATGGTTCTTATGTGTTATATAGTGATAGGGCAGAAGATGTTTTAAGGGGTGCTTATAAGAATGATAAACTTACAGAAGGTACTTTCTTAAAAGGTGTTGTTTCTCGTAAGAAACAGGTATTACCTGGTATAATGTTAGAGATGGGTGAATAACTCATCTTTTTTTTCTTTATTTTTTTAAAAAAATGTGTTATATTTTTATTATAGTAGAGGTGGTTGTTATATGAATATGGTATATGATGATGGTAGATTAGTAAGATATAGAGGAAATTCTTCTGGTTTTAATTATGAAATTGAATGTAAGAAAAATAATAGAAAGACTAAAGTAATTATTGATAGTAATTTGCTTAATAATTCTAATTATTTATTTGGTTTTGGTAGAGTTTTATTTAGTTCTTTAGATGATTTAGAAAAAATTGGTACTAAGTATTCTGATGCTAGTTTTGAGTTTAGAGTTAACAATGAAAATGAGTTATCTAGGGTTAAAGAAATTATTAATAAATATCCTACTATTAAGAGTAAGAGTAATGTTATTGTTAATAATAATACTAATGAATTAACTAGTAAGAATGAAGAAGAAAAAAAGGAAGAAAAAGTAGAAAATTATTTTAAGGCAAAAATTATTACTGTTAATAATAATGGAATGTTAGTTAATCGTATTGTAAGAACTGCAGATTCTACTAGAACTGATTATGTATTAGATAATATTAATATAGAAGATTTACAAAATGAGTTTGATTTATTAATTAGTAATGATCCTTCTGTTCTTAATCTTAATGAAGAAGAGATTGCTAATAAGGTAATTGATAGATTAGAGATGAAGAAAAAGAAGTATGATTTGGAGAGTAAAGATAAAGTTGCGTCATTAGACGATAAGGGATCTGCTATAATGGGGGCTGCTGGTATGGATGCTAAAATTAATACAGAGTTGGGTATGTCTATGAATGATCCTAGTGAGAGAAGTGATAATTCATTTAAGACAGTCGAGGCTAGTGGTGATAATTATAGGGTTGTTAATCCTGCTGTTAGTGAAGTGTATGGTAATGATGTTACTATGGAGTCTGATTCTTCTATTCAATCTGATATTACTAGTGAAGAAATTGAAAACCGGGAAGGAGAAGTTTATTATTTAGATAGTTATGGAGAGATTTATAATAAGGATGGAAAAGATAAGGGTATGCTTGGCAATGAATTTTCTATTGATCCTAATGATAATTATTTGATACAGAAAACTGGAGATAAAAGTGTTAAGTTAGGACCAATAGATGATATTAATAATTTGGGAAAATCTAACGATATGAATAGACCTAAAGTCAGAATACGAAAAAAACCAAGTGATTTAGATAATGCTGCTTTTGTTAATATGAATTCATTTATAGTACTTATTACAATATTAAGTATTATGGCTATATTTTTATATTTAATCAGTAAGTAAATAGAAGGACTTTATAGTTCTTTTTTTCTTGATATTTATGATTAATTGTGATAGGATATTAGACAAATTGGAGGGATTGGTATGAAAACTATTGATATTTCTAAAAAGAAATTTTCTAATTTGCAGCCATTAGTACTATCTAATAAAATTGTTAATACAGAAGCAGTTATTTATCATTTTAGATATAGTAGTGATTATGATGGAGTATTAAAGAAACTTTATTTATCATCTGGTAATGTTTTTGCTAGTAAATTATATACAATAGAGATGCTTAATTATTATAGAGATATTTTACCGGAAAGTTTTGTTATTCCAGATGCATTAGTTAGTGTTAGAGGTGAAATAGTTGGTTTTTGTATGCCTAAGATAATTGGTGATAATTTAAGTGTTTTACTTAGTGATGATAAAGTTGATTATAAGGAACAATTATTTTATTTAAAATGCGTTGGCGAAGAAATTGAAAAACTAAATAATATTAGAAAATATTCTTGTTTAAAAGATATTTATTTTGGAGATTTGCAAGAGTGTAATTTTGTTGTAGATAGAAATCTAAAAAAGTTATTTGCAGTTGATTTAGATAGTTGTAAAATAAGTGGTAATGTAGCAATGGCATCTAGATATTTAAATTCTAAGGCGTTACTTAATTCTACTATAAATAAGTATATTATAAATAAGGATGATAGTGTTTTGGCTTATATTATTCCAACAATTAATAGTGATTTATATTGTTATAATATTATGGTTTTAAATTATTTATATGGTGATAATATAAATAATTTAAATGAATCATCTTTTTATGATTATTTGAATTATTTAAAATATGTTGGAATAGATTTTAATTTGTTAGATAGTTTTAGTAAATTGGTGAAATATAAAGATAATGATAATATTAGTTCTTATTTAGATTCTCTTAATAGGGAGAATATTTGTAGGGCTAAGGGTTATGTATATAGAAAGGTCTTGGGAAAGTAGGAGGTTATGGTATGAAAAAGGGTAATAATATTAAATTTATTTCTTCTAAGGAAAATGGTATATCTTTTATTAAAAATACTATAAAAGATGTGGAAAAGAGTATAAGAAAAGGAAATATAAGTGATATTATTTATTTAAATAATTTATATAATGCTTTATCTAATATTAGTAAGTAGTTAGTAAATGTTAACTATATAATATGTATTGTAAGGCAAAAAGATAAAAAAGGACTTTCATATTGGTTCTTTTTTTGGTATAATACATTAGGAAGAGGTGAAAGAAATGAAAATATTATCTGTAAATGCTGGAAGTAGTTCTTTGAAGTTTCAATTATATGAAATGCCTGAAGAAAGAGCTCTTATTTCTGGTGTATTTGAAAGAATTGGTATAGGTAATAGTTTTTATACTATTAAATTAAATGGAGAAAAGATTAAAAAGGAAGTAGAACTTAAAGATCATAAGGATGCTTTTGAGATTTTAGTTAAGGAATTAATTGATAATAAAGTTATTAATTCTTGTGATGAAATTAAGGCTGTTGGTCATAGAACAGTTCAAGGTGGAGAAAAATATGATCATACTGTTGTTATTGATGATAGTGTTATTGGTGATATGGAGAAATATGCACCACTTGCTCCTTTACATAATCCTGCTGCTATAGTAGGTATTAAAGCTAGTCAAGAAGTATTTCCTGATGCTTTACAAACTGCTGTATTTGATACTGCATTTCATGCTACAATGGATGAGGTTAATTATATTTATCCTGTTCCATATGAATGGTATACTGAATATGGTGTTAGAAAATATGGTATGCATGGTACTAGTCATAGATATGTATCTGCTAGAATGAATGAAATTTTAGGTAAGAATGATAGCCGTATTATTACTTGTCATATTGGTAATGGTGCTTCTATTTCTGCTGTTGTTAATGGAAAATGTATTGATACTTCTATGGGACTTACTCCTAATGCTGGTGTTATGATGGGTAGTCGTTGTGGAGATATAGATTGTAGTATTATTCCTTATATTATGGAGCAAACTGGTATGTCTAGTAAGGAAGTAGATAATGCTTTAAATAAGAAGAGTGGTCTTTTAGGTGTATCTGGTGTTAGTAGTGATTCAAGAGATATAGAAGATGGATGTAATAATGGTAATGAAAGATGTATTTTAGCACAAGAGATGTATGTTAGAAGAATTATTAATTATATTTCTATGTACTATGTAGAAATGGGTGGCGCTGATGCTATAGTATTTACTGCTGGATTAGGTGAAAATTCTATTTCTACTCGTAAACAAATCATTGATGGCCTTGCTGCTTTAGGTATTAAACTTGATGAAAATGCTAATAATTGTAGAGGTAAAGAAGTAAAAATTAGTAGTGATGATTCTAGCGTTTTATGTTATGTTATTCCTACTGATGAAGAATTAATGATTGCTAGAGATACTTTTGAGTTAGTGTAGTTTATGATAAATAATATATATAAGAAAATTTATAAGCAAATAAAGAAATATGATACTATTGTTATAGTTAGACATATTGGTGCTGATCCTGATGCTTTGGGAAGTCAATTTGCTTTGAAAGAAATAATAAAAAATAAATACCCTAGTAAGAATGTTTATGCTATTGGGAGTCCTTCTACTCGTTTTAAATTTATGGGTACTTTGGATAAGGTAGAGGATATTGATTGTCATAATGCTATGTTAATAGTGTTGGATGTTCCAGATTTGAAAAGGATAGATGGTGCTAATCCTAGTGATTATGGCTATGTTATTAAAATAGATCATCATCCTAAAATAGATGAATTTGGGGATATTGCTGTTATTGATGATAGTGCTTCTTCTACTTGTCAATTAATACTTGAATATGTATTTGCTAATAAGATTAAGATTGATAATTCTACTGCTAATTTATTATATTGGGGTATTGTATCTGATACTGGTAGATTTATGCATCCTTATACAACTCTTAGAACTTTTGAGTTAGTGTATAAGATGATAAAGATGACTAATATTGATTTTACTTCTTTATATGAACCTTTATATATGAGACCGTTATCTGAGGTTAGATTTCAGGGATATATTTATGATAATATGACTGTTACTGATAATGGTGTTGCATATATTAAGATTGATGATAGTTTGTTAAAAGAGTATGGTGTAGATACTGCATCTGCTGGAAATATTATTAGTGAACTAAAATGTATTAATGAATTATGGATATGGGTATTTTTAACTGAGGATAAAAAAAGCAATTTAATAAGGGCTAATATAAGATCTAGGGGTCCTTATATAAATGAAATTGCTAGTATCTTTGGTGGAGGAGGTCATAAGCTTGCTGCTGGAGCTAGACTTACTAGTTGGAAACAGGCTGATGACTTGATTAAAGATTTAGATGAACTTGCTAAAAAGTTTTTAGAAAGTTCTTCTGAGTAATATACTTAATAATACTAGTAATTAATTTACTGGTATTATTTTTTTTTATGTGTTAAAATTTAATTAGTTTTGTTATATTATTTTAGTAAACTAGTAGTATAATTTATTGCTGTTTAAGTTGTATAAATTGATTGTTATGAGTATTTTTTATGTAAATATTTATTAATAGTTAATATAGTTGTTAATTTGTTCTATAAAATTATTTTATTACAAGTTTTAAAACTTTTTTTAAATAAACTTATGAGATATTATTAAGCGTATAATAAAAGATATATAATGAATTTTAGAAGGAATGTAAAATAATAAGAAGTAAAGGTGATTTAATGAGTAGTAATTATATTGGTATTGATTTAGGGGCAATATTTACTAGCGATGAATTAAAAAAAATATTTGATGGATTTATTTTTAATAAAGAATTAAAAAATAAATTAAATTTAGTTTCTAGAGTTTTAGAAGAGGTTAAAAAGAATTTTAATCAAGTATATGTATTTATTACTGATATTGATGATAAAATAAATTGTTTTAAATTGAAAAGTAAATTAGATAAAGTATTTTCTAGATATAATATTGCTTGTGATAAAATTATTTATTGTGGTAATGATTTAGTTTCTGCAATTAGAGAATACAGGATTGATACAGTATTTGTTCCAATTATTAAAGTTTATGACAAATCTGATGATTTACTTGTATCATCTAAGGCAAAAATTGAAGCTAATTATAGAAAGGTTTATTATAGTAGGGTAGATAGTAATATTTTAGAAAAAAAATTGATTGATTCTTTTTTGATTGATTATATTCCTGATTATACTAATGTTATATTTTTAAATAATATTTTTGATTGTGTTTCTAGTGATAGAATAAAATTTATTTATAGTATTTTTGAACTTGCTTCTGCAATTGAAGATTGTAAAATTACAAAAAATAGTAGGAAAGAAAAAATTGAAAGATCTTATGAATACATTCCTAAAACAGGTGTTGTTTCTAGTGATAAAGAATGGAAAAAATATTGGGCTTCTAGTAAATTTGAAGGTGATTTTATTGATAGTCAATTGAAAAAAATGTCTAGATTAGATTTTTTGAAATTTCATAATAGATTTAATTTGGATAGTATTGCTATTGAGTACTTACCTTTAAATATTAAAATTACATATGAGGAATTATTTTCTTTGGTAGACAATACTTGTAGATCTTTTTTACAGTTAGGAATAAAAAAAGGAGATGTTGTTTCTTTGTGTAATCCTAATATTGTTGAAGATTATGTATCAATGCTTGCTTTAAATCATATTGGTGCTATTGTTAATCCTTTACATCCTTTAGTAACGCAATCTGAAATTGATAATATATTTAATGAGGTTAAGCCTAAATATTTTGTTTGTTTTGATATTGATGATGATAACAAAATTAATTTATCTTCTTTAATTTCAAAATATGATATTGAAAAAGTAATTTTGATTGGTAAAGCAGATAGTGCTGGATTTTTAAAAAAGAAAACTATTGATATTTTGACATATATAACGGATGTTAATAGGGAGAAAAAGCGTTATATTTTACCAGACAATAGTAAATATATTTATTGGAGTGATTTGCAAAAATTAGGTAATTTTTATAAGGGTGAAATTGTTAGTAATCACAACGATAGTGATATAGCCTTTTATTATACTACTGGTGGTACTACTAGTGATGTTTCTAAAATAGTGAAACTTCCTTATAGTTTGATAAATGAGTCATACTACAATTCTTACGGTATTGATGTTGCTAAAGGTGAAACTGTTATTATAAATTATTTGAGGCATATAGCTTTTAGTGATGCTAATTGTACTCATTTACCTGCTAGTATTGGTATGCATCTTATTTTTACGCCACTTGAGTATCCTAGTAATTTTGCTAAATTACTTTCTGATAATAAGGTAAGTGTTATTCAAGTTGCTCCTCAATTTTATCAAATGATGTTGGATGATGAAAAAAAGGGTAGTTTTGATAATGTTGATCTTTCTTCAGTTAAATATATTGTTTCTGGTGGAGATTCTATGGATGATATTCTTAGAAAGAATATATTAGATTTTTTTGCAAGACATAATAATACTAAGGTTCAATTAATTGTTGGTTATGGATGTACGGAATTGGGTGGTGCTTGTTTAGTTCAATTATTTGGAACTAATGCTGATAATAAAAGTAATTCAATAGGTATTCCTTTGCCTAATTTTGAAGTTAAGTTGTTGAATGAAGAGAATAAGGTAATAGATGATGATTCTTTGGAAGGTGATTTATTATTAGGTGGAGAAGGGAATATTATGAAAGGTTATTTAAATAATGATTCTGATTGTTGTACTTATTATGATGATGTTCCTTTTTATAATACAATGGATATTGTTAAATATTCTTCTTTAGATTCTTCATTTGATTTTATTGCAAGGAAAAAGAGATTTTTAATTGTTAATAATGAAAAGAGATCTGGTAAGGTTTTACCTACTGAGATTGATAAAGTTATTTTAGATAATGTTAAAGAAGTTCAATCTTGTTGTACAATTGGTATATTTAAGAATGGATATACTAGTTTAAATGTTGCTGTTGTTCTTGCAGATGGTGTTTTTCCTGATGTAAGTGTTATAGATAAAATTAAGATGGTAACGAGAAATGCTGATGAATTATATTGTATTGATGATGTTATATTTTTAGATACTCTTCCACTTACTCAAAGACAAAAAGTTGATTATAGAAAGGTAGAAAATATGTTTGAAAATAAAGTTATGAAAAAAGTATTAAAAAAGTAACTTTTGTGTTATACTTGTGTTAAGGTAGAGGTGTATTGTTATGGTGAGTAGTTTATTTTTTCAGATATGTAGTTTATTTTATATTGTATTAATAATAATTATTTATTTTTCTAAAAAAAGAATTAATAGTATTGAAAATGAGTTATATAGTTTTTTATTGATTATTAATCTTATTGGAATTTTATTAGAATTATTAATGTATCTTTTTGTTAACGTTTTGGGTGGTTATATTTTTATTCAAAATTTGATTTCTAAATTGATATTGGTTTATTTTTTGACTTGGATAAGTGTTTTTAGTGTATATATTTATACTATTTCTAAAAAAAGCGAGAAAGATGAGATTTCTAAAATTAATAATAAACGTTTTTTACCTTTTATTGTAATTTATTTTGTTTTATTGGTAATTACTGTTTTTTTGCCAATTTATATTTCTGATGGTGATGTTGCATATACTTACGGTCCTAGTGTTGATTTTATTTCATTTATTTCTATTGCTAATATAATTTTTATGTTGATATGTTTGTTGAAAAATATAAGAAAGGTTAATGTAAAAAAGTTTTCTCCACTTATAGTGTTTTTATTTGTAGGTTCTTTTGTTATAGGTATTCAAAGAATTTGTCCAACGCTATTGTTAATTACGCCTTTGGAAGCTTTTGTTACAACACTTTTGTATCATACTATAGAAAATCCTGATCTTAAGATGATGAATGAATTAGAACTTGCTAAGAATTCTGCAGAAAAAGCTAATAATG
>CAKPDF010000012.1 GCA_934148535.1 uncultured Bacilli bacterium
GAAAAAATAGGAATAAAAAAATATATATTAGATTTTATAGCAGTCTATGATGAGATGTTATCATCATATTTAAGTAGTCATATCTACTTGCTTGACGATATTTTAAAACAATTAAATGCAATAAAGAATAATTGGAATAAGTATATTGAAACAAAAGAAAGAAAAAAATGTAATGAAATAATAAATAAAGTACATGAATATATGGAGTATAAAGCGGTTGATCATTATTTACTAGATGAAATAACATTATTATATTTGGTAGCAACTAATCTAGGAATAGAAAAAACTTTATTAAAATATGATAGTATATCAGAAGAACATTATCAAGGAATAATAGAAGAGTTAAGTTATGAATTAGATGTATCTAAATTAAGTTTTAATGATAGGTTAAATTATAACAATATAAAAAAAATAATACTAGATATTTTAAAAGACACACAATCCATTAATCAAACACCAGAAGCAAAAACAAATAATCATAAAAAATGTGAAGTAATAAAACTAGTAAAAAGTAAACAAAGAGATTAGAAGTATCCCTTTGTTTTTTTGACCTCGTGAAGTAATTTATTTAGAGCCTATCCTATAGTCTCTAAATTAAAAGTTTTATGTTGAAATATATACACTGAGATTATTAATCATTATATTACACAATATTACTTATAAAATGTAAAATTTTTTATATAAACTATGAATAAATAAGTATAAATGATATAATTATTTTAGAAAAATCTATGGAAACTTTTATAGCTTTTTAATCATAGATAATTATAATGATATATATATAAAATATTAAAAATAAACTAGTTAAATGAAATCAAATAAAGGAATGTGATTGAAAATGAGTAAGTTTGTAAAGGTAATGTTCGGAACAACAAGTGGAGCAAAAAGTGATTTTAAATATAAAATTGATGAGGTAAATATAAGTAATAATTGGAATCCTACTGCTGAGAGTGGAAAAGACTTTGGAGGGTTCAATTATTGCAGCGAAGAATGTATATTAAGATGGTTACATCGTGGAGATACAATATATGATGTTGAAGTACCAAAAGATGCAGAAAATGTAAAAATAGAAGGTGCAACAACAATATATAGAACTAATAAAATAATTATTAAAAATCCAAGAAAAGTAGATGATGATTTAGCACTACACTTCTATAATATTTCTAATATTCCTGAAAAATCATACTACAAAGCTTTAGGGGTAGTAGCAATAATGGGTTATGAAAAAACTGCCCGTGCTATACTTAGAGATAAAGTAAATGAAAGTAATATTGATGAAGTTTTAGAAGAGTGGAATGATTTTATTTCACACGGTAATAAGAACGACAGAAAAAATGTAAATAATCTTGTTAAAGAAATAGAAAATTATTTATACAAATTGAAATAATACAGATTGTTGACAAAGAGGTGAATAATCATTAATTAAATAGTTTGACATAGAAAAAATATTGTTATATATAATTAAATTTATGTTATAATCCAGAATTAAATATGATATATTTGAAAGTATTATTTAGCACTGATTGCGATATATTTTTCTAAAATTAAAAAAATTTAAAAATAACCTAATTTAAAAAAATAATACATTTTATAATAGCAATTTAAAAAAATAACTAAAATTACAATAAAGGTAAGGGAAAAATAGCTTCAATATTAAAGAATGCTATTCCTTTTTTGCTTAATTTTAAAAATTGCCAATTTGCTTATCCTTATCAAAAATGATATATTCACTTTGAGGTGAAAAAATGGAGAACATTTATTATAAAGAATTATTTAGAAAACATAAATATCAAATGATAGAGGAGGAAAGATGCTTTAAGTATCTTATTGAAACAAATAAGGTGTTATTTACAAAGTTTCTTATTAGAAAATTAAAATTAAGTATAAAGCCCAAAAATACAGATATGATACTAGGAGAAAAAGTAACAGGAAAAGAACAATTTCAGATAGATATTATTTTAAATAGAAATAAACATAAACTAACTAAACCATATAATGGAGACTATAGCATTATAAAAGTAGCCCTTATTTCTAAAAATAAAATTCCAAATAAAAATAAATATGAACTAGTTTTAAATTTTAATTTATAATTAGTAAATAAATAGAAGAAAGTTATTGTTATATTAAAAGAGAAATGTTATAATTTTATAGAAAGTAGGTGTCTAATGAAATATAACAGAGTATTATTAAAAATAAGTGGAGAATCATTTAAAGGTAAAAAGGAATATGGAATAGATTTTGAAAAAGTATTAGAATATGCTAAAGTTATAAAAGAATGTAGAAGTAAAAATATTGAAGTAGCAGTAGTAATTGGTGGTGGCAATATTTGGCGAGGAAGAGATAATCAAATGATGAATAGTTGTGCTTCAGATGATATAGGAATGCTTGCAACAGTTATGAATGCTATATCTTTAAAAGAAGCATTATTGCAATTAGGAGAAAGAGCAGAAGTATTAACATCAGTTCAAATGGATAAAATAGCAACATTTTATAACAGAGAAACAGCTTTAAATTTGCTTAATCATAATGTAATAACAATATTTGCATCAGGCATAGCAAATCCTTGCTTTTCAACTGATACAACAGCAGCTTTAAGAGCAATAGAAATAAATGCCGATATAATATTAAAATCAACTAATGTAGATGGTGTATATGATAGCGATCCAAAAAAGAATAAAGAAGCAGTAAAGTTAAATAATATAACATACCATAGTATAATAGAAAATAATCTAAATGTAATAGATTTAACCGCTGCTTCATTATGCCTAGAACATAATGTACCAATGCTAATTTTTAATGGAACAAATCCCTATAACATTATCAATGCCATAGAAAAAGAAAATATAGGAACATTTTTAAATAATTAAGGAGGCAATTATGAATATAATTGATAGATTGAAACAAAGAGCAAAAGAAAATAAAAAAACAATAGTATTACCAGAAACTATGGATATAAGAGTATTAGAAGCAGCAGAAATAGTATTAAAAGAGGAAATTGCAAATATAATTTTAGTTGGAGATCCTCGAAAAATAAAGGAGCAGAATCCAAATTTAAATCTAGATAATGCTAGAATAATAAATCCTAATACTGATGAATTAACAGAAAAATTTATTAATGATTTATACGAATTAAGAAAAGAAAAAGGACTAACCAAAGAACAAGCCAAAGAATTATTATTAACAGATAATATGTATTATGCATGTATGTTAGTAAAAGAAGGATTAGCAGATGGAGCAGTATCAGGAGCCTGTCATTCAACTGCAAACACTCTAAGGCCAGCATTACAAATTTTAAAAACAAAGAAGGATGTAGATTTAGTATCAGCATTCTTTCTAATGGTAGTACCAAATTGTGAATATGGAAGTAATGGCACATTCATATTTGCTGATTCTGGTTTAGTTCAAAATCCTAATCCCGAACAATTAGCAACTATAGCAAAAACATCAGCAGATAGTTTTGAATTACTAGTAGAAGTTCAACCTTTAATTGCAATGTTATCACATTCTACTAAAGGAAGTGCTCATCATGCTGATGTAGACAAAGTAATATCTGCAACAAACATAGCTAAAGAAAAATATAAAGATTACATGATAGATGGAGAATTACAACTAGATGCGGCAATTGTACCAGAAGTAGCAAAATCAAAAGCCCCAGATTCTAAAGTTGCAGGACATGCAAATGTATTAATATTTCCTGACTTAGATGCTGGAAATATAGGATATAAATTAGTACAAAGATTAGCAAAAGCAGAAGCCTATGGCCCAATAACTCAAGGAATAGCAAAACCAGTAAATGACTTGTCAAGAGGATGCAGTAAAGAAGATATAGTAGGAGTAGTAGCAATAACAGCAGTTCAAGCAAAATAAAGAAGGTAAGATATGAGTAAAGTTAGTAAAAAGAAAAAAAATAAAAAACAAAAATTAAACCTAAAAAAATATATTACTAAACAAAATATAATATACTTAATTATAGCTATTTCTGATATTTTTTTGATAATATATTCTGCTAGAAGAAATATGATAAACTATGTAAAAATAGAAAATAAAAAAATGTATCTAGGAGCAAAAACTAATTTAATATTTGGAAGAAATTATATATCATTAGTAACTACATTAGTAGTATATATATATACATTACTAATAAATAAAGTTTATTTTAAAAAGAAAACAAATATTAAAAATTATATAATATTTCTAATTTTATTATTGTTACTAAACTGTCTTATCTTTTATATATTTACAAATAGAGTATATTAATCTAAGTATTAGTATACTTTTTGTATAAATTTAACCGCTTAGCCCTATCACATCTATAGCGGATCCATTACCTAAAAATTATTATTACTTTTTACTAGTAATTATGATATAATTATCTTATTAAAGGAGTAGATATTATGAGAAACTTATATGATTTAACCCAAAAGGAATTAGAAGATTACTTTTTAAGTATAAATGATAAAAAATTTAGAGCAGTTCAAGTATATGAATTTTTATATAAAAAAAGAGTAAAAAGTATAGATGATATGAAAAATATAGGAAAAAATACAATAAAGAACTTAAAAGAAAATTTCACAATGGATAGAATAAAACTATTAGTAAAACAAGAAGATAAAGATGTAAAAAAATATCTATTTGAATTATTGGATGGTAACCTAATAGAATCAGTTTTAATGTATCATGATTATGGAATCAGTATCTGTGTATCATCCCAAGTAGGATGTAATATGGGTTGCAAATTTTGCGAATCAGGAAGATTAAAGAAAGTAAGAAATTTAGAAGCCTATGAAATAGTAGAGCAAATTCTAATGATAGAAGAAGATATAAAAGAAAGAATATCTCATGTAGTAGTTATGGGAATTGGAGAACCATTTGATAACTATGATAATGTAATGCGTTTTGTAAAAATAATTAATAATCCTAAAGGTATCGATATAGGTTCAAGACATATCACAATATCTTCTTGTGGAGTAGTACCAGGAATAGAAAAGTTTTCTAATGCCGAAGGCCAATTAAATCTTGCTATAAGTTTACATGCTCCAAACGATGAAATTAGGAAGAAAATAATGCCTATAGCAAATGCTTATTCACTAGATAAATTAATGAATGCAATAAAGAAGTATATAGAGAAGACTAATAGGAGAGTAACATTTGAATATATTATGTTAGATGGAGTAAATGATAGTGAGGATAATGCCAAAGAATTAAGTAAATTATTAAAAGGACTAAATTGTTATGTTAATTTAATTCCATATAATGAAACAGAAAATATTGAGTTTAAAAGAACGAAAAATGTGCAAATAATGAAATTTTATGATATACTTAAGAAGAATGGAATAAATGTAACTGTAAGAAAAGAATTCGGTGGAAAAGTAGACGCAGCCTGTGGACAGTTACGAGCAAATCAATATAGGAGGTAATTATGCAAACATGTTATATGACAGATACAGGAAAAGTAAGAGACCATAATGAAGACAATGTAATAATACTAAACAATGAACATGGTGAATACATCTTAGCAGTAGCAGACGGAATGGGTGGACATAAAGCTGGAGAAGTAGCAAGTGCTATAGTAATAAATCATCTAACAGAAGAATTTTACAGATTAGAAACATTAGGTGATAAAGATACAGCAGTAGATTGGTTAAGAAATATTGTTACAGAAATGAATAATAAAATATTTGATTACACAAAAGAAAATCCAGATAGCAAAGGAATGGGAACAACCTTTGTAGTTTCTATTAAAACCCCAAATTATATTTTATATGGAAATGTTGGAGATAGTTCTGGATTTGTTATGAAAAAAGGAAAACTAACTAAAGTAACTAAAGATCATACAATGGTAAATTTCCTAGTATCAACAGGAGAATTAACAGAAGAAGAAGCAAAATTCCATCCACGAAAAAATGTTTTAATGAGAGCATTAGGAGCTAACAATCCTATTGATATAGATATATTTGATGTAGAAATGAATGTTGATAGCTTATTTCTTTGCAGTGATGGTTTAACTAATATGTTATCAGTAGAACAAATAGAAAAAGTATTAAACGATAAAGAATTAAGTGTAGAAGAATGTGTTGATAAATTAATAAAAAAAGCTAATGCAAGAGGGGGAAATGACAATATATCTGTTGCCTATTTAAAGAAGGAAAGCGGTGATGTTTAATGTTATCAAAGGGGCAAAAAATAAATGATAGATATGAAATCATTAAATCAATTGGCGAAGGTGGAATGGCTAATGTATATTTAGCGCAAGATACTGTATTAGAAAGAAAAGTAGCAATAAAAGTATTAAGAGGAGATTTAGCAGATAACGAAAAATTTATAAGAAGATTTCAAAGAGAAGCAAAATCGGTATCTGATTTATCACATCCAAACATTGTAGAAGTTTATGATGTTGGAGAAGAAGACGGACAACATTATATTGTAATGGAGTATATTGATGGTAAAACATTAAAACAATTATTACAAAAAAGAGGAACTCTTACTGTTCCAGAAGTAGTAGATATCATGACTCAATTAACAGATGGAATGGCTGCAGCTCATGATGCATATATAATACATCGTGATATAAAACCACAGAATATAATGATTTTAGATAATGGAATGATTAAAATAACAGACTTTGGTATAGCAACATCTATGAATGCTACTCAATTAACTCAAACAAACTCAGTTATGGGTTCAGTTCATTATTTACCACCAGAACAAGCAGCAGGTCAGACTGCAACAATTAAAAGTGATATATATTCATTAGGAATCTTAATGTACGAATTATTAACAGGTTCAGTACCATTTAAAGGAGATAATGCAGTAGAAATAGCACTAAAACAAATGAAAGAAAGAATACCAAGCGTAAGAAAACAAAATCCATTAATACCACAAAGTATTGAAAACATAATAATTAAAGCAACTGCTAAGAATCCTAAAAATAGATATGACAATGTAAAAGAAATGCATGATGATATAGTACATGCATTAGATCCAGAAAAAGAAAATGAAGAAAAATATATTTATAAATATCCAGAATCTGAAACAGAAGAATTACCAATTAAAGAAACAACAGCACCTAAAAAAGAAGTAAATCCTCCAAGAGATGATGAAGAAGAAATAACTTCTCCAAGAAAAGAAAGTGCAAAAGATAAAAAGAAAATAATAATTATATCTTCAATAATTGGTGGAATATTTATTATTTTACTAGCGCTAATAATAATATTTAATGCTAGAAATAATTCTGATGTAAAAGTTCCTGATGTTACAAATAAAGAAGTAGCAGAAGCTATAAAAATATTAAAAGGTAAAGGTTTCAAATATGAAACAGAAAAAAAAGATAGTGATGAAATAAAAAAAGGCAGAGTAATAGAAACTTCTCCTAAAGCAGGATCAACAAAGAAAAAAGGAAGTACTATAAAAATTATTGAATCAACAGGTACATCAAGTTATACCCTAGAAGACTTTACAGGAGAAAACTATCATGCAATAGAAGAAAAATTAAAAAATTTAGGACTTGATGTAAAAGTTGAAAAGAAATCTGTAGAAAATTCAAGTGATTATGTAGGTAATGAAGATATAATAATAGATCAAGAACCTAAATTTAATAAAGACGAAAAGACAAAACTAAAAAAAGGCGATAAAGTAACATTATATATTCCAGATATCGTCAGTACTTACCCAGACATGGTAAGTGAAGGTTGGACTTTATCAGATGCAGAAGCATTCGCTAAACAGTATGATATTACAATAAAAGTAAAAGATACAAACGGAAAAGTCATAAATGATTATGAAGAATATTTATCAGAGGCAATAACTAATCAATCGAGACCAGCAGGAGATAATATTATTTCTGGAATAACTTTAACCTTAACTATAAATGTTGATACTCAAACATATTCTTTAACTGCAAATTATTATTTGCAAAAAGCAGATGGAACTAAAACTACTGAAGCAATTAAAAGTTCTAGTGTAATAAAAGATAAATTAAAAAATGGAGAAAAAGTTAGTTATGCTTGTGAAAGTATAGGAGGATATTCAGCAATATCAACATCATCAAATGAATATACAATTAATGGAAAAAATTTAGTAATAAATTGCTATTATACAAAAAATGATTCAACAGGAACAAATTAGGGGGATATATGGAAGGACTAATTATCAAAAATATAAGTAATGATTATGTAGTAAAAACTAAAGATAATGTTTATACCTGCAAAGCAAGGGGAAAGTTTAGAAATCAAAATATTTCCCCTCTTGTAGGAGATATAGTAGACATAGATGAAAAAAATAATTATATATTAAAAATTCATAAAAGAAAAAATAAACTAATAAGACCAAATGTATCTAACATTGATAATGCACTAATAGTAACAAGTGTAAAAGAACCAAACTTAGATACATTTCTTTTAGATAAACTACTAACAATAGTGTCATTTAATAATATTAAACCTATAATATGCTTTACTAAATTAGATTTATTAAATGAAAAAGAAGCAAAAGAAATAGAAGATTATATAAATTATTATAAAAAAGTCGGTTACACAGTGTTAAGAAATGATAAACTAGATGAATTTAAAGATGTATTTAAAAATAAATTGACCGTATTTACAGGACAATCTGGTGCTGGAAAAAGTAGTTTATTAAACAAATTAGATATAAATTTAAATTTAAAAACTAATGAAATATCATATGCCTTAGGAAGAGGAAAACATACAACAAGGCATACAGAACTATATGAAATAATGGGTGGATATCTAGTAGACACTCCAGGATTTTCTCAAGTTGATTTTCATGATATGACCAAAACTGATATAAGAGATAATATGAATGAAATGTTTGACAATTTAGATAAGTGTAAATATAGAGATTGCTTACACATTAAAGAAGATGGTTGTAAAGTAAAAGAAAAAGTAAATTCAAATGAAATACTGCCATCTAGATATCAGAATTATAAAATTTTTATTGAAAGGTGTGAAAAATAATGAAAGTAGCAGCATCAATCTTATCAGCAAAAGACAGAATTATTTGTATAAAAAAATTAAATAGAACTAATTTAGATTATTTTCACATAGATGTAATGGATGGGGAGTTTGTAAATAATTATCAAATGCCACCAAGAGAAGTAAGAGAGATAACTTCTTATGCAAAGAAGCCTCTTGATATTCATCTTATGGTGGAAAATCCTATTGAGTACATTGAAGAATTACAAAATTTAAATGTAGAATATATTACATTTCATATCGAAGTATTACATAATATTGAAGAATTAATCAATAAGTGTAAAGAATTAAATTATAAAGTTGGTCTTGCTATAAAACCTAATACAAATATAAATGAATTAAAGCCTTATTTAAAATATATAGATTTAATTTTAGTAATGAGTGTAGAGCCAGGATTTGGAGGTCAAAAATTTATTGAAAATACTATTGCTAGGATAGAAAAAATAAGAAAAATGCTTATTAAAAACAAATGTGAAAATATTTTAATTGAAGTAGACGGCGGTATAAATGATACAAATATAAAATCTTTAATTGATGCTAAAGTAGATATTGCAGTAAGTGGTTCGTATATAGTAAACAGTTCTAATTATCAGAATCAAATAGATACCTTAAGGTAATTTATGCATTTACAATACATAATATATATTTTGTACTTTACATATATAATAAATATATTAAAATGTAAATCTAAAATTTTAAAAATCAAATAATTGACTTTTGTATAAAACTTTGCTATCATTATATTAGAAAAATAAGGAGGTATTCCTATGAACGATAACAATATTGAAGAATATAAAAAAGAAGAAGAGAAAATGCGAAAAAAAAGTAATACATTTAATTTAGTAATAGGTTTAGCGACACTTTTGATAGCAATATTAGGCGCAACATTTGCATATTTCACTATGACAAATGGTAGTAAAGAAAATGAAATAGCTGTTCGATCATCATACGTAAGTATTTCTTATGATGGAGGAACTAAAGTAGAAGCAGATGATTTGATTCCTACAAATGAAAATGTAATGTTATGGGCTTATCAAGATAGAGCAAATGAAAAATTTACAGATGCTTTAGAAGAAGAACACAGTCTGCAATGTATTGATAGTAAAAATAGAAAAGTATGTTATGTATATCAATTTACAGTAAGAAGTGATGGTGAAGGTGAGACTACAAACATTACAGGCATAATTACAGTAAATCAAAATGAATTTATAGAGCAATTTAAAAATTCAGAAGGTGAAGTAACAGAAACAAAATCCGGATTAAGTTATATGGTTTTTGAGTTAACTGGTGATGATGAGGCAAAAACCTATACTAAAGTAAGTGCTAGTCAAACTGCTTCAACTAATCAAAAAGATATAGATAAATTTGGTGAAAATAATGATGAATATAAATTTGTAAGATTTGGTTTGCCAACTCAAGAAAAACAAGATGATGAAACGGTAACAACCAAATCAGTTGATAACTATTTATTTGGCGCTGATGGACATATAGATATTACAAATGGTGTGGATCATGTTTATCAAATAGTAATATGGTTACATGATGATAATTTTGATCAGAACAGGGAACAAGCAAAAAATTTCTCTGGAACTATAAAAATAAATGTTAAAAGTGATGATAATACAGAAAATATAACTGGTACAAGAGATTAGAGTATCATAATTAAATTTTATAAAGAAAGTAATTAATATTGCTTTTTTTTTCTTTTTTTGATAATATTATAATAGGTGATAGTAATGAATGATACTACTGAAAATAAAAAAAATATTTTTTACACTGCGATGCTTGTATTGACATTGATTATTACAATAATAGGAACAGTATATGCATTAGGAATATTAGTAAGAAGTCAAGAAGAAGGAAGTAGTGCTGTATATACTGGGACGCTATCAATTGACTATGAGAAAGGAAGAGAAGTGTATTGCAGTTTGATGCCTATATATACACCACAAGATGTAGATACATTTGGAGCCTACACAAATACATTTAGTATAACAAGTGATGGTACATTAAATTCAGTAGTAACAATTGAATTAGAAATAAATAAAAATGAATTTCCAAATGGATATATAAAATATGCATTATATAATGAACAAAAAGAGATGCTATCACATGGAAATTTAGATGGAACAAATAAAGTTAATTTAGCAAAAAATGTATTAATTAAAACAGGAGAAACTGCTACATATACATTACAAATTTGGTTAGAAGAATTAAATGAAGATCAAACAAAATATATGAAAAAATATATAACTGGTAAAATAAATGTAGATGCTATTCAAGAAAGAGAATAAGAGGTGTGTAAAATGGAGGAAAAAGAAAAAAATAGTACTAGTGAAGAGTTAAATACTAATAATTTATTTGCATTAGCCTCACAAGAAATAGAAGAGGAAAAAAGAAAAGAAAATTTAGAAAATAATAAAATTGAAGAGGATAGTGATAAAACCTCTCTTGAAGATTTATTTAAAATTGAAAAGTTGAGCAAAGATAATGAAAATATTGATAATAATTTCAGTTCAATATTAAATGACAATCAAGATATAGAACAAAAAGAAGAAAACAATGAATCAGGAAATAATACTGAAATTAATCCATTCTTGAGTATAACTCCAGATAATAAAGATACAGAACCAAAAGAAGAAAGTATTGAATCAGAAAATAATACTGAAGTAAATCCCTTCTTGAATGTAACTTCAGATAACAAAGATACAGAATCAAAAGAAGAAAGTACTGAATCAGTAGATAATACTGAAATTAATCCATTCTTGAATGTAACTTCAGATAACAAAGATACAGAATCAAAAGAAGAAAGTATTGAATCAGAAAATAATACTGAAGTAAATCCATTCTTGAGTATAACTCCAGATAACAAAGATACAAAATCAAAAGAAGAAAGCACTGAATCAGTAGATAATACTGAAGAAAATCCATTTTTTGCAGGACAAGATACTAGTATTAATGATAATAATATAGAAAATCCATTTTTTAGAAAAAATAACATTCAATTAAATGAAAAAAATATTCACACTAATAATCAAAAAATTGATCTTAGTAATATACCTCATTATGATGTAAAAATTCAAAAGAAAAAACCAAAGAAAATGAAAATGATTTTGGGAGTATTATCATATGCAATATTTATTTGGTTATTATTAATTGGAATAGCATTATTAATATATGTTGGTAATGTTAAAATAAAAGAGATGAAAGGAGACTATACTCCTCCTAAATATAATGCTTATGTTGTTTTAACAGGTAGTATGTTACCAAAAATAAAAGTAGAAGATGTTGTCGTAACTAAAAAAATAGAAGCAAAAGATTTAAAAGAAGGAGACATAATAACCTTTGCATCATCAGATGAAAGATATGCTGGAACAATTATAACCCATAGAATAAAGAAAAAGTATTATGATAGTACTACAGGAAAATATACATTTCAATCCCAAGGAGATAATAATAATGTTGCAGATAATGCTTTAGTAGAAGAACAAAATATTTATGGTAAGGTAATATTAAAAATACCTAAGTTAGGTTATTTACAATTATTCTTAGCATCTAAAGGTGGTTGGATTTTAGTAATATTAATTCCTTGTGCTGTAGTAGTTTCATTTGATATTGTAAAACTATTTAAGATGATGGCACAAAAAAGGAAATTTAAAATCGTAAAGTAGGATTGATAAAATGAAGACTAATTTATTTAAAGTAAGAGAAATAAAAAAAGATAAAATTGTTGTAGAAGAAGAACAATTAAAACATCCATTTCTCTTCTTTTTTAAAAAACATGTAAAGCTTCTAACAATATTAATGTCAATAATTGGTATTTCTACAATAGCTGGGGTTTTAGGAATAACCATAAGCTTAATAGGAAATACTGGTGACTTTGATATTACTTATATTAGTGGCAGTGATAAAATAAATTCAAATGATGCTAATGACGATGAAGTAGAAAAAGAGCTTTTAGGTGATATTGCTATCAAAGATGGAGTAGTATTAGTAACAAAAAAGTTTATAACCAAAAAAGGTGATGTTGTTACGTATTATTCAGATGGTACATCACTAATTGTAACTAGTAAAGGAAAAATTAAAAGGGTTGTAGCTCGTAAAGATGGTAGTTATGGTATTGATGAGAATGGTAAGATAGATCCAAATACTGTAGTAAAAATAGTTACGTCTACAACGAATACTTTAGATGATGGTACAGTAATAACATATTATTCAGATGGATCTGCTGAAATAACTAAAGATAAATTAACTATATTTATTAGAGATAGTAAAAATATAAAGTTTGATTTAAATTCAACTAACCAAATATTTAATTCAGTAGCGTCAAGTGGAGTTTCTTTGCCAAAAGAAAATAATAAGTTAGGTGGTTATAAATATACAGAGTTTTTAGATGGAACAATATTGATTGAAAAAGAAAATGAAAAATACATTGTTCATAATAAAGAAGATGTCAATTTGACAAAAGATGGCTTTACATTTCAAAATAATAATGGTCAAACTATAAAGTACACAAAAACTTATGATGATGGTAATATTATTGATTATTACAATGATGGTTCCGCTATAATAACCGATCAAAATGGTAATAAAATATCAGTTAGAAAAAGTGGAGATATAAATATAGTTGATAATAAAGTATTTGAAATATATCCTAGTAAAGTTGCTTATGCTACTAGTAAAGTAACTTCTCCAGATGGAAAGACAATTACATATTATGATAATGCAGCAGCAGTAATAAAAAAAAGTGATGGTACAAAAGAATATATTGAAGATAATAGTCAAATTAAATACGATTCAAGCAAAAATATATCTAGTATTCCGAATAATAAATCAAATCAAGACATTCAGAAAACTTTACCAGATGGAACTCAAATAACATCATTTGATAATGATAAAGTACAAGTTATAGAGCCAAATGGTACAGATTATATAGTTAATAAAGATGATTTAAAGTATGATATTTCTGGAAATATAGAAAAACCAACAATTCCAAACAAACCTAAACCATCTGATAGTAAAACTTCTAAAGTTACATCTTCACAAGTAATAAGTTCTGAAACTAATTCAGCAACATCAGGATCAGGCACTGGTTATGGATCGGGAGTATTGCCAGATGGTGACTTAGATATGACAGAGGCAAAAAATGAATGGAATTATAGTAAATCATTAGAGACAAGTGATTTTAAGATTACAAATAAAAACAAGCATGCTAAAAAATTTAGAATTGTTATTGAAGAAGTAGAGGATTATTCAAAATTCAATGTAACATCAATGAAAACACAAGCTCACGAAGCAGCATATTATGTAAATTATAGGGCTACATTTGGTAATACTATAACTTCTGCTACTCGATTATCTGATGTAAAAGATAAAAACGACAAAGATAAAAATACATATGTAATCTATGAAGGAATATTAGGAGCAAAATCTGAATTAAGAGTAAGTGTAGTTTTATATATTGATTACGAGCCACTAGACAATAGTTTTCAGAATAAAGCATTTATTGGTACCATAAAACTATATTACTTAGAAGATGTTGAATAGAATTACTAACAAGTAGTTCTTTTTTTCTTTATGTGTGTTACAATACATCCAAACAAAAAATACATCCCAAATAAGGATGTATTTCTAAATCTATAAAATCAACTAAGCAGCATTCTTTAAAGCTCTTGCTTCTCTAGCGCTAGTTCTATATTTTTTACCATCTATTGTTATAGTTTGTAAATTAACTTTTTGAGTTCTCTTTGTAACTTTTAAACAATTAGGTCTATTGTTAGCAGATCTAGTTTTTTTACTTGTTATTTTCTTTGCCATAATTATTCCCTCCTCAAAACATCGCATATTAACTTTATCATAAAAATTGCTTTAAGTCAAATATTTTGGGTATTTTTTCTAAAAATCATTCAATGTAGTTCTTATTTTTAATAAATTCCCTAAGTAATTTTGTAGTAGCGCGCTTTTCTATTCTAGAAACATAACTTCTTGATATCCCCATATCTTTAGCAATTTCCTTTTGAGTTTTTTCATCATTATTATCAAGTCCATATCTATAAGTTATTATTTCTTTTTCTCTTGGAGTTAAAATATTCAAATATTTTTTTAATAAAACTATATTATCCTTAAGATAAATATCCTCAAGAAAATCTGGATCTGGTGTTTTTAAAACATCTAAAATTGTAACCTCATTTCCTTCTTTATCATAACTAATTCCATCATATATACTAACATTCTTACTATTCTTCTTATCACCTCTGAAATACATTAATATTTCGTTTTCAGCGCATTTAGCAATGTAAGTAGTAAGCTTAACATTTTTATTAGTTGAATAAGTATCTATTCCCTTAATTAATCCAACAGTGCCTATCCCAATAAGATCATCAACATCATTAACGTTAGATTCAAATTTTTTAACTATATGCGCTACTAATCTTAAATTATGTAATATTAATTTATCCCTAGCATCTTTATCCCCAGCTTTCATTTTTTTTAAACATTCTTCCTCTTCTTTATTACTCATAGGATCAGGAAACACATTATTAGAGTAACTTCCACATAAGAATAGATTATTAATAATTATATTTAAAATACTTCCAAACAAAATATTCACCTCACTACATTATATAAAAAACAATACCATTTATAACTGTCATAATGGTAATTTATATGCATATATATTTCTATAAAATAGATTGATTTGTAAATCCATTTATGATAAAATTAATTAGTAATTAAATTATCAAAAGGGGAGATAAGATGAAAAAACTAATACCAGATATGTATTGTAAAAGTATCTATGATATAGATTATACAAAATTAAAAGAGAAGAAAATAAAATGCTTATTATTTGATTTAGATAATACATGTGTTCCTTATCCTATTAAAAAACCAACAGAAGAACTATTAAAGTTATTTAGCAAATTAGAAAGTATGGACTTTAAAGTAATAATATTTTCAAATACCCCAACTAAAAGGTTAGAATATTTTAAAAATAAAAATATAGAAGCAAGAGGATTTTCTAAAAAGCCTAGTAAAAAGAATTTTATTTTATTAATGAAGCAATATTTTTATCAAAAAAAAGAAGTGTGTATAATAGGAGATCAATTATTTACAGATATCTATGGAGGAAATAAAGTAGGAATTCATACTCTTTTAGTAGAACCACTTGGTAATAAAGATTTTATTTTCACAAAAATATTTAGAGGTATAGAAAAAATAGTATTTAAAAAGATGGAAAAAAAGCAAATCCTAACAAAAGGAGTATATTACTATGAAAGATAAAAAATGTATAGGTTGTGGAATAACATTACAAGATAAAGACGAAAAATCTTTAGGATATGTAAATGATTTATCTAAAGATTATTGTATGAGATGTTTTAAACTAATGCACTATGGAGAATATGAAAAAAAATCAATGACAGAAGAATATTATAAAAAAATAATATCATCTATTCCCAAAGATTCCATAGTACTATATATATGCGATATATTATTTATGAATTTAGAACCATTAAGAGATTTAAAAAATGTAATCTTAATTCTTACTAAAAGAGATACATTACCTAAATCTGTTAAAGATGAAAAAATTAAAAATTACATCAAAAAAAGATATCCTAATGTAATAGATATAGAAATTGTATCTAGTATAAATAATTATAATATAGATAATTTATATAACAAGATAATATCTTATAATAAAAAAGTTTATTTTGTAGGATATACAAATTCTGGTAAAAGCACATTACTTAATAAAATAATAAAAAACTATTCAAATATAAATACTAAAATAACTACTAGTATGTATCCCGAAACAACTTTAGATAAAATAGAAATAAAATTAGATAATGTAACAATAGTAGATACTCCAGGACTATTAAATAATAATAGTTACTTAAATAATTTAGAAGTAAATAGAATAAAAAGGTTTAATATAAAAAAAGAAGTTAAACCTAGAACGTTTCAGATTAATAATAAAGGAAGTATTATAATAGATGATATGATAAGAATAGATTATAATACTAAATCATCAAATAGTGTTACTATATATATAAATAATGGAGTAAAAGTAGCAAAAATAAGTGACAAAAATAATATACTAAAACAAGATAATAAAATAAGTTTAAAATTATCTAAAGATAAAGATATAGTAATAGATGATATATGCTTCTTAAAGTTTGTAAATAATATTGATATAGATTTATATACTAAAGATAAATTAAATGTAAGAGTAAGAGATAACTTAATATAATAGATTAATAGGACTAAATTAAGTCCTTTTTTCATATGCTTAAACTAGGTGAGACTATGAAGAAATTTATACTTATAATAGCAGTAACATTAGTTGGTATATTAAAAGTAGAAGCAAGTGTCAGTTCAGCCTATGAATATGTACTAATGGATATGACAACAGGAAGAATATTAGCAGGTAAAAATTACAATACACCAAAATTAATCGCATCTATTACTAAAATAATGACTTCTACTATAGCAATAGAGTCTGGAAAATTAGATGATATAGTAACAGTAGATGATACCATAAAAGAATCTTATGGATCAGGAATATATATAGAAGTAGGAGAGCAATTAACATTAAGAGATTTATTATATGGCTTAATGTTAAGAAGTGGTAATGATGCTGCTTTAATGATAGCAAAATATGTATCTGGAAGTGTCCCCAACTTTGTAGATAAGATGAATGAAAAAGCCAAAGAAATAGGCATGAATAATACAAATTTTGTAAATCCATCAGGACTAGATAACGAAGATGATGGAAATTATTCAACTGCATATGATATGGCTTTATTAACAAGATACGCAATGAAATATGAAGAATATAGAAAAATAGTATCAACTAAAAGTTATAAACTAAAGACAAATAAAAAAGCCTATATTTGGAAAAATAAAAATAAATTACTAAATACGGAATATATAACAGGAGGAAAAACTGGATATACAGAAAAAGCAAAAAGAACTCTAGTAACAACTGCATCTAAAAATAACATAGACCTAATAGCAGTAACAATAAAAGATTCAGATGATTGGAATACCCATAAATCATTATATGAAAATGCTTTTAATGAATATTTATCATATAAAATATTAAATAAAAATACATTTTCAGTAATTAAAGATACATATTATAATAATAACTTATACATAAAAAATAATGTTTATATCCCTCTAAAAAAAGAAGAAACAAATAAATTAGTCAGTCATATTAAACTAGAAAAAAAGAAAAAATATAAAAAAGGAGATGTTGTAGGAGTAGATGAAATATATTTAAATGATAATCTTATCTATACAGAAAATATTTATGTAAAGAGTAAAAATATAAAAAATAAAAAAAGTATATTTACTAAAATAAAGGAAATATTCTCTTGATTAATTACATATGGGGATTATTTCTATTAATAGGAATAGTTTATAGTTTTTTTACTAATAATACTCTAAATATTAATCAAGAATTATTAACATCAGGCAGTAGTGCTATAGATATGATTATTAAATTAATACCTCTAATGTGTTTATGGTTAGGAGTAATGAATATAGCAATTCATAGCGGATTATTAGATAAAATGGCTAAAAAAATATCAAAAGTAGTAAATATAATATTTCCAGAAATACAAGATAATGAAGCAATATCATTAATATCATCTAATATAATTATGAATATGTTAGGATTAGGAAATGCTGCAACTCCCTTTGGATTAAAATCTATGAAAAGAATGCAAGAATTAAATAATAAAAAAGATACTGCTACTAGAAGTATGATAACATTCTTAGTAATAAATACAGCCTCAGTAACAATAATACCAACAACAGTAATAAGTTTAAGAATATTAAATTCTTCATCAAATCCAACAGAAATTCTTTCTGCTTCCTTAATATCATCTTTTTCTTCCTGTTTCATAGGACTATTATTAGATAGATTATTTTATTTCATTTGGAGGAAAAAATATGATTAATTATTTAATTCCTACAATAGTATTATTAATAATAATTTATGGTTTATATAAAAAAGTAAATATATATGAAGTATTTTTAAATGGAGTAGAAGAAGGCTTAAACCTAACCTTAAAAATTTTTCCTACAATATTTGCAATGATAATATCTATAAATGTATTATTAAAAAGTAATATCATTACAGATTTAACCTCATTTTTATCTCCAACATTCTCTTATTTGCATTTTCCCAAAGAATTATTAACACTATCTTTATTAAAACCAATTTCTGGTAGTTCTTCTTTAGTAGTATGTAATAGCATTTTAAAAACTAATGGCCCAGATAGTTTAATAGGCAGAATTGCCTCAGTAATTCAAGGAAGTACTGATACTACTATTTATATAATAAGTCTTTATTTTTCATCAGTTGGAATAAAAAAAACTAAGTATGCACTTTTAGTAGGATTATTAACAGATTTAATATGTATAATAATATCTACTATAACAGTTAAAATTATATTTACATAAAAAAAACGCTTCACGCGTTTTTTCTAATTAAGAGTGTTTTTACAAGAATTATTTTCATTCATGTTAATAGAGCTATCGTTCATACTTTTAGAACCACTCATATTGTTGTTGCATTTTGAATTCTTGTTTTTAGAATTTTTTTTCTTTCCCATTTTAATCACCCACTATTAATATCTACTATTAAAATATTTTTATTCAAAATATAAAAAATACATCCTGGTAGTTTTTTACTAACAAAAAAAATTAAAAAATTTGCATAATATAAATAAGAATCATTTAAAAAACATATAATTACTAGGAGGTTTTTTAAATGAATAAAACTATATCACTAATATCTTTAATATTATGTGAAGAAAATATAAATATATTAGAAAAAGATAAAATTTTATCTTATTTATCTAATAATACATCTTATAGAGTTAATCTAGATGGAAATAGATTATTATCTATAAATACATCTAATCAAAAATTTATATACATACCTTGTGATAATTTATTAATAAAAGAAAATGATAATGGTATACATATTATATATTTTAATAACGATAATAGCATGATTTTATTAAATCTAGATTATAATAATAAAAAATATAAATTATATAATATATCTAAAAAGAATGAAACATACTTTGTTGTAGATAAAGATAAAATGCTATTATTTAAAAAAAACGAAAAAACAAAGCAAAGACAACTATATCTAAGGAATAGTTATAAAGATGAAGATTTTATCTTATTAGAAAGATTAATATCATCTACAATAAATAAAAATAATTTAGAAAATAAAGTATTATCTTATATAGAAACTATAAATCCTAGATTAAAAGAAGAGATATCTGAGATAATAAAATATACTGAAAATTATTCTGAAAATAATGGAAAATCATTTACAAAATTAAAATAAATGTGATATACTCTATATAGAGTAGGTGAGATAAGATGAATAATAAAAAAGAAAATAATAGCGACTTAAAGAAAATAATGTATCTTGTAGTAGGAATATTAGTATTTTTTGTTGTAGTAATAGGGGCAACATTTGCATATTATACTTTTGCTGTTTCTAATAATACTACAGTAAAAGGAGATGCTGGAAAGGTAAATTTAAATTTGACTGTAACTAAGGCATTACCTAATAATAGTGGAACTGACGATATATTAATAACGCCTTTTAATGAACTTGCTAGTAATCTAAATGCAAAGTGTGCAAGTGAGGAATATGCTACTTGTCAATTATATAAAATAACTTTACAAAATAATTCTACAGGAGTAAATACAAAAGTTAAAGGTAGTGTATCATTTAATAATACCACAGCACCTAATTTATCTTGGGTATATCTAGATACATATGATTCTTCTAAAACATATGCTACAAGCGATTTAGGTACTATGAATACTGCTAGTAGTGAATTTGCAACATTTAAAACTGATGTACTAATCAATAGTGGAAATAGTAGAGATTTCTACTTACTAGTATGGGTAAATGAAAGTGAAGAAGAACAAACAGATGAAGGTTCTTATAGTGGTACTATCAAATTTGAAGATAGTAATGGAAATGGAGTAACATCTACATTTATAAACTAATAATAAAGGAAGTGTTATTTATGACAACTAATCAAACAATTGTTCGTATTGGGGGGGGGGTCAAATCTAGTTTAATAGATATAAATCCCTATAATATAAGTAATATAGATTTAGAGAAAACTAAATCTTTTTATCGTGAGGAAGTGAAATACTTATGAAAAAGATTAGTTTAAGAATGACAATAATTATAGGTATTATAGTTTTTATATTAACTATGGGAGCAACATATGCATATTTAAGTTATAGTGTTACTAATGATGTAGCAATTAAAGGTAATATTGTTAATATTAATGCTACATTAAATGTAGAATTAGTAAGTGGAACAAATACTAATATGGTACCTATGATGGATAATGCTTTAAATAATGCAATAAATGGTGTTGGTGGTACTAATAAATGTATAGATAGTAAAGATAATTTATCTTGTCAAGTGTATAAGATTACTTTAACCAATCAAGGTTCTACTTTAAAGAATTTAAAGGGTACTATAGAACTATATGCAAAAAATGGAGGAGTTTATAATAATTTAAAATGGCAAGAATTATCAACTTCTACTTCTGTTAAAGATGGTAGTAGTGCTAATGGTATGGCTAAATCTACTTTAGTATCTGGTTTAACTGTTAAAACTAAGGAGACTAAAACTTGGTATATAGGGGTATGGATAAGTGAAATAGATGCAGATCAAAGAAATACTGATAAAGGTAGATTTGGAGGTACTGTTACTTTTGAAGTAAGTGATGATAGTGCAGTAAAATATATTACTAATAAATATAATAATGGTACTAAAACTCAAGTCACTACAGCAGGAGGAGAAGAAATAACTCAAGTAGTAAGTGAAGGATTAATGCAAGACTCTTTTGGTAATATTAGATATTATGGAGCAAATCCTAATAATTATGTAACATTTAATGAAGAAGATGCTGGTTGGAGAATAATAGGTGTATTTGATACGGAAGATGAAAATGGAAATGTATCAAAAAGAATAAAATTAATAAGAGCAACATCTATTGGTAACTATTCTTGGGATAATAAAAATACATCAACTGGAGCAGAATCAGCATATGGTAAAAATGAATGGACTACAGCAAGAGTAATGAAATTATTAAATCCTAGTACTGTTTATACAACTGACTCAAATGATAATGGAAACGGACAAAGCCTATACTGGAATAAGACAAGTGGAACTTGTTTCTCTGGTCAAAATAATGCCACAACATCGTGTGATTTTACATCTACTGGTCTAACTTCACAAGCTCAATCTCAAATAGATAAAGTAAAGTATTATTTAGGAGGCACTTCTTCATATCAAGGATTATATGCAGATGACTATTATAACTTTGAAAGAGGAACGACAGTATATTCAGGACGTCAAACGACATGGCCTGGATATATAGGAATAATGTATCCCTCAGATTATGCTTATGCGACAGATTTAAGTGTATGTACAAAAGATGGATATAATTATGATATAGATAAAACAAACTGTGGAGGGAAAGACTGGCTATTTAATAGCAGTAGCACCTGGTTAATTTCCCCTTATTCCGGCAATTCCTATTTTGCGTTCTACGTGATTTCGTCCGGCCTCGTCCACGGCAACCGCAACGTCTACGACTCCAACGGGGTGCGCCCAGTCGCATATCTCAAATCAAGTACACAAATAGTTAATGAAACAGGAACAGGAACACAATCTGATCCATACATAATTGGCTAGATGTTATTTCTATAACAAAAATATTAAGTTACTTAGAAGTTATTTTAAGTAACTTTTTTTCATTTTCTGTAATTTTCTTCCAAAATTAAAAGGGTTTTTACCTTTTCACGTAGAATAATAATATTAGAGGAGGTAGAAAACACTCCAGAAAGAAGGTGAAAAAGTGGAAATAGTTAAAGATATTTATAAGAAGGTTAAAATGATTAGAAATGAAAATTTTATCTCTTTATTTTTAGATAATCCAGACTTTTTAGATTTTTGTATAAAGACTATTTGTAAAGTTGTAGATTTAGAAGTTAATTATAATTATTTAAATTTAAAACCTAATTCTATATCTATAGGTAATGGTAAAGAAAAATTTAAACAAACTGATTTAATTGCTAAAGGTAATAAATACGTATTTAATATAGAAGCAAATATGTATCCTAATGAAACTACTATTAAGAAAAATACTAGTTATCTAATGGAAATGTATTCTAAAAGTACAAAAAGAGGAATGAAATATAATTCTAAAAAAATTTTCATACAAATTAATTTTGATAATGGTAACAATAATAAATTTGGTGATTTATCTAAGGCATCAATAATAAATAGAAATGATTACTTAGTTGTAAAAAACTTTCATTTAATTTACTTAGATATTGCTAAATGTTATCAAAAGTTTTATAATTTAGTTAATGAAGGCAAAGTAAGTGAGATAGATGACTATATCAGAATTGGAGCATTTTTCTATAATGATGATGTAAACGAATTAGATACTATTCTAGGTAATATGTTAGACATTGAACTTAAAAAAAGAGTAATTGGAAAGGTAAGGGAAATGTATACTATGAATGATGATTACACATTAACTAAAGAAGCAGCAGATCAATATGGCGAATTTTTATATTATGGTTGGAAGGAAGAGTTTACCGAAGAAGGAAAAAGAATAGGAAGAAAAGAGGGAAGAATTGCTGGAATAAAAGAAAATGTCCTAAAGATGATTAAAGGAATGCTAAAAAAAGATATATCATATCAAGATATAAGTGATATTTCCGGTGAGACTGTAGAAGAAATAAAAGAAATAGAAAAATCTATGAAGTAGTAAATCTATTTCTTTTATTTTATAAATACTAATAACGACCTTTAAGTTTACAGACATAATTAAGATGCAACTATTAAAAAATTAAATAATTTTTATTTAATACTAGAAATAATTATAAATATATAGTAAAATACTAAGTGATATTTATAACAAAGGCAAAAGAAAGGAGAAAATATGCCTAACATCATCTTAGAATGTAAAAACTTATATAAAGAAATAAATGATAAAGAAATATTAACGAATATAAATTTAAAATTAGAAGAAAAAGATATATTAGGTTTAATAGGTCCTAATGGCTCTGGAAAGACAACCACTATTAAGACAATATTATCACTACAAAAAATAACAAAAGGAGAAATATTTATAGATAATCATAATATTAAAACTGATTATAAAAATGCAATTTCTCAAGTAGGTGCTATAATAGAAAATCCAGATTTATATACATATCTTACTGGATTAGAAAATTTATTAATTCCTGCTACTATATATAATATAAGTAAAGAAAGAATAAAAGAAGTAATAAACTTAGTAGGTTTATCTCAAAGAATAAATGATAAAGTATCAAAATATTCACTAGGTATGAAACAAAGACTAGGTATAGCCCAAGCAATAATACACAAGCCCAAACTACTAATATTAGATGAACCAACTAATGGATTGGATCCAGAAGGAATAAAAGAATTGCGAAGTCTATTATTAAAATTAAAAGAACAAGAAAATATGACAATATTAATATCTAGTCATAATCTCAAAGAATTAGAAACAGTATGCAATAAAATAGCAATAATAAAACAGGGTAAAATATTATCAATAAATGATATAAATATTTTAACTAAAAAAAATAATAATTACATATTTGAATTAGATACAATAAAAATAAATGATATTTTAGATAATTATAAAATAATAAATAATAATATGATTGAATTATCAATAGAAAAAGATGATATACCTAAAATAGTAAGAAAATTAACTGATAATAATATTAAAATATATACGATAAAAGAAAAAAGCCTAACCTTAGAAGAAGCCTATTTATTAAAAACAGAAGGTAATGCTATTGAATAAATTAATTTTAATAGAACTAAAAAAAATATTTCATAAAAAGTCAATATATGTAATATATATTTTAATATTAATCTTTGTAATATTAAATAATATTCTAATATTACAAGATAAAAGTAAAAATAATTATCTAAACGAAGCAAAGTATCAATATCAAAAAAATCTTGAATTAAAAGAAAGTTATAAAAATAAAAAATTATCATATAATGAAAAGTTAAAATACCAAACTATATTAGAAAATATTGAATTAAATAAATATATAATAGATAATAATAAAAATATAAATGATTATAAAGCATTAAATTATCAATTAAAAACGACCTTAGAAGATTATGAAATATTCATAATAATAATTATATTAATAACATCTTCTACAATTATATCTAATGAGTTAAAAGAAGGAACAATAAAACTTTTGTTAATAAAGCCATATACTAGAAATCAAATATTATTAAGTAAATATTTATCTATGATTATAGTAATGGTATTATCAATTATATATTTATATTTAACCCAACTTTTAATAGGAGGATTTTATCTAGGATTTTCCTCATTGCAAGAAAAAGTCGTAATATATAACTTTCAATTAAGTACAATTATGTGTTATAATATATTTGGATATACATTTTTGAGAATATTATTAAAATTGCCAATGCTAATACTATTAAGCACATTATCATTTTTAATAAGTATAATTACCTCTAATAATATATTATCATTAACTATTTCCTTAATTATATATATATTTTCTGCTAGTATTAAATCTTTAGCAATTAATTATAATCTTAAAATAATGAAATATTTGCTCACAATGAATTGGAATATAAATGAATATTTATTTGGTAAACTCTCAGAGTACAAATATTTAAATTTAACTACATCAATTATTATATGTATAATCTATTATATATTTTTATTAGTATTATCTTTCATAATATTTAATAAAAAAGATATTAAAAATATTTAATAAGGAGTGTGATATAATGCTCAAAATGATACAAAATATGTTTGTTAAAGTAATGCCAGATTTATTACCAATAATAATTATTATTACTGTAATAGCGTGTACTCTTAGAATATCATATTTAATAAAATATAAGAAAAAGTTTGTACTTCATAAAGAAATATTTAATCTGATATTTATATTATATATAATGTGTCTATTTGAAGTAGTAACATTTCAAGATGTAAATTTTGGTACTTCCAATTTTATACCGTTTAAAGAAATATTTAGATATAATATTGGTAGCAGATTATTTGTAAAAAATATAATAGGTAATGTATTACTATTTTTACCATATGGATACTTTATATCATTCTACTTAAAAAATAAAAAAATAATACCATCAATGCTATTAACATTAGTAGTATCTACAACAATTGAAATAGTACAGTTAAATATCGGTAGAACATTTGATGTAGATGATATAATATTAAATACAGTTGGAGGTATTATAGGAAGTGGTATTTATATAATAACAGACAGTATAAAAGAAAGATTACCAAAAATATTTAAAAATGATACAATAATAAATATATTAGTAATAATATTAATAATAGCAATAATAATGTTTTCATTTAATTTAAATATATTAAATCAATTTAGTAAAATAGTAAGGTAGGGATTAAAATGTTTGAAATAATTAATAATACAAATAAAGAAATAAAAGAAATAGAAGAATTACAAAAATATATAGAATTTGTTACAAAAAAACAAAATATAGAAGATGCTATATTTAATATAATCTTTGTAACTAAAGAAGAAATTCATAAAATTAATAAAGAATATAGAAATGTAGATAGACCAACAGATGTAATATCCTTTGCACTAGAAGACAACGATGATGATAAAGAAGAGCCAATAAGAGTATTAGGTGATATATATATATCTATAGATACTGCCTATGAGCAAGCAGAGATGTATAATCATGGAAGATTAAGGGAAGTTTGCTTTTTAGCAACTCATGGAATATTACATTTATTAGGATATGACCATATGGAAGAAGAAGAAGAAAAAGTAATGTTTGCACTTCAGGAGGATTTATTAAATGAATATCAAATTACAAGGTAAAAGAAGTTTTATAAAGAGTATGAAACATGCTTTAGATGGAATTGGATATGTATCTTCCCAAGAAAGAAACTTTAAAATAGAAATCTTTTTTGGAGCTTTTTCAACTATATTAGGATTTGTTTTAAAAGTATCCTTATCAGAATGGTTGATATTAATATTAACAATATCTATGGTACTTTGTTTAGAAATAGTAAATACAGCAATTGAAAGAACTGTAGATTTAGTTACAAAAGAATATGAAGAACTAGCTAAAATTGCTAAAGATGTAGCAGCAGCCGCTGTTCTTGTAATGAGTATGTTTTCAGTAATAATTGGAATAATTATATTTTTACCAAAGTTAATTAACATACTTTAATAAAATAAAAGAAAGAGGAATTTATATGAAAGAAAAATTAATTAAATTATTAGATAATAGTTATAGCCCTTATTCAAATTTCAGAGTAAGTAGTATAGTTGTAATGAAAGATGGAAGAGAGTTTTGCGGAGTAAATGTAGAAAATGCATCATATGGAGCAGGAATATGTGCTGAAAGAAATGCAATAATACAAGCTATAGCAAATGGCTATAAAAAAGGAGATTTTGAAAAAATATATGTAATGTGTGATAATGATAAAATAGGTATGAGTTGTATGATCTGTAGACAAGTTATGCTAGAATTTTTTGAAGGTGATAAACAAGTTATTGCAATGAATCCTAAAGGAGAAACAGAAATTCATACAATTAAAGAAATGTGCCCTTATCCATTTAATGAGGATGATTTAAAATGAAAAGTGGATATGTAACAATAGTAGGAAGACCTAACGTAGGAAAAAGTACACTCCTAAATTCAATAATGGAAAGAAAAATAGCAATAACATCAGACGTAAGAGGAACAACCAGAAATCTAATAGAGGGAATATATACTAAAGATGATATTCAAATAATATTTGTAGATACCCCAGGAATACATAAACCTCAAAATAAATTAGGTAGAATTTTAAATGAGCAAGCGTATGTAATGCTTGATAATGTAGATTTGGTATTATTTGTAGTAGATGTCACTCAAAAATTTGGAACTGGAGATAAATTTATATTAGATAAATTAAAAGAAAATAATAGTAAAGTAATACTAATTTTAAATAAAATAGATAAAATTAAGTATGAAGAACTATTACCACTAATAAATGAATACAAAGATTTATATAACTTTGAAGAAATAATTCCACTATCAGCAACTAAAAATAAAAATATAGATGATTTAATTAAAACAATATCTAAATATTTAACAGATACCATTGCCTACTATGATGAAGATACAGTAACAAATGTCAGCGTTAATTTTGAAGTAGGGGAATTAATAAGAGAAAAAATATTAAATCTTACTAAAGATGAAATACCACACTCAGTTACAGTATTAGTAAATAGTATTGAAGAAGATAAAAACAACATTTCCATTTCAGCAGATATTATAGTAGATAGAGAAAGTGTAAAGAAAATAATAGTAGGAAAAAATGGACAAATGATAAAAGAAATAGGAATAAAGTCAAGAGTTGATATTGAAGAACTATTAGACAAAAAAGTTTATTTAGACTTATTTGTAAAAGTAGTACCAAATTGGAAAGAGAAAGATAGATTTTTAAATCAAATAGGGTATGAAGATTTTAATAAAAATATATAATATGCTGTATAAAAAAATAAAAAAATCCCCAATATAGAAATAGGTGATAACAATGAATAAAAATGATATATGGCAGTTATTTAAAACTACTGGGAAAATAGAATATTATATAAAATATAAAAATATGCAGAATGATGAAGTAATTAAAGAAAATGATTAAAAAAGTAGAAGGAATAATAGTAAGTGAAGTAGATTATAAAGAAAGTAGCAAAATAATAAACATCTTAACAAAAGAAGATGGCTTAATAGGTGTTTTAGCAAAAGGTGCTAAAAGAATGAAAAGTCAAATTAGCAGTACCTCTACAAAATTAACATATGCTAGTTTTCATTTAAATTGGTTTGAAAACAGAATGCCATCATTAATAGAAGTAGATGTAATAGATAAATTTAAAAATATCAAAAAAGATTTAACAAAAATGAGCTATTCTCTATTTCTATTAGAGTTATCACAAAATGTATACAAACATGAAAACGATAATAATATTTATAATCTATTAATATCAAGCTTAAAAAAAATAGATGAAAATTTTGATCCAGAAATAATAACTAATATATTAGAATTAAAATTACTAGAATACCTTGGTATAAAACCTGTAATAGATAAATGTGTTATATGCTCTTCTACCAAAGATATAATAACAATATCTAGCTACAAAGGTGGATATATTTGCAAAAATTGTCTAAATAATGATAATATAGTTTCTCCAAAAACAATAAAATTAATAAGAATGTTTTACTATGTAGATATATCAAAAATAACCAAATTAGAAATATCAGAAAATATAAAACAAGAAATAAATAATTTCATAGATGATTATTACGAAAGATACTCAGGATTATATTTAAAAAGTAAAATGTTTTTAAGTGAATTAAAGAAAGTAGGTTAGTTATGGAAAAATATAAATATATAATAATTCCTCTTGTAGCAGTAGCAATATGTCAAATATTAAAATTTCTAATAGAAATAATAACTAATAAAAAAGTAAGTATTATAAGATTATTAGATGGAGCAGGAGGCTTACCTTCCTCTCATAGCACTTTAACCTCATGCTTAACAACATTAATAGGTTTAAATATGGGATTTGCGTCTCCAATCTTTGCTTTATCAACAGTATTTACCTTAATAGTAATGTATGACGCTATGGGAATTAGATATGAAACAGAAAAACAAGCCAAAGTAATAAATAAGATAACAAAACAAATAAAATTAGATAACTTAAACTCTGAATTAAAAAACTTAAAAGAAGAAGTAGGTCATAAACCAATAGAAGTATTCTGTGGCCTTATATTAGGAATAATACTAGGTATTATAGGCAATAATATTATTTAATCTCTATTGTTTGATATTAACTTTTAAGTAATATTACAATAATAGCTATGTATTGTAACAAAAAAATAAAGAAAAACACTAAAACCCTTGTATTTTAAAATATTTATGCTATAATTAAGTACGTGGCAATTCGCTGGATATAGATCTATAATTGTATAAACACATAAAATTCAAAGAAAAGGAGTGTTATTATGGCAAAGAATTTAATCGAACAAATAACAGAAAAACAATTAAGAAATGACTTACCAGAATTCAGAGTAGGTTATACTGTAATCGTTGGTTGTAAAATTAAAGATACAAGAAACGGTAAAGAAGTAGAAAGAATTCAAGATTTCGAAGGAGTTGTAATTTCACGTAAAGGAACAGGAATTTCTGAAACATTCACTGTAAGAAAAGTTATCAGTGGTATTGGAGTAGAGAAAACTTTCCCTGTAAACAGTCCTAATGTTGCCTATGTAAAAGTAACTAAGAGAGGAAAAGTAAGACGTGCTAAATTATATTTCTTAAGAGAAAGAAAAAGTCAATATAAGATTAAAGAACAAAGATAGTAGAAATACTGTCTTTTTTCTATAGAATAGGAGGTAAAAATGAAAACGATAAAACATACCCATATAGGAGCATATGCAATAATAATTAATAACAATAAAATTGCCCTAATAAAAAAAGCAACTGGTGCTTATACTGGAAAATATGATTTGCCAGGAGGAGGTATAGAACATACAGAAACACCATTACAAGCATTACATAGAGAATGCAAAGAAGAAATAGATGCTACAGTAATTAAAGAAAAATTATTAGATGTAACAAGTGTAAATGTAACTTGGAATATTAAAGAAAACTTAGAAGAAGATTTACATCATATAGGAATATTATATGAAGTAAAAATAAAAGAAACAAAACTAAAAGATACACCAGATGGAATAGATTCAAATGGAGGATTATGGATTGACATAGATAAGTTGTCTCAAGAAAATACATCTCCATTAGTTTGGTATAGTTTAAAATTATTAGGGTATATTTAATTTATCCCTAGTTTTTTTTAAACTTTTCTGTTATTATTATATATGGAAAGAGTGATATTATGAGAAAATTAATATTAATCGACAGTGATGGCACTTTAAGAAAAACAAATGGAGACATAACTGAAAATACTAAAAAAAATATCAAAAAATTAATAGAACTAGGAAACTATGTCGTAATCTGTACCGGAAGACCAAGATACCATACTAGAAAAATAGCAAAGATAATTTCATCTTCTAAAATAATGATATGTTCTAATGGTTCAGAAATATATGACTTAGAAAATAACAAAGTAATAAATGAATTAACTATAGATAATGAGGTTGCATATAAAATATTAAAATATTGTTACAAAGAAGATATAAGAATGACCTTAACAATAGAAGAAGATGAATATGTAACAAAAGATATAAGAAGAGATAATCAAATATTACTATCTCAAAGTAATTATGAAGACGTATTAAAAAATAAAAAAATTAAACAATGTCTATTTACTTCCAATAGCATAGAAGTACTAAAAAAGCTAAAAAATTATCTTCAAGATTTTAATGAAATAAAAATATTAAATGAAATAGATAGAAATAAAGAAGACCAAGAAAAATGGCTGACAATAGGTAATGTTGAAACATCTAAAGGGTATGCTTTAAAAGAATTGGCAAATTATTTAGATATACCTAATACAGATACAATAGCAATAGGTAATGATTATAATGATTTATCTATGTTTCATGAATGTGGTTACAGTGTTGCTGTAGAAAATGCAAGTGAAGATTTAAAAGAGTTAGTAGATTATGTAACTAAATCAAATGATGAAGAGGGAGTTTCTTTATTTTTAGAAAAATTAATTAATAAAGAAATATAATTTAATAGAATTGACATATTAATGTATTAGTTATATACTAATAGCTTCTAAGAAAGGGGATTATTAATGAAAGAAATTATTAAAGAATGGGGAAGTTATCTTTTAATAATAATAGTAATAGTATTATTAAGAAAATATATAATAACACCAGTAATAGTAAAAGGTACATCTATGGAACCGAATTTAGAAAATAATCAAATATTATTACTAAGTAAAATATCATATAAACTAACAGATATTAAAAGATTTGACATAGTAGTAATACAAGAAGATAATGATTATATAATTAAAAGAGTAATAGGACTACCAGGAGAAACATTAGAATATCAAGATAATAAGTTATATATAAATGATAAAGAAATAAGTGATCCTTATGCTAAAAATAAAACAACAGATTTTGATGTAGAAGATATATGTGAAATAAGAAATGATAACTGCACTATGATAATCCCTGAAGATAAATATATAGTTTTAGGAGATAATAGAAAAGTATCAGCAGATTCTAGATCAAAAGGTTTAATCAATAAAAGTGAAATAGCAGGTAAAGTAGTATTTAGACTATGGCCTCTAAATAAAATAAAAGTAATTAAATAAATCCTAATATTAATAGGATTTTTTTCTTCGTTATATTGCTATAAATATTATTTAATGCTACAATTATGAAAAGGAATGATTAAGTATGATAATAAATATGAAGTTAAATAATGATCCATTTAATAGAATTAAAAATGGAAGTAAAACCATAGAATTGAGATTAAATGATGAAAAAAGAAGTAAATTAAAAGTAAATGATTTTATAGAGTTTACTAATGTTGAAACAAATGAGAAAATGCTTACAGAAATTATGGAATTATATAAATATGATTCATTTGCTAAATTGTATGAAAATTTTGATAAAGTATCTTTAGGTTATTCTGAAAATGACATAGCAGATCCAAACGATATGTTAGAATATTATCCAAAGGAATTACAAGATAAATATGGAGTATTAGGTATCAAAATTAAAGTTAAAAAATAATTAATAGTAAATTACAATACATAACTAATAATATATAAATTTAAATATAAATATCAATCAAATAATAAATCAGATTATGGAGATGATAATATGTCTAAAATAATTAAAATTAAAAATAATAATTCTGAAAAATTAGAAGAAATAGCAAGCCTTATTAATAATAATAAAGTGATAGTATTTCCAACAGAAACTGTGTATGGAATAGGAACTAATGGACTAGATAGAAATGCAATAGAAAAATTATACAAAATAAAAGAGAGGACATTTAGCAAGCCTATTACATTATTAGTTTCAAGTTATGAAATGATTTGTTCTGTAGCAAACATAATTTCTCCGTTAGAGAAAAAAATAATATCAAATTTCTTTCCCGGACCAGTAACATTAATTTTAAATAAGAAGAAAATAGTTCCAAATATATTGACAGCAAATACAGATACGGTAGGGGTAAGAATGCCCGATAATGAATTAATATTAAAACTAATAGAATATTGTAAAGTGCCAATAGCAACCTCATCAGCAAATATTTCTGGATTTCCAGCTAGTATTGATGTAGAAGATATATACAATTGTTTTAAAGATAAAGTTGATTTATATATAGATGGTGGAAAAAGTAGAATAGGGGTTCCTTCAACTGTGGTAAAAGTAGAAAATAATGATATAAAAATATTAAGGGAAGGAATAATTACAAAAAAAGATATATTAGCTAGAATAAAAGATAATTAATTATATATATAATAATAAAATTATAATTGGAGGTATTTTATGATAAAAAATTATAAAGTAATAACCCTATGTGGTTCAACTAAATTTAAAGATGCTTTTTTAAAAGCACAAAAAGATTTAACATTAAAAGGTAATATAGTAATTTCAGTAGGTTTATTTGGCCATTCTGGAGATTCAGAGGTATGGGATAATATGGATGAAGGAACACTTACTAAAACAAAGAAAATGTTAGATGACATGCATAAAAGAAAAATAGATATGTCTGATGAAATATTTGTTATAAACGTAGATGGATATATAGGAGAAAGTACTAAATCAGAAATAGAATATGCTAAAAAAACTGGAAAGAAAATAAATTATTTAGAAAAAATATAAAAATAGAAAGATGGTTTGATAGTATGCATATTATGAAATTAAAAGAAGAATATTTCAATTATATAAAATTTGGAACTAAAACATATGAAATAAGATTAAATGATGAAAAAAGGCAAAAGATAAAAATAGGTGATTATATTGAATTCCAAAAAGAACCATTAAAAGAAGAAAAGATAATATACAAAGTTGATGATTTGCTATATTTCAAAAACTTTGAAGAATTAATTAATAAAATAGATATAACCTTATTAGCGTCTTCCAAAGAAACAAAAGAAGAACTATTAAAAACATTAAATAGTTTTTATAATGCTGAAGAACAAAAGAAATACGGTGTTGTTGCTATTAAATTAGATAAAAGCAAATTATTTACTATTGAAAAATGTTTCCTTACAAATATATCTTCAAATAATAAAATATTTAATATTATTAAAAATGACTACGATGACTTCAGCAAATGGTATAATAAATTATTAAAAAATAATGAAGAATGCTATTTCACAAAAGATAAAGATAGCATTATTAATTCTATTTTAATTTTAAAAGTTGGAGAAAATGATTCTCAACAAATAGAAGAAAAAAATGTATTAAAAATTAGAACATTTAATGTTATAGATAAAAATATGAAAATAGGTACATCATATATGGAAATAATTAACTCAATAGCACGAGAAAAGAACATAAAAACAATTTATGTTACATGTAAAAAAGATAAAACAGATTTTATTAGTTTTATTAAACATAATGGTTTTAATTTAAGTAAAGAAATAAAAGATGAAAGGATATATATTAAAAGAATATAATGAGTACAATATTAATGTCAATTAAGCCAGAATATGTAAAAAAAATATTTGATGGCACTAAAAAATATGAATATAGAAAAACAAAATGCAAAATTAAACCCACAAAAATAATTGTCTATACTTCCTCACCAATAAAAAAAGTTGTTGGTGAAATTATTATAGAAGATATATTATATGACAAAAAAGAAATCATTTGGGATAAAACAAAGGTATCAGGCGGAATAGAAAAGAAAAATTATGATAAATACTTTGAAAAAAAAGAAGACGCTATTGCTTACAAAATTAAAGAATATATAAAATATGATAGTCCTAAAGAATTAAGTGAATACAATATAAAATATGCACCACAATCATACGTGTATATTAAATAATTTTATTATAAAAGATTATTAGAGAATAAAGTGACATTTATGCTAATACATGATATAATTAGCATGATTTTGTTTGAAGAAAACTAACTTATATTTATAACGATTATGTGAAAAAAGAGAGGTAGTATGGGAAAAGAAAGATAATATTTAATTATTATTTTTAAAATTATAAATTATTAAATAAAAAAATATATATGTTACTTGATAATAAAAAATTTCAAGTAAAGAAAGGTGATTATGAAATATATAAAAAAGATATTAAAAATATTATTATTTTTACTTTTAGTAACAATAATTATAAGTTTTGTAATTGAAAATATGGTTGTAAATACTTTTTCTCAAGAAATACTTTCTAAAAAAATATCAGGATATTTATTAGATGAAATCATTTATGATGTTGATATAAATAAATTAGAATTAATAGAGCAAAATATTAGAAAAAGTAGTAGTGCAAAAAATATTACATCTGAATTTATAAATACATTAATAAAAAATATTTTAAATAACGAAGATAAAAAAATAAATATTGAAAAAGATGTAGACATATTAATATCTAAATATATGTCTAATCAAATACCAAATGAAAAGTTAAAAAGTATAAAAGAAGATGTAATAGAAGAAATGACTAATACAGAGCAAAATTTACAAAATAATTTATTATATAGTTTTGGAGACAATTATATAATAATTTTAACAATATATGATATAATTACTAATATTTATTTTAGGTTAATTATAACCGTTTTATGTATAATTAATCTAGTAATATTATGTTGGTTAGAAAAATATGAAATATTAAAATCAATAAGAAACATTAGTATAATACTTACCATTGTCTTGATAATAATATTAATAATTATTAAGTTACTATCTAATTTTATCGATCAAAAATTAGCGGGTGGTTGGTTACAAGATATAAATGTAAATGCATTAATTATCTCTATTGTAATATTTGCTATTATTAGTGTCTTATTAATTCTAATAAATAAAAATATAAAAGTTAAACAAGAAAAAGCTAAGGAGGAAATATGAAAAAAAGAAGTAACAATTAAATCTGGTGCTGCTGAAATTTAACTTTTATGTCGACAACTGGAGATGCTAAAGAAGCAACTGAAGCAATAACTGAATTTGAAAAATATAGAATAATCAAAGCTCAAATATATATTAGTGATTTTGACAAATATATAAATGAACTTGAAGAATTAGACCTTTCTGATAAAAATTAATATTTAGAATTTTGAAGAATTGTAAGGTTAGAATTTGAAGTAAATGAAATAGTATTTTTATCTTTTAAGTAAAATGAAAAATTAATAGATTATAAATTATTATATAAAACTAATAAAGAAGAAAAATTTGAAATTTAATTGATATTTGTAAATATCAATTAGATATACTTAACAATGCGGAAAAAATTAAATTAACAAAAGAAAGTAAAAATAGTAATTAAAGATGCGTAGTAAAGAAAAAATAACAAAATGTAATTTGAAACTAAAAAGTTAGCAAGTGTATTTCACTTAAATTACAGGTTATTTAAATGTCAACGATTAATTATGTATAATATAGACATTACAAAAAGAGTTGGTGATGATATGAAAGTAATTAAAGCTGAAACCATTGAAAATATAAATTTAGAAAATTTAGAATTATTAAGTGAACAAGGTTCAGAATTTACAGTTTATAATGATAATGATAAAGTATATAAGATATTTAAACCTAATTATAAATTAGATCATAAAAATAATTATGAATTAATTTACTTATCATCTATTAAAACATCAAGGATATTAATGCCTAAATCCTTAATAACTAAAAATGGAAAATTAATTGGATATTCGATGGAATATATAAAAAATTCTAGTAATGTATTAAATGACAAAATGAAAAATTTTATTAATGAATTAATTGCTATTACAAAAGATATAGAATTATTAAGCAAATTAAATGTTAGAATCATAGATATAAATAAAAATAATGTAGTTTATAATGGTAGGTTATATATAATTGATCCAGGAAATTATTATATAAATTATATAGATGATTTATTAGTTTATCTAGAATGTAAAGAACCTAACAAAAAGGAACTTACTGAACAAGAAAAGAAAAATATCATAAAATTATGGAATTATAATAAATTTAATAGATTGATAGAAGAATTATTATTCATGGGTGATGAAAAACTTGATTTTTATTTGTTAAGAAAAGTAATTGAATTTTTCAAACAAGAAAAGCAAGATAATAATTTGATTTCAGATATAAAAATTTTACAAAAGTATTTTGATTCGGAACTTTCAGTAAAAGAGTCGATTAATAAATTTGTTAAGGAATATATTAAAATTGATGACAATGAAAGAAAGTTAATTATTTCCTTATATAAAAAAAGAAATAGAATTTAAAGATATTTTAAACCTCTTACCGAATAAATAAAAAAATATCAATCAGTAATCGGATAGATGCAAAATCTATCTTTTTATGGTATAATTAAAAAGATTTATGACTTTAAAAATTTAATTAGAACAAACGAAAACGAGACTAATATTAATTGGTAAGTGAGAAATAATGAAATAAAAGAAGGTGACACACATACCATTGTTTTATTATTACGTAGAGGAAAAAATAGATTAACAGTAGATTGGACTTTAAAATATACAAATGTTTCTATTAATATTTCAACTTATGAATTACAAGAAGAATTGCCAAAAGAATTATTAGATGCATTACCAGCAGAATAAGAGATAAATTTGTATTTGAATGTAGAAGAAGGTGAAAAATAATGAAGTCATATGATAATACTATTAAATATTATGAGTTACTAATGTATTATGATGATACATCAAGGTATAAAAAATATAATTTACCTAGTGGATTCCATTTTGAATATTACAAACCAGGTGATGAAAAAGAATGGACTTTAATACATATTTCTTCCGGAGAATTCACGTCGATAGAAAAGGGGTTAAAACATTTTCATACTTTTTATGATCATTTTATAGATGAGTTAAATAGAAGATGTGTTTTCATAGTTGATGATAAAACTAGTGAAAAAGTTGGAACGGTTACGATATCATTACTTAAAGACTCAGAATATGGATATAATGCAACTGTGGATTGGTTAGCTATAAAAAGTGAATATCAAGGAATGGGACTTTCTAAACCTTTATTAACTAAAACAATAGAGCTTGCTAAAGAATTAGGGCATAAAAGCATATTACTACATACTCAAACCACAAGTTGGTTAGCAGCAAAGTTATATTTAGATTATGGTTTTGAAGTATTAAATAAAGAAGAAACCGACGGATGGAATATTCTTAAAACTATAATCCATCATACAAAATTAATAGATTTTAATGATTTACCAAAAAAAGACATATATGATGCTAGAAATGTTGAGATTAAAAGACAGTTAGATGAAAAATATGGCATTGATAACTATAATTATAGTGTTTGGTATAAAGAAGGAAATCATAAAGTGTATGTTTATTATAATAATAATCCTTATGAATTTAATTATTTTATAGATGAAAATGATTTAAAATTAGTAGAAGTAAAAAATAAGAAATATAAAAGGTAGGAAGTAATAAATAATGGATATGTATCAAAAAAGAAAAATCAGAGCAGAAAAGAGAAATAACAATCAAGAAGAAAAGTTAACTAAAGTCGGAATTAACTGGTAAGTGGGGAATTATGAAAAAACACACTTGAATACTTGAAAATAAAAGGAATTTTTACTAAATGCTTTTTACATTTTGGGGCATTTTTTAATAAATTTTAATTGATAAGTGTATGACTTATGAAAAACTAAAGGAAAGGAGAGTATTGATGGAAGATAATAAATTAATTATATATAAAAATAGTGCAGGTAATATTGTAGTAGATGCTATTTATAAAGATGAAACTTTATGGTTATCACAAAAAGGAATGTCAAAAGTTTTCGATGTTGGAGTACCAGCAATATCAAAACATTTAAAAAATATATTTGAAGAAAACGAATTAGATAAAAATTCAGTTGTTTCCAAAATGGAAATAACTGCACCTGACGGAAAAAACTATAATACTGAAGTTTATAGTCTTGATGCTATAATTGCTGTGGGTTATAGAATTAATTCTAAAAAAGCAACAGAATTTAGAATATGGGCAACAAGAATATTAAAAGAATATATGACCAAAGGTTTTGCTTTAAATGATGAACGTTTTATAAATGGAAATAAATATGATACGAAGTATTTTGATGAATTATTAGAACGAATCAAAACAATCAGAGTAAGTGAAAGAATGGCATACCAAAAAATCACTGATTTATTTATTGCAACAGCCACAGATTACAATCCAAAATCAGAAGACGCTTATACTTTCTTTAAAATAGTTCAAAATAAGTTGCATTATGCTATAAGTGGACATACTGCTGCCGAATTAATATATAGTAGAGCAAACTCAGATAAAGAACATATGGGACTAACTAATTGGAAAAATTCTCCTGATGGTTTAATATATAAATATGATGTAGTTATTGCAAAAAATTATTTAAACGAAGAAGAAATGAATAATTTAAAAGATTTAACAAATATGTTTTTAGTATTTGCTGAAGATGAAGCAAAACAAAGACATGTTATGACAATGAAGGATTGGATAAATGCAACTGATGATTTATTAAAGTTTAGAAGAAAAGAAGTATTAAATAATAG
>CAKPDF010000013.1 GCA_934148535.1 uncultured Bacilli bacterium
AGAGACTGATATAATCAATCTCAAATATCTTTATTACCATGGATTGGTAACTTTACACAAAGTTTTTTACACTCTCGTAGATAATTAAAAAAACATTTGTTTATAGAATTTAACAAATGTTTTTTTATCTCTTTTTTTGATAAAACATTTCATCATTTGAATATGCTTCATATTCTGATAAAGTTCTAGCAGAATCATAAGCTAAGATTTTTTCAGTTTTATAATATTTTGAAGCAACACTTTCTGGTATTTTTAGCATTAAAGTACTATCATAAATAAATGTTGTCCCATCCTCTTCTCTAGTAATCCAAGCATGTTCTCCATGTTCTGCATTTTTTGTACCAACTAATATACTACATTTTCCCCTATGATATATAGCATCAGGAAAATGAATAGCAAAATATCTTGATGTAAGTCCACACCTTCCTATATTTAATCCTTTTTCGTATATTTCTTGCATTTTTAAAGTAGATATTTTTTCTTCATACCAATCATCTAAATCTATTGAAAATATCTCTTTTTCTAAAGATTCATTCCATTTATACTTTTCCAAATCTATTCCATATAAATCCCCTAAACTTTTTCTTAATACTTCGCTTTCCAACATATAATTAGCATCCCTTCTTATTTTTCTTTACTATTAAATAGATAATAGTATACATCCAAATAATCTCTTACAAATGTTACTTCTACCTTATTCTTAACTTCCTTTGGAATATCTTCTAAATCATTTTTATTTTCTATTGGTATAAATACCTTTTTAATATTGTTTACAGAGGCTGCAATTAATTTTTCCTTTAATCCACCTACTGGCAATATTTTTCCTCTTAATGTTATTTCGCCAGTCATACTAATATTACTATCTATAACACAATCTTTAAGCAAACTTAATATAGATGTAACAATTGCTATTCCTGCAGAAGGACCATCTTTAGGTGTAGCTCCATCTTCTAAATGAATATGAAAATCATTTTCTTGAAATAACTTATAATCTATGTCAAATTTCTCACTATTACTTTTAATATAACTCATAGCAATATTGATACTCTCTTTCATTATATCACCTAAACTACCTGTAAGCAATACTTCTCCCTTACCCTTATAATACGCTACAGATACTTTTAATACCTCTCCCCCATAAGGAGTATAAGCAACTGCATTAACTATTCCAGATTTTGTATTTTTCTCATTAACACTATGATAGTATTTTTCTTTTCCTAAATATTTATCTAAATCTTTTTCCTTTATTATTGTATCATATATTTCATTACATATAACTTTTCTACAAATAGTAGATATTTGCCTTTCTAACTCTCTTGCTCCTGATTCTTTAGTATAGTCATTTATTATTTTTAATATTGCTTTATCACTTATTGATACATTATTATCTCTAATTTTATACTCTTTAAATAATTTTGGAATTAAATACTTCTTAACTATTTCTTTTTTCTCAATTGTTGTATAACTAGTTAATTCTATTATCTCCAATCTATCCTTTAAGGCTGCCGGAATTTCGCTTGCATTATTAGCAGTTAATATAAACATTACATTAGATAAATCAAATTCTTCTTCTATATAATTATCTACAAACATTTGATTTTGTTCTTTATCTAAAATATCAAGCAATGCTGCTGCTGGATCATCGTGATAATCTTTAGTTAACTTATCTATTTCATCTATTAAAAATACTGGATTGTTTACTCCAACTTTTTTTAAACCTTGTATTATTTTACCAGGATTTGCTCCTATATATGTACGGCGATGTCCCATTATCTCCGCTTCATCATTAACTCCGCCAACACTAATTTTTACAAATTTCTTATTTAATGCTTTAGCAATACTTTTAGCAAGAGTAGTTTTACCCGTTCCTGGAGGCCCCACTAAACATATTATTGGGCTATTTATCTTATGAGTATATTCTGTTACTACTACCTGCTCTATTATTCTCTCTTTTATCTTCTCAAGACCATAATGGCTTTCATTTAATACTTCTTTTACATTCTTAGATTTATAGTTATCAATTGTTTTTTCTTGCCAAGGTAATTTTAATAACCAATCTATGTACGTTCTAATTATAGTCACTTCAGGTGAAGCTTCTGACGTTAATTCATATCTAGTTAATTCTTGATTTAATTTTTCCTTAACTTTTTCCGGTGCTTCTAACTTTTCTATCTTATCTTTTAATAAAGATACATCAGATTCTTTAATATCTGTCTCGCCCAATTCTTCCTTTATAATTCTTATTTTTTCCCTCAAAATATATTCTCTTTGACTATCATCCAATTTTTCTTTTAAAGTTTGTTCTAATTCATTTTCTAATTTTGTTGTCTCTAGTTCTCTATTTAAATCTTCTATTATTTCTTTTAATCTATTAAGAGGATTTTTTTCATTTAAATATTTTAATTTATTCTTATAATCTAATGGAAGTTCACTTATTATTATATCTGTTAACTTAGAAATATTTTCTACTCCCTCTATTCTTCCTAAAACGCTATTAGTCATTAAAGAAGATGCATTTATATAATTATTTAAATCCTTATATAATATTCTCTTCAATGCCTCTATTTCAGTTTCATTATAATTATATTCTTGAATAGGAATTGTAAATGCCTCAAAATAATCATTTGTATTTTGAATATAGTTTAATATCTCTACCCTTGCTACTCCTGTTATTACTGCTCTTACAGCACCATTTGGCAAATCTATTTTTGATTTTATTTTTCCTAGTACTCCAATACTTGGAAAATCTTTAATATTTAAATTTTCTTCCAAAGGATCTGTTAAATTACATAATAAAATATGATTATCATTATAATTTTCAGCATTATCTAATATAATCTTTTCACTATCATTATTAAATTCTATTCTTAATTCATTAAATGGAAATATTATTTCATCCTTAAAGAATAATACTGGCAAGTTTGTTTCTACCATTCAAGTTCACTTCCTAACTTATATTATAGAAAAAGACATATATTATAGTATTTAATTTTATAATATATATCCCTTCCCTTTCTGCTAATTATTCTAACACATAAATAAAATAGGTCAAGTTTATTTACTAGTCATTTACAAAAAAATACTTAAAGTAATTATAATAAAAACTAAATACTTTCTTCAGTATTTAGTTTATTTAATCTTTTTAATGATACTTTAAAACTTTGATAATCAGCGTTTATTGTACCAACTACTTCAAAATTTGCGATAATCTTATCATAATATGTATAAATTAATACTATTGTTCCTACTTCCATTCTTCCTACACTTACCAAATAAATACTATATAATATCAAACTATATCTACATACCTCTACCGTTCCTAATACTAAATAGATAAATGCTTGAGCCAATATATTAAAATTATAATTTGACTTTAAATATTCTATTGTATTTTTATTAAATTTATCAAATAATTGTTTTTCATATTTATTCTCTTTTATTTGAGAATACATTTCATGTGCAGTTATAGTCTTTCTATCAAGATTAGATTTTCTTTTAATATTTTCTTTTTTTACCCCTCTACCCGATACTATTAAAATTATAAGCATTATTATAGATATTATAACTGTTATTAAGAATATATAAATATCTAATGATAAAAAATATAAATAGATTATTATAAATTCTATAATTTGAATTATTCTCACTACTGAATTACCTATAAAATTACAAATAATATCTATATCATTATTTATAATATTAGTATATTCTGCCAAAGAAATTTTCTTAATATTTTCTATATTATTTCTAGTTGTTATATTAGTATATTCTAAATATAATTTATTATATAACTTAAACCAAGTTACCTGATTTAAATATTGAAATATATAATAAAATATAGATAATAATAATATTACCACTATCAAATAGTAAGATTTATGATAATTAGATTCACTAACATAATTTATTGTACTACTCCAAAAAATTGGAATTATTAATAAAAGTCCTCTAATAAAAAGAGAAGTAATTATTTTAGATAAAAGTTCTTTATAACTTTTTCTTATAACTACTTCTGTATAACTATTCATACGTTTCAAGATTATCACCTATTTATAGTATGATTACATTTTAATTTTTTATAAGTTAGACTGCATCTTTATAATTTTTTTCTTCTTCTATTACTAACTTTCTAGTTTGCTTTGGTCCTAATTCTCTTGAAATTGGAGATAAAGTTTTTAACTTATCTTTTCTTATCCTCTTTTTAGGAGTTAATTCCTTATCCTTTTCTTCATTATATAGTTCTAAATCTTTCTTTAAATTTTCATAATTTTTAGTAAATGATATACTATCATTATTTTCTTTTATATTTTTTAAAGATATTATGGATGCTGTTGAAAATGCTGCCCCTATTACTAGGGTATATTTCCCTATAGTCCATAATAAACCACTATTTAATACTATAGAAGACGCTAATGGAGTAATTCCAACTAATATTGATATTGATAATAATATTGCTACTAACTTTTTACTTAATAATGGATTTTGATTTTTCTTTTCTTCTTCTAATAAACAAGTATATTTTTCTTTTATATTTTCTAAATTTAAATATTCTTCCAAGTAATGATAATAGTTTTCTAGTAATTGTTTCCTATTTTTTGATGTTTTTTTGATAGAAAAATTCTGTTCTTTTAAACTTCCATCTAATTCATATAATTTAACCAAATAGTATTTATCAAGTTCCTCAATTGATGCTATAGTTCCTCTTTTTCCATAAAAAGGTAATTCTTTCTTCAACATACTATCCCTCTTTTCAAAAGTTATTATATTATACTATAAATTTGCTTTACAATCAAGTACTTTGTCATATTTTGTCTTAAATGAATTTATTTAGGTATTAATAATACATTTTTTATTTAATTTATCATATGTTATATTGAATACAAAAGGGGTGGAATATATGAATAATACAGAAAGATCAAACAACTGCTGCGATAACTGCATAGCAGAAATATTAAAGGTTATTCTAATTCTTCAACAAAGTGTTACTCAAAGTGATTCTTGCTTAGAGACTTGTGATAGGGGATTCCTAGGTCAACAATGTTGTCCAGTATGCTATAACACTAGACCTATAGTACTATACACTTGTGGCTCTAACGGAACTCCATTATCTTTACCAATTAGCAAGAATCCTAGCGAAGTAACTACTTCTTCTATCTGTAGAGTTGAAAAATTAGATGGCTGTTGCGCTACTTGTAGAGTATTAACTTATGATACTGCTACTTCTAGTTATACTGCTACAAACTCTTTCTTTACAATTAATTTAAATTGTGTATGCTGTATTCGTTGCTTAGATGATACCTATGTAGATTTATGCAATTAATAAAGTTTAAAGAACCTACTATCATGTAAGTTCTTTTTCTTTTATATAAAAACTAATTATAATGTATTGTACTTCCTATAATGTTTTTAATGTAAATGGTTGAATAGCTGTTCCTAGTCCAGTCAAATTATCTTTCTTTATAGTTATTACTGGTCTTATTCCTAATTCATCATCAACTTTACTTTCTGCTATTTTTTTATCTATATATGAATAATTATATGCTACATCATCTTTAAAATTTGCCGCAGTCATAGTCCAAAAACCTATATTATTATTTATATAATCACTATTTACTAATAATAATTCATCTAATGTTATTAATCCAACTGAATAATTTAAAGTTCCATTACCAATATTTATATCTTTAGTATAACTGTCTGCAGGAGAACAACTTAAATCAGGTTTATTATTAGTTATTCTTTCATAAGAATTATATATACCAGTTTCTGCATTTGTCCTCTTGTCATTACAATATATTACATCCATTATATTACTTTCTACTTCTGTGTTTTCTATATTTTCTTTATACCAATTATCTACTTGTATTTTTATATTACTATCTATCTCTTTAATACTCTCATCTAAGTATGTATATCCAGTAGCATTTTCAAAATTATTTAGATTTTGAAATTTTGTAACTCCTATAACTGTATCTTTTTCAGAAGCATCATTGTCATTATTCTCATGAACCTTAGTTCCTGAATAAATTAATTTTATATTACCTTTACTATCTATCAAATAAATTCTATAATATTTTCCGTTCAATAATACATAATTATAATTAATATTACCTTTAAAATAATATAAATAGCCATTCTCATCTTGTGTTTCTAATATTCCTTCTTCAGCAGTTGACTCTACAGCATATTTATCTAACCCCAATGATACTAAAGTTCTATATGCTAAAGATGTAGTATGCAGATTTTCATTTTTATTTTGAATTGCCAAACCAGTTGCTACTAATTTAGCAGAATATGTATGACCTATCTCAGTATTTGGAGTATCTTCTTTTAACCACATCTTTATATTTATTTCCATAGTTTCTTGAGGTGCTAAAAAAATTGATGAATATATATTTCCATTAGGTAAATCTATTAAACTTACAGGAGCGTTATCATCTATTTGTAACATTAAATATTTAGGATTTATAATATTTTCTACATCTTCTGTAGTTGATAATATATCCAAATTAAATTTATAAGTAAGTGTACCTGTATTTGTTATTGTTATTGTGTAAGGTGTTGTTAGTATTCCTTCTTCATTCGTTAATGGTATATTATTTTTTAATTCTAGTGTTTCGCCTTCTGTATACTTTATATCTAATACTCCTGTTGTGTATGTATTATTACTTAATTTCTTTGAATTATATATTAAAGAGTATGTAGTAGATACTGAAAGTGCTACAAAAATTATTATTGATATTGATATAAGTACTATTTTTTTACTTATATTTTGCGTTAATATATTCATAACATCACCCTATCATCTAATTGTAATTATATCATAAAATCTGGTTTCAGAAAAGTTATTTTAAGAATTAATAATATTTAATAATTCTTCTACTTCTTCTTCCTTATATTCTACTTTTTCAACAATCTTTCCATCTTCCATTGATACAATTCCATATAAATTATTCTTTTTTACTATTATATTTTTAAGATTATAACCAATAAGTACTCCATCTTTATAATATCCAATATCATCATATAAAGTGCTTATTATTATATTATTATCATTATCTATCATACCCTTATAATTATTTTGTATTACTATTATATATTTATCACTCAATACTTGATAATCTTCATAACTATCACTTATAACTTTTTGTTCCATAAAATTATATAATATATTTTTATTATCTTTACTAAGTATTACATAATTTTCATTTACTACCTTCTTTATAGTAGGACAATTATCATATTCACAACTATATACTGAATATAACTTATCCTGAGAAATCCCATCCTTAACCCTTGCAGTACAAACTGAACCATCACAATCATAAAAATATATATAATTTTTAGTTAAATATTGGTAATTTATTTTATAATCCATTACCATTAAAAGGATTATTATTAATAATAAAAATAGGCCTGTTACCCATATAATCCTATATATGTTTATATTATGTTTCATATTATTTTTTCTCATAATATCACCCCTATTTTATAAAATAATTATAATATAGATAAATAATGGTGTCAAGAAAAACAACTACATTGATAAAATTAATAATTAACTTAATTTAAATAGCAAATTTCCAATATTAACCATATATTTATTATCACAACAAAATAGTTTAGCATTCACTAAACTATTAGCGTATTAATATATATTGTAAACTAATAAATTAAATATTGTCTATTATTACTTTTGACTAATATATGTATAAAACATTCTACCTGCAAATATACCTATAGCCCCTATTGCCATTATAGTTAATAAGAATATTGGAAATTTAACAAAAGCTGCTCTACCCAATTTACTGCCAATAGAAGGTTTCAAAGTACGAACATTATTAGTGTTAACAGGATCATTACTATGATCTATAGGAGTTGAACTAGGTTTAGGTGTTTCCATATTAATAGATTGTGGCTCTATAGCAGTTGGTGTAACCACATTATTACTAGCACTATTTATACTTACTACATTATCAGTACTAGAATTAATAGAACTAGGTTCACTAACAGAAGCAGTTACAGTATTTGCATCTTCAGTACTATTAACAATAGGATTAACACTAGCCATATTAGAAACATTATTTGTAAAATTATCTACTGGCTTTACCTCCTCAATAGTACTATTAGTACTTGCTACAGGAGTAACTTCACTAGTAGGAACATCAGTTTTAACTTCTGGAGTAATACCAGTTCCCATATTTATATTATTCTCTACTACTGGTTCATTAACTACAGAAACATTATGTAACTTATTATATTTATCAATTAATTCATTAATAGTACAAATTGCTACAAATCCTTGATATTTATTACATAACCAATTAGCATATTCTACTGCCTCATCAGAAATAATATAAATCCTACCATTAGCACCATTAGAATGACTACTAGTAAACTTAATTATTGAATTAGTAATCTCCTCATATTTATCAACAGGAATATTTTTTCCCAAAATAATAAATTTAGATAAACTATCATTAATTTCTAAATCCTTATCTAAGTCAAAAACATCATCTGATACTAAAGCAATATTATAATAATCAGTAATTTCTTTTACAGGACAATCATTAAAAATACTTATAATTTTTTCTTTTTCATTATTCATATTATATACCTCTTTCTTTAAGTGTTATTCTCTTACCATAAATTAATTATAGTATAAATTATTTTTTTTATCAAGAGCAACTTGATATTTTTCTATTTTTTTGCTATAATTAATACATTGGTGGGAAACTTTTAATTAATTTTATATTATTTTTTTGTAACGGATTTAAAAAATTATAGAAAGGAAGTATAAATGAAAGACACAAACAATACCCAAGTTTTCGCTCTAGGAGGACTAGGCGAAGTTGGAAAAAATATGTATTGTGTAATACACAAAGAAGAAATAATCATAGTAGATGCTGGAGTTATGTTTCCAGAAGATTCATTATTAGGAATTGACTATGTTATTCAAGATTACACATTTTTAAAAGAAAACCAAGATAAAATTAAAGCTTTATTAATAACACACGGACATGAAGATCATATAGGAGGAATTCCTTTTTTATTGCAAACAGTAAATATTCCAAAAATATATGCTCCTGCCCAAGCTAAGGCTTTAATTGATAAAAAATTAGAAGAAAGAAATATAAGATATAAAAATTTAATTATTTATAATGAAGATACAACAATAAAAACAAAATATTTTAATATAGAATTTTTTAGAACCACCCACTCTATTCCAGATTCACATGGAATAGCATTACATTCGCCAAATGGAACTATAGTTATGACAGGTGATTTTAAATTTGATTTAACCCCTATAGGTCCTATGGCAAATCTACATAAAATGGCAAGAATTGGAGAAAAGGGAGTTAAACTATTAATGAGTGATTCTACTAATGCAACAGTTCCTGGTACATCACTTTCAGAATCTATCGTAGATGAAAATATAAGTGAAATATTTGAAAATTCTAAAAATAATAGAATTATATTAGCAACATTTGCATCTAACATTTATAGATTAAAACACATAATAGAAATATGTAGAAAATATAAAAGAAAAGTTGCTTTATTTGGAAGAAGTATGGATACATCTATTGATATTGCAATTAAATGTGGATATATAAAAGATCGTAAAATAATTATCTCTCCAGAAGAAGCTAATAAATTAAAACCTGAAAGTGTATGTTTACTTTGTACTGGAAGCCAAGGTGAACCTTTAGCAGCATTATCAAGAATAGCAGCAGGGAGTCATAAGCAAATAAAATTAATGCCTAATGATGTTGTAATATTCTCATCTTCCCCTATTCCTGGAAATGCGGCTTCAGTACATAAAACAATAAATAAACTATATTTAAAAGGAGTTAAAGTATATACTAACTCTATGACAGAAATACATTCATCAGGACACGCTAATAAAGATGAATTAAAATTAATGATTAGATTATTCAAACCTGAATATTTTGCTCCATATCACGGAGAATATAGAATGCTAAAAGAACATTGTGATTTGGCAATAAGTTGCGGAATTCCCAAAGAAAATACTTTTATTCTAGAAAATGGAGATGTTTTATCAATATCAAAAAAAGATATTCGTAAATCAGGTAAAGTAACTGCAGGAGATGTATATGTAGATGGCTCTAGAATTGGAGATATTGGAAATGTAGTTATAAAAGATCGTAAATTAATGTCATCTAATGGTATATTAGTAATAATTGCAAATATTGACATAGCAAGAAGAAGGCTTTTAGCAACACCATCTATAACTACTAGAGGTTATATACTAGTTAATGAGAATGAAGCATTAATAAAACAAATAGAAAAATATAGTGAAAAAATAATAATTAATAAATTAAAAGATAAAAATGCAACATACAATGATATTAAACAAGAATTAATTAATACATTAATGCCATTTTTATCAGATAAAACAGGAAGAGTTCCAATTATATTACCAATTATGATGGATATAAAAAACAGTGCTACAATAAAGTAACACTGTTTTTATTTTAAATTACTAATTTCCTTACACCAGCTATAGTAGTTGCTAGTTCTTTTTTTTCTGCTTGCAATATTTCATTCTCTTTTTGAAGAGCTTGATTGGAACCACTTAGTTCCTCATTAGATATTTGAAGTTCTGTATTTTTAATTGTTAACATTTTAACTTCTTCTTGCAATACTTTTATTAACTCTGCTGATTTATCAGGTGTTAGGGTTGTTAAATTATTTAATCTGCTTACCAATCCCAAAATTTGATGAGGGACTTTTCCTAATTCACTTGTATCAATCTTTGTTCCATTTTCTAGACAATAAGTCATTTTTGTTAGTGCCTCATATACACCATTGATTTTAGTAAGTTGGAAATCAAGCATATCACTAACATCAATTGTACAATTATATTGCATTGCTAATTCATACAAACCGTGTAATTTATCTTGTATTTCTTTATCATTTTTATCATGAAGTACCTTTCCTCTTTTGTAGAAACCAACACCATCATCTATTTTCAAAGAATTTGGTAATAATAATACTTGATTTTTAAGATATTTATTTAGAACATTTTTTCCTCTTTCAGAAATTTCATCTATTAGCTGACTAGTAACTGGATAATACATATCATTAGATTTTTTAACACCTAATAATAATAAAGTATACTCATCTATTTTTCTTCCAATAAAGTAATCTATATCTACTTGGCCATCAAATTCATGACATCTTGATTTATCAAATTTACATATAAATTCAATGCTATTCCAATTTATTGATATATTTTCTTCAAATATTTCTAGTTTTTCATCAATATAATTGGAGATGAAAGAAGAATAATTTAATATACCAGAATCAACTTTTCTTGAAATAGAATAGGCTTCTGTTGTAAGTTCCAACAATATATCATAACTAATATTACTTTTAACTGTTCTTGAACTTTTTAAATACTCAGTATTAACTCCTAATAGATGGGCAACAGATTATTTAGTAAAAATAATTTTTAACTTTTCTCCGTTGGATAAAGATAAGAAAAATTTATTTCTGCTAAAATTATTTTCTTCAAAATTTTTAGCTTTCATTTCTATTTCTTGGCATAATCTTTCAAAATCTGCATATTTCATTTTTTTAGTATCTATCATTCTTAATTCCCCCTTTATTATTTATTAACATAATTATAATAATAGATTTCACTTAATTTAGAACATATATCTTCTAGTTCTTCATCATCTTCTTCATCTAATAAAGATTCAATATCAAATATAAGTTCATTTAAATTTCCATATTTTTTATAATCAATATCATATCTTTTTAATACTAAAGCATCTTCTTTACTAAGAAGAATACCTTTACCATTATCAACTGATAAATATTTAGAATAATCTATATCTTTATAATCCATATAAATTCCTTTCTATTCTAAATGAGTAAGAAATATTATTACTTTCTATAGAGTAATTTAAAATTCTAAAATTAAAATACATATCCCTATTGTTAATATTAAAACTATCAATAGTAAAATAATAATTATCATTATTTATGCTATATTTTAATGTTTTTAGAGAATATTCTTTACCATTTAAAATAATACCAATATTATTAATATCTGTCTCTTTAGAAAGTACTAATATCAAATCGTATTTAGCACTATTATTATCTAAATTTTTAACTTTAATAATGTCATCAGTAGTTTTCATATCTCCTTTTTGTAAAATATTAACATCTAATCCTTTAGTAGTACCATTAGCAATTTCTCTTGCTAATAAATTATTTTTACTAGAAATATTATAAATTGGAATACTAATAATCATTACAAAAATTAAAAATATTATTTCAAACAAAAGACCCCTAATTTCTTTATTCATACCAAATTCCCCCTGATGGTTCTGTATTATAACATATTGTTAACAAAAAGTCAAATATAAAAAAAAGAACTCTAAAAGAGTTCAATTTTAATTATTCAATAATGTCTGAAACGTTTCCAGCACCAACTGTACGTCCACCTTCACGAATTGAGAACTTAGTTCCGTTTTCAACTGCGATTGGAGCGATTAATTCTACAGTCATAGTAACGTTATCACCAGGCATAACCATTTCAGTACCTTCAGGTAATGTAATTACACCAGTAACATCAGTAGTTCTAAAGTAGAATTGTGGTCTGTAATTTGAGAAGAATGGAGTATGTCTTCCACCTTCTTCTTTTGAAAGAACATATACTTGAGCAGTAAATTTCTTATGAGGATGAACACTTCCTGGTTTTGCAAGAACTTGTCCTCTTTCAACGTCATCTCTTGAAATACCACGTAATAATACACCAGCATTATCTCCAGCTTCAGCATAATCAAGAGTTTTTCTAAACATTTCGATACCAGTAACAACTGTTTTCTTAGTGTCTCTAAGACCAACGATTTCAACTTCATCATTAAGTTTTAATTGTCCTCTTTCAACACGTCCTGTAACAACTGTTCCACGACCAGTAATTGTAAATACGTCTTCAATTGACATTAAGAATGGTTTATCAGTATCTCTTTCAGGAGTTGGAATCCATTCATCAACTGCATCCATTAATTTGTTGATAGCTTCAACAGCAGCAGGATCTCCTTCAAGAGCTTTAAGAGCAGAACCTCTTATAATTGGAGTATTGTCTCCGTCATATCCGTAACTAGTTAATAATTCACGAATTTCCATTTCAACTAAGTCAAGTAATTCTTCATCATCAACTTGGTCACATTTATTCATGAATACAACCATTCTAGGTACACCAACTTGTCTAGCAAGTAAGATGTGTTCTCTTGTTTGAGCCATTGGTCCATCAGTAGCTGCAATAACAAGGATAGCACCATCCATTTGAGCTGCACCAGTAATCATATTCTTTACATAGTCAGCGTGTCCTGGACAGTCAACGTGAGCATAGTGACGTTTGTCAGTTTCATACTCAACGTGAGCAGTATTAATTGTAATACCTCTTTCTCTTTCTTCAGGAGCCTTATCGATATCAGCATAATCTTCGAATTTAGCATATCCTTTATCAGATAAAACCTTAGTAATAGCAGCAGTTAATGTTGTTTTACCATGGTCTACGTGTCCAATTGTACCAATGTTAACATGTGGTTTTGAACGATCAAATTTTTCTTTTGCCATTTTAATTTTCCTCTCTTTCTTAATTTGTTACATATTATATTTTAACAAATTTTAATTAGTTATTCAAGTACTTTAACTAATTTCCTCCATTTTTTTTGATTATCTCTTCAGCAATAGATTTTGGAACTTCTTCATAATGATCTAATTCCATTACATAGTTTCCTCTACCTTGAGTAGAACTTCTTAAGCTTGTAGCATAACCAAACATTTCAGCAAGTGGAACCATAGCAGTAAATGCAATAGCATTACCTCTAGATTCTTGTCCTTGTGGTTTACCACGTCTTGCAGTTAAATCACCTATTACAGCACCAGTATATTCATCAGGAGCAGTAACAACAACCTTCATGATAGGTTCAAGAAGTACTGGTTTACATTTATTCTTTGCTTCTTTTAAAGCAAGTGAAGCTGCAATTTTAAACGCCATTTCAGATGAGTCAACATCATGATATGATCCATCAAATAAAGTAGCTTTAACATCAACCATAGGGTATCCTGCTAAAACACCAGTTTGCATAGCTTCTTGTAATCCTTTATCTATAACTGAAATATATTCTCTAGGAACAACTCCACCTACGATATTATCAACGAACTCATAACCTTTTTCAGGATTTGGTTCAAATCTAATCCAAACGTGTCCGTATTGTCCACGACCACCAGATTGTTTAATGTGTTTTCCTTCACATTCGCCAGTTTGAGTAAGTGTTTCTCTGTATGCAACCATTGGAGCACCAACAGTAGCTTCTACATTAAATTCTCTTCTCATTCTATCTACAATGATATCTAGGTGTAATTCACCCATACCAGAGATAGTAGTTTGACCTGTTTCTGGATCAGTATGCATTCTAAATGTTGGATCTTCTTCTGCTAATTTTTGTAATGCAATACTCATTTTTTCTTGGTCAGCTTTTGTTTTTGGTTCAACAGCTTGTGTAATAACTGGTTCTGGGAATTCCATACCTTTCATTATTACAGGTTTCTTTTCATCACATAGAGTATCAGCAGTTGTAGTATTCTTAAGACCTACAGCAGCTCCAATTTCACCAGCATAAATTTCTGGAATTTCTTCTCTGTGATTAGCATGCATAAGTAATATTCTACCAATTCTTTCTTTAACATCTTTAGTTGAGTTAAGTACATAAGAACCACTCTTTAATGTACCAGAATAAACTCTAAAGAATGTAAGTCTTCCAACAAATGGGTCAGTAGCAATCTTAAATGCTAAAGCTGTAAATGGTTCTGAATCTGATGGATGTCTTAATACAACATTACCATTCATATCAGTACATTCAATTGAAGCAACATCAGTAGGAGCAGGTAAATAATCAACAATAGCATCAAGCAATAACTTAATACCCATATTACCTAAAGCAGTTCCACACATTACAGGGAAAAATTCTGCTTTTAATACACCTTTTCTTATTGCAGCCTTTAAAGCTTCAACTGTAATTTCACCACCGTCTAGATAAGTCATCATTAATTCCTCATCAAAGTCAGCAGCAGCCTCGATTAAGATATTTCTATACTCTTCTGCTTTTTCCTTCATATCTTCTGGAATCTCAATTTCAGTATAATCTTCTGCTTGTTTTCCATCAAAGTGATATGCTTTCATAGTAACAAGATCAATTACACCATTAAATTCAGATTCTGCTCCAATAGGAAGTTCAAGTGCAGCAGTATTAGCTCCTAATCTATCTTTAATAGTACCTAAACTAAAATAGAAATCAGCTCCCATTTTATCCATTTTATTAGCAAAAATGATTCTAGGTACATTATATTCGTTTGCTTGTCTCCATACTGTTTCACTTTGTGGTTCAACACCTGCTTGCGCATCAATAAGTAAAACAGCACCATCTAATACTCTTAAACTTCTTTGAACTTCAATAGTAAAGTCAACGTGTCCAGGAGTATCTATAATGTTAAATCTATAGCCTTTCCAGAATGCAGTAGTAGCAGCACTAGTAATAGTGATACCTCTTTCTTGCTCTTGAGCCATCCAGTCCATTTGAGATTCACCATCATGAGTTTCTCCAATCTTATGAATCTTATGAGTATGGAATAGAATTCTTTCAGTACAAGTAGTTTTACCAGCATCGATATGGGCCATGATTCCAATGTTTCTTGTATGTTCTAAGCTTATTTCACGAGCCATAATTCATTTTTCCTTTCTCTTACCATCTATAATGAGCAAATGCTTTATTAGCCTCTGCCATCTTATGAGTATCTTCTCTCTTCTTAACTGAAGCACCAATACCATTAGATGCATCAATTATTTCATTAGCTAGTTTCTCAGCCATAGTATGACCACTTCTTAATCTAGCATATTGTGCTAACCAACGGAATGCTAAAGTTTGAGCACGTTCTGCTTTAACTTCAACTGGAACTTGGTAGTTAGCACCACCTACTCTTCTTGATTTAACTTCAAGAGCAGGTTTAATATTTTCCATTGCCTTATTAAATACTTCCATAGCATCTTGACCAGTTTTTTCTTTAATCATATCAAAAGCATCATAAACAATTCTTTGAGCAGTACCTTTCTTACCATCTATCATAATTTGATTGATAAGTTTAGTTACAACTTTAGATTTGTATAATGCATCAGGCAATACATCTCTCTTAGTCGCTTGTCTCTTACGCATAATAATCCTCCCTTCTTTTTTTATTTTTCTAATTTTTATTTTTTAGGTCTTTTTGCACCATATTTAGAACGTCCTTGCATTCTATTTTGAACTCCTGCAGTATCTAGAGTACCACGAATAATGTGATAACGAACACCGATTAAGTCTGGTGTACGTCCACCTCTTACTAATACAACTGAGTGTTCTTGTAAGTTATGTCCAATACCAGGAATATAGCAAGTAACTTCAACTCCGTTAGAAAGTCTAACCCTAGCATACTTACGTAAAGCTGAGTTTGGTTTCTTAGGTGTCATAGTTCCAACACGAGTACATACACCTCTCTTTTGAGGAGAATTTTGACGAACAGTTTTATTATTAACAGTATCTAATCTAGTTAATAAAGCTGGTGATTTACTCTTTCTAGTTTTTTTACCTTTTCCTTTGATTCTTTGATTAATTGTAGCCATATTTTTTGCACCTCCTTCCTTACACATATCCAGGTGTTTCATAATACTCATTAAATATAAGTTTTGCCCATGACAAAACCTAAATTTACGAACATTACTAATATATCATTATTAATTAACTCTGTCAATTGATTTTTGATAAAAATTTAAAAAAGTGACATTCTTATTTTTTTACAATCTAAATAATATAAAAGAAAAAGAGATAAAAATACATATATCCCTTATCAAAACAAATCGATTTATTTTTCTATATATTCCTGATATTCCAAAGTATATACATTATCCATCTTAATATCACTAGAAATATAAGGAGTAACTTCAGAACCAGACTTTATCACATCACCTGCATATCCAACAAGAATACCAACCTCCAGATTATCCTTATCCTTAAATACAATATTAAATTTGCCTAATTTAATGTCTTCTTTTGATTCATTAGAAATAGTAACAGTAAAGACGACATGTTCTCCATTCACCATTAATTTTCCGGAAGTAAATTTAAGATTTCTAAACTCTCTTTCCCCTCCAATTTCATCAGTAGTAACATCAGAATAATCCCGATATTTGCTTTCAAAATTAACCAACTGATCATCATTTTCTTTATAAGTATCATTGGTCTTTATCTCATTAAAATTTTTAACCTTATAAATATAAAAAAGTAAAGTAATACATACTAAAGCAACTATCAAAAGAAATAAAATAGCAATTAATATCTTTTTTTTCATCTAAATCCTCCTATGACAATTTGTAACATTTACCATTATATTCAGTATAACCAGACGAACAAAAACTAGAAGTATGATAAGTAGCCCCCGTAGTATAGTAGCAGGAACCATTTGAATAAGTATACCCTTTGTCACAATATGGACTACTAGTATAACCACAAGCAGAACAACTAGAACCATACGCATAATAACTCCAACAATATCCTTCGCTATTCCAAAGATAACCAGCAGAAGTGCAACTAGAAGCTTTATTATAAGATTTACGGCATTTACTAGGACAATTAGCTCTATTCACACTAGCACATTTACAATCAGAACTATAATATGAACAAGTTTTGCAGGAAGTAGCATAACGCACAGTACCATAATGATAGCAATATGCTCCAGATCCAGTGCCACTATCGCAAGAATACCAAGAACTAGTAGATTTATCAGTAACGCTAATTTTTCTTCCAGGAGAACCACTGGCATTACCCGCTTTATCCATTGCACCAACATAAACATAATAAGTACCAGCACTAGTTATATTATTTAATGAAATAGAACCAGATTTCCCAGATGCAATCGTTGTAGTCCAAGAAGAATCCCATAATGAATAAAAATAATGATCAAATCCACTTTCTTTATCTGTAGAACCACTTACAACAATATTACCATTGCTTATAGTAAATGTTGCTGGAGCAGTAGGACTTTTATCGTCAAGATCAAAATCAATGACGACCGTCGTTTGATTACCAGCTACATCTTTAACTGTTACAGCAACTTGTCTTTTTCCACCAGAGTTAATTTCATAACTACCATTTTTTACCGTTGCCCCTTCATAAGTAGATATAACATTTTTAGTTTCATATTTAGTTCTACTTGAATAATTACCTGCACTATTATAATTAAAATAAGTATATGTCTCATTTGAATCTGAAATTGTCCATGATATAATTGGTGCATTTTTTTTATTATACCAAGTACCAACATTAAAATCTATTGAACATTCATCAGATTTACAAACTGAAGATTTACTTGCATTATTATTTTTAACAGTTACACTTATACTAGGAGCAATATTATCTATTTTTATGTAAGTACTATTTTTATCAGAACAATTTCCCACTTTGTCACATGCCCTTACATAAACAAGTTGATTTCTATTCGCTGTAAATGCAGTAGTTACAAAACTATTTTTAGCTGAATCACTATAAGTTACCCAATTTATATCATGATTACTACCAGTAGTAGTTGTATCAGCACTATATGTATATTGATAATATGCAATTCCAGAATAACTGTCACTACTAGACAATGTTAACTTAAAATTACCTTTACTCCAATTACCACTAGTTGGATTATCTATGTTTGGCTTTGATGGAGCTGTTTTATCTATTTTTATTGGAGTAGATGCAGTAGTACAGTTGCCCACATTATCGCATATTTCATAAGTTCCTATTCTATCTCCTTCGCCACTCCAAGTTTCATCACGAGTACTAGTATTAGTATTACCTAATGATTTCCATGTAGTTTGCGAGGCATTATCTTTCCATTTTAAACTACTAGGATTTATCCCTGAAGCAACATCAGAATATTTTAGTTTTACTGTTATATTTTGATTTGTCCAATCACCTCCACTTGGATTTGTAATAATTAATGTAGGAGGAGTTTTATCTATTCTAAAATTACTAGATGCTGTAGTACAATTTCCTGCATAATCACAAACTTTATAATATCCTACCCTATCTCCTTCTCCACTCCAGATGTCACCAGTATTTTCATCGTACGATAAAGATTGCCAAGTTTTATTATTTTTATTATCTTTCCACTGAATAGTAGATTTATCAATTCCAGAATGAGTGTCAAAATAATTTAATTTTGCTACTATGTTTTGATTTGTCCAATTTCCTCCACTAGAATTAATTATATCTAAAGTAGGTGCCTTCTTATCAAGATTAACATTTATATAAATAATTGTATTCTTTCTTGTAATTTTATTTGTTACAACTATTTTAATTTGCTGCATTCCTCCATTATTACCTATCTTACTTTTATCAAAAATACAACTATTACTATTACAAATATATTTAGAATCAATATTAGCACTTCTTCTATTAGTATAATCGTCATCATCATTACCAGAATTAGAATAATATACTTTAGATTCAGTTTCATACCCACCATATACATTCCAAGATATATCAGGCATACTCATCCAATTATCTATATTATAATTTATAACATTTCCATCTTCACCAAAATATTGACCATTATAAACATTAAATAACTTATGATTAACATTAACATTAACATATGGATTAGAAGGTAAAGTTACTTGGAATGATTTATTTGTAGAAAACTTTTCTCCATCCCATATTTTAGCATATATTGAAGAATTATTATAAAATTTCAAAGGAACATCCTTAAAATTTAAAGTTTCTGTTCTATACCAATAACCCTTAGTTAATTTAGTCACACCATTACTATCACAAGTTAAAGAGGGAATGTTTCCATTACCACAAGCATATACAGTTTCTTCACTAACGCTATCACTTGAAGTTACTTTAAAATAATATTTAGCATTTTCGTCAGGATGAATATTTTTAGCTTCAAATTTTATTGCAACTTCTTTATATATTCTATTATTGCCATTATCATTTTTTACACTGCCGGTACTAAATGACAGATCAGTAAGGCCTATGGTTTGCTTCATTATAGCATAATTGCTACTATAGGCAGTTTTATAATTACATTTCAATCCCAAATAATATGTTTGTCCAGATGTTAAGCCATCAAAAGTGTAAGTATCATCTTTTGTTGTATAATTTCTTAATTCTTCTTTACCATCTTGATCTTTAAATAAAGCAAAAGTATAATTTAAAACACCTTCACCATAGCATCTTCCTTTTATAGATACACTAGAGGTAGTTTTTTTCTGTAACGATATTGTTATTTGCTGAGTGCCAGTATTTCCACTGCATATTCCCTGATCATCATATTCTTCACTAATAATAGTTTTATTAGAATATCCTCTAGTTAAAACAACATAATTATAATTAACATTTTTAATATCATCTTGCTTTAAAAATCCTTTATTAACCAAATCTAATACAGGTACACAAAAAGTTTCCTTATCATTATTTTCGTCTGTTACCCAATATTTAGAATCATTGTAATATTCATCAGCATAACTGACAGCACTTTTCATAATAGCCTCTCTACTAACATAATTAGCCTTATCTTCAGAATTTTCTCTTATTTTCCCAAAAGTAAAAACCGCTATTACACTAAGAATTGAAATTATTGCTATAGTAGCGATTAATTCAATCAAAGTAAAGCCATTTTTATTTCTTATTCCCTTCATACTAACACCTCTATTATAACTAGATTATATCAACTTTTTACAAAGAAGTCATTAGTTTTGGTAAAAAAATAATAAAATATTCTAAAAGGTACTAATTGACTGCAAATATCTTTTATGTTAGTATTATACTAGTGGTGGTGTGTATGAAGAATTTATTTAAATACTTTATAATAGGATGTAAAGTATTATTATCCAATGGATTATTAATAGTATTATTAATAAACTTTAGTTTAATATCTAACATAGTATATAAAGCTATCAATAACAAAAATAAATTAGAAAAATATGAAAGTTTAAAAACTGAAATAGAAGAAAAAATTGAAAACAAAATAGTTATAGAAAATACAACACCAAATATAGATGAACCTAAAGGTGTTACTAAAATAACAATTTGTCTTAAATCCCCTATCTCAAAAGAAGAACTAAGTGAAAATCTATTAAATATCAGTAATGAGCTTGAAAATTACATGAACTCATCTAATCTTAACTTTGCCTTTAAATATAAGGATTTATATACAGGATTTTCTTTATCGTATAATAGCAATCAACCAATTTTTGCAGCATCTACTATAAAAGCACCCGAAGCCATATACATATATGAAGAATCAGAAAAAGGAAATATAAATTTAGAAAATAGCATAAAATATACACCTAATTATTACAGTAATGGTACTGGTATTTTAAAAAATACCGCTTTTAATAAAGATTATACAATCAGAAGACTAGTAGAATATTCAATAATTCATAGCGACAATGCAGCACATCTTATGCTAAATGAAAAATATAATCCACAAAATATATATAATTTTTGGAAAGAAAAAGGAACAACATCTATTTATAAATCTAATACTGCATGGGGAGATATAAACGCTAATGATGCTACTATATATATGGAAGAATTATATAATTACTATCTTACAAACACTGATAATAGTAAAGAATTAATAAAATATTTTGAATCATCATGGAAAGTTATATCTTCACCAAATAATAGTATTATTGCTAGTAAGTCAGGATGGGCTTCTAATTCATTGCATGATGCTGCTTTAATATTTGATGAAAATCCTTATATTTTAGTTATTTTAAGTAATAGAGGCAATGCAGAATATACAAATTATTTTAATAGGATATCAAATCTTATTTATAAATTTCACCATACTTACTGGGAAGAAAAAATTTCTAAATGTACAATAAATAATTAATAAATAGCAAAAAAATAGATACAAATATCTATTTTTTATTATATATTTTACACTACTTATTATTATAATTAATAGTATTTATAGCCATACCCATAACAAAGACATATGCTAAAATATATATCCACATCATTAGCATTACTATACTAGATAGATTACCATAAATAATATCATATCTAGCAAAATAGTGCAAATAATAACTAAATATAGCAGTAGCAATAGTCCATATTAAAGTAGTAAATAATGAACCATATGTAGTATCCCTACTTTGAATATCAGCTGTAGGTGCTATAGTATATATAAGTTTTAAATTACAATAAATTATTAAAAATGATAAAGGCCATTTAAGTAATTTATAGATAAATACTAATTTTTTAACTAATTCACTATCTCCAAATAAATTTAATATTTTACCACCAAACATAGGTACTAATAATAAAAACATTATCAAAAATATTAAAATAAATAACAAAATAACAGACTTGATTCTCTCTCTGATAGGATCAGTATTTTCTACTTTATATAAAGCATTAGAAGCATTTATTATAGCATATGTACCATTACTAGCAACAACAAATGCAATAAAGTTAAATGTTCCAAGTCCTCCATCAAATCCTTTACCAGAAATAAATTCAACTACTACTTCACTAACTTTATAAGGTAACACACTTTCGATAGTATTAACTAAAGTATCTATAGAAATAGAAAAATAAGAAGCAATGTATATGATAATAGTTAAAACAGGAACTAAGGCTAAAACTGCAAAAAATGCAATATTACCAGGAAGTACTCTAAGTTCTGTTTTAGAAAATATTTTAAGTAACTTCTTTAAATATCTTTTAGCCTTGTTCCACATTTTAAATCACCCTTATTTCTTCTCATTTTCTTTATTCTTATTCATATCAATAATAGCTTCATTTATAGCGTCATCTATACTTTTAACATCATCTTCAATCATACTATAACCAATAGATGCTCCATATCCATAAGGAAGATTTTTAAATTCCTTATAAATTTTTCTTGAGTACATCATAACATCATTAGCAGGATATCCTACCATATATATTAAAAATTCATTACCATCAGTACGGACTAAATCTGTTTTTTCAAGTTGATTTGCTATCAATATATTAGCAGCTTTCTTAATAACTTCATCGCCTTTTTCGTGACCATAATTGTCATTTATATCTTTTAAATTATTTAAATCAATTACCACTATGGCTTGAGGATATATAACGTTATCATCCCACTTAGGAATACTATAATTTAAATAATTTCTATTCTTTAATGAAGTCATGACATCAATAAATTTCATCTTATCTTCCATATATGCACGTTTTTTCTTTTTCTTTTTATTTTTAATCATTAAAAGAACAATTATTAATATTAAAATTACTGCTAAAGAAAATGCTAAAATAGAAATAATTTCTTTTAATCTGCCATCATACATTCCAACAGAAGTATTATATTTACCGCTAAAATCATTATAATCTGTCATAGAAACATAATAATCAAATAAACTAGCAAATGTCTTATTTTTACCACTAATAACAAATGGAGTTTTACCTAAGTTACCTTCATATACTACCATGTAATCAGATAATTTCTCACTACTATAATAATTATACATCTCTTTATCAATTAATATAATATCATTATCTTTTATGCCTCTAAGTAAAGAATCTGTATCACTATATCTTGTAGCGTTAATTCCTTTTAATTTTAAGGCTTCATCTAACTTACTGTTTTCTACTACTGATACTTCATATTTTTTCAAACTAGCAAGACTACCTATGTTAATATGTTCTTTAGCTAATACTACATAAGAAGAATTAACAACATTATTAGTAGTATAAAAACTACTTCCTAAAGATTTTAATTCAAAATTACCAAAAGCAAAATCAATATCTCCATTAATTAATGCTTGTTTCAAATCTGAAATATTATTATATCTTACTACTTTTAATTCGACATTAGCAATACTTTGAAACTCTTTTAAATAATTAGAAATAATACCAACAAACTTATCGTTATCAGCATTTTCAAAAGGCATATCAACAACGTAACCATAAGTATATACAGAAGAATTATAATTAACTCTATCAACATCAGTATATGAAGAATTATCAAAATAAGCATCTAGAAATCCCGTGCTATAACTATCACTTAAATATTTATCTTTATAATCTAAATAGAATTTAGATATAATAGAATATAAATCATTATCAGTAACTTCTAATACATATTTTTTAGAAATATCACTAATATGATAAAGAATACTTAAATTATTTTTAACAATCTCTTGCATATACATAACATTTGGAATGACAATATAAGATACTTCCTTATCATTATAGCCTTGAATTAACTTATCAATATTATCATAATTAGTAACACTATCGCTATTTATATCTAAATAATATAAAACATCATTTTTATCACTAGTTAAAATACCTACTTTAGAATCTTTTATATCATCTATAGAAGATATGGTATCTTCCTCATCTGATCCTACTATAACATAAGTATCTTCATAGAAAAGTATTTGATTATCTGATAATTTATCTTCATTATTTAATATTTTAAAAGCAAAATTACCATAACTTACTTCTTTATTAGATAGAGTATAAGAATTTTTATTAAATTCTATATTATATTCTTCACTAAATTTATCTAAAAAATCAAATACTACTCCTTTACCACCATTACCATATATAGGAATATCATTAAATACTGTTACATCTACTACTTTATTAGCATTATCATTAATCCATTGCTTCTCTAAAATAGTAAGTCCAGAATTACCAATAGATGTATTTAGTGCAAAAACTAATACTGCCACTACTACTAATACTACAATTACAGAAATTGTAATAATTTTATTAGCTTTTTTATTTTTCATATCATCACCTAACTTCTAGTCCAAATAATTTCTGAATCAGATGAATTTTTTGCACCTATGCTAGCCCAAGCATCATCTTTTTCTGAATCTTCATTAATAATCAATTCAAAATCATAAAAAGCCTTTTCATCATCTTCAAAATTATCTATAGCACCACTTGCTATTTCTTTAGCCTTAGCTAAATCAGTACCTTCTTTATAAGAAATATCAATATAAACAATCTTACCTTGTACTCTAACTTTAGCACTACTTACTTCCTCAGTTTCTAAAATCTTATCTTTAATTTTAGATAAATCTTTTTTAGATAGTTCTACTTTTTCAATACCATCTAATCTATCTCCATATTTAGAAGAAGTATTAATACTCATCTTTAAGAAGAATATTAGCATTACTATAATAGCTATCAATGCTATTACGCAAAGAATAAATAAAACAATATGCCTTTTAATTAACCCCTTAATTTTTTCTAACATTTTCACACACCTCTTTATAATAAATTATACAATAAATTATATGATTTAGCAATTATTTTTCACTTCTATATTTAGAAATAAATTCATCCTTATACTCTAAAAATTTATCTTTCTTTATAGATTCTCTTATTTCTTCAGTCATTTTTATTAAAAATCTTATATTATGGATAGATAAAAGTCTAGCACCTAAAGTTTCATTTGCAACAATTAAGTGTCTAATATAAGCTTTAGTATAATGTTTACAAGCATAACAATCACAAGTATCTTCTATAGGAGTAAAATCTTCTTTATATTTAGCATTTCTTAAATTAATCTTACCATTTCTACGAAAAGCATGACCATGTCTAGCAAGTCTAGTAGGAAGAACGCAATCAAACATATCTACACCACGCATAACGCCCTCTAAAATATCGACTGGTTCCCCTACTCCCATCAAATATCTAGGTTTATCTATTGGTAAATAAGGAATGGAATAATCAATAGCTTTATACATATCTTCTTTAGATTCATCGTCATTAGCAACTCCTCCGATAGAATAACCATCAAAGCCAATCTTAACTGTCTCTTCTGCAGAAAATCTTCTTAAATCCTCATATGCTCCGCCTTGAACTATTCCAAATAAACTTTGTCTTTCATTATTGAATACTGCTTTTCCTCTTTTAGCCCATCTAATAGTACGTTCTACACTATTTTTTAAATACTCGTAAGTTGCACTAGCAGCAGGACATTCATCAAAACTCATAGCGATATCACTGTCAAGTTTATTTTGGATTTCAATAGATTTTTCTGGAGTTAAAAATAAATGTTCCCCATTTAAGTGATTTTTAAAGTGAACGCCTTCTTCACATATATCTTTCTTTTTGTTTTTAGCTAAAGAAAATACTTGATATCCACCACTATCAGTTAATATTGGTCCATCCCAATTCATAAATTTATGAAGTCCTCCAGCCTTATTAACAATATCCTCTCCTGGTCTTAACCATAAATGATATGTATTAGAAAGTATTATTCCGGAATTAACTTCTTTTAATTCTCTAGGGTCCAATGTTTTTACCGTAGCTTGTGTACCTACTGGCATAAACATAGGAGTTTCATAAGTACCATAATTAGTTTGAATAGTACCATATCTAGCTTTACATTTACTATCATTATGTAATAAAGTATATTTTATCTTCATATTAATCCTTCTTTCAACATCATTAATTATAACATATTAACCTTTTTTACGCAAATTAAAATCGGCCAGTACTAATATAAATATTGGCCGTGATTAAAATATAAAAATATATTAGAATTAGATTAATCTTCTGAATTAATAATTTCACTTTTATATAACTTTCTATTTTGTTATATAAAAAAAGAAATAGGTTTTCTATTTCATAGATTCTTCTATTTCTTTTATTTCTTCTATAGACTTATTACTTACTTTTGATATAAACTCATAGTTAGCATTATTTTTCAACATTGCTTTAATCATTTCTATTGCTTTTTCTTCTCTTCCTTGTTCCATACCCTGTTCTAGCCCTTGTTCTAAGCCTTGCTCTAGACCTTGCTCTAGGCCTTGCTCTAACCCCTGTTCTAAACCTTGTTCTAAACCTTGTTCTAAACCTTCTTGAATGGCATCTTCCTTCATATTTTCTGCTATTAATTTATCAAACTTCTCTTTTTGCCACTTATGTAATATAAAATTATCTTCATTCATTTCAATCACACTCCACATAAAATCATTAAGTTCATCATTTGATAAAATAGTTTCTAATACATTATATAACTCTATATAATTTTTAGATGTTAATGCTACTAAAAATACTTCATCAAACCTTAACTTCCTAGATTCATTATACCAAAGTTCTCTATATCTATCAAGATTTTTTAATAGAATTTTGAAATTAGGAAAAGCATCTTCATTATTATCAGAATAACGTAATTCTATCTTCCTTTCTGGTAATATTTCTTTTTTACTTTCATCACTATTTATATTTACCTGATAAAATTCTTTTGTTTGCATCTCTTTATAATTAGTATTAACTTCTAATTTTAATGTTATTAATTTTGCCATATAAACAGTATTTCTTTCTTTAACATATTTATATTTTTTTCTATTCATTTCTACATCAATTACTATATCATCACCTATTCTTAAATAAAAATCAACTTCTCTTGCTTGTTCTTTAGCAGTACTTTTAATTAACTCTTTATCTAAAAATGCTAATTTATCTTTATCAGTAATATTTTCTAAATGAGTAGTTTCTATTATAAACTTTCTAAATATTTTTTGATTTTTAGCAGCTATATTCTTAAGTGCATAATCAAATGTTAATGGAATAAACTCTAACTCTTCGCTTTCATTTATTTTTTTATCTAATTCTTTTAAATATTCTTTTGTTATTTTATTCATATATTACCTCTTTCTAGAAAGATTATTCAATCACTAGCACATGATTATCTTTCTTTTAATAAATATAAAAAATGCATCTCTTACAAATTAACCATAACATATTTTAAAATACTATTCAAATCACCATTTTTTAAAATTCATTAATAAAGTCTTACAGATTTTTAAAATTGCTTAGTATAATATTTAAAATTTAGATACTATAATGGGTTTATTTTTTAAAATCTTTAAATTTAGTAGCACTATTTTTTAAAATTATATAAAATTAATTTTTTTGGATTCAATTAAATTAGTTTACTTAAATTTTTCTTTATAATTACTTATTGTATTAAATTAAATCTTAAATATAATTTATATTCCAAAGAAAAAAGAATGATAAATATATTATCACTCTGTTAATGATGTATTGTAATTTAAATAAAATATTAAAATAAATATTTCTATAACCATTCATCATATTTTTTAATATATATTCTTTTTATTATTGATACTATTATAAAATAAACTATTACTAATAATAATAAATATAAATAGAATATTGGAGGCAATATTCTAAAGTTAAAACTTTTAATATTGCATAAAATTATTGGAGATAAAATTGTTAATAGCAATGATAAGGTTGTTAAATTATTTAAAATTGGACTTGCATCTAAGAAGTGTATTCCTTTTTTTGAAGTTCTTACATTATAAATTATCATTAATTCTGATACTAGACAAGTAACAAACCACGCTGTTTGGAAATATGCTTGTTTAGATACATCGTTATATCCTAATAAATACCAGAATATAATAAATGATAAAACATCTATTAAAGAACTTGTTATTCCCATAATTTTCATAAATCTAGATATTCCTTTAGTATCCCATTTTTTAGGATTTATTAAAAATTCATTATCTACATTATCATATGGTATTCCTATTTGAGAAAAATCGTATATAAAATCTTGAATTAACATTTGAATTGGTAATAATGGTAGGAATGGAAGAAAGATAGATGCTATCATAATACTAAAAACATCTCCAAAATCTGCACTTAAAGCCATTTTCATATATTTTATAATATTACCATATACTTTTCTTCCTTCTAATACTCCATCATATACTACTTTTAGACTTTGTTTTAATATTATTATATCACTTGCTTCTTTTGCTATAGAAAACGCAGTATTAACTGATATTCCAACATCTGCTACGTTAAGTGAAGGTGCATCATTTACTCCATCTCCCATATATCCTACCACATGATTATTTTTTTTATATAGGGAAACTATTCTTTCTTTTTGTAAGGGATTCATTCTTGCAAATACATCTATTTCTTCTATTTTCTTTGCTAATTCTTCATCTGTCATCTTATCTATATCAGATCCTAGTAAGATATCATTACCGTTTAGTCCTACTAGATTACAGATATTCCTAGTAGCATAGGGATTATCTCCAGTTAATATTTTTGTTTTTATTCCTATTTTTCTTAATTTTATTAATGTATCTTTTACATCTTTTTTTGGAGGATCTAAGAATCCTACAAATCCTATGAAAGTCATATCATTTTCATAATTATTGCTATCTATAATATTTTCTTTACTACCTAGCTTTTCTGATATCGCTATTACTTGCATTCCAGTTTCTGCTAAAGATAGAGACTTTTCTTTAATAATTTTAACTGTCTTATCATCTAATTTAGATATTTTACCATCCATTTTTACAGTGCTACAACATTTTAATATTTCTTCTAAGGCACCTTTTGTTATTGTTCTATATCTTGTTTTATTCTTTACTACTACTGTTTGTTTTTTTCTTGTATAATCAAATGGTATTTCATCTATCTTTTCATAGTTTTCTAATTTATTTTTTATATTGATGTTATCTCCATAAGATATTATTGCTTTATCTACTAAATTTTTAATTCCTGTACTATAATAACTATTAAGATAAGCATATTCTAATATATTTTCATTTTCTAATCCTTTAGCATCTATATATTTTTGTAATGTTATTTTATTTTCAGTTAATGTTCCTGTTTTATCAGTACAAAGAATATCTATAGCACCTAAATTTTGAATTGCTTCTATTTTTTTTACTAAAACTTTTTTACTTGCCAAAGATTTACTTCCTTTAGTAAGATTTACATTTAATATCATTGGTAACATACTAGGAGTTATTCCTACTGCTACTGATAGTGCAAATAATAGAGCTTCATTTATATTTTTCTTGATTATTCCATCTATTACTATCACTACTAAGCATACTACTACCATGTATTTAATTAACATATTAGAAATACTTTTAATTCCTTTATCAAAGTTTGTTGTTTCTTTTTTTATATTTACTTCCTTTCCTACTTTTCCTAAATATGTATTAAATCCAGTATTTATTACTACCGCAGTTCCTAATCCACTTACTACTGAGGTTCCCATTAGGCAGATATTATCTATAGAAAATATTTCTTTAGCAATACTTTTAGTATTAGAATATTTTTCTACTAGAACACTTTCTCCAGTAAATACAGATTCATTTAAGAATAAATCTTTTGATGATAGTATTTTTATATCAGCAGGTATTATTGTTCCAGCATTTAATTTTACTATATCTCCTACTACTACATCTTCTACTTTAACTTCTACTTCTTGATTATTTCTTATTACAAATACAGTAGAATATATACTTTTCTTTAGTTTTCTATTAAATTTATATACTGAATAATCTTGAAAAAATCTTATTAAAACACTTATTAGCGCTATTAAAATTATTATTAATGATCCTAATTTATCTTTAAGAAAGAGATTTATTATTGCTAAAGCAATAAGTATTATAATAAATTCATCTTTAAATGATTGCATTAAAAAATATAATGGACTTTTCTTATCATCTTTTACTACTACATTTTTACCACTTTGCTCTAATAAATTTTTTATTTGTTTTTGGGTTAATCCTTCTAAATTGGTGTTATATTTTTTTAATATTTCTTCATTTGATAATTGTGATATTTTTATGTAATTATCAAATATTTCAGTATCGTTATTTTTTAAGTTCTTTCTTTTCTTTATATCAAATATTTGAATCATGTTATACACCTCTTATTCTCTATTTATATTATAGCACAAATTGAAAAAAAGAGTTTTATTTCTTAAAAACATTTTTGATTATTGATATTTATAGTTTTCTTAATTGTTAAGCTAGTAAAATAAGGATCATCAGCATAGTTTTCTATTAATATTTGAATATCAGGTTCTCTTCTTAATTTTAATATTGCTTTTTTATATAATTGACCTACTCTTACTTTAGTTATACCTAAAATTTTTGCAATTTGAGGATCGCTTAATGGGTTGTCACTTTCACTCCAGAATTTGAGTTTTAATACTTCTCTTTCTCTTTCAGTTAATATAGAATTTTCTAGAAATTTTCTAATCATTTCTATTTTTTCTTTTTCTTCATATTGTTCTTCTATACTTAAACTTTTATCTGGAATAAATTTTTCTAATGTATCAGCACTGTCAGAGTTTGAGAATTCTACAGTCTCGTTAAGGCTTCTGGTACTTTGACTAAATTGTAATAACTTTTCTATTGCTTGTTCTGTAATTTCTAATTCTTGGGCTAACTCTTTTATAGTGGGTTCCCTATTTAATTTTATTGTAAGAAGATTTAATACTTTTTTTAATTTGTACAAATTTTGTACTTGATATTTTGCTATTCTAATTGTTCTACTATGATTCATTACATAATTTTGAATTGTATTTTTAATTTTTATTGTAGCATAAGTTGAAAAACATACTTCTTTGTCTGGATTAAAGTCTTCTATTGCTTTTAGAAGTCCTATGTTACCTTCTTGAATTAAATCTTCTAAATCTACTCCTTGATTTATATATTTTAAGGCAATACTTTTTACTAACCTATAATATGATTCTACAATTATATCTATAGATACATTTTTATCTTGTTTATATTTTTTTAATATTTCTATCTCTTCTTCTTTTGAAAGTTTTCTTAAAATGTTTGGAGAAAGTTCTTCTAATACTATATCCATAATAACTCCTCTTTTTGTTTATATATTCTAACATAAAATATGTATTCTTGATTAAAATTAACTAAAAGTAAAAAGACAGTTTAATCTGCCTTTTCTGAAAATCCTCTTTTATTTTCATAATTTGTTATAATTAACTCTTCTATTTTTCCTCTTTTTTTACCATTAGCATTTATATTTCTTTTTGCTTCTATTGTATGGAAATAGTAGCCTTTATATAATTCATTTACTAAGATAGTATTATGATTAGATAGCATTACATATACTCCTTTTTGATCTAATTCTTTAAATACTCTGGCAAGTCTTCTTTGTTGTTCTTTATTAAATCCTTCTTCTGTATAACTATTAAATGTATGTGTATCAGAATCATATGGTGGATCAAAATAAACGAAGTCTCCTTTTTTAGCATCTTTTACAGCAGTTTCAAAATCTACATTCATAATTTTTATATCATTCATAGTTAGATAATTACTTACTGTTATTAAGTTGCCACCATCATAAGTATTTACTTTTTCTTTTTTTCCAAATGGAACATTAAATTCATTTTTGCTGTTTACTCTGTATAATCCATTGAAACAGGCTTTATTTAAATATATTGTTCTGGCAGCTTTTTTATAATCAGATAATCTTGAAAATGAATTTTTATTTCTATCTTTATTTCTTATTTCATAATAGAATTCTTCATTATGTTCTGTTTCATAATGATTTAATATGTTACACATTTTTTTAAATTTATTTTCATCACATAATACTTGATATACATTCATTAATTCTTTATTTGAGTCATTTATTACAGCTTTTTTAGGAGATAGTTCAAATAATAAGGCTCCACCTCCTATAAATGGTTCGTAATATGTACCAAACTCATCTGGTGCATATTCGCATAATTTATCTATTACCTGTCTTTTACCTCCAGCCCATTTTACGAATGGTTTTCCTTTTAACATAAAATCTCTCCTTCTTTTTTACAATAAATATTGTAACAAAATTTCTTTGAAAAGTCATTAATTAATTATATAAAGCAGTGAAAAAAATAAAAAATTTTTTTTGCAATATTTTTTGGATATAATTACTATACTATAAAGGTAGTATGTAGTAATGAAAAAATAAAGAAGATAATTAAAGTAAAAGAATTATATTCCATAATTGTTAAATATCAGCAAATTTATTAACAATGTTTAATAATTTAACTGATACTAGACATCAAAGCTATATAACATATTAAATTTCTTATTCGTTCTAAAATGTTTGACAGATATAAATATGACAGCTATTTTCAACTTATTGTAGATGACTCTAAGCTTTCAAGCTAAAGTTATAATTTAAATAATAATTGTATTAAAAAAAAATACAAGGATGAAAAAATTGCCTATTGTAAATATATTTTAGTATGATGAATATATGTAAACAAAATAATTGGAAATATATATTTAATCTTTATGATAAATCAAGAACTATATTTAAAGATTTAAATAATTATATAGAATATTTTAATAAATGTACCACTAAAAACTATTTTCTTGACAATAATTATAAATTTAAAAGGCATAAATTTAATATTATTAGATTTACTAAAATGAATAAATATAAAAATAATATATTACCAATCCTCTTCATAATGTCACCTCCCTTAGAAGACGACAAAATAGTTTAGCATTCACTAAACTATTAGTATGTTGGGACGTATCGTAAAATCTATAGTACTAGATTTCTTGCTCCCCCTATTTTATAAACAGTTAATAAATAAATATTTATAAAATTCATAAACAACATCTACTCTCTTGTAAAAGAGTATAAGAAAAAAATGCAACATTATAGGTGCATCTTCTTCAAAAAATTATTTATCTTATTTCCAAATACAACCCTAATATTACCATTTCTCCTATTTATAATTATATATACTAAGAAACTTACAACCCCATATACAAATAGCACAACAATACTTAATAACCTAGAATTAATATTAGTAGAAATAAATAATTTCATTATTAATATAACCAAAGTAAATATTATAAAAGAAACTATATACTTAGGTAATCTCTTTCTCGTAGAAGTAAAATCAAAACCATACTTATTTCTCAAAGTAGACATAGAAATAGTAATAGAAAGAATATATCCAATTATAGCAGCAAAAACTGCCCCATAACTAACATTTAACCCAATCTTATCACATAATAACATTAAAGGAACATCCAAAATTGCATTAGTTAGCAACCCACTAAGTACAGATATCATTACTAATTTATATTTACTAAGTCCTTGTAAAGTATTAATAATAATAGTATAAAATCCTCCAAATAAAGCAGTATATACAAATACTTTATACACAATAGGACCATAATAACTATTACCATAAAACAAAGTCCATACAGGTTTTACCAATAAAGATAAAAAAATAGTCATTGGAACAATAACAAGTAATACACATTGCATAGCCTTATTAAATTTATCATTAACATCTTTCATATCACCCTTAGTATAACTAGTAACAATATTAGGAATCAAACTAGTAACAAGACCTGTAGATATTGCCAAAATAATATTATTTAACTTAACACCCCAAGTAGTATATACTCCTACTATAGACTCCATTATATTAGCAGGATATTTTAAAATATCAGACATAGTCCTAGACAATAATATCATATCAACAGTAGTATATAAATTATTAACTAAACTTATTAAAATAAAAGGAATAGAATACATAAATATTTTTTTTGCTATTTCCTTCTTAGAAATAAGACTACTCTTTTCTTCATCACTTACCTCTAACAAATTAGACTTTCTAATCTTAGATCTCAAATAAACATAAGCAACCAATCCTCCAAAAAAAGCACCAAGCATAGACACCCCTATTGCATATCTAAGAGGAAGATTTAATATTTTTATGCAAGTCAAACTACCCACTAAAACTATTATTACTCTAACTACCTGTTCTATTACCTGACTAACAGAATAAGGAGTAATATACTTATATCCTTGTAATAATCCTTTAGTAACACTCAAAAAAGGAATTATTAATATAGCAAAACTAACAGCCCTAATAACAAAAGCAATATCATCGCTAGTATTACCACCCAAAGAACTACCAATTATCAATCTGCCTATAGAAGGAGCAAAAACAAATAAAATAATAAACATAACTATAGAAATAATTGATATAATCTTTAAAGAAACATTATATGTATCCTTAATAGCACTCTTCTTTCCTAAAGCATAATACTCACTAGTAAGCTTACTAATAGCAAATGGAAAACCCGCACTAGATATACTTAAAAATAACTGATATATATTATAACCATACCCATATAAAGCTCCGCCAGTCTCACCAATTATAGCATTAAAAGGAATAACATATAAAATACCAATTATTTTTACAATAAGTATTCCCATAGTAGCAACTATTGTTCCCTCAATAAAACTATTCTTTTTCATTGTTCACCTCAACTAAAAAAATTATACTATTAATAATAACTTTTATCAATAGTATAATTAAAAATTTACAAAATCAAATATTATCTATTTTTTTCTGTTACTACCTTATGAGGCTTAATTTTCTTATCTTTAACATTACCAATATTCATAACATCCTCATAAACCCTCTTAAGTTCTAACCCAACATATTTAATATCTCTCTTTTTAGCAACTTCATAAGCTTTTTCAGTTAAATCTGGTAGCTTTCCAGAAATAATTTTCTTTATTTTATCCTCAAACTCATCTAAATCTTTAGCCTTATAAACATTTACCCCATTAATAAGCCAATCATCAAAAACTGGAATATCCCTAATTAATGCTTTAGTCTTACAAGCACAAGCCTCAATAATAGGAATTCCCTCAGTTTCTTCTAATGTAGGAAACAAATATAAATCACACCCACTCATTGCAGCCTTAATCATATCTTGCTCCACATATCCCGCAAAAGTTAAATTATCAAGTTCAGTATTAACAGCATCTCTAACAGGTTTAGTAGCAGCAGATAACGGACTATATCCAAACCAAATAAATTTATATTCAGGTAACCTCTTAGCAAGTTCTACAAAATCAACAATACCCTTTCTTTCAATATATAAACCAATCCCTATAATTACTTTATCATCATCACTATAATTATATTCTCTTCTAAACCTCTTTCCCTCTAAAGTATTCCTCTTAAAAAAATCAAGTTCAATGCCATTACTTATAGCATATATCTTTTTATCAATACCATATCCTTCCAATAATCTCTTAGAATATGGTGTAGGAGTAACAATAACATCTCCCAAGTTATAGCACTTAATCAGCCATTTCTTAAACATAGAAGATACCTGCTTAGAAAATATAAAACCATCTCTAAAATCTTCCTCAGTAGAATGAGCATGATATACAATCTTTTTCCCCTTTTCCTTAGCTTTCTTAGCAATCTCATAAGAAGCAGGAAAATAAGTATTAATATGCAATATATCATAATCATCATTTAATTTAGTAGTATAAGGAATTCCTACACTCTCCAAAGCTTTTTTTTGATGATTTATAGCCTTACCTAAACCAGATTTACCAACTACTTTTAATCCTTCTGTATATAACAATACCTTCATTTAATCACCTACCTTTTTCTCCTTAATCTCTACTATCTTATCACTTATATCACTCTTAAAAAATCTAATAGTCACAAGAACAACAATCGCTACTGGTAAAGATACAACAATTCCCCAAAAGCCACCTAATACACCACCTGCAAATACAGCAAAAATATTCACAAGAGGATGTATCTGATTAGTTCTACCATATACTCTAGGACTTACAATATATCCATCTATATTAGGACATATCAAACATACAAGTAAAGTTAATATAAATAACTTAATACTAATAACAGACGCTATTAAGCAAGCAATAATATTAACAATTAATCCCCCAAAATAAGGAATTATAGTAGTAACAGCAGCAAGAACTCCTAATATTAAATAGTTAGGATGACCAATTAATTTAAACACTAAAGTATATTCAAATAACTGAATTATTATGTTTAATCCTAAGCCAGTAAAATAACCACTAATACCTTCATCTAACTTAGACACATAAGCATAACTTCTATTTTTCATAGATTTAAGTCTCTTTTTAACACCACTTCTTATCTTATCCATATCCCATAAGAAATAAACTGAAACTATAGCAGTTATAATCAAAGTACTAATAACACTAATAGAAGTATTAACCACGTTTATAGCACCATCAGATAAATACTTACTAAGAGTTTTAATAACATCTTTAGATATATCTCCAAATGAAGTTTGTAATGCTCCTAAATCAATCTCATATTTAGAAGAAATATCCGCTATAAAAGCCGAAATATTAGATAAAAATAATACCACTTGATCATATAACATAGGAACAAATAAAATAAGTATCAAAGTAAGAAATCCCACTAAAATAAATATTACTGTACCTACCGCTAACCATTTAGGAAATCCAACATTAGAAAGTCTTCTTACAAACGGATATAATGCATACGCTATAACAAATGCTAAAACAAATGGAAATAATACTGCAACTACTTTATTAAGTATTCCTACCCATAATCCACTAATCATATATAATAAACAAATAATTCCAATTATCATAAGTAAATTTAATATTTTAAAATTAATTTTATCACTTTTCATCTCTATTCTCCTTCTCCAAAATAATAGTAATAGGACCATCATTTATTAAAGATACTTGCATAGAAGCCCCAAATATTCCAGTTTCTACCTCTACATTCTTAAGTCCTAATTTTTCATTAAATAAATCATATAATTTTGTAGCATCTACTCCTCTTAATGCTTTAATATAACTAGGTCTTCTTCCCTTAGAACTATCAGCATATAAAGTAAATTGACTAACAGATAAAATACTACCACCTACATCTAATAGACTTAAATTCATAACACCATTTTCATCATCAAATATTCTTAAATTTATTATTTTATCTACCATATAATCAATTATATCTTCATTATCACCATATGTAAAACCCACTAATAACATTAGTCCTTTATCAATACAACCTACTATTTTATTATCTACTTCAACACTAGATTTAATACATCTTTGCACTACAACTTTCATTTTAATCACTCTCACTAATATTATATAACATAATTATCAATTTTAAAAGAAAAACTGTATTAAAATCAAAAACTAAAATTTCTTGTGAAATGAAAAAGTAAAATCCAGTTTCACTATATTTGAAAAGAATTTAGTCTTACACACAATTCCACTTGCATA
>CAKPDF010000014.1 GCA_934148535.1 uncultured Bacilli bacterium
TGCAAGTGGAATTGTGTGTAAGACTAAATTCTTTTCAAATATAGTGAAACTGGATTTTACTTTTTCATTTCACAAAATAAAGAAATTTTCAAAAAAATTGAAAAAAGTATTGAATAATTAAAAAAAAAGGTGTATACTTGGAATATCTTGTTTGAGAAATGTCTCCATAGCTCAGCTGGATAGAGCATACGCCTTCTAAGCGTACGGTCTGGTGTTCGAATCACCATGGGGACACCATATTGAATTTAACCCTTATATTTTATAAGGGTTTTATTTTGCTTATTTACTTGTTAATTAAGTAATGATATAATATTTAACTTGTAAGAGGTGATTTTCATGAAAAATAATTTAACTTTTGAACAATCTAAATATTTAGATAATCTTTGTAAGATAATATTTGATATTGGTAATAAGTATGGTGAGTTATTTTTATTAGGTAATATAGAAAGAAAAGATAAGTTAGAAGAATTAAAACTTTTAATAAGTGAAGAAGAGAGAATGTATAGTAATATAAGTGAAAAATGGTTAATTGAGTTTATATTATATTTTGCTAAAACTTTTAGTAATTCTGATGATACAATATCTTTTCCTTCTAGTAATAATAGTTATGATACTTTTATTAATTCTAAAAAAGATGATAATGATATGGAGGCTTGGAATAAAACAATTTTACCTTATTTACAGTATAGAATTTTTGATAGGTTAAGTAATATAGCTTTTAATAAAGATAATCATTCTTCATCTTTAAGTATTACTAATGATTATATTGATTTATATACTTTTTGTGTACTAAGAGATTTGATTAGAATAAATAGTAATAATTATTTTGAGTTTGTTAAATATATTGCTTCTCTTTATAATCTTTCTATGGAACAGGTTATTATTAATAGTGAATTAGATCCTAGAAATATAAGTGATGAAAATATTGATAATGATAATTTTTATGATTTATTAATTAAAAGAATTGTTCTTATTGCGGATAGTTTAAAATCTTATTCAGATGAAAATTTAGAGTGTATATCTAGTAATAGAAATAATTCTTTGGAATATCAATTATTAGTTTTGAGAAGTCATTTAGTATTACTTGATGAAACTATTAAAGATAAAATATTTGAATACGGGACTTTTTCAGATATAAATTCTAGAGATTATAATGTTGTTTGTAAAAAATTAAATAAAGTACGAACTGATTATTATTATAGGGATAGGGAATTGTTTCATAAATAAGATTTTTAAGTATATTAAAAGTTTTGTAAAATGTATTGTAAACAACTTTAAAAAACTTTACTATTAATATAATTAATGGTATATTTTAATCATAAAATTAAGAAGAGGTGCAAACTATGAATAAAAAAGTATTAGAATATAATAAATATTTAGGTGATAAAAAAATAGCGATTATAGGGGCTGGGGTTAGTAATATTCCTTTGATTTCTTATATGGCTAATCTTAGTAAAGATGTTGTATTGTTTGATAAAAATGAATTATCTGTAGAGGTAATGGATTTAGTTAATAAATATAATATTGGTACTTCTGTTGGAGAAGATTATTTAAAAAAATTAGTTGGGTTTGATGTTATATTTAGAAGTCCTAGTTGTTTACCTAATAATGAATATTTGAAAGCAGAAAAAGAAAGAGGAGCTGTTATAACAACTGAAGTAGAAGAGGTTATTAAACTTGCTCCTTGTAAAGTTATTGGTATTACTGGTAGTGATGGAAAAACTACTACTACTACTTTAATTTCTATTATTTTGGAGAGGTTAGGTTATAATGTATTTACTGGTGGTAATATAGGAAAGCCTATATTTGTAAATATGGATAAAGTTAAAGAAGATGATATAATCGTATTGGAATTATCTAGTTTTCAACTTATGGATATGAGTGTTTCTCCTGATATTTCGGTTATTACTAATATTAGTCCTAATCATTTAGATATTCATAGTAGTTATCAAGAATATATAGATGCTAAAAAATGTATTTTTAAACATCAGAATAAAGATTCTATATTAGTGTTAAATTATGACGATGAATTAGTTAGAAGTTTTGCTAAAGAAAGTAATTCTTTGATTAGATATTTTAGTAGTAAAGAGAAGTTAAAGGATAGTTATGTAATATTAGATGATAAAATTATGTATAATGATGATGAAATTATAAATGTTAATGATTTAAAAATAAAAGGAAGACATAACTATATTAATATTTGTACTGCTCTTAGTGCTATAAAAGATTATATTACTGATATGGATAAAGTTATTGATATTATCAAAGAATTTCCTGGTGTTAATCATAGAATAGAATTTGTTAGAGAAATTAATGGTGTTAAATGGTATAATGATTCTGCTAGTAGTACTCCAACTAGAACTATTGCAGGTATTTATGCGTTTAATGAACCTATTATTTTAATTGCCGGTGGATATGATAAGAATATTCCATATGATGTTTTGTCTAAACCTATTTTAGAAAAAGTAAGAGTTCTTATTTTATTTGGTAATACTAAAAATAAGATATATGATGCAGTTATGAAAGAGAAAAAAAAGGTATCTGATAGTAATTTACAAATATATGTTATGGATACATTAGATGAGGTAATTGATGTTGCTTATCAAGTTGCTAAGAGTGGGGAAGTAGTATTATTTTCTCCAGCATCTGCTTCTTTTGATATGTTTAAGAATGCTTATCAAAGAGGGGATATATTTAAGGAAAAGGTTATGAATATAAAAAATACAGACTCTGATTAGGAGTCTGCATTTTTTATATTATTTCAAATTTATCATTTTTTACATCAATAGTAATGGTTTGACCGTATTTGATGTGATCTAGAATTATTTCATTTGCTATTAGGCTTTCGATATTTCTTTGAACATATCTTTTTATAGGTCTTGCTCCAAATTTTTCATCATAAGAAGAATTAATGATGTAATCTTTTGCTTCTTTTGTAAGATTTATATTAATTTTTTTATCTTTAAGTCTATTTTCTATTTCTCTTATTATTTTATCTAGGATGTCATATATAACATTTTTAGATAATGATTTAAATATTATTATTTCATCTATACGATTTATAAATTCTGGTTTGAAATTAGATTTTAATTCTCTCATTACTGATTCTTCTACATTGTCATCATTATTTAGTATATAATCACTTCCTAAATTTGATGTCATAATGATAATAGTGTTTTTAAAATCTACTGTACGTCCTTGTGAGTCTGTTATTCTGCCATCATCTAATATTTGTAATAAAATATTTAAGACATCTCGATGAGCTTTTTCTATTTCATCAAATAGTACTATTGAGTATGGATTTCTTCTTACTGCTTCAGTTAGTTGTCCTCCTTCATCGTATCCTACATAACCTGGAGGAGAGCCAATTAATCTTGCTACAGAGTGTGGTTCCATATATTCGGACATATCAATTCTTACCATGTGTCTTTCATCATCAAATAATTCATATGCTAAGGTTTTGGCAACTTCTGTTTTACCTACACCGGTTGGTCCTAAAAATATGAATGATCCTATTGGTCTATTTGGATCTTTTATACCTGCTCTTGCACGAATTATGGCTTCACTTACTAGGTGTAATGCTTCTTTTTGACCGATTACTCTTTTATTCATATTTTCTTCTAGATGTAGTAGTTTATCTCTTTCACTACCAACTAGTTTAGTTGTTGGAATATTTGTCCATTTAGAAATGATTGCTGCTATAGATTCGTCATCTACTGTATCTGATAATATTTCTGATTTATTTAGTTTTTGTAATTCTTCCAATTCGTGATTTAATTTTGGAATAATTCCATGTCTATATCTAGCTGCTGTTTCTAAATCATAATTATTTTCTGCAGTTTCTAGTTTATAATTAGCAGTTTCAATTTCACTTTTCTTTTTACTGATTTTATTATTTATGTCTTTTTCGTCTTCCCATCTTTGTCTTAAGATGCTTTCTTTATCTTTAAGTTCTAAAAGATTTTTTTCTATTTCTGCTATTCTGTTTTTAGATATATCATCTTTTTCTTTTTTTAGTGCTTCTTTTTCTATTTGGAGTTGCATTATTTTTCTAGTTAATGTATCTAGTTCAGTTGGAACTGATTCCATTTGTACTTTTATAGTAGCGCAGGCTTCATCTACTAGGTCTATTGCTTTATCTGGTAAAAATCTATTGGTAATATATCTATCTGATAGGGTAGCTGCTGCTACTAAGGCTTTATCTTTTATATTAACACCATGGTATACTTCAAATCTAGATTTTAATCCTCTTAGAATTGTTATTGTATCCATTACTGTTGGCTCAGATACTAATACTTTTTGGAATCTTCTTTCTAAGGCTCCATCTTTTTCGATGTATTTGCGGTATTCATTTAAGGTAGTAGCACCTATACAATGTATTTCTCCACGAGCTAGCATTGGTTTTAACATATTTCCAGCATCCATTGCTCCTTCCATAGCGCCAGATCCTACTATCATATGAATTTCATCAATAAACATGATTATTTCTCCATCTGATTCTTTTACCTTTTTTAATACTGCTTTTAATCTTTCTTCAAATTCACCACGATATTTAGCACCTGCTATTAGAGATGTCATATCTAATTCCCAGATAGTTTTATTTTTTAAACTATTTGGTACATCTCCTTTTATAATACGACTTGCTAAGCCTTCTATGATAGCAGTTTTACCTACACCAGGTTCTCCAATTAGAACTGGATTATTTTTAGTTTTTCTTGATAAAATTCTAGTAATACTTCTGATTTCTTCGTCTCTTCCTATTACGGGATCAACTTTGCCATCTTTTACGTTTTTAGTAATGTCTCTTCCATATTTCTCTAGAACATTTTCCAAATTTTCTTGATATGGATTTTGATTATTCATAGTAATCTCTCCTTTCTATATGTAGTATTTCTTTCATACTACGTTTACTATTATATCATATTTTTAGCAATTGTCAATGTAGATTGCTAATTTTTTTTCTTTTCTTTTTATATTATGATTATAGTCATGAATATATGATAATATACTAATTATTTTTAGCTATATTATTCTTGGTATTTTAAACTTTAAAATAAATATAATGTATTGTTAGTTTCTTTTGCAATAAAGTATATAAAAAGAGACAAAGTACTTGACAAAATGACATGATAGTGATAGTATATATTCTCGATTTCGAGGGGAGTGAATGTTATGAAATACATTAAGAAATTATTTGCTATGTTATTGTTTGTTGTTTTATCTTTTGCAACAAGCGTTAGTGCTGCTACTACAGCACCATCATCATTTACTATTAAGGCATCTGATACATCAATGCTATATGGTAGTAATATTTTAGGCCATGGGTCTACATTAAACTTTACTTATAAAGTTAATACTTCAGGTTTAGTTGTTTATTGTACTGAGATACATGATACAATGACTACTACTAGTGAAACTTATACTTATGCTAAGGAAGCTGATGCTGGTATTGCTAGTATTCTTGCTAATGGTTATCCAAACAAGTCACTTACTGGTGATTGGAAGACTGACTATTATATTACTGGTCTTGCTATTTGGTATTATATTAATCCTAGTGATTCATCATTTGCTTATTTTGATTTAAGTAAGGGAACATATAAGGGTTATAGTTCTACAGTGGTTCAGTGGATTAGCAAGTTAGTTAATGATGCTAGAAATGCTAGTTATTCTACTCCAAGTTTGAAGTTGAATAGTTCTAGTTCTTCAATGACATTGAGTAAAGATGGTAAATACTATTACTCACAAGCTATGAGTATTAGTGGTAGTTCTATAGGAAATGTTAGTGTTAGTTTATCTGGTGCTCCAAGTGGTTCTTATACAGTAGATTCTAATTGGAGTTCTAAATCAACTTTTGCTGCTGGAGATACTTTCTATGTTATAGTTCCCGTATCTAGTATTAGTTCTGCAAGTACTTCATTTAGTGTTAAGGTAAGTGCAAGTGGTACAAATTACAAAGCTTATGTTTATAGTCCTACTTATGCTTCTCATCAAAGTTTGGCTGCATTATATGCTGATACTGTTGATTTGAGTGATAGTACTACTTTGGGAATATCTGCTAAAACAAAAGTAACTATCAGTAAGTTAGATATTGCTAATGATGAAGAGTTAGAGGGTGCTACTTTAGTTATTAAAGATGCTAGTGGTAAGGTAGTTGATACTTGGGTATCTGGTAAAGAGGCTCATGTTATTGAGAATTTACCTTTTGGTACTTATACTTTAACTGAAACTATTGCACCTGATGGATATGTTTTAAGTGAAGAAACTATATCATTTACATTATCTGCTGATAAATTAGAGGCTTCTGCAGTTATGTATAATTCAAAAAAAGCTCCTACTAAGGTTATAATTAGTAAACAAGATATTACAACTGGTGAGGAATTACCTGGTGCTCATTTAGTTTTAAAAGATAAAGATGGTAATATTATTGATGAATGGGTTAGTGGTGATAAACCACATGAAATTACTTCATTAAAACCAGGAGAAACTTATATTTTAACTGAAACACTTCAACCTGATGGATATGTGTTAAATACTGAATCTATTGAGTTTACTGTTAATGAAGATGGAACTGTTACTACTGTTGTTATGTATAATGCTCCAACAGAAGTTATTAAAGAGGTTCCAAAGACTGGTACTTTCAAGACTATAACTTATTCATTAATTGGTATTCTTGTAATTGCAATTGGTTCCTTAATGATTTTTAGAAATATAAAAAATAATGAAAACTAATAATAAATTAAAATACCAAGTAACAGCAGGGGTAGTACTTATAATAGTAGGTATTGCCCTTTTGCTTATTAATTTTATAAATGATAAAAGGGACCAAGTTTTTAGTGATATGAATTTAGCTTTAACAAGTGCGCTAAAGGATACTACAAACGATACTAGTGAGGAAGAAAATAATGATACTACCACTACTACTTCAGATACTAGTACTAGTGATAGTAATAGTAATAGTAATGATTCTACTTATGTATATGAACCTTATTTAGGCGAGATAGAAATACCTAAGATAAGTTTAAGAAAGGGTTTTTATTCTAAAGAATCTAATTTAAATAATGTAAAATTTAATTTGTATGTTATGCCTACATCATCTTATCCGGATGTTCAAAATGGTAATTTTATAATTGCGGGGCATTCTGGTAATTATAATAATAGTTATTTTAAAGATTTATATAAACTTAATGAAGGTGATCAAATATATATATATTATAATAATGTTAAATATGTTTATGAAATAAAAAAGATATATTTGCAAGATAAGACAGGGACTATTAGTATATATAGAAATTTAGAGAAGACTACTTTAACTTTGATTACTTGTACTTTGAATGATGAAAGTCATCAAACTGTATATATTGCTGAACTTACAAATGCTTAGTAAAAAATAGAATAGGGGGGATAATTATGACTTATTTATCAATATTGGACAAACTAAAGATATTTATTTCATTATTAATTAGTTCTAGTTATTTACTTGTTTTTATTGGAGTATTAATTTTAATTGCTATATTAAGACTTACAAAGAAAATAAATGGTAAAAAGGCTAGTTTAATGATATGTTTATCTTTAGTACTTACTTTTTTTGGAGTAATACTAACTAACTATGATATCTTGAGTAAGACTTTTGATAATTTTATAGATATTATATTTACTAATATTTATTTTCCATCTATATATGTATATTTGTTTATGATTATCTCAACTTATATTATTTCTATTGTATCTGCTTTTAGTAGAAGAATGCCAAAAGTTTATAAAAATATTAATTATTTTATGGCATTTATATTAAATTTTTTCTTAGTAATAAATTTGAATGTTATTGCTAATGACAAGATTGATATTTTTTCTGATTCTTCAATGTATACTAATATTAATTTAGTTTCTATGTTAGAACTTAGTATGAATATTTATATTTTATGGTTAATTGCTATGGTGGGAGTGTATGCTGTTAATCATATTACAGAATTTATTGTTATACATAAAGAAAATAAAACTTTGGAAGAAAATCCTGTTAGTTTAGAGGTAAATTCTTTAGAATTGAACTTAGAAGAACCTACACAGAAAGTGAAGGATGAGTTTAAAGTTAATCCAGTTTTACTTTGTGATAGTGAGGATAAGTCTTTAAGTGTTAGTGAGGTTGTTAATACTGAAATAGAAAAAGAAATTACACCTTCTTTAAGTGAAAGTGTTATAGAGGTTCCTAAGTTTATTAATAATAATGTAATTGAAGAAATTAGCAAAAATACTAATAACAAAGAAAATAGAATTAGTGATAACTCTTATACATTTAATCAATATGTTCATATTGAACCTAAGAGAGTTGTTAATCCAATATTGGATCAAATTTTACAAAATGCTTTACCATTACAGGAAGATGCTGATAAAAATTCAGATAAATTTACTTTAAATGATTATAAATTATTTAGTAAAATGTTGAAAGAAGTTCTTCGTATGCATATGGGTAGCACTATTAAAATAAATGATTTGATGGATGCTGATTTACTTGTTAAATTTGGTCATGAAGATTATTCATTATATCAAAAAATGTTAAAGAGTTTTATATAAAAAAGTAGAGTCATATTTGATTCTACTTTTATTCTACTGTTACTGATTTGGCAAGATTTCTTGGTTTATCAATATCACATTTTCTTAATTTTGCTATTTCATACGCTAAGAGTTGGAGAGGAATAATATTTAGAAGTGGTTGTAATAATTCTATTGTATGTGGTAATAATATTACTTCATTATAACAATTATCTATTTTTATGTTATCTTTTACAAGTAATATAGTGTAAGACCCTCTTGCAATTGTTTCTTTAATATTACTTATTGTTTTATCTTTTATTTCATCATTTGTGATTAGGGATATAACAGGAGTATTTTTTTCTATCAATGATATTGTACCATGTTTTAATTCTCCGGCAGCATAACATTCGGCATGGATGTAAGATATTTCTTTTAATTTAAGGCTTCCTTCTAACATTAAAGCATAGTCTATATTTCTACCTAGGAAGAAAATATCTTCTTTTTTGTATATGTTTGATGCTACTTTTTTTAAATCCATATTTACTAATCTTTCTAGATAATTTGGAACTTGATTGTAGTATTCTGTAATTTCTTTAATATTCTTTATGATATTTTTTTCAAGTCCTAGTTTAAGTGCTAAAAGTGATAATATAAATACTTGAGTTAAGTAACCTTTGGTTGTTGCTACTGCTATTTCTGAGTCTGCTTCTGTGTATATTACATTATCAACAAATCTTGCTATAGAGCTTTCGTAAACATTAACAATACCTAATGTATTTGCACCTAGTTCTTTTGCTATTTTTAGTGATGCTAGGGTATCTGCTGTTTCACCTGATTGTGATATTGCTATTACTAAGGTGTTTTTATCTATAAATAGTTTTTTGTAACGAAATTCTGATGCTAATTCTACTGTTACTTCTGTGTTTCCATATTTTTCTATTAGATATTTTCCTACTAATCCAGCGTGATATGCACTTCCACATCCTACTATATAAATTTTATTATATTTTTTTAATTCTGGTAATAGGTTAATATTTAATTTGTCTTCTTTGAAGTAAGTGTTTACTAAGTTTTTAATTATTGCTGGTTGTTCATGAATTTCTTTTAACATGAAGTGTTCATAGTTATGTTTTGAAACATCATTTAAGTTATGTTTAAATTTTTTTACTTCTTTTTCTTGTTCTTTATTATTAAGGTATACTTTTACTTCATCTTTAGTTATTTTTGCATATTCTTTGTCTTCTAATGTTATGTATTTATTTGTATAGTTTATTATTGCAGGTACATCAGACGCTACAAAGTTTTCATTTTCTCCAATTCCAATTATTAATGGGCTATCTTTTCTTATTACATATAATGTATTTTTATCGTTATTAACAATTATTCCGATTGCATAACTTCCAATGAATGTTTCAGTTGCTTTATTTAAAGATTTTAAAATGTCTGAAGTATTCTTATATTCATAGTCAATGAAGGCTGCTGCTACTTCAGTGTCAGTTTGAGTTTTGAATTTATATCCGTTTTGTTCTAACATATTTTTAAGTTCTAAGTAATTTTCTATTATTCCATTGTGTACTATAGTAATACTTCCTTGGTGATGGGGATGGGAATTTGTTTTATTTGATATTCCATGAGTTGCCCATCTTGTATGTCCAATTCCAATGTTACTATAATCATTTTTATTTATAATTTTTTCTAAAGAGGCAATTTTGCCTTTTTCTTTTACTATTTTTAATTTATTATTTTGGATATAGGCTATACCTGCTGAATCGTAACCTCTATATTCAAGATTTTTAAGTCCTTGTATTAATATTGGGATACTATTTTTTTTACCTACATATCCTATTATTCCACACATAAATACCTTCTTTCTAGCTGATATATTTTTTGTTATAATTTTGATTTTATTTTTTGTAATATATCTAACGGGGCTAACCGTGATGCAATCCGCTGAAACTTCGACAAACATCATCCTCGTCTCCCAATTAAGGGACTAGCGCTAAGAGATAAATAATCCTTTCTGTTATCTCTTTTAAGTAATATTATATATAAAATGATTATTAAAATCAATAATAGTTTACGGAGTTTACATTTTTTTGATAAGTTTTTTATTAATCATATTTATTATATGTTTATATTTATATTTGTAAACAAAATAAAATGTTATAAGAAAAATTTTCAATTTATTGCTTTTTCTTTAGTAACTATTGACAAAAGTTAATTTTTAGTTTATTATATTATCTCGATTGAAGGGGATAGGTATGAAAAAAATTAAATATTTATTATTGCTTGTTATTATTTCTGGATGTATGCAGGTTAATGCATTAAGTTTTAATGATGTTAAAGTAGGAGATAGTTATTATGACGCTGTTAATTGGGCTTCAGAAAATGGGGTTACTTATGGAACAGGTAATTCTAAGTTTAAGCCTAATAATAATTGTTCTAGGGCTGAGTTTGTAACATTTATGTGGAGAGCTTCTTCTAGTCCTGTTTCTAGTAAGGAAATTTCTTTTAAGGATGTTAAGAATAATTCATATTATTATAATGCAGTTAGATGGGCGTCTGAGAATGGTATTACTTCTGGTACTTCAAGTACTACTTTTAGTCCTAATAAGGCTTTAACTAATAGTGAGGCTATTACGTTTTTATATAGATTAAGTGGTAGTCCTAGTGTATCTGGGGATATGCCTTTTAAGGATGTTAAGAGTAATTCATATTATTATAATGCAGTGTTATGGGCTTATCAAAATAATGTTATTGATACTGGTAGTTATTTTTATCCTAATAAGAAGATTACTAGAGGAAAGGCTATAGAGTTTATATATAATAAATTTTCTTCTAAAGATGATAATATTAATTATGGTGAAATTTCTGGTACATATTATTCTCCATTACAAGGTGTAGATTATGCTAATTCTTGTTATCAATATGAAACTACTACTCCTGGTTGTAGTAGTTCTAAAAAAGTTGTTCATGATATTAGTGTACTTGATAGTAATGGTAATGCTATAGAAGGTTCTTCTATTTATGCTGCTGCAAATGGAACTGCTATATTTTATCAGGTGTATAGTTCTAGGAAGTCTAATATGCTTATTAGTTATGGTAATTATGTTAAATTATATACTAATGATGGAAATACTATTATTTATGCTCATTTACAAAAATTTAGTGATGATGTTGAAAAATTAATAGGTCATTCTTATTCTACTTGTCCTAAAGATAGTTCTAAGGTTGGTATCTCTGCTGGTCCTTGTCCACAGTCAGCATATTCATCATCAGTTGTTAAATACGTTACTAGTAAGAAAATTACTAAGGGAGAATTATTAGGATATTTAGGCTCTACTGGTAATGCTACTATTCCACATTTGCATATAGAAATTAAATATAAGGGTAGTTGTGTAACTAATGCTTATAATGATTATTTTGGTATGAATTATAGTTCTAGTAGTTTTGGTAATTTTGGTAAATGTGATATGGTTGATATATATAATAAACAATATAATAATAGTCTTAGTTCTTCTAAAATAAAGGCTATATGTAATTGGTATGGTAAAGATAGTAGTTCATTATGTAATTAAAATGATAAAAGATTAAAGAATGCTTAAATGTGTTCTTTTTTTTGAAATTTTAGGTTTTAGGTTGAGTAATTTTAATAAAAGTAGTATAATTTTATTGGATGTCCTCGTAGCTCAGTAGGATAGAGCGATTGCCTCCTAAGCAATAGGTCGTTGGTTCGATTCCAATCGGGGACGCCATATTTTTATTTAAGTGGGGGAAAATGGTATGGCTTTTTATACAGATAATTATTTAGAAATTAGAAATTTTAAGATTTATAATTCTAAGGTTAAAGAAAATATAAAATTAACTGCTGTTGGCGATATGCATATTAGTCCAATAGTTGGAAATGATAAAATTGCTCCTGTTGTTAATCAAATGGAGATTGAAGATGCTGATTATAATTTGTTTTTGGGTGATTTATTTGATAGTCCTGATGATATTATGGATAAAAGTAGTAGACAATTGCTAATAACTATGCTTGAAAGATCTGCTGAAGTAGCACCTACTATGGTTATTTTGGGAAGTCATGATTATGTTTTAGAATTACCTGATAAGAAGATTTTGGTATATAATAAAGAATTTTTTGATGATATAAGTGCTATGGATAATGTTTATCTTTTAAATAATAGTACATATCAAGATGAAAATATATTTTTTATGGGATATTTGCAGACTTTGGATTATTATTATGGTAATTTGGGTAAAACTCATATTGAAAATACTTTAGGATTTTATAATGATATTTTTAATAGGAATGAGTTGTATCAAAATTTGCCTTCTAATCTTCCTAAAATAGGATTAATTCATTCACCGGAGTATGCTAAAGATGAAAAAAATGTTGAACTTTTGAAAGATTATGATTTATTGATAGGTGGACATGATCATGATGGTTGTGTTCCATTTGGAATTGGCAATTTTAGACGTGGAATAATTAGTCCTAAGAAAGCATTATTTCCTAAAGATGTTAGGGGGTATAGAGTTCTTAGTAGTGGTACTGGTTTGTTAATAAATGGTGGGATAGTAAAAATTCAAAATTGTGCTCCTAAGTTATTGCATCCTTTTAATCATTTATGTCCTATGCAAATTGATACTGTGACTTTAAGTAGTGATAAGAATTTTTCTGAGTCTAAAGAATATGTTAAGGTAAAAAGAAAATATTAAAAATTAATAGATTTTGTATTATAGAAAATCCTATGTCATTAGTAGATATGGGATTTTTTCATATATGAAAAGATGATTAATAAATGGAAATAACTACGTGATATTTAGAATTTCTTTTAAGTGTTAAGGATAAAATTACAGATAATTCTTAATAAAAAAAATATGAATTTGATAACGAAAAATACTAATAGATGACTAAATTATGATAAAATATATTTAGGTGATTACTTATGAAAAAAATCTTTTTGTATTTATATCCTATTAAAGAATATAATCGTTCTTTTGAACTTTCAGAAGAATATTTACAACAAATAGAAGGAGAAAATCCATATAAAGTATTAAATGAGTGTATACAAAAAAGATATAGAGAAAAAGGATATCAAATTGTTTATGCAATTTATCCAGATAAAAACATTTATGGAATTTTTCCTTTACCTACTGATAAAATTATTTATACTGATGTAACTTTTGAACAAGCTAGTGGGTATAATCAGGATGGTAGTAAAAAACAAGATAAAGGTATTAAATATCCTAGTGAGAAATATTTAATAGAACAATTAGGAGACTTTAATGAAATAATAATTGGAGGATTTCATTTTGGTGATTGTGTTAAAAGAGTAGCTGAATATTGCTATCAATATGGAGTATCTACTCTTGTAGATTTAGATTTAACTGATTTATTTTTTAATATTTATTATAAAAATGATTATTTCAAAATAGATGAATATAATCCACAAGCCTACAAAGATTATGTATTATTAAATAGTCGATTTGGAAATAAAGAAATGGCTGAAAATTTATTTGAAAGAAATTATAATAGCCCTGTTTATGGATTTGGAAATATTGAAGAAAAAAGAAAGCTAAAATAGAAAAGATATATTATATATTAATAAATATAATAGGAATAATAAATTTATTGATTGGTAAAATCTACATTGTAGAGAATGTTTTAATTATATATTTGCTTTTTGATTTAAAAATAACAATATTCTTTTTAACTCTTACAAAATAGTGAAAAATTGTAATTGTGTTATACCTAACAACCAAGATAATTTAAATATTGGTAATAAACGAAATTATATTATTTTTTATTTGTTTAATTGCTACCTATAGTTGCAAAAAGAAACTGATTGTTTATGGATAATTTTAGAAAAAATTGCTATAATTTTGATGGCTTTGGTTAATATTAGTAGTAAAGGATGCAATTATGAATAGTGATAAGAAATTAAAAGTTATATTTAAAGTTATTACAATTATAGTAACAATAATGCTTGTTTTATTTGTTTTATATGGAATTCATTTAGGAATATTTAAAGATAAGATGATACTTGTTAATTATATGAAAAAGTTTGGATTGTTTGGACCAATATTTTTTATATTTTTACAGATATTTCAAGTTGTATTTCCAGTTATACCGGGAGGTGCTTCTTGTCTTGCTGGTGTTTTATCTTTTGGCGCTATTTTAGGTTTTATTTATAATTATGTTGGGTTGGTTATTGGATCTGTTTGTGCTTTCTATTTATCTAGAAAATATGGAATAAAACTTATATATAAATTATTTTGTAAGGAAACTATAGAGAAGTATTTAAAGTATATACAGACTAATAAGTTTGAGAAAATATTTTTTTGGGGTATATTTCTTCCAGGATTTCCAGATGATTTACTTTGTTATATAGCTGGTATTAGTAATATGAAGTTTAAGAGGTTTTTATGGACTATAATTATTGGAAAGCCTTTTGCTTTGATTATGTATAGTTTATTTATGAATTTATTCTAGAAAACTTATATTTTAAAGTTTTCTTTTTTTCTTATTTAGTGTATAATTGTTTATGGAGTTGATTTACTATGGAATTAAAAAATGTTAAGGGATCAAGTGATTATTTACCTAAGGAACAAATATTAAGAAATAAGATTACTAATAAATTAAAAAGCGTTTTTGAAAATTATGGTTATATGCCAATAGAGACTACTACTTTGTGCTATTATGATTTATTAGCATCTAAGTATGCAGGTGGTGCTGAAATATTAAAAGAGGTTTATAAGTTAAAAGATCAGGGAGATAGATCTTTGGCACTTCGTTATGATTTAACTGTTCCTTTTGCTAAGGTTATAAGTATTAATAAAGATTTAAATTTACCTTTTAGAAGATATGAGATAGGTAAGGTATATAGAGATGGACCTGTAAAGTTAGGTAGAGATAGAGAATTTTATCAATGTGATGTTGATGTGTGTGGAATAAAAGGAAGTATGGTAGAGGCTGAGTTTTTCCAAATGGCTAATACTTGTTATAAGGAACTTGGTATAGATATTTATATTGAGTGGAATAATAGAAAATTATTATCTGGTTTAGTTAGTATTTGTAATATAGATGATGATTTAATATCTAGAGTTATATTATCTGTTGATAAACTTGCTAAAATAGGTGAAGATGGTGTAATAGATGAATTATCTTCTTATAATATAGAAAAGTCTTCTTTAGAACAATTATTTAGTTATTTTAAATTAAATATAAACGAGTTAGAGAAAATGTTTAAAGATAGTGAAAATCAAATGCTTAAAGAGGGAATTAGTGAGGTTTTAGAACTTCAAAGTTATATTGATAAGTTAGGTTTAGATATTTGCAGATTTACTCCTTATTTGGCTAGAGGATTGGAAATATATACTGGTACTATTTGGGAAGTTTTTGATAAAGAGGGAAGAATAACTTCTTCTATTGGTGCTGGTGGAAGATATGATAAGATTATTACTAATTTTATTAATGATGGTAATGAATATCCTGCTGTTGGTATGACTTTTGGTCTTGTTCCTATATATGAGATATTGGTTCAATCTGCTAATATAAATAGTGATTCTTTATATGATTTATATTTAATACCAATGGATACTAATGTAGAGGTTTTATCTTTAGCTAATACTTTGAGAGAGAATGGTGTAAGAGTTTTAATTGAGATGAATAATCGTAAGATTAAGAAGTGTTTTGAGTGGGCTAATAAAAATAATATTCCTTATGTATCAGTACTTGGTGAAAATGAAATAAAAGATCATAAGATATTTGTTAAAAATATGTTTAAACAAGAAACAAGTGAATTTGATATAAATGATATTGAAGGTATAGTTAAATATTTAAAGGGTTAATTTAGTTTAACTTTTTTTTGTAATATTTTGGTTTAAATTTAGAAAATATCTGTTATAATATAGTTATTTATCGGAGGGTTATGTTATGAAGAAAATAACTAGAATAAAATTATTTATTAGTGATAATGATAAGTCTAAGATGGTTGGATTAGAACTTAAAAATAAATTAATTAATTTAGGATATATAATAGTTGATGATGATTGTGATTTGGGAATTGCTATAGGTGGGGATGGAACATTCTTAAATATGGTAAGGAAATGTTGTTTTAATGAAGATATTTATTATATAGGAGTAAATACTGGTACTTTAGGATTTGCTCAAGATATATATCCTGATAATATAGATGAATTTTTGAGTATTCTTCAAAATAATCAATATCATGAAAAATTAGTTGGATATGAGGAAAATGTTATTTCTAGTGGTTCTAATAGTTATGTTTATAATTCTTTAAATGAAGTTGTTGTAAGAGATAAAAATTTGGGTACTGCATATTTAAATGTTTATATTAATGATGTTTTTTTGGAACGCTTTACTGGAGATGGTATATTAATTTCAACTCCTTTTGGATCGACAGCATATAATTTGAGTTTAGGTGGTTCTATTATTAGTGATGAATTAAGTGCTTTAGAAATAACTCCAATAGCACCTCTTAATAATAATAAATATCATAATTTGACTAGTTCTATAATTGTTCCAGATACAAAACTTATAAGAATTGTTCCAGTAGAAAGGACAAGAGATTTAATAGTTATTTTTGATGGTAAAAGGGAAGTATTTGATGATGTTAAGGAAATTAATACTAGCGTTAATAAGAAAATAAAATGTATGAAGTTTGGTAATTGTGATTATACTACTAAAATTAATGAAAAGTTTTTAAAATAAATTTTAGTGAATATAAATTCTCTTTTTGTACCAATATAGGTATGAAAGGAGATTTTTTATGTCACGTCATAAGGTAGATATAAGTGGCGTGAATACTGCGAATATTAAGGTATTATCTAATGAAGAAACAAAAGAATTATTTAAAAAGATGAATGAGGGTGATCAATTTGCAAGAGATGATTTGATACAGGGAAATTTAAAGTTGGTATTGAGTTGTTTGAAACAGTTTACTAATAAGACTGATAATATGGATGATTTATTTCAAGTTGGTTGTTTAGGATTGGTTAAGGCTATTGATAATTTTGATACATCTTATGATGTAAAGTTATCTACTTATGCTATTCCAATGATTTTGGGAGAGATAAAGAGATATTTGAGAGATAATTCTTCTTTAAGAATTAGTAGGAGTGTGAAAGATATAGCATATAAAACTTTAAAGTTAAAGGAAGAATTAATGGATTCAAATGGAAAGGAACCTACTAATAAGGAAATATCTGAGATTTTAGGGGTAACTGAATATGATATTAGTAATGCGATAGATTCTTTAAGGGAGCCTGTTTCTATGTATGAGCCTATATATAATGATGGTGGAGATACTATATATTTGTGTGATCAAATAAGCAATAAAAAGCAGGATTATGATCTTGATCATAAATTGGCAATAGAGAAGGCTATGAATAAGTTAAAACCTAGAGATAGGCAAATATTAGAGAATAGGTTTATAATAGGAAAAACTCAAATGGAAATAGCACAAGAATTAGGTATTAGTCAGGCTCAAATATCTAGGATTGAAAAAAATGCTATAAATAATATAAAAAAATATGTTAAATAGTTAATAATATAAAATATGGTTTCATAAAATTTATTGGTGATTATTATGCATATGTCTGAATTGCAAACTAAAGAAATAATAGATATTTCTTCTGGTAAGAGAGTTGGAAGTATATCTGATCTTATAGTAGATAGTAAGGGAAATATTACAAAACTTCTTTTGGATAAAAGGATAGGTAAGAGATTACTTGCTAATTATAAGGAGGATACAGAACTTTCTTGGAGTCAGATAATAAAAATTGGCGATGATATTATATTAGTAGATACTAGAAAGAATAATTAAATAAAAAATATTGCTTGTAATGGATATTTTTTTATTATATAATGTTTATGGTGGTTATATGAGATTAGATAATAAGGGTTTTACTTTGATAGAAGTTATTGCAGTTGTTGCTATTATAACTATATTATCGGTTGTGGTAGTTCCTTCTGTTCTTAATTCTATTAATAATGGTAAACAAAAGAGTTATGAAGTTTTAGTTGGTGATATTAAGATAGCTGCTAAGGAGTTATATGAGGAAGTATATTCTAATGAGTTATTGGGTGATACTAGTAAGTTGTATCAATATAGTTATGATGTAGATAACAAAGAGATATCTAAAGATAATAATGATGTAATTGAAATAACCAATAATTGTACAAAAGAAGGATATAGTTGTATAGAAACAAATCTTCAAACGTTAGTAAGTAATGGCTTTTTGAGTGGTAGTACAGATGGCAATAAACAAAAGGTTATATTAAATGTTAGAGAAGACAACGCTAATATGGGTAATTGTAGTATTAAGATAGTTAGAGTTGTTAATTCATCTAGTAATAAAGTTAGTTATAAGGTTTATGCGATTGAAAATTCTGATGAAAAAAATATATGTCCTACTCAGGATGAATATGATAAAGGAGTAAGTTATGATGGAATTAGTAGGTAATAATTGGGATAAAGTTTTAGATGAAGAATATCATAAAGAATATTTTATAAAGATAGTAAGATTTATTAATAAAGAATATAAGGAAAAGGAAATATTTCCTCCAAAGTCAAGAATTTTAAGAGCATTATCTTTGACTGATTATGATGATGTGAAGGTAGTAATTTTAGGACAAGATCCTTATCATGGAGTAGGAGAGGCTAATGGGTTGGCATTTGCAGTTTCTAATGGGGTAAAATTACCACCATCTTTAAAAAATATTTATAAGGAATTATATGATGATATGGGTATTCCTATAAGCAGTGTTGGTAATTTAGAATGTTGGGCTAAAGAGGGAGTTTTACTTTTGAATGCAGTTTTAACTGTAGAGAAAGATAAACCTGCTTCTCATAAAAATCTTGGTTGGGAGAATTTTACTGATGCTATTATAAAAAAATTAAATGAGAAGGATACACCAATAGTTTTTATTCTTTGGGGTAATTTTGCTAGAAGTAAGAAAGCATTTATTACTAGTCCTAAACATTTAGTAATTGAATCAACTCATCCTTCACCGTTTTCTGCTAATAATGGTTTTTTTGGTAGTAAGCCTTTTTCTAAGACGAATAAATTTTTAAGAGAAAATAATATAAAAGAGATAGATTGGAAAGTATACTAATCTATCTCTTTATAGTTTAAAATCATTATAATCTTCATCACTCATATCTTTTCTATCAAAGAAAAGTTTTTCTTGATACTTACAAAGTCTTGCTACAATATTAGTAGGAAATAATTTAATTAGTTTATTATATTCTGCTATATTTTTATTGTAATAATTAACATGAATTTTTAATCTGTCATCTATATCTATTAAGTCGTTTGAATATTTAATAATATCTTCATTTTTATTTATTTCTTCGTATTTTTCTTTAATTGTTATAAATTGATTATTTGCTTCTACTAATTTTCTATCTAAGTCAAAGTTGCTTATTTTTCTTGCTCTTAGTTTTACTATTTCTTCAAACATATTTTTATCTAGTTTATTGTTTATTTCATTGTTACCTTTTATGATAGATACACATTTATTAATAGTATCATATTTATTTCTTAAAATAGTATCTATATTAGATTCTACTTCATTTATGCGTATTACATAATCTTGAAATTTATTATATAGTATTGCATATATTCCTGATAATATACATATTATTAAAATTATAAAAATTAATATTAACATTAAAGCATCCATTTTACGATCACCTACAATAATTATAGCAAACATTACATATTATTTCAACTATTATTTTGGAGATAGAATTCTTTGTTATAATTGATTGGTTCAGTAAATGTAACGAAATCTAGATAAATCATTAGAATTAAATACCATTCTCCGGTATTAGGATTTGATATTATAACATGATCTCTTCCTGATTGTTCTACGATTCCTTCAAAGACTCTATCTTGCCATTCGATAGATCCGGGTACTGTTACATGAAATCTTGCCATTTTACCACGATTAAGTCTTAATATATTTTCAATGTAACTTTGTTCTTCTGGAATGTTATTATACATGACATTTTGTTTTAAGGCTGTATCATAGTTTGGTACTGATTGCTGATTGGGAATAGTATTATTATTTAGTCCTATTCCTGGAAATCCATTTGTTTGATAATAACCATTATTCATTTTATCACTCTCCATCTAAATATATGTAAAAAAAAAGAAGATATTCAAATTATCCTTTTAATATTCTATATATATTTATTGATGGAGTATTAAATATTCTAAAATTAATATTGGATACTCCAATGCCATTTGAGATATAAAAGTCTGTGTTATTAACTTTATAATAAGGTTTATAATAATCTTTTGCATTATCTTCTAGAAATAATTTTTTTATAAATGGAATATTTACTGATCCATTAAGGCTATGACCTGCTAAGGCAAGATCATAATTATAATTTAATTTTTCTATATAATCTGGTTCATGCATTAATATTATTTTGTAAGAGTCATTATTGTTATTATTTAAATATTCATCTATTTTGGTTGTATTTGCTTCATCATAAGTGTAACTACTTATTCCAGAGATTATTATACTTTTGTTATTAGGATTTTTTATAATACTGTAATCATTATCTAGTAGAGTAAAATTACTTTGTAAATATATATTTTTGATTTCATCTTCTTTTAAGTAATCATTATCACCTATAATGCTATAGCATCCATAGGTGGTTTCTATTTTTGATAATTCTTTTATTAGAAAGGAAATGTCATCGGTATTTAGTTTATAGTCTTTATCTAATAGATCTCCTGTAAATATAACAATATCTGGTTTTTGCTTGTTAATTTCTTTGATTAAATCTTTTACTCTTTTTTCTGTTATTACTTTTTTATAATGTAAGTCAGAAAAATGGATGATTTTTAATCCATTGTAATATTCATCAATACTATTGCTTTTTATAATGTATTCATTTGCTTTTAAACCATTAACCCCAAAAAATCTTCCATATATTAGTATAATCATAAATATAATTAATAATGCTAATATATGGTATAGTATTTTTTTCATTAAATTAGGTATATTAATATAGCTATAGTATTATGTAATGCATGCATACTCATGGAAGAGAAGATATTATTACTTTTTGTATATAATGTTGCAAAAGATATTCCTAATGCAGAATATGGAATTATATATAATGCATCAATTGGAGTATTGATAGTGGATATTACATGTAATCCTCCAAAGATAATTCCACTAACTAGACAGTATATGAATTTGTTAGATATAAAATCTCTTATACTTTTTCTGAATATTAATTCTTCTGTTATTGGGGCATATATTGCTACATTAAATAACATATATAGTGGTGCTATATCAATAAGTTTTCTAACTGACTCTTCATTACCAGCGATGCCACCATTAGTAATAACTGTTAGTATTAGGTTACTTACTATCATTATTCCAAAACCTAGTAGCCAATATTTGAATGATAATTCTAGATTTTCTGATATATTTTTATTAAAGAAATTTTTAAAATCTTTAATTAATGTGTCTTTATAGATAAATATTAATATTGCTAATATTATTAGATTTGATATTAGAGATATAATAACTTTTCCTATTAGTGAAAAGTTTTTAATATTATTTCCAAATATTGATGCAAATAGGCTAGGACCGATTAGTAATAATAATACTAATCCAAATGTTTTAAGTGCTAGTAGTAGTTTAGTATTAATAGTTTGTTTTTCTATATTATTGTTACTTTCAATTATATTATATTTTTCTTCTAATTTTTTAATATTAATTTTTTTCTTCATAAATAAATACACCTCTAATTAATATTATAGCAAAAAATAAAATATTAATCTATTAATTTTTAATTAGTTTACATTTGTTTATAAATTTGGTAAAATTAATAAGAAGAAAAGGTGATTAGCAATGAATATTAGTATGATAAAGGTTGGCTTTTTGAGATGTAATTGTTATTTAGTAGGAAAAAATAATAATTATTTACTTATTGATCCTGGTGATGATTATTTAAAAATAAAAGATTTTATTAAGGATAAAAATATAGTTGGAGTATTACTAACTCATAATCATTTTGATCATGTTGCTAGTGTTGATAATTTAATGTCAGATTATAAATTTCCAATATATATGTATAAGGATCTAAAAGAGGGAAATATGTCTATAGGGGATTTTGATTTTGAAATTATAAAAACTAATGGGCATACTATGGATTGTTTAACTTTTTATTTTAGAAAAGAAAAAATTATGTTTACTGGAGATTTTCTTTTTAAGGGAACTATAGGAAGATGTGATTTGTTAGAGAGTGATTATTCGGAAATGTTAAAATCTTTGAAAAAAATTTTAGTTTATGCTGATGATATAAAAATATATCCGGGACACGGACTATCTTCTATTTTAGGAGATGAAAAGAAATATAATCCATATTTTAAGGAGGTATTGTGATGGCTGATAATATATTTGCAGATTCTTTTGGTGATGCTTATAATGAGGTTGATGAATTTTTTTGGAATATAGAGAAAAATGGGGGCTTTTTAAATATTAATGGTGTTGAATTTTCCGATAGGCAAGATCAAAATAAGTATGCTTTAGCTGTTATGGATGCTATAAAAGAAAAGAGTATACTTTTGATTGAGGCTGGTGTTGGTATAGGTAAAAGTTTTGGATATTTAATTCCAATATTTTTTACTATGAATAATGTTACTACTTTTAAACAAGTTGTTATTTCTACTTCTACTATGGCTTTGCAAAATCAATTACTTAGTGATGTTAATAAGGTTTCTAATATGCTTGATATAGATGTAAAGGTTGTGGTTGTAAAAGGAATTCATAATTATGTTTGTCTTAAAAATTTAGAATTTTTAATGATAAGAGAAAAGGATCAAGCTAAAAAGAAACAGTATGAAAAAATTGAACAAGAAATTATGAAAAAGCAAAGTGCTGATAGATCTGATTTGATGGAAATAAGTAATAGTATATGGCAGAAAGTGAAAGCTTCTGATAGAGGTGTGTGTAGTAAATGCTGTTATTCTAAGGAATGCTTTTATCAAAGACATTTAGCAAATATTCAAAAAATGGATGATGAGAATGAAAAATTTATTTTGGTTACTAATCATGCTTTCTTATCATATTTATTAAAATATAAATCTGATATTTTAAAGAGAACTGATTCTTTTGTTATAGATGAAGCTCATAAATTTGAAGAGAATGTTAGAAATTTAAATGAATATTCTATTGAATTAAAAAATGTTAATGATTGCATTGGTAAAATTCAAAGAGCTTTAGGGGATAAAACATCTAGAGGTCTTATTAAAAAAATAACTGATTTATATTCTGAAATATTTAAAACGATTGAAAGAATGAAAAATAATGATGCTAGATATGATTCTGAAAAAGTACCATTTAATTATAATGCTTATGTAAAAGAAAAATTGGAAGTTGTAATTAATGGTATTGGTCAGTATATAAAAGATGTTAATAGTAGATGCTATGGTAATATAAAATTAATGCGAAGTGTAAATTCTAATTTGGTGGAATTAAATCGTTATTTTGAATTATTTTCTGATATGTATAGTCCTGATTCTGAACGAAAAAATATTTATTGGGCTCAATTTTATGATAGTAATAGAATATCTTTACATTATTCTTCTAAGTCTTTAAATAAAGAATTAAGGGGATTATTTAATCGTGACAGAGAGACTTCTGTTATACTTACTTCTGGTACTTTAGGGTATGATAGATATGCTTTGGAAAATGATGAAGATAGAGAGGCTAGGGAATTAGAAGAAACAAAAAAGAGAGAAGAGTATAAAAAGAAAAATCCTAATTTACCTGATACTGAAATAGTTGTTTCTCCGCCTAAAAAAGGTTTTTATTCTTTGGTTGATCAAGGATTAGGATTAGAGGGGATGAAAAGAATTGTAGAAACTCCTTTAAAATCTCCATATGATTTTACTAATAATAGTTTATTATATTATAATCCTAATTTGATATCTCCAAAGTTTGATTTTGATTCTGGAATTGATACTATTTCAAGTAGTGATTATTATGAGGAACTTGCTAATGAAATAAATAGATTGATTAGATTAACTAATGGTAAGTGTTTGATTTTATTTACATCTAAGGAAGATATGAAAAAGGTATATAAAATTATTAATGAAAAATATAGTTATTCATTTAATTTATTTATCCAAAGTGAAAATAATTCTAATACAATTAAACAAGAATTTGCTAGTGATATTAATTCTGTTTTGTTTGCAACTGGTACTTTTTGGGAAGGTATAGATGTAAAAGGAAAATCTTTAAGTAATTTGATAATATGTAAATTACCATTTTCAAATTTAGATCCGATTTTGGAAGGAAAAGCTTCTTCTTATACGAGTGATAAGAGATTTAAAAAAATTTATTTTAGAGATATGATGGTTAAATTGAAACAGGGAATAGGAAGATTAATTAGAAGTGAAGATGACACTGGTATAGTATGTGTTTTAGATCCAAGGGTTGATGGATATAATAAAGAAATATTAGAGGAACTTGATTTACCTTATACAACAAGTTATGAAAAATTAAAAGAATTTGTTGATGAGAAGGGTATATCTGATGATATTTCAATACATAAATCTAGATAAAATATGTGATAATATATTGCATATTTTTTTTTACTTTGTTATAATTTTATTTGTAAGGTAAAATGATATTTGCTATGTGATGAGGGTGTGTTTATGAAAACTAGATATTTTAAATATGTTTATATTTTATTGATTGTGTTAATTTTATTTATTGTGGGAAGTTATGCATTTTTTAGTTGGGGTAGCAATGCTAATAATAATACTAATGTGTCATTTGATGTTATTGCAGATACTGTTTATATAGAATATGATGCAGGTTCTGATATAACAGGGGCTAATTTGTATCCTGTTGATGATAAGAGTAATGGAATATCTAAAACTATAACAGTTAAGACAGATAAAGTGTCTTCTAAACCTGTTACTTTTAATTTGTATTTGGATTTAACTTCTGTTCCAACAGCGTTATTACATAATTCTTTTAAGTGGGCTGTATATACAGGAAATGATTTAGTTAGTAGTGGTAATCTTACTGATTCTACAGTTTCTTGTAATAAAAATTCTGCAGTTAATCACATAGTTTTATTTAGTAATGAGAATGTTACTACAACTGAAAAAAAATACGTTTTATATTTGTGGATAGATGGTACTGGTACTGATAATAATCCTGATGATATGATGAATAAGAGTTTTGAATTTAATTTGCATGCTGATGGAAATAATGCTTTACTAAAAAGTGCTACTAATATTTTGACAAAAAAATATGAAAATGGTAATAAAACATCAATTACTACAGCAGGAGGAGAAGCAATAACTCAAGCATCTAGTGTTGGATTAATGCAAGACTCTTTTGGTAATATTAGATATTATGGAGCAAATCCTAATAACTATGTAACATTTAATGGAGAGAGTGCAGGTTGGAGAATAATAGGTGTATTTGATACAGAAGATGAAAAAGGAAATGTATCAAAAAGAATAAAACTAATAAGAGCAACATCTATTGGTAGTTATTCTTATGATAATAAACCATCTGGAGTAGGAACATCAACTTCAAATAGTGGAAGTAATGATTGGACAGATGCAAGACTTATGATGTTATTAAATCCTGGATATGAGAATACATCGTCATTATATGCCTATGAGGGAAGTTTATATTGGAATAAAAAATCGGGAACTTGTTATGCAGGAGAATCAGAAGGAACAACATCATGTGATTTTACATCTATTGGTCTTACAACTGCAGGTAAATCACAAATAGATAAAGTAATATATTATTTAGGTGGAAATACTACTGCAAATGTATATGCAAATGATTATTATAATTTTGAAAGAGGAACAACTGTATATTCAGGTCATAGTACATCTTGGAATGGTTATATTGGGTTAATGTATTCGTCGGATTACGCCTATGCAACGGATTTAAGTGTATGTACTCAAAGTGGTAATAATTATGATGAAGATACTACAAATTGTACTGGCAAAGATTGGTTATTTGATTCTGATAGTCAATGGATTATATCTTTACCTTCAGGTTATTCTTTTACTTCTTTCTTTTTGGATTCAACTGGTTATATTGGAGGATTGCGAGGCTGGGGAGTTGAAGTTTATACTTCTAGTTCTGTTCGCCCGGTTTTGTATCTTAAGCCAGAGATTGAAATTAAAAGTGGAACAGGGACACAATCTGATCCGTATATATTAGGGTAAATAAATTAAATTTAAAGGAATGGATGTATGAATACAGATAAGATAGGTAAAGTTATAAAGGATATTAGAATAAAAAATAATTTAACTCAAAGTGAGTTTGCGGATAGATATGGGGTTACTTATCAAGCGGTTAGTAAGTGGGAAAATGGTAAGAATATTCCTGATATATCTTTATTAAAGCAAATATGCAAGGATTTTAATATAAATATAGATGATCTTTTAGAAGGTAAGTTATCTATTAATAAGAAAAAAAATCATAAGTATATGTATATATTTATAACATGTATTGTAATTTTATTATTAGTTTTAATTTATATGTTATTAAATAATAAGGATAATTTCTATTTTAAAACATTGAGTTCTAGTTGTAATAATTTTACTATTACTGGTAGTATTGCTTATAATAATAAAAAATCTTCTATATATATATCTAATATTGATTATTGTGGGGGAGAAGATAATAATGATTATAAAGATATAGAATGTATTTTATATGAGAATTCTAATAATATTGATACTAAGATAAGTACTTATAATTATAATGATAAAAGTAGTACTATTAAGTTAGAAGAATTTTTGAAAAGTGTTTATTTTCATATAGATAATTATGATAGAACTTGTAAGATTTATTCAGAGAATAGTTTATATTTAATGATAAACGCTACTAATAGTGATAATGAAGTTACAACTTATAAGATTAATTTATCGTTAGATGATAGTTGTAAAAAATAGCTCTCAACTTGAGGTTGAGAGTTTTCAACTTCTTCTTTATTGTAAATATAAAATAATAGTGATAATATTAGTTTGTAGGAGGAAGAAAAAATGAAAAATAGAAAAAAATTTATTATTATGAGTATTGTTATTTTAATTATATTAGTTATTTTGCTTGTATTAAATATTATAAATAGTAAGTATACTAATAATGTTTTACTTAATACTAATAAGAGTTTAGTTACATTACAAAGTGAGTATGAGGATGATTTTGTTATATCTGGATATACTATTGATAATCCTAATGTTATATTAGATCCTTATAAGTCTTCACCTTTATCTGCTTTAATATTATTTGAAACAGATAATTATGTTAGTGTTAGTATTACTATAGTAGGAAAAGATGATAATAGTACGTTTAATCATACTTTTGATAAGGCTAAAGAACATTATATACCGGTATATGGATTATATGCTGATTATAATAATAAAGTAATAATTGAGTATGATGATAATGGAAAGAAGATAAGCAAGGAGATATCTATTAAAACTGATAAATTACCTGATGATTTTATTTTGCCTAGTTATGTGTACGCTGATAAGAGTAATTTAGGAAATGAATTATACTTTTATACTCCATCTTCAATAGGTTATACTTGTGCATATGATGCTAATGGTGATGTTAGATGGTATTTATCTCATACTGCTATATGGGATAATACTAGGCTTAAAAATGGTCATATGATGGTTAGTACTGAGAGAAGGATTAATAGTCCTTATTATATGACAGGTTTATATGAGATTGATATGCTTGGTAAGATATATGTTGAGTATAGTTTAAAGGGTGGATATCATCATGATTATTATGAATTACCTAGTGGGAATTTGCTTGTTAGTAGTGATGATTTTAATAATGAGTCTGGAACTGTAGAAGATTATGTTGTTGAATTAGATAGGGCTACTGGTAAAATAGTTAAATTTTATGATTTAAAAGATATACTTAATATGACTGATGGTAAGAGTGAGAATTGGATTAGTTATGATTGGTTTCATAATAATTCTGTTTGGTATGATGAGAAGACTAATTCTATTACTTTATCTGGTAGGCATCAAGATGCTGTTATTAATATAGATTATGATAGTGGTAAATTAAATTGGATTATAGGAGATCCTACTAATTGGAGTAGTGATTATCAAAAGTATTTCTTTAAGCCTATAGGAGATAATTTTGAGTGGCAATGGAGTCAACATGCGGCAATGATAACACCAGAGGGATACGTATTTATATTTGATAATGGAAATAATAAATCTAAAGATAAAGATAGTTATGTTGATGCTACTGATAGTTATTCTAGGGGAGTTATGTATAAGATTGATACTGATAATATGACTATAGAACAGTTATGGGAGTATGGTAAGGAAAGAGGTAGTGAATTTTATTCTCCTTATATATCTGATGTTGATTATATTGATAGTAATCATTATATAGTTCATTCAGGTGGAATAGTTTATGTTGATGGTAAGAATTCTAATCAACCTGCTGGTATAGGTGGAGCTGATAAATTAGTATCTGATACTGTAGAATTATTGAATGATAAGATTATTTTTGAAATTAAATTACCTACTAATAATTATAGAGTAGAAAAATTAAGTCTTTACAATGATAGTAATTTTGAACTAGGTAAGACTAAGAGAATTGGAACTTTAGGTAGTACTAAAATTGATAAGAAAAAATATGGTGCTATTGGTAAGTATTTGAATATTGATAGTAATTATAAAAATCATAATATAGAGTGGTCTATGGAAGAAGATAGATTAGTATTTAATGGAACATTTAAAAAGGGTAGTGATGTTAAGATTATTTTATATGATAATTTAGTTTCTAATGTTTATAATGTTTCTGTTAGTAAGAAACCTTATACGGCTTTATGTGTTGATGTATTTACTGATACTGAGAAAGAAAATGGTATTAATGTTACAAAGTATATTAATAAGGATGGTTTAAATGGGGAATATTCTATATATTTGAGTATTGATGGAAAAATATATAATACTAATAAGTATATTAAATTTTAAGGAAGATTCACTCTTTCTTTTTTTGTTGACATTTAGTTAATTATAGTTTATAATACTCGGTGTTTAAAAGGAGTGGTTTTGGTGAAGAGGTTTACTAATAGGAATATTTTTAAAGAAAAAAGGAAAAAGATAATTAGTATATGTATTGCTGTTATTTTTATAGTTATTGGTTTTTTGTGCTATGAATGGAAGAAGAGTATTATTAATGATAAATATATGGATAATTTAGGTACAATTATTTTAAAGAACCAAGATATGGAAGATAGATTAACTTATATTTATGTAAATGAAATTCCTTTAAAATTTGCTGTTAATAGCAATAATGATGATGCTTATTATTTTGTGTTTGATGAAAAATATATGTATGTAGCATATATGAAAAATAGTGATTATGAAAAATTGAATAAAAAAGATATTAATAAAAATCCTGTTAAGATAATGGGAGTTACTAAGAGACCAATAGATGATGTAAAAGAACTTGCTATAGATATATATAATAATTATATTATAACAGATGATAGTAATAAAATTGATATGGATGATTATAATAATTATTTTGGTGATGTTTATCTTGATACTACTGTATCTTATAATGAAGGGGTAGGAATACCTTTTACTTTAGAAATTACTTTTTTTATATTGGGTGGATTTATTTTATTACTTAGTTCTTTTTCATATGTTAGATTTAATAAAAATATTGAAAAATTAAGTGATGATGACGCTAAGATATTGGATAGAGAGATGAATAGTGATAGCGCTATATATTATTCTAAATTTCATTTATATTTGACTAATAATTATATTGTTATTATGTCTAATTCATTTTCTTATTTTGAGTACTCTGATGTTTTATGGATATATACTAGGTTTATAAAAAGAAATGGTGTTAAACAATCTAAATATATGAGAATTGTTTTAAAGAATATGAAATATTATGATATATGTAATGTTAATGCTTTATTTAAAAAGGGAAAAGTACTTCATGATGAAGTATGGGAAAATATTGTAGATAAAAATAATAGTATTTTAGTTGGTTATACAAATGATAATATTAATAAAGTTAAGGAAATAAAAGATAAAGGAATTTAATTATATTAAAAGTGGGGGATAAAGATGGAATTAAGAGATAAGTTTATGAGGTTACAAGATTGTTATAGAATATTTAATGAAAATTATTTTGATACAAATTTTGCTGTTATTACTGAAAATAATAGGCAGGTTCAATTTAATTTTAGGCAGTCAAAGTTATGGAAGTTTTTTGGTATTAGTAAAAAGTTTATTAAAGGTGAAGGATTTAGTGGTAATGATTATTATAGTTTTACTTCTTTATTAGGAAATAAATATGATTATATTAATGCTAAAAGGGATGATATTTTTACTGAAAAAAGTGAAGAGGTTATACTTTTAGTTATTTAACTATGCCTATATTGGATGGTATTTCTATGAAGTTTTTAGTAGAAAGTGATAATATGATATACATTTATATTAATTCAGGAAATGACATAAAAGATGGTAAGTTATTAACGTTGGAATTTGATGGTGAAAAATATTATATACCTACAGAGGTAAAAGATTTAAAAGAAAGAGAAGATTTATTAAATATTGTAAATAATGGTAAAGTTGAAATTATATCTTTATTATATAAAAGAAAAAAGGAAAGCGATAGAAGGATAGATAGAATAGAACCTACATCTAAAAATGATGAACTATTTAAAGAAACGGCATTATTTTTAAGTAATTTAGGCTTAAGTGAATTTAATTATAGTGATGAACAAATATCTGATATTATATATTCTTCTCAATTTGGTAATACAAGGTTATATTCTCCTAGTGATTTTGGGTTACCTTCTTCAATAGGAAGACAGAAAATGAATAAGAACGCTTATGATGCATTAATGATGTGTAAAACTATGCTTTTACAAATGATGGAAGAGCGTGATTATTATAAAGAAGTAGCGGAGGATGCTATAAGTTCTTTATATCTAAAGGAAAATAAATCTAATGTGTTGTCTAGAATTTTGGATAGAAGAAAGAACTCTTAATTTATATTGGGAATTTTTTCTTTGTAATTAATTATTGCTGTGTTATAATCCTGAGTTTGACAGTTTTAGAAGAAAAAAGCTCTCAATTCCTTTATTTATGCGGATTTGAGAGTTTTTTAAATATGCGTACGTTCAATATTTTAAAAAATTCAAATTTTAAAATGTTAAAAAAATTTACATTTATATTATAAAAAGCCTTATATTTACTGGGATTAACAACAATCTTATGTTTCGTTATTGATATTCCTAGCTAATTATACCATTCTTTATTGCAAAAAACAATGGGTATGAAAACGTACGCAAGTTATAAAAATAGTTTTTTCTAGGTTTTATGAGGCTTTGCGGGCAAAAAAAAGTTGAAACTGTCAAACTTGGGTGTTGTCTAGAATTTTGGATAGAAGAAAGAACTCTTAATTTATATTGGGAGTTTTTTCTTTGTAATTAATTATTGCTGTGTTATAATAAAGTAGTGAGAATAAGAGGTGGGAATATGAGTAATAATTATGATAGTGTTTTAAAAGAAAAGAAGAAATATGTTGATTATGTTGATGATAGACCTTTTATTAGAAGACATTTATTTATTATTGATATATTTGCTATCTTGTTGTTTTTGTTTATTAGTTTTGTTATATATTTTAATACTGTATTAAGTTCTAAAAATATAGTTTTAAATGATTTGGAGTATTTACATAATAGAATTTATAGTCTTTATAAAAATACTGGTATAAGTAATATAGATGATATTAAGTTTAATGGTGATGTATCATTAGAGGTTGATTCTAATTATGATAATCTTAATGATATGGATATATTAAGAAAATTAGAATTTAATTATTCTTTATTTTTAAATGGTGATAATAAATATTATTCTATTAATAATGGTGATTATTCTTTTTCTTATTTGGAAAAAGGGAGTAAGGCATTTTTAACTACAAGTGATATGAATGTTATGTATAATATTAATAGTAATAATGATAATAAGGATATAAATGATATAATAGATAATTTAAGATTGGATAAACATACTTTTACTTCTGATGGTAAGATAGTTGTAAGTGTATCTTTTTCAGTTGATGGTAATATAGTTAATGATTATATAAGTAGTATGGGTAATAATTATTCTAATATTTTAAAAATATTTAATATGAAAATAGATAATAATATTAAATATGATGTAACAGTTAAAAATGATATATTTACTAATGATATTGTTTCTATTAAGATTGTTAGAAGAGATAATAATAATAGAGGAGTATTATTTATTAGTGATAATACTTTTACTTATAGTGATGATAACGATAATAACTATAAGGGAGTATTTGATATTAAAGATGATAGTTTTATGTTTAAATTTTATAATGATGAAGAATTAAAACTTGTAATATCTGGTAATGGTAGTGATAATAGTTATGTTTATAGTTATCAGGTTATTAATGTGGTAAATAACGCTATTATTCAGATAAAAAAAGAAAGTGATAGAACTATTTATACTATTAATATAAAAAGAGAAAATGATAATAAATATATGAATATACTTGCTACTGTTAGTAATGATAATACTAGTATTGATATTGATAATCTTGAATTTTTGAATAATAAATTTGTTTTGTATGATAAATTGGATGAAGCAGATAAAAAGAAGGTTGATGAATATATTTTTAGGTATTATAATAGTTTAAAGGGATTATTTGATTATGTTAATCATTAATATAGATTAAGTGTTAATTTTGTGTAAAATTAATACTTTTTCTTTACTTTCATATAAAAATCGTTTACAATGATATTGTAAGTGGTAGCAGGTAGTTAAATATTTGATGTTATTCTTACTTATACTGGTTGTAGCGTCAGAATTAGAATAAATTGGGGAATTTATCTAAAGTTTGAACTCTTGATAGGGGGAATTATTATGTTACATAAAAGTGTATTATTAATAGAGAGTATAGAAAATTTAAATATTAAAGATGGTGGAATATATGTTGACGCTACAATGGGGTATGGGGGTCATAGTAAAGAGATACTTAAGAAAAATAAAACTGGATTTTTGTATGGTTTTGATCAGGATGAGTATGCAGTAGATTATAGTAATAAATTCTTAAAAGAATTTGGAACTAATTTTCATATTATTAAGAGTAATTTTGCTAATTTAAAATCTGAACTTGCTAAATATGGAGTAGAAAAGATAGATGGTATTTTATTTGATTTAGGTGTAAGTTCAGTGCAACTTGATCAAGATGAAAGAGGTTTTAGTTTTCATAAGGATGCTAGATTAGATATGAGAATGGATAGAGATAATCCTATTAGTGCATATGAGGTTGTTAATACCTATTCACTTAATGATTTGATTAGAATTTTAAGAGATTATGGTGAAGAAAAATATGCTGTTAGTATTGCGAAAAATATTGTTAAATATAGAGAAAATAAGAATATAGAAACTACTTTTGAGTTAGTTGATATAATTAAGAAGAGTATGCCAATGAAGGCTATGAGGGATGGACATCCTGCTAGAAAAACTTTTCAGGCTATTAGGATAGAGGTTAATCATGAATTAGATGTAATTTCTGTTGCTTTAAAAGATGCTATAGATATGCTTAATGTAGGTGGTAGAATATGTGTTATTACTTTTCAATCATTAGAGGATAGAATAGTTAAAAATATTTTTAGGGAATATAGTGAAGTTGATAGTAAGATTAAAAATTTACCTTTTATTCCTCTTCAATATATGCCTAAGTTAAAAATTGTTTCAAAGGGTATAGTTGCTAGTAAGGAAGAGTTGGATGAAAATTATAGAGCTCATAGTGCTAGACTTAGAGTTGCTGAAAAAATTAAGGACTGATTATTATGAAGAATAAAAAGAAAAAAAGGTTTTTATGTGGTGTTGAGAGATTTGCTTATAAATTTTGTTTTTTAATTATTATTTTGTTAGTTATTGGGATAGTTTGTGGTCAAACTTCTTTAGCACAGATTAATTTAGAGGTTCAAAAATTATCTAACGAGGTTTCAGAATGTAAAGATAAAAATGATAGTTTAAATATGAAGATAGATGAGATGACTTCTTTGGATAAGATAGAGGAAATTAGTAGGGAATATGGCCTTGTTTATCATAGTGAAAATATTAAGACAATAGATTAGGGTGATAGTATGAAAAAGAGAAAAATAAATACTGATAAAATTAAAGTTAATTTTTTTATGGTTATTTTTGTCTTTTTTTTATTTATGGTATTTATTGCTAGATTATGTTATTTATGTGTTGTAGATTATTCTGTTGGTGATAATACTACTATTTCTATGTTTATAAAGAATAGAAATACTGAAGAAGAGGTACTTATGCCTAATAGAGGTAGTATTTATGATAGTAATGGTAATGTTTTAGCAGAGGATGTTGCTAGTTATACAATTATTGCTTATTTGGATGAATCTAGGAGTGAAAATTCAAAGACTCCTTTACATGTGGTTGATGTAGATGCTACTGCTAATGCTTTAGCACCTTTAATAAATACTGATGTTGATACTTTAAAAGCTATTCTTAGTAAAGATGCTTATCAGGTGGAACTTGGTAGTGGGGGTAGAAATTTATCTCAGATACAAATGGAAGAGATTAAAAAATTAAATTTACCTGGTATAGATTTTATTAAGAGTACTAAGAGATATTATCCTAATGGTAATTTTGCTTCTTATACCATTGGTTATACTATAAATAAAGATATAAATGGTATATCTTGGAAGGTTGGAGAATTAGGATTAGAAAAATATTTTAATGATACTTTAATAGGTAAAGAGGGTCATGTTTCTTATGAGAAGGATAGATATGGGTATAAGATTGCTAACGGTCGTGAATATACGGTAGATGCTAAAGATGGTAATGATATTTATTTGACATTAGATAATAATATTCAATTGTTTACTGAAAATGCTTTAAAGAAAATGGAGAGTGATTCAGAGGCTGAATGGGGACTTATGGTTGTAGCGGATGCTAAGACTGGAGCAATACTTTCTTATGCTTCTAGTCCTAGTTTTGATCCTAATAAAAGAGATATGACATCATATATTGATCCTTTAACTGGTTATACTTATGAACCTGGTAGTACTATGAAGATTTTTAGTTATATGTGCGCTATAGAAAATGGTAACTATAATGGTGATGATACTTATGATTCTGGTACTATTACATATGAAGATAATAGTGGTAAGAAGACTGTTATTCATGATTGGAATAAGATTGGTTGGGGAAGAATTTCTTTTAATCAAGGATTTGCTCTTTCTAGTAATGTTGGAGCGGCTACGTTACTAGAAAATGAGATTATTACTAAAAAACAGTTATCTATGTGTTATGATAATTATGGCTTTGGTAAGGCTACTGGATTTACTATGGATAGAGAGGAGTCTGGTAGTATAAAGTTTCATTATGATATAGAGGCTGCTACTGCTACTTTTGGTCAAGGCATTACTGTAACTCCTATTCAGATGATACAGGCTCTTACATCTATTTCTAATGATGGTGAGATGTTAAAACCTTATATTATTTCTAAGATAGTTGATACTAATTCTGGTAAGACTACTTATCAGGGAAATAGAGAAGTTATAGAAAAAGTTGCTAGTAGTGAAACAGTTTCTGAGATAAGAAAATTAATGGCTAGTGTTGTTACTGATAATTCAGAAACTTCAACAGGTTATGCTTATTATATGGAAGATTATCCTATTATTGGTAAGACTGGCACTGCTCAGATATATGATTCTAAAAATGGTGGCTATATGACTGGTGCATCTGATTATATTTATTCTTTTGCAGGAATGTATCCTAGTGATGATCCTTCTATTATTATTTATGCTGCTATAAAGAAACCTAAGGATACTACTAATTATTTAGCAGAGGCTGTTAAAAATGTTGTTGTTAATACTAGTAAGTATTTAAATATTGTTAATGAAAATGAGGATAATATTACTTATAATGTTTCAAATTATTTGAATAAGGATTTAACTGTTGTTTCTAATGAGTTAAAAAAACATGGTATTGAGACTATTGTATTAGGAAATGGTAGTAAAATAGTGGGACAATATCCTAGTAAGGGGGTTACTTTGTATGGTAAAGGTAAGATAATTATATTAACTGATAATTATGATAAGAGGATGATTGATTTAAAGGGAATGTCATATAAAGAGGCAATAAATACTTTAAAATTAATGGGTGTCCCTTATGAATTTGATGGTAGTGGTTATGTTTGTGAACAGAGTATTGATGTTGGTACAGTAGTTAGTGATGGCGATGTTGTTAAAATTAAACTTAGAGATAATTATAGTGATTCTTGATTTGCTCTTTTTGTTGATTAGATGACTATATAAATTGAAAATTCTAGTCTTTTTATAAATTTATTAAAAAAATCAAAAAAAATGCTTGACACGCATATTTATATTTGATATATTAGTAATGCCTTTTGAGAAAAGGGCGAATACTTTTAGTAAGTGTGAATTAATATATCGAAAAAAAGTGAAAAAATCAAAAAAAATGCTTGACACGACTATTAATATTTGATATATTAGTAATGCTCTTGAAAAAAGGGCGAATTACTTTAAAAAATATATCAAACAAAAGATTAAAAAAATCAAAAAAAGTACTTGACAATGACTCACAAATTTGATATATTAGTTAGTGACTTTGAAAAAAGTTAGAGAAAAAATGTTCTTTGAAAACTGAGCAAAACGTCAATTTGAGTAGCAGGAAATAATAAGTAATTAAACTTAACA
>CAKPDF010000015.1 GCA_934148535.1 uncultured Bacilli bacterium
ATATGCAAGTGGAATTGTGTGTAAGACTAAATTCTTTTCAAATATAGTGAAACTGGATTTTACTTTTTCATTTCACAGATATAAAAATAATTAAAATGTTTTTTAGATAAATTGACAATAAGTAGTCAAAATGCTATAATTATTTTAAGAATAAGGATAGTAGGTGAGCATAATGAAGAAAGGGAAGTCTAAAAATAATTTTTTATTTATTATGGGTATTTCTATAATAACAATTATTCTTTTTGTTGTAGGATTTGTAACATTTTATCATGATAGTTCAATGGTGTTTGGTGATGGAGGATATATAATATACGCTACAGATAAAGAAAGTGCTAGTTATTCATTTACTAATGGAACTAAGTATAAAACTGATTTAAGTAAAAAGATTTCTTTTGTTAATGATAAGAAAAAATCTGTTAGTGTTGATTCTGGTAGTTTTGTACACTATGACAATGGTTCTATTTCTTTTTTACAAAATGGTGCATTACTTGATTTAGATAAAGTTAATTTAGATTTTGTTCCTTACTATAATATTAGTAATCAAACTCTTATTACTTATGAAGATGGTAAATATATAATTAAGGGTGATAAAGAAGATTTAACTTTAACTAATTGGATGGGTAGAGTTAGTGATAATAAATATATAGTAGCAGGAAGTAATCTTAGTTTAAAGATTCCTGGAGTTACTAAAACTATTGAAGGAGATTATTTTGAATTAGTATTTATGACTGATGGTGTTGTAAAGATTGATAATAAAGAAGTTAGTTATCAAGTTACTAGTCAAGATAGTTATATTTATGTTGGAGATAATATAAAAATTGATTTAGGTCAAAATCAAATATATTATAATAATGACGCTAAAATGCTCATTTCTCAAATTACTATTAGTGGAGATGAAAATATCAATTTAAATAGTGGCAATGGAACTGGTGGTAATGGAGGTAATGGTAGCGGAACAAGTGGTGGAAGCGGAACTGGCACCGGAGGAGGTGGCGGTGGAGGCGGAAACGGCTCTGGTTCAGGTACTGGAACAGGATCAGGAGTAGGTTCTGGTACTGCAATAAGTGGAACTATATCAGGAAGTGGAGTTACATCAGGAACAGGTACTGGCGATGGTAACGGTAATGGTACAGGCGGTTCTGGAGATGGAACTGGTGGTGGTACTGGTACCGGAGGCGGAAGTGGCGATGGTACTGGCGGGACTGGTGGAAATGGTTCATCTGATGGAGTTGTTACTACTACATCTGCTAAAATTGAACTAATTAAAATTGATGTAACATCTACTTCTATGATTGCTAGTTTGCAAATGAATCATTCTAGTTTAATAGAAGGTAATTTAGTTGCATATTTGACTAATATTAGTACTGGTCAAAGAAAAGAAGTTAATATTAGTAAAGAAGATGGTACTATATCTATATGTAGTAGTGGTACTGATTGTTATTCTTTTGCAACTACGTTGACTCCTGATAATCAATATTTGTTATCTATTGTTGATGTTAATCATAACAAACAGTATTTTCAAAAATTAATAACTACTTCTGAATTGGGAGTTAAATTAACAAAAAAATATGGAACATCTTCTAGCTTAGCTTATAATATAGATTATGATACTAATACTAGTGTTTCTCAATTAGATTTTTATTTGTATGATGAAGATGGTAATGAAACTTATAGTCAATTAGGAATATCAGAAAATATTGATATATTAGTTCCTAATTTAAAAGCTTATTCTTCATATAAAGCAGTTTTAAAAAACGTTAGTGTTTGTGATGATAATAATAATTGTAGCTTTGATTCAAATTATGAAATATCTAGAACTGATACAACATTAAAAACAGCACCTACTATTTCAAAAATAGATGTTAAAAAGAATACTGATAGTGCTACATTTGATTTATCTGCTTCGGTAAAAGATGATTTTTCTACTGTAATTAAATATGTTTATACAGTATGTGAAAGCGTAGAAAAAGATGAAGAAGTTGATTTGGATAAATGCTTTACTAAAGAAAAAACTGATAGTGATGCTTTAAATATTAAAGTTGGTGAAGATGTAAAATCTGGTGTAGTTTATGTATATACTTTCAAGTTATTATATAATGATGGAGAAATGGATAGAGAAGTAACTTACAATGGAAATAGTTTGTTTTCGATGGAAAGTTTACCTTATTTTCAATTGACAGATAAAGAATCAACTTCTAATAGTATAGGTGGTAAATTATCTTTAGTTGATCCTAGTTGTACTGTTCCAATTCAGGGTAGGATTTGTAGAAATGATTCAAATGAATTTACTTTAAGATATTATAAATTAGTTGACGGTGAAGAAAAGAAAACAGATATTATTTTAAAAAGATCTGATTTTAAATATGATAGTGATACTGGTTTATATTATTACAATATGAATCTTACTAATTTAGCTGCTGAAACTAAATATGTTATTAAAATTTATGGTACATATTTCTTGAATAATGAAGAATTTAGCAATGTACAAATAGGTGATGAGATTTATGCTGAAACATCTTCTACTGGTAACTTAAAATTTGTATATTCAGATAATGATAGTAGTGATGAGAATGTTATTAATTATAATGCTAAATTAAATGGTGGTAGTAAAGAAGAGGATAGTAGTGATGAAGATACAGATGAATCTATTAGTCTTAAGGCGTTAGATACTATTGAAAAATTAACATTTGATCTTTATGCTGGTACATATGCTGATGATAGTGAGACTAATAATAGACATTTAGGAGATACATTAACTATTAGTGGTAATGCTAATATTAGAAAAAATTTCTGTAATATTGATTCTACTAGTTATATTTGTAATGTTTCTTATAATATAACAAATTCAAGATTTGGTATTAATAATTTATCAGAATTAATGAAGGCTACAGGCGATTTAAATAATTTTTGTAATCCTAAAGAAAGTTTTGGCTGTCTTGCTACTTCTTATACTGTAGTTGTTAAAGGATATGATAAGGCTGGTAATGCTATAAAAATAGATAATAGTTCTTATACTTATAATGTAACGCCTTCTTATTATGTTAGTACTCAATTGAAACTTCATACTGATAAGAAATCAATAATAGTCGATTATGTAAATAAAAGTGAATTTAAAACTGACGATGGCTATGACTTTAGTACTATTATTGATGAGATGAAGAAAAAATTGAATAATAAGGATACTTATAGCGAGAATTTGGATCTTATTGCAGATGATACTGCAGTTGGTATTAAAGTTCATGCTAGTATTCCTCAAAATTATATTAATTCTGCTTATAAGTATGATAAAGTTACTACTAATTATTATATTTGTAAACAAGATGAGGAGGAGTGTAATAGTGAGACTGCTCTCTACGCATATTCATTAGAAAATCTTAATTATACTGATTCTAACCATACATTCTATTTAGACGATAGTAAATTTGTTAGAGGTAATACATATAAGGTAATGTATGAACTTGTGTTTACTTCTAGTGATGGTACTGAAAGTGTATATTCTAATAATTATACAACTTTAGATGTTCCTATAAAAAGGCAAGCACCTATTTATAATTTCTATATTGTAAATAGCACTAAAAATACTATAACATATGGATATAATATCAAAGATGTTGATAGCGCTATAGTACCTAATGATTATTATTTCTATTATAAAATAGGTGAAGATGATGTTATTAAAGGTGATGCTTTTACTTTAGATGAAACTAGACAACTTACTATCAAGATGTGTGATGATACTTGTAATGATATTAAATATGAAGTATATTTAAATGAAAGATTGCTTGGTACAAAAGGTACTAATACTGCTATTGATAGTAGAACTTTTGATGGCGAATATGGTAGTAGTAAAACTGATAATTTTAAATTATATACTTTTGTTAGTGATAATCGCTTATATATAAAGCTTAATGATGATGAACTTGGTAATAGAACAGTTATGTATAGAGTAAGACTAAATGATGAAAGTAAAAATGTTATTTATGATAAATATTATTTAGCTTCTATGGCTAATGGGTGCAATCAAAGTGATGAAGAAAATAATGATATAATATGTGAAAAATATCCTGGTGATTATAAATATTTAACTGTTGATTATGCTAATGGAGAAGTAATTAAGAATATTGGAAAAAATATATCTGTCTCTATTGATAGTTATTATGATAGTGGACTTATTGGTATTAGACAAACTTTCAAAGAGGGTTTAATATTACAAAATGTTATAAAAAATAAATATTTAAATATATATGGGTATAGTAAAGGTGGTAACAAAACTGTTATTGAATCCGAAGATAATAGTTCAAATGGTGTTTATATGATAGATGGTAGTGATACTTTCGAAAGTGGTTCAGTTACCTTGTTTAATAAATTAGGATTAGATAGTATTAAAAATTATTCTGTTAGTAATGGTGCTGATATATTTAATGGTAATACTACTTCTATTAATAAAGAATATGATATTACTTATTTGGAGAATGGTATTAAATTTGGAAATTATTATAATTATGATCCTAAAGTAATTAACATTTCTTCATTAAATTATGATAGTAATACCTTTAAATTTGATAGTGTCATTCCTAAAGTTACTGTAGAAGAAAATAGTGGTATTAATAGTATTTCTTTAGACTTTAAATTTACTAGTGTTACTAAAGATACTTTAAGTAGTCAATTTAAGAATGAAAGTGGTAAATATTATTTGTATGTTAATCTATACGATGAAAATGGCAAGAAAATAGTTAGCAATAGACAAGTTAATATTGATTTAGATAATGGAACAAATACAGTATTTACTGATTTAGGTATTAAAACTAATTATAAATATGATGTTTGGGTTTATATGAAGAGTGGTAATATTTATAATAAAGTTCAAGTATATGACGGTAAATATCTTGAATATGTTAAAACTACATATGAAACTTCTACTATGAATGAGGAAGAATTACTTAATTCTTTGGTATTTAATAGTAATGCATCAGGATACAAAACTAATGGTGATTCTATTAGTGATAAAGTTATTAATTATAATGTAAAAGTTACAAACGGTAATTATATGAAAGTTCGTTTAGGACTATATGATATTAATGGTGATTTAGTTAATTTTGATGGAAGTAAGTGTAGTAATGAGGCTAATTGTTATGTAGAAATCAGTGATGCATCTCATAATATTATTACTATGGATAATAACTTGAAACAATATAAATTTAACAATAATTCTTATATGTTTGGTGATAATTACTATACATTAAAAGTATTTGCTATACCTTATTATAGTAATGGCTATGATGAGAGTAAGATGCTTACTTTATATGATGATGTACTTTCTAGTAAGAATGAAGGTAAAGTTAGTATTGATACTCATGAACTTGCCTCTGCTGACTTTAATGTTAGTAATTTCAAGAGTGGATATGATGATACTTCTAAATATTATATTGAATTTAACGTTAGCAGTGTAAAAGATCCTGACTTTGTTATGAAAAATGGTGAATATCATATTACTCTATATGATAATAATGGTAATACTGTTTATACCGTAAAAAATAGTAATAATAAAACTGTTATGATAAAATCAGGTTCTAATAATAGTACTAATTTATATGATCAAGCAGTACTTCATTCAAAAAATACTAATATTAAAATTAAATTTCCTAATTTGAATAATAATACTCAGTATTCAATTGAAATTTCTTATGAAACATATAGAAATAATGTAAGTTTTAATGGAGATAGTAATAAAATGAAATCTGTTAATCCTTATACTGACTATATATATACTCCAATAAGTGAGGGAATAACTTTAGGAAATGTGGTAATTAATAAAGAAAATGATAGTGCATTTAAGTTAGAGTATATTGGTAGTAATAATTTAAATAATATTAAAAGAGTTGATTATAAAGTTAATTTAACAGGTAGTACTTACTTTACTTCTGGCAGTATTCTTGGAAATTCTATATTTGCTAAGAATGGTAATAATTATAGTTTAAATGTTAATTTAACTAAGAGTGATAATAGTAGTTTTAATTTTAAAACTAGTGGTACTTATAATGTTACGATTACTTATTATACTGATGAGGCTGGTAATAATAAAGTATATAGTAGTACATTTTCTATTTTGGTTTAATGATAGGAGGAATTTAAATGAGAAAATATGATGGGAAGAATAAGAAGTTTATTGGGATAATTTTAGGAATTGTTTTAGTTATTATTATCATATTTTCTTTCTTCCTAAAAAAAGTATTAGATGTCGGCAAGATTGAGTATACTATTTCCACTAATAGTGTTGTGTTTGATGCTGATAAAAATAAAATAGATATTACAAAGGATACTAAACTTAAAGTTAAATGGAGTGGTAACTATTATTTATTAGATGATGATAAAATGATTAATCTTACTGATCACGCTGTTGTTTATGATACTACTAATGGTAATTTAAAACTATATGGTAAGTATTATGAAGTATTAAATACTGGTGATGTTAAGATTTTAAAGGATGAAAATGTTATTGAAAGTTCTGTTAAATCTCATTTTTATAAACTTGCTGATAGAAAATATTTAATAGTTGATAGGGTTATTGAATCTTCTGATGGATTGTTAGTAACTTCTAATTATTTACTTGTTAGTCTTGATAAATCTGGTAGTGCTACATTATTAAATAATAATGTAAATTTAAAAACATTTAAGCCTAAAGTTTTAAAAACTAGTAATTATACTTTTGATATTGCTAATGAAAAATTAAACTTTGGTGGAGAAGATATTGATTTGAAAAAGGTTATTGGTAGTACTAATCTTTATGGTAAAAATACAGGTGGTTCTGGTACTGGAGGAGGGACTGGAGGCGATGGTAATACTAGCGGTGTTACCTCTGGAACTTCAGGAACAGGTACAGGAACAGGATCTGGTTCTGGTAATGGAAATGGTACTGGTAACGGTACTGGTAGTGGAAGTGGAAATGGTTCTGGTAATGGTTCAGGTTCCGGTAATGGTGCAGGCGGTTCTGGATCAGGAACTGGTGGTGGTATTGGAGGAGAAACTGGCTCTGGAAGTGGTACAGGAACCATAGGTGGAAGTGGCACAGGTGGTAATGGTAGTACTACAACTGGCAGTGATACTAATTATAATCCAGGTGTTTCTGATGGAGCAGTTAATGAAATAAAAAATGCTACTAAAAATACTTCTGTTATCAGAGTTGTAACAAGTTTATCTTCAATTGGTATAGATTATGTTGTATATGATCCTAAAAATGAATATCAGTCTGTTTATGTTGAGATTGAAGAATCTAATAATCCTGACAGAAAAAAACAAATTAGTTTATCTAAAAATGATACAAATGCTACTATAAATGAACTTTCGTTTAATACATTATATAATTTATATTTTAAATATACTTATTATGACGAAAGTGGTGTTTTAAAGGCTTATACTTTTGATGAAGTTACTGTAGGTACTAAAACTCCTAATATGTCTATGAAGGTTACTGGTATATATGATAATAAAGTTTATTATAAAATCCTTTTAGATAATTATTATACTGTATCTGGTGGTTCGTTGAATCTTTTTAAAGGAAATCAAGGAATAGCAACCGGTAGTATTTCTACATTAGGTTCAGTAAATGAAATTACTGGAAGTATAGATATTAGTAATTGTAAATTAAGTACTGGTGATGAGATTAGTTTAAATTTATATAATATTAAGATAAATGTTGATGATAGTTTTGATCCAGATATAACATATAGTTTTGTGTATTAGGAGGTTATTTATGAATACTAATAAAGTTAAGAATTTTATTTTTGATAATTATAAAATATTAATACCTATAATATTAATACTAATAATATTTTTAGGATTTATTATATATTATATTGTATTGCAAACATTTGCTTATACTAAGGTTGTTACTAGTACTTATTATCAATATTTTGGTGATGAAAAAGTTAGTTATAAGGCTGACATTACCTATGATAAAAAAGGCGTTATTAAAGAGATTAAGCCTAAGGATAAGTTTATTAATTATGATTCAACTCCTATGTATGAAAAAGGTAAAGATGTAGTAATATTTCCAAGTGATATGAGTGTTGTGGCTCCTGTTATGAATTGTTCTGAATATTTAACTAAAGCTAAATCTTATATTAAATATGAGAATAAGAGGTATTCTTTAATTACTAATAAATATAATAATTATTTGGGTCATTACTTTTTATATGATGGAAAAGATTTATATTTCTTTATTGAGGATATAACTTTGGTTATGGGTGATAGCAAGGTTGAATTAAGTCCATTTTCTTATGTTGTTGCAAGTAATAATAGCGTTACTTATTATGATAAGAAGACTGATAAGATTGAGACAGTTACTTCGGACTCTGGAGTTACTTATGTAAAAAATGATTATTATAAGGTGTATATATCTTCTGATTATATTGATTTTTCAGGTCAAAGAGTTATTCTTACAGGGGATATTAGTTATTTAAGCACTATAGATGAGATGAAAAGAATAACTAATGAATAAATTATTAATATTTCCTTATTAATTACATATATATTATTGTAGTCGATAAAGAAAGGAATGAAATAATATGGAAACTTTAAAGGTTGGTACTAAATCAAATCCTAATTCTGTTGCAGGGGCTCTTGCTAATGTTTTTAGGGAGAAAGGAATTGTTGAAATACAAGCAATAGGTGCTGGTGCTTTGAATCAGGCTATTAAAGCTATTGCTATAGCAAGAGGTTTTGTTGCACCTTCTGGTAAAAATTTGGTTTGTATCCCAGCATTTACTGATATATCAATAGATGGTGAAGAAAGGACTGCTATCAAGTTAATTGTAGAAGCTAAATAGCTTCTTTTAATTTTTCTTTTTTTGTTTCTAAAAGCATTTACTTTTATATTTACATATGATATGAATATTATGGTAATAATATGGTTGTTTTTGGTGATGATGATATGTGTATGGTAAGAATAACACTCACGTATTTTGTGTAAAATATCCTAAAAAAATTAATAGATATAGTTAAAAATTTTCTTTTTCAAATATTTATATTACTTTCTTTTATTATATAGTAATTATATCAAAAATGTTTGCAAAGAAATTTGTCTTTTTTTCTCTGAAAATTATGTATATATTTGGATTTTTATAATTATTATAGTATAATAAACTAAAGGAGGAATGATATATGTCTAAAATAGACAAAAATAAGAAAAAAATTATTGCTATTATATCTGGTATTATATTAATTGCTATAATTGTTTTCTTACTATGGTTTTTTAATCGAAAGTTTGATGTCACTTTTGATTTTAATAATGGTACCAAAGAAGAAATCATTAAAGTTAAATATCATCAAACCATTAACGAAAAAGATATCAAAGATCAAAAAGATCTAGGAGAATCATTTATTGCCTGGTATGAAGTAGTTGGTATTGAAGGAAAAGAAGATGTCTTAGCAGATAAACCATTTGATTTTAACACTAAAATTAATAAGAATATCAAGCTAAAAGCTCTTTATGAAGGAAAAGTTGAAACAATTACTATTACTTTTGACTCTAAAGGTGGTAGTGCTGTCGATTCTATTACTATTAATAAAGGTGCTGAACTTATCCTTCCAAAAGATCCTACATATGCTGGTTATACTTTTAAAGGATGGTATGATATAAATGAAACTCCAATGCATAATAATGCTCTTCTAGAAGAAGATACTACTTTATATGCTAAGTGGGAAAAAGTATCTGAGTCTAAACCAAAACCTAACAAAGAAGAAAAAATATCTTTATCCTTGAGTAGAGATACTCTTCATGTTAATGGTATTAAAACAGCTACTGCTACCGCTACAGTTGAAAATTCTAGTGGAAAAGTTACTTATTCGTTAAGTGATACAAACTGTATGACTATTAATGAAAATACCGGTGCTATTAGCGTTTCTTCAAATCCTAAAAATTGTTCTAACGGTGTTAATATTACGGTAACTGCCAAAACACCTGGTGGAAAAAGTGCAACAGCTATCATTTATTATGAAAAAGATTTAGCCTTAACTCACGACAACAAAACTTATACTCAAGATGATAAAACCATTGGTAAATCTTCAACCTTCACTGTTAATGCTAATCAAAATGTTAGTTGGAATATATCTGCTGCTGTAGAGCCATCATATCGTTACACTTATAACGATTACAAAAATAAAACAGCTACATCTGTAACTGGTGGATATATCATTGACAGTATCGTAGAATCAACTGGCGCTATTAGTAAAATATCAACTGATGTCAAAGTAACTGCTACTACTAAAGCTGAACAAAAAATATCTTTAATAATAAACCAGTATGTAGCATAAAAAAATAAAGGATGATACAGATGAAGAAACAATTATTTATAATATTAGTGATTATCTGGATGTTTATGATCTTCATCATGACATCCTTTAATGCCGAAGAATTAGCTAACATTCTAACTTTATAGTTAATATAGTAGTTAGTATCTTTAATATAAATAATATAATTTTACTAAGCTTAATAATTTGAAAAATAGCTCACTTTACTAAGTGTCTAATCTTAGGAGTACTAGTAATAAATATGTTACTAGTGATGAAATTCATCAAATATTTACTATTGGTAGAGCAGGTCGAATAAAAGATATCTTAATTGATAGTATAGGTTTAATTACTGGTATATATTTATTTAAAATACTAAAGAAAAGAAAATAATAGTTCAATAAAATCTGATGTGGAGTTGAGATGAAAAATTGTCATCTCTTTTTCATGTGTTATTATAAAGTAAATAATAATTGTAAGAGGAAATATTAAATGAAAGATTATTATTTACTGATATATCAATAGACGGTGAAGAAAGCACTGCTATTAAGTTAATTGTAGAGGCTAAGTAAGTCTTTTTTTTTGGTATTTTCTAAATTCGATTATTGGTGTATAATATATATTGAAAGAGGGAGATTTTATGTATCATTTTATTGGTATTAAAGGTACTGGTATGAGTGCTTTGGCAATTATATTAAAACAATTAGGTAATGATGTGGATGGTAGTGATATTGATAAACATTTTTTTACTGAAGTTGGGTTAATAGAAAATAATATTAAATTTTTTGTATATGATGAAAATAATATAAGAGACAATATGATTATTATTAAGGGTGGTTCTATTAAGGATGATAATGTAGAATTAAAAAAAGCAAAGGAACTTGGTTTGAAAATTTATGAATATAATGAAATGGTTGGAGAACTAACTAAGAAGTTTAAGACTATATGTATAGCGGGGTGTCATGGTAAGACTACTACTACTGCTATGTTTGCTTGTACTTTAAATAATATATGTGGTATTAACTATTTGATAGGTGATGGTACCGGATATGCTTCAAAAGAAAATGAATTTTTTGCTTTGGAGAGTTGTGAGTATAAGAGACATTTTCTTAAGTATCATCCTTATTATGCTATTATTACTAATATTGATTTAGATCATGTAGATTATTATAAAGGTATTGATGATATATGTGATGCTTATCAAGAGTATGCCAATTCTGCAGAGAAGATGGTTATTGCTTGGGGAGATGATCAGTATTTAGATAAATTAAAATTAAATAAACCTTTATTTACTTTTGGTCTTAGTGATAAAAATGATTTGCGTGCTATAAATGTAGACTATAATAGTAATGGTATTTCTTTTGATATAGATGGTTATGGTCATTTTGATTTACCTATTTTTGGAGAGGGACAATTATTAGATGCACTTGCAGTTATTAGTGTATGTTATTTAGAAAAAATAGATGCTAGAAAAGTAAACTCTAGTTTAAGTATGTTTAAAGGGGCTAAAAGAAGGTTTAATGAAACAATAATTGGTAATAATGTTGTTATTGATGATTATGCTCATCATCCTAATGAGGTTAAGGCTACAATAAATGCTATAAAGCAAAAATATCCTGATAAAAGTATTGTTGCTATATTTCAACCACATACTTTTACTAGAACTAAAGAGTTTGCTATGGATTTGGTAAATATATTTAGAGATTTATGTGCTAGTTATGTATTGGATATTCATCCTGCTAGAGAAAGACAAGAAGATTATCCAGATGTAACATCTAATTTAATTATTGATAAGTTAGATAATTGTTATCATATTAATATAGATGAGGCTTCTAAGTTGGATAAATATAATAATACTGTATATATTTTTATGAGTCCTAATGATATTAGTAAATTAGAGGATGATTTAAAGAAATTGTTAAATGATAGGAAATAGTTCTTATCATTTTTCTTTTTTATTGGGTAATATATGTTGCAAAAGTTATTTATTTTTGGTATTATTTATATAGAGTAGAGAGGGAAGATATGATGATTGATTTGTTTAATCGTTTTGATAAGACTATTTTATATAAAGATGGTAATAATTTAGAAAATAAAATAAATTTTCTTAGATATAAACTAGATAATTGTTTACAGAATGAAAGAGATAATATTATTCAAGATATAAAGAAATATGAATATGGGTTAAAGGGGGAGCAAAAAGTTTTATATGAACTTATGAATAGTCATATTCCTATGTATATATTACATGATATTAATTTGGTTTATAAGGATTATGAAGCTCAGATAGATTTTATGATTTTTACTAAAAAGAATTGTTATATTATAGAATGTAAGCAATTATATGGTGATGTATTAATTGATTATAGTGGTAATTTTTATAGAAAGATTGGTAGTAGATTAACTCCTATTTATAGTCCTATTACGCAGTTAGAAAGACATATTAATTTAATTAGACATAATTTATTAGATAAACAAGGATTTATTGGAAAAAGAATAGTTAGTAAAAGCTTTGATAATTATTATCATGGTATTGTTGTATTTTCTAATGAGAGTAGCGCTATTAGTTGTAGAAATGCTCCAAAGGATGTAAGAGATAAGATTATTAGATTAGATAGGATTATTGATTATATAAAGGATACTGAAGGAAATTCAAATAATGTTAGTAATAGTGAAAATGATATTAAAGAATATGCTGATGGTGTATTATCATTATGTGTAGATAAGAAGTATGAGTTTAATGCTGTGAATAAAGATAATTATATTGATTTAAATTCTCTTAGAGAGGATTTAAAGAGGTATAGATATAATAAGGCTAAAGTTTTAAATTATAAGCCATATATTATTTTTAATGATGCTACAATGGATGCATTAGTTAATATGAGACCTAAGAACTTAAAAGAATTGGGAAGAGTTCCTGGGTTTGCTGATAAAAAAATAGAGATGTATGGAAATGATATTATAAAAATTATTAATAATAGATGATTTATAGATATTTGATATTGTAAATTTGTATTATGTATTGTATTTTTATGTTTACATTTTATATAAATATTTTTGTAAATTGTTTTTAAATTTTTATTAAGATTTTTAAGATAGTGTTATAATAATAATGTATAAAGATAAAGAAAGGTGTGATTATTTATATGGAATTTAATTTTAAGGGAAAAAAGGCTTTAGTAACAGGTGGTGGTAGTGGTCTTGGTAGAGAATGTGCTTTACTTTTTGCTAAGAATGGTGCTTCTGTTTTAATTGCTGATAAGATTCCTGAAAGATGTGAAGAAGTTTGTAAAGAAATTAGGGAGTATGGTGTAGATGCTATTGCATATCCTTTAGATGTAAGAGATTATGATAGTGTTCATGCTATGTATAAAAAAATGATAGATGAATGGGGAAGAGTAGATTTTGTTGTTAATAGTGCTGGTGTTTGTTTAACTGAAGAAATTACTAAACAAAGTTTGCAGGATATAGATTTGTCTATAGATATTAATATTAAGGGTACATTATATTCTTGTCGAGAGGCTTTAGCTTTAATGAGACCTCAAAAATATGGAAAGATAGTTAATATGTCTTCTATTGCTGCAAAGGCTTGTTTAGGTGGATTTAGTGTTTATAGTGCTACTAAGGCTGCTGTTTTGGCTGCTACTGCATCTTTGGGTAGAGAAGCTGCTTTGGATAATGTTACTGTAAATTGTATATGTCCTGGTATTATTAGAACTAGTATGTGGGAAGAAATACTTGATCAAATTGCAGGGGATGATCCTCAAAAACGTGAAGAAGTATGGAAAGAATGGAATAAGGGTACTCCTAATGGAAAACCTCAAGATCCTATTGATATTGCTAATATGGTAGCATTTTTATGTAGTGAAGAGGCTAGATATATTACTTCTCAAAATATTGGTGTTGATGGTGGATATACTTTCTAAATATAATAGAATAGAATTTAATAAATCAGTATGTTTAATATGTACTGATTTTCTTTTTTTGTAATATTAATCTAATTGTTGGAATTTTGTGATACTGTATTTTAACTTTTTCTTGCAAAGTACTATATTTATGTTTATAATATAGTTTATCTTTTGTAAATGAGGTGTTTATTTTGGATGGATTTATGATGATTGATAATACGTATAAAGTTAGTAGTGAAATTGTTTTACCTGATGGGTGGCAGTTTATTGATTTTGAAAGGTTTTATAAGTATAAAAATTTAAAAAAGGTAAAGTTACCAAATACTATTTTACATATTGATGATCGTGCTTTTTGTAAATGCTCTTCTTTGGAGGAGATTAATATTCCTGAAGGTGCTACTATTATTAGAGAATCTGCTTTTTCTGGTTGTACATCTTTAGAAAATATTGATTTACCTGATTCTATAACTTTAATTGATAATTATGCTTTTGAAAATTGTAATTCATTAAAAAGTATTACTATTCCTAAAAGTATAGAAACAATGGGGGATAATGTTTTTTGTAAATGTTCTTCTTTAGAAGATGTTATTATATCTTCTGGAGTTAAGAAGGTTTATTGTGGTAGTTTTTGTGGATGTATTAATTTAAAAAATGTAAAATTACCTGATAGTCTTAAAATGATTGAAAATTCTGCTTTTTCGGATTGTAGTTCTTTAGAGAATATTGATATACCTAAAAATGTAAAAATAATAGGTAGGGATGCTTTTAAAAATTGTACTTCATTAAAAAATATAAATATGTCTGATAGTGTTGTGATTATAGGTGAATTTTGTTTTGAGGGTTGTAGTTCATTAAGGAGAATTAAATTACCTAAGAATTTAGATGTAATTGGTTGTGATGCTTTTTTTAATTGTAATTCTTTAGAGAGTATTGATATACCTAGAAATGTTAAGTATATTTATCCACGTGCTTTTAAATGTTGTAAATCTTTAAAAGAAATTAATATATATAATAATAGAATAGATATATCTAAGTATGCCTTTGTTGATTGCATTAATTTAAAACGTATTATATTTCATTATGATATTTGTACGTTTGCTTTTACACCTTGGGTTGAATTTTTGGATGATTGTTATTTTAGTGATAATGTTAAGCTTTATAATAAAGAAGATTTAAGAATAATATTTAAGGGAGATAAAATACCTTTTTTTAAAAGAAGAAAGATTAAGTCTATACTTTCTAAAATTGGTTATAAGAATGTTTCTTTTTTATCTGAAGATGCTGTATTAGAAGATAAGGATACTAATGAGGATATAATTGATAATATTATAGAAAATAGTCAAATTAAGGAATTAATTAATAAGATAGATAATTTATGTAATAAGTTATCGGATAATTTAAAAGATAGTATTCAAAAAAAGAAAAATGATATTTTAAAATTGTATGATGAAGAACTTAAAAAAGAAAATTCAGTAGATAGTTATAGTTTAACAAAGTCTCTAGATACATCATTAACATTAAATTGTGATGGTATGGCTTTAATTAATTTAGAGGTTAGATTAAATTGTTTATATAATAGTTTATATAAGGAAAAGAGTTTACTTCAAATTTTAAATAAAATAGATTGTTATGAGGAGATGCTTTCAGGTGTTTATGAAAAGTATCCTGATAATACTAATGATATTAATGGTATTATTATGGCTTTATTATTTATTTTTAATAAATATGGTGAGTTTTTAAACATTGATGTAATAGGAGAGATTAAGAATATTTTAACTGAACCTAAAGTAGAATATGAAAAAGTATTAAATAATATATTGGGTGATAGTTCAATTATTTTAGTTCTTGATAATGAGGTATCACCTGAAATTAAATTAAAAAGTGATTTATCTACATTGCTAGATAAGGTGATAATTAGAAAGAATAAAATAGAGAAATTTGTTATTTTGAGAAATAATATTATGAGTAAGAATTGTGAGTTAAAATTTATTGATAATTCTAATGATATTAATGATATGATTAAATCTATAAGATATTTGATTTCTAATATTTTAGTAGAGTCTTCTTTCAAAAAAATAGATAGTGAGTTTAATGATGTTCTATCTAAGACTTTGGATAAAATTAATATTATTTTAAAGAAAGATGATATAGAAAATGATGAATATAAAAAATTAGAAAGAGAATTAAGGAGTGATATTCAACCTTTTTTGGATAAACTTTATAATTATTCTTTAGATGATGGAGAAAGAAAGAAGATTTTAATGGGACTTAAAATATTTTTAGATTATAAGTCTAATAATGATTATGTGTGTGATGAGAAAATATCTGTGGTAGAATCTTATTTATATGATATTGATAATAAAATTAATAATAGTTCTTTACCAGGAGAATTAAAGGAAAAATTTGAATTTGAATTAATAAGAAGTGTAAATAATTGGGTTAATTCTTTTGATAGTGATTTTAAAAATATGAAGGTTTCAGAAATAGAAAAATATTTATTAAAGAGTATTGCTAGTATGGATGTTAATTTAGATATTATTATAGGTAAGATTAGTACTAAAAAGAAGATATTAGTTTAATAAATGGATAATACTAAATTTTAGTGTGGTAATAAGGTATGATGTATTGTAATTGTATAAGGTATTGTGAGGGATATTTATGGAAGTAAAGGTTGATTATGTATCAGATGTTCATTTGGGTTTTTATATTGATACAAAGAATACTAAAAATGTTAAGAGTTTTGTGGATAGTAAGATTGCTATTGGTTGTAAGGGAGATATTTTGGTTGTTGCTGGTGATATATCTGAGTATAATGATATTTTGTTTGAAATTTTAAATTCATGTTCTAAGTATTATGATAAGGTATTTTTTGTGGCTGGAAATCATGAATATTATATTACTGATTTTAAGCATATTCATATTAGTGGTGATGGTGAGAAGTATGGCTATAAGAGTATGAATAAGATAAAAGAAATTGCTGATAATTTTAAGGATAGTAAGGATATTATATTTTTAGATAGAAATAGTAGTAATGGTGGTATTTATGATTATAAGGGATTTTTGATAGCAGGTGATACTTTATGGTATAGGCCTAATAGTTTGTTAGATTATTTATATTATTATCCTATGCAAAATGATTCTAGGTTTATTATGTCTGATTTGTCTTATTATAAGAAGATGATTCAACTTCATAATAGTAGTATGGAATGGTATGATAAATTATCATCTGATTTTGATTTGATTGTTAGTCATGTTCCTCCAGTTAGAAGTAAAGAGAGTAAGGTGAAGAACTGTTGCTATTATGTTGATGTTGGTACTGGTTATAAGTCTTCTCTTTGGATATATGGTCATGATCACAAGGAAAATGATGAGGTATATAATAATACTAGATTTATTTCTAATCCTTGGGGGTATGATAGTAAGGATTTTAAGATAAAGTCTTTGATAATGAGAAAATAAGAGGGAGAAGAAGGGTGATGGACTGATAAGTTATTAGTAGTTGATATTAGTAATTGATAATAAGTTACATTGTAGTTTTATGAATTTTATTTGGGGTTTCTATTATTTACTATTTTCATATAATATTTTAGGGTGATATATGATGAATGGTAGTGATGATAGAGTAGTTAGAGGCGTGGTGATCGATCCAGGACACGGTGGTGAGGATAGTGGCGCTATAGGGAATAATCAATATGAGAAGGATTATACTTTAAAGATAAGTAGGTATATGTATGATAGATTAAAGGAGTTAGGAATTCCTGTATCTATTACTAGAGATAGTGATGTTACTTTGAATCCTAAGGATAGGGTTTCTAAGATATTATCTTTTTATGGTGATGATCCTAATGTTATAGTTGTTTCTAATCACTTAAACTCTGGGGGTGGTACAGGTGCTGAAGTTATATATGCTTTGAGAAATAATCCGACACTTGCCAATTCAATATTAAATAATATTGGAAATTTAGGTCAAAAAACTAGAAAGATTTATCAAAGGACATTACCAACTGATAGTTCAAAAGATTATTATTTTATTCATAGAAATACTGGTACTGTAGAGCCTGTTATTGTCGAATATGGCTTTATTGATGATGCTTCTAATATTGATTTTTTAAATAATAATTATAAGGAATTAGCAGAGGCTGTTATTAAGGCTATTGCTAATTATGGGGGATATACTTATAAGGAACCTACTAGTAATTTAGAATATGTTGTAAAAAAGGGTGATACTTTATATGGTATTTCTAAGATGTATAATGTTAGTGTGGATGATATAAAGAAATATAATGGACTAACTAGTAATGATCTTAGTATTGGTAAGGTTTTAAAGATACCTAATACTCTTAATGTTTATGATTCTTATACTGTTAAAAGAGGAGATACATTATATAGTATTGCTAGAAAATATAATACAACAGTTGATAATTTAAGAAAATTAAATAATCTTAATAATGATAGTTTATCTATAGGGCAGGTTATACTTTTACCTGGTGTTGATACTAGTAGTGATAATACTTCTATTTATGTAGTTAATCCTGGAGATACATTATATAGTATTGCTAGAGAGTATGATACTACTGTAGAGGTGTTAAAAGATTTAAATACTCTTACTACTAATATTTTATCTGTAGGTCAAAAATTGTTTGTTCCTAGTGATAATAGTAATATATATGTAGTTAAAAGAGGAGATACATTATATAGTATTGCTAAAAAGTATAATATTACTGTAGATAGGCTTAGACAACTTAATAATTTATCTAGTAATAATCTTAGTATAGGTGAGAAATTAATAATAAGATAAAACTGGTTTGATTTAATTTTTGGAAGTACCAGCCTATAGATGATATTTGGAAGGCACGGATATTAATATAAAAAGTAATAGATGATTACGTCTATTACTTTATTTCATTTCCACATTTAGGACAAAATTTTATACCATCATTAATTTGAGTTCCGCAATTAGGACAGTATGATATATTAGTATTGTTAGTTGTTTGATTATTATAATTTTGGTTTGTGTTATTATCTTGAATAACACCGTTTTTACTAACTGGTACTGAATCGTCATAAACATAATTTTTAGAAAATGCTAACATTAAATATAAAATAGTAGGAAATAATGTCATTAATATTGCAAATCCTGTATCTTTATGAAATTTTTTAGCAATATTATAATTACATTGAAATGCTGTAAATATTGTTACTAAACTAATTATAATTGTTAGGTCTTTTTTTGATGATAGTAATATAGATGGTAATACTGCAATTAAGAACCACCACCAATTAAGTTTAGCTATTTCTACCATTTTTATCCAAGTTGCATAGAATGGAATTATAGCTTCCCATCCTTTTCTTCCACATTTTTTATATAGGTTCCAATTTGCTATTAATTGAATAATACCTATTATTAGTGCAATAATTCCAATTATTACAACTATGCCCAATGCTGCTGCTATAATTCCGTCAGTTTGATTTGTTAATTCTGTTGCCCATTCTTCTTGTGTCATTTATTTTCACTCCTTCCTACTATATAAGTATATCATAAAATTGTATATTTTAATATTATTTTGTAAAGTATTTATAATTTCATAGACAATTATATTAAAGTTATATATAATTAGGGTAAATGCAACTGATAGTTTGCAAAAATCAACTGTTTTTATGTAGCGCAACTATAAAAAAGATGATAGAATTTGCGGTGGAGAGGTGAAAAAAATGAAATTTTGTGAGAAGCTAGTTAAGCTTAGAAAAAATAATAATATGTCTCAAGAACAACTTGCTGATAGATTGGGAGTATCTAGGCAAGCTGTTAGTAAATGGGAAAGTGGTATATCAATGCCAGATATGGAAAAAATTATGCAACTATGTAAAATATTAAATTGTAGTTTAGATGATTTGGTTGATGATGCTGCTTGTGGTAATAAGGATAATAGAAATGTAGATCAGAAAATTAATATTCATACTTATTTGGATGAGATATTAGGTTTTATTACAAAAACATTAAATATGTTTTGGAGTATGAGATTTGTTGAAAAAGTTAAGTGTATTCTTGAAATGTTATTTATTATTTTTGTAATGTTAATTATTTGGATGATAGTTGGTAATGTTATTAATTCTATATTTAGTGGTATTTTGTATATGTTACCTAATTCAGTTTATAGGGTTATTAGTCAAATTTGTAAAATAATATATAGTATTTTTGGAATATTTGTGGGTTCTATTTTATTTATTCATATATTTAAGATAAGATATTTAGATTATTTTGTTACTATAGAGGATGAGTCTAGTACTTCTAAGAGTGTTGAGGCTCCTGTTGATATGATGGAAGATAAAGATAAAAAAGTACAGTTTACTTCTAAGAAAAATAAAATTATTATTAGAGATCCTAAACATAGTACTTATAGTTTTTTTAATATTCTTGCTCATATGATAGTTTGGTTTATTAAGTTCATATTATTATTTGTAGCGTTTTTTGCAATTATATCTTTTATATTTTTAATTTTTGGTATGACTATTAGTTTGTGGTATGTTAAAGATGGTATATTTTTCTTAGGAATAAGTATTATTTTAATAGGTTGTATTTTAATTAATTATATTATTCTGGAAGTAATTTATAAGTTTATTTTAAATATAAGTCAAATGTATAAAAAGATATTTTTCTGTTTTATTATTGGTTTAATACTTTCTGGAGTTGGTGCTGGAATTAGTACTTTGGCATATGAAACATTTTCTAATGATGATAATTCTTATGTAAAGTATGAAACAAAGAGTTTTAATATAGATGATGTGACTGATGATTTGGTTATTAGTTTTATTAAGCATTATAATGTATCTTTGGTTAAGGATGATAGTTGTTCTTCAATATCTATAGAATTTACTTATAATGAGAATGGTATTGTAGATTTTTATAATTATATTGATTATACAGATGGATATGTTGATGATGAATATACTGAAATAAAATATGAGGTATATGATTATAATTATTCTAATGATAAATATAATGGTATAGATTCGTTTAATTCTATTATAACTTTATTAAGTGAGAAAAAGAGAATTGATAATTATTATGTTGATACTGTTTCTAAAATAGTTATAAAGGGTAATAGTAGTGATATAGATAAGTTACTTAAAAATTATAGTAAATATAATGGATAATCAATATGTTAAATATATAGTTATGTATTGTACTTTACATACAATTGTAAAATTAAATTAATGTTTGATTAGTATTTTGTTTATGTCATATTTTGTGTTAAAATGAGGTTAGAAAAGGAGAAAAGATATGGTTAAAAGTATTATAAAACTTAAGAATGTTTCGAAGTTTTATTATAGTAAGGGTGTTATTGCTACAGGATTTACTAAGGTTAATTTAGAGTTTTCTATGGGTGAGTTTGTTGCTATTGTTGGTGAATCTGGTAGTGGTAAGAGTACTTTACTAAATGTTATTAGTGGACTTGATACTTATGAAGAAGGGGAAATGTATATTAATGGTTCTGAAACTAGCCATTATAGTGAGGATGATTTTGAGGATTATAGAAGGAAGTATATAGGTAATATTTTTCAAAACTTTAATCTTGTTAATAGTTATACTGTATATCAAAATGTAGAATTAGTACTTTTGTTAAATGGTGCTAAAAAGAAGGATATAAGAAAAAAAGTTATAGATTTAATAAAGAAAGTTGGATTATATAAATTTAGAAATACTAAGGTTAGTAAGTTATCTGGTGGTCAAAAACAAAGAGTTGCTATTGCTAGGGCAATGGCTAAGGATACTCCTATTATTATTGCAGATGAACCTACTGGAAATTTGGATAGTAAGAGTGCTTTGGGTATTATTAAATTACTTAGTGAGATATCTAAGGATAAGTTGGTTATTATTGTTACTCATAATTATGAACAAGTAGAAGATTATGTTACTAGAAAAATTAAGATGCATGATGGTAGAGTGTTAGAAGATAGAATTATTAAAGAACATCAAGATGTTACTTTAGATCAGGCTAGGGTTTATAAAAATATAAGATTTTTATCTAAGATAAGACTTGGTATAAGAAATGCTTTTAATATTGTGCCTAAGTTTTTGCTAGTTTTGTTAGTTTATTTATTTATTACGGCTTCTTTGATGAGTGAATATGGTTCTTTTAAGGAGAGTGAATATATTTCTTCAAAGAGTGGGTATAATCAATATTTTCAGAATACGGAAGATACTAGAATAGTTATAAAGAAAAATGATGGTAGTGCTTTTAATGATGATGATTATGCTAAGATAAAATCTATTAATAATGTATCTAGTATTGTATACAATGATTTATTGTTAGATACTTCTATAGATTTATCTGATGATAATTATTGGATTAGCGCTACTGTTAATAATATTTCTAATTTTAATAAAAAATTAGATTATGGTCGTATGCCGGAAAATGATAATGAGATAATTGTTTATGGTAGTAGGGATGATTATTATATTGGTTATTTGAAAGATGAGATATTAGATAAGGAATTATATTTGAGAGATTTATATACTGGTGAGTTAGATAAAAGTGTGGGGCTAAAGATAGTTGGTATAAGTTATAATGATAATAGTAATAATTATTATGGTAATAGTGAGATATATGTATCAGATAAGATTATAGATAATTTAACTTATCAAATTAATCAACAATATAGTAATATTAAGGTGATGTTTCAAGGAAAATATTATGATGTTAATAACTATGATCAAAATTTTAGAATAGTTCCAAAAAGAGATATTCAAGATGGTAGTGTTTATATATCATCGGATTTAAATTATTTATGTAAAAATGAAAATTGTATTAATAGTACATTATCAATTGATGTTAATAATTTATATTATAGTGATACTTTAGAATTAAAAGTTACTAAGACTTATGATAAGAAAAATATGGAGTCTTTAGTAGGGATAAAAGATTATGATACTTATAATGGTAATATATTTATTAGTAGTAATGATTATAATAAAATGTTTAATAGAGATAATTATCAAAGTAGTGTAAATGTTTTGAATGTTGAAGATATTGATAGTACTATAACTAAGTTAAATAAAGCTGGATATAATACTTTAAAGATAAGTGATACTTTAGTTCAAGATGGTAATACAGAGGTTTTAAAGATTATGAGAACTATAGTTACTATAATATTGGTAGTGGTACTTTTCTTTATTTCATATTTTGTTATTAGAGTTATTTTAAAATCTAGAAATGTTTATTTTGCTACTATAAGAATGTTAGGTGCTAATAGAAAAGTTTCTTTACAACTTTTGATAATTGAATTACTTACAGTTGCTAATTTGGCATATTTTACTTTTATTGGAATTTTAAAATTAAATGAACTTAGTGTTATTAATGTTGGTATTTTTAATACAATTTTGAAATATTTAAAAATTAATGATTATGTGGTTATATATGCTATATTAATATTTATATCTTATCTTATTAGTTTAAAGTTTGCTAAAAAATTATTTAAGAATAGTGCAATGAAAACACTAAAAGAGGAGGTGTAAGTATGTTAGAGATAAAGGGTGCTAAAAAGTATTTTAATAGGCATAAGAAAAATCAAGTTTGTGCTATTGATGATACTACATTAACATTGGATAATAATGGTTTAGTTGCTTTACTTGGACCTTCTGGTTGTGGTAAAACTACTTTACTTAATTCTATTGGGGGATTAGATAAATTAAGTAAGGGTAGTATATTTATTGATGGTAAGAAAATTAGTAGTAGATTTTCTTATAAAGTTGATAAGATTAGAAACTTAAATGTTGGTTATATATTTCAAGATTATAAGTTGGTAGAGGATTTAAGTGTTTATGATAATGTTAGTATAGTTTTAAAGATGATTGGTATTAAGGATAAGAATGAAATAAAAAAGCGTGTTGAATATGTTTTAGATAAGGTAGGAATGCTAAGATATAAGAAAAGACCTGCTTCAATGCTTTCTGGTGGTGAAAGACAGAGAGTAGGAATTGCTAGGGCTATTGTAAAGGATCCAGATATAATTTTAGCAGATGAACCTACTGGTAATCTTGATAGTAAAAATTCTTTAGAGATTATGAAAATAATTAGATCTATTGCTAAGGATAGATTGGTTATATTAGTAACTCATGAGACTGATTTGGCTAAATTTTACGCTACTAGAATTATTGAAATAAGAGATGGTAAGGTTATTAATGATTATAAGAATGATCATGTGGATGATTTAGATTATAGGTTAGATAATACTTTTTATTTAAAGGATTTTGCTAATCATACTTCTATGGATAATGATGCATATGATATTAATATATATTCTGCTAATAAGAAAAAGTTAAAGTTAGATATAGTTATTAATGATGGTAATATTTATATTAAGAGTAATACTAATGATAAAATAGAGGTAGTTGATGATAATTCTAGTATTGAATTTGTAAATGATCATTATAAGACTATTGCTAAAGAAGAGATAGATAAGTATAAGTTTGATTTTGATAATATTATTGATAAAAATATTAAGAAAAGATATTCATCTATTTTAAATCCTATTACTTTAATTATTAATGGTTTTAAGAAAGTATTTGATTATAGTTTCTTGAAAAAGATGTTACTTATTGGATTTTTCTTATCTGGTATGTTTATGATGTATGCTGTTAGTAGTATTATTGCTACTAAGACTATTGAGGATAAAGAATTTGTTTCTGTTAATAGAGATTATTTGAGTTTAGTGAAGAAAGGAATTAGTGTAGATGAATATAATTCTTATGAGGCATTAGATGGTGTTGATTATATTCTTCCTGGTAGTTCACTTGTTAATTTTAGTATTAGTTATAATGATTATTATCAGACAAATGTTTCTATTGATAGTTTGAAGGGAAGTTTAGCATCTATTTCTATGATTAGTGATAAGGATATTATTTATGGTAGTATGCCTGTAGATGATAAGTATTCTGTTGTGTTAGATATTGTTACTATAGAAAAATTATTTTCTAAGAATAATGCTAAGATGAGTGGTATTACTAAAGTGGAGGATATGATTGGAAGAATTATTAGTATTAAGAATATGCCAGATTTTAAAATAGTTGGTATTGTTTCTAAGGGAAGTCCTTCTATATATGTTGATAGTTCTTTATTTATTAATATAATTGCTAATACTTCATCTGATGATGATATTTGGTATGCTAGAAGTGTAGATAGTGATAATAGTAGTACTGAAATTGTTGATTATAATTTATATCAGGATAAAATAGAATTAAAAAAGGGAAATTATCCTGTTAATGATTATGAGGTTATTATACCTGTTAGTTATCAAGAACAAGTAAAGATTAATAGTGAGATCAATACTTTAGTTAATAATAAGAAATTAAAGGTAGTTGGATTTTATGATAGTAAGTATAATTATAGTTATAATTTTGTAAGTCCTAATACTATTAAGTATAATGTTATTACTACTACTGAAGATTTGGTAGTTAAACCTAAAGATGGGGATAAAGAATTAGTTTTAAATGAATTTAGGGATAAAAAATTAAATATTTATGATAGTTATAAAAAGAGTAGGGATGATTATGTTAAATCTAATAGAGAGTATACTAATAGTTCTTTATTGGTAGCAGGGGTTATATTAGGAATTAGCTTAATAGAGATATTTTTAATGGTTAGAAGTTCTTTCTTATCTAGAGTTAAGGAAGTTGGAATATATAGAGCTATAGGTGTTAAGAAAATTGATATATATAAGATGTTTTTTGGAGAGATATTTGCTATAACTACTATAGCATCTGTTCCTGGAGTTATATTAATGGCTTATATATTGAAGACGTTATCTTCTATAAAATATTTGTCTTCTATGTTTATTATTAATGTGTATGGTGTTGTTATAACTATAGTATTCTTATATGTATTTAATTTAATTATTGGATTGTTACCTGTATTTAATACTATTAGAAAAAGACCAGCTCAAATATTATCAAGATATGATTTAGATTAAAATAAAGAATCACTCGTATTGAGTGATTTTTTATGAGTTAATAGTTATAATAAAAATCGACATTCTTAATATGTAAGGGTGTCTACTAACAAAAAATTTAAAGGTAGACATTCACATGCTAAACTGAATGTTCCTTTTTTAATATATGCAAGATTCCTTACTTACATACTAATGATAGCATAATTTTTATAGCAAATCAAATAACTAGTGGTAAATTTAGACACTAATAGTAAATTGTAAAAATAAATTAGAATTATCTGTTATAATTAGTTAGGAATATTCAGTGTGAGTGTCTACCTCTAACTTTCCTTACTTAAGGAGTAGAAGGAGGGGATATAGATGAGGAAAAGAACTTATGTATTAAGTATTTTTAGATACATCTGTATCATATTGTTTTTATTAATTTTATTAATAATTATAATAAAAATCGACACTCTTAATATGTAAGGGTGTCTACTAACAAAAAATTTAAAGGTAGACATTCACTTGCTAAACTGAATGTTCCTTTTTTAATATATGCAAGATTTCTTGCTTACATACTAATGATAGCATAATTTTTATAGTAAATCAAGTAACTAGTGGTAAATTTAGACACTAATAGTAAATTGTAAAAATAAACTAGAATTATCTGTTATAATTAGTTAGGAATATTCAGTGTGAGTGTCTACCTCTAACTTTCCTTATTTAAGGAGTAGAAGGAGGTGGTAGGTATGAAAATAAAAACATTTATTTTAAAATTAATTAATTTAATATGTTTAGTTTTATTACTTACCATTTTATTGATTATAGTAATAAAATACTAGATTAATAAAAAAGGCACTCGAAGGAGTGCCAACCCAAAAATTTAAAGGTAGACATTCACTTACAAAACTGAATGTTCCTTTTTTAATATATGCAATATTTCTTGCTTACATACTAATAATAGCATAATTTTTATAGTAAATCAAGTAACTAGTGGTAAATTTAGACACTAATAGTAAATTGTAAAAATAAACTAGAATTATCTGTTATAATTAGTTAGGAATATTCAGTGTGAGTGTCTACCTCTAACTTTCCTTACTTAAGGAGTAGAAGGAGGGGATATAGATGAGGAAAAGAACTTATGTATTAAGTATTTTTAGATACATCTGTATCATATTGTTTTTATTAATTTTATTAATAATTATAATAAAAATCGACACTCTTAATATGTAAGGGTGTCTATAAACAAAATCTTTGAGGTAGACATTCACTTGCGAAACTGAATGTTCCTTTTTTAATATATGCAAGTTTCCTTGCTTACATACTAATGATAGCATAATTTTAATAAGAAATCAATTTTTTTAGAAAAATTGTAACATTTATTAAAAAAGTTATTGACTCTCCAGTTAATTGTAATGATAAAGTTAATGACGAAAGGGGGAGTAATAATGAGTTGCTCTGGTTGTAAATATTTAAAAAAAGATGATAAAATCGATGGTTCTTGTGGAGGATGCAAGTATTATTGTTCTAAAACAAAGACTTATGTATGCGGGGATAATGATGGTTGTTCTTCTTACGAGAAAGATTATGGTAGAAGTAGTTATGAATGCAATAGAATTTATGAGGATGGTGAAAGTTATTCTGATATTAAGGATCCGGGATTTTATTTAGTTATTTTAATTCTTTTAATTATATTTTTATTAATAGTTAAATTATTTAATTTAGGTTAGTTTATTAATTATTAAATTTGTGTTAAAATGTAATTAAACTAGAAAAATATAAATTTAAATATTTCATAATTGAAAGTGGGTGATTATAATTAGTAATGTATAAGATAGGTGAATTATCTAAAATTGTTGATATTCCTGTTAAAACATTAAGATATTATGACGATTTTGGTATACTGAAACCTGTTAGGATAGATGAATTTACTGGTTATCGCTTTTATGATGATAGTAGTATACTAGATTGCGAATTAATAAAAATGTTAAAGGGTGTTAACTTTACTTTAGATGAGATAAAAGAATATAAAAATGGTAATGATAGTTTAGATATTCTTTTTAATAAGAAAGAAGAAATAATTGAGGAAATTGATTTTCTTAATAAAAAATTAGAGAGATTATCTTCTATGATTGATGGTTCTAAAAATAAAGATAAAAATGTAAAAGTTTATAAAAAAATACCACAGGAGAGTAATAATGAGAGGGTATTGAGGAGGAAATATGAGAGAAGAAATGTTAGAAAGTATTTATAATTCTAAAAGAAATGTTTTAGTTAGTGGGAGTATGTCTGTTGGAAAGACTACTAATATTGGTTATGGTATGGTTGATAAAATAATTGAAAATGATGATAATATGTTTATACTTGATTCTAGGTGTGAATATTTGAAAGCATATTATGATATTCTTAAGAATAAAAATTATGATATTAAGATTATTAATATGAGTAATTTTTCTAAGAGTGTTTGTTATAATATTTTTAAATATTGTTATGATTTATATAAAAATGGTGATAAGGATGAAGCGTTAAAAGAGCTTGATATAATTTGTAAAAATATATTTGTATATGATGGTAATAGCGATGATTTTTGGGTTAATAGTGCTAGGGATCTTTTCAGTGGTATAGTTTTAGCATTGTTTGATGATGCTTCTGAAGATGAAATTAATTTTAGTAGTATTTATTCTATTATTAGCGATTGTGTTGGTGATGTTGATTATGTTGCTGAATATTTTAGGACTAAGGATATGAATGATATTTCTTATATTTGTGCTTCTGCTAGTGTTTTTTCACCAATTGAAACTAAAGGAGGAATTGTTGCTACTGCTAAAGAAATTTTAAAACCTTTTATAAATAAGCCTATGTTAAATAGTTTACTTAGTAAGACTGATTTTGATATTAAAGATTTGGTTAATAAAAAGAGTGCTATATTTTTAATTAGTGATGAAGTTGATAATGAACTTAGTTCTTTGTCATCTATAATAATTTCTCAGATATATTCAATTTTACTTAAAGAGAATAAAAATACTTGTTATAATTTTGTGCTTGATAATTTTGATACTATTAATAATATAGCAAATTTTAGGGGAATGTTAAGTTCTAGTATATATAATAATGTTAAGTTTTATATTTTTACTAGAGATAAGAAGAGAATTGAAAGTATTTATTCAAATTATTTAAAGAAGATTTGTGATTATATTTTTGTAAACGAAGAGAATATTGTTATTAATAATTCAAATTTTGAATACGAAAATAAATTTGAAGTTATTGATATAAAAAATTCTAATATTGTTTACCCTAGTATGAAGAAGGGGGTTACACAAATTTTTAATTTAAAAAAGTTTATTATTGATAATATAAAAATTGATTGAATGGAAGTGGTAGTATGAAAGATTTAAAAAAGAATTTAAAATTCATTTTAAAATATGCTTATAAAGATAGAATTAAGATTATATTATTAAGTTTTTTATTAATTTTTAATATTATATTTAGTATAGTTACTCCTATAATGAGTGCTAAAATAGTTGTGGCATTAACTAGTGATAATTATATGCAAATAATTATTTTAGGTTTGATTATATTTTTAATTGGAGGTTGTAGTAGTTTATTTGAAATTATTTTTAGAAACGGCATGATAAAAGTTGAAAAAAATATTTTGTCTTTATTGGAAGTTGATATTGGAAGAAATATTTTGAAATTGGAAAACTCTTGTCTAGATGAAAAGGGTAGTGGATTATTTATTCATAGAATTAGTAATGATACTTATAGAATTAGTAGTGTTTTTAGGTCTTTGATAGAAAATATTTCTTATATTTTTGAATATATTGGAATATTGGTGGCGATTTTTACTGTTAATAAATTAGTTTTTTTATATGTGATTTTTATGATTATTATTCTTTGGATAATAGAAAAAGCAAGAAATAAAAGATTAAATGAAGATGATAAAAAATCTAGAAGTAGCAATGAAAGAGTATCTGGTTTTGTTTCTGAATTAGTTAGAGGTGCTAGAGATATTAAAATGCTTAATAGCGAGGATGATTTTTTAAAAGAGTTATCTTTTAGGATAGAGGACGCTAATAAAAATGAAATGAAGATGCGTTGTACTAATTGGAAATTTAAATTAGCAGGTTGGGAATTTAGTAAGTTTTTTAATTTTATGTTAATTGTTTTACTTGCTCTTATGATGAAATATAAATTTATTGTGGCAACAACTGCTTTAGTTTTATATAATTATGCTAATCGTATTGATGGTGTTGTTTGGTTTATGGGATATTTTTTGGAATATATTAAGGATTTCAATTTATCTTGTGAAAGAGTTAGTGATATATGTGATGATAAAAAATTTAGAAAAGAAAAGTTTGGTAAAAAACATTTGGGTAAGTTGAATGGTGATTTTGAGTTTAAGAATGTTTCTTTTAGTTATAATGATAAACTTGTTTTAAATGATTTAAGTTTTAAGATTAATGCTAATGAGACTGTAGCTTTTGTTGGTAGAAGTGGTGCTGGTAAGACTACAATATTTAATTTACTTTGTAAGATGTATGATGTCCAAAGTGGTATTATTTCTATGGATGGGGAAGATATAAATAATTTAGATAAAGATACTATTAGAGGAAATATAACTATTATTTCACAAAGTCCTTATATTTTTAATATGTCTATTAAAGATAATTTAAAATTAGTAAAGTCTGATTTGACTGATGAAGAGATGATTAATGCTTGTCATATTGCTTGTTTGGATGATTTTATAAATGAGTTACCAAATGGATATGATACTGTAATTGGTGAGGGTGGTGTTAACTTATCTGGTGGTCAAAAGCAAAGACTTGCTATAGCAAGGGCATTAATTCAAAAAACTGAAATAATTTTATTTGATGAAGCAACAAGTGCTTTGGATAATGAGACTCAAAACAAGATTCAGCAGGCTATTGATAATATGAAAAATGAGTATACTATTTTGATAATAGCACATAGATTATCAACTATTATTAATTGTGATAGAATTCTTTATTTGGATAATGGTAAAATTATTGCCAGTGGTACTCATAATGAATTATTAAAAAATTGTAGAGAATATAAAAAGTTATATGAGTCTGAAATATCTAAGAATGATTAATGAATGTATATTTGATTATATATTCTTTTTCTTTTAATCTATTTTATAGTGGGTAGGTGCACTTATAAATATTAAATTTGTGCAGATATACATTATAATGCTAGTTACTTGTCAATTTTATTTTATTTTGTTATAATTATTTTGGAAAGAAGGATTTTTATGAGTGTAAAAATTGAAAGATTACAAAATAAATTTGCTATAGAGATTAGTAAGATTATTAGAGAAGAAATTAAGGATACTAGAATTAATTTTGTTACTATTACTTATGTAAAAATATCTAGTGATTTATCTTATGCTAAAGTATATTTTACTTGTTTAGATGATAATTCTAGAGAAGAAACTTTAAAAGTTTTAAATAATGCTTCTAAGTTTATTGAAAGAAAATTATGTGATTTAGTAGATATTAGAAAAATGCCAGAACTAACTTTTGTATACGATGATTCTATTGAATATGGAAATAAGATAGAAGATATAATAGAGAAGATTAATAATGAATAGTGAAATAGAATTAAGTGAAATTATTGAGAAAATATCTAGTTCAAAAAGAATAGTTATTTTTACTCATGAGTCTCCTGATGGAGATGCTATTGGAAGTAGTTTGGCGATGTATCTTAGTATGAAACAACTGGGTAAAGATGTTGATGTTGTGTGTGATAAATATTCTAGGGTATTTGAATTTTTAAGTAGTATTGGAGATATAAAGAGTGAGGTTAATGGTAAGTATGATTTGGCAATATGTTTAGATTGCGCTTCTAAGGAAAGATTATATGATCCTAATGGTGTTTTTGATAAGTGTGATTATACTGTTTCTTTAGATCATCATGCTAGTAATACTTTTTATGCAGATTCTAACTATGTGGAGGGAAAAAGTCCTGCTGCAGCGCAGACAGTTATTAAACTTTTGAAGAAGTTAGATGTTACTATAACTAAAGAAATTGGAGAATGCTTAATGGTTGGTATTATTACTGATACTGGTGGATTTAGATATGCTTCTGTTACTAATGAAACTTTTAATTTTGCTGCTGATATGTATTTATTGGGAGTTGATATTAGTGAAATATATTTGAAAGTATTTATGGTTCAAACTAAGGCTCAATTTTTACTTAGTAGAATTGCTAATGATAGGTTAGAGTTTTTTAATAAGAATAGAGTAGCTTTTACTTATGTTTATATGAAAGATGAAAAGAAAGTTAATGCTGATACTGGAGATCACGAAGGTATAGTTGATATTGGTAGAAATATTGAGGGAGTAGAGGTTTCTATTTTTGCTAGAGAATATGAAGATGGTTTTAAGGTGTCTTTTAGATCAAATGAATATGTTGATGTTGCTGAGATTGCTAAGGTATTTGGTGGAGGTGGTCATTGTAGGGCTGCTGGATGTGTAGTAAATATGCCTTTGGAAGAATTTAAAAATAAAGTATTAAAGGAAACTTATAAAGCACTATGAATGGGATATTGTTAGTTGATAAACCTAAAGATTGTACTAGTAGGGGTGTTGTTAATAAGATATGTAAAATTCTTGGCACTAAGAAGGTTGGTCATACTGGTACTTTGGATCCTATTGCTAGTGGGATATTAGTAATATGTGTTGGTAAGTGTTTAAAACTTGTTGAGATTCTTACTTGTGATGAAAAGGTATACGACGCTACGGTTGTGTTGGGATATGAAACAGATACTCTTGATGTAACTGGTAATGTTGTATGTAGTAGTAATAGTGATAAAATTATTAATGATGATGATATAACTAGAGTATTAGAAAAATTTGTTGGTGTTATAGAGCAAGAGGTACCAAAATATTCTGCAGTAAGAGTAAATGGAAAGAGGTTGCATGAATATGCTAGAGATGGTGAAGATGTAATATTACCTAAGAGAAAAGTTAGAATTAATAGTTTGAGTTTAGAATCTTCAGTTAAGAAAAATGATGATGGTTATTTAGAATTTAGTATTAGATGTGATGTTAGTAAAGGAACTTATATTAGAAGTTTAATTAGAGATATTGGTCATAGTTTAGGTAATTATGCTACTATGAAAAATTTACGAAGAATAAAACAAGGTAATTTTGTTATTGATAATTGTTATACTATTAATGATATAGAAAGAGGAAATTATAAGTTATTAAATCCAATAGATGTTTTAAATTATAAAAAAGTTATAGTTAATGATGATATGAGATTTAAGATTATTAATGGTCAGGTATTAGATCCAATATTTGATGAGAAAGTTGCTATGATTATTGATAAGGATAATGAATTACTTGCTATATATAAGAGAGTTGGAGATAAGGTTAGACCTTGGAAAATGTTTAAAGAGACTAAATGATTGATTTAGTCTCTTATCTTTTATTTCTTTTTATTAATTTTGCATGTACTACTGTTCTTTCTGTATCTGAATAACAGGTACTTAGAGTTAGTATTTTATCATTTGTATTTAGTTCTGTATTAAAGTTATATTTACTTCTTTCTTTAATAGTATTTAGAAAATCTAAATATTCTGTATCTGAGGGCCAAGATGTTGTTATATAATATGTTTCTTCTTTTATTACATATACTGAAAATATTTGCCATAAACTATCTTCTGTAGGAGTAGATAATCTTATTATGTGATTAGATTTATCTTTGTACCATGATTGTTTTAATACTTTACTTAATGATCCAAACATTGTTTTATCTAATCTTGAGTGGGCATATATTATATTATTTTTACTGGTAAAATCTTTATTATTCCTATAATCTAAAAATACCCATCCAGCTTCATTTTCTTTTTTATCGTAAGAGTGTGTTAAATAATAATTATTATCAGTACTTTGGACTACAGGATAATTAATGTTTGTATTGTTTACATTTATCCAACCTACAGTATCTTCATTCTTTTTTATTAATTCAGTAAAATCAACTTTTATTAAGGGGAATGTTATGTAGTACCAATAATCACTTTCTTTATCATCAGGTGTAGATATTAATTCTGTATTTTCATTATCTTTAATTTCTTCAGCCTTTGTATTACTAATTTTATTAATATTATCATTTGTTTTAGTATTATCTTTATTCCAATCTAGTAGTCTTAGTATATTAAAAGATGCGGTGAATCCTAGAATGATTATAATTACTATTAATACCCACTTTTTTAATCTTCTTCTTTTTTTTATAACTTTTTTGGGTTTATATTCAAAATCGAAGTTTTTAATGGGGATATCATAATTAGAAATTGTATAATTTTCTTTCTTTTTTTTCATATAATCACCAAGTTCATTATACTAAAACATTATTTTAAAATCAAGTTTTAATTTTTAGTTAAATATATTGTCTGATTTTTGTGTAAAGTAGTAATTTATTTATTTACAAAGTGAGTTTAATGTGATATATTCTTAGTATAGGAGGAGATAAGAAATGAAAAAGAGTTGCAAAATGTTAGTTCTTTTGTTTGTTGCCTTAGTTATTCCATTTTATGTAAATGCTGAAAGTAAGACAGTTAAAACAGAAGAAGAATTGAAAAATGCTGTAGCAGATAGTACAGTTTCAGAAATTGTACTTGGAGATGATATTGAAATACTTGGTAAAATTAATATTGCAAGAGATTTAACACTTGATGGTAATGGTCATTCTATTACATATGTTGGTAAATTTTTTGAAAAACTAGATAGTGAAGGTAGTGATGACAATACTATATGGTCTAAGAAATCTAGTGATGGTACTGCTGGTGCTGTATATGTTATTCAAGTTTATAAAGCTAATGTAGAGATTAAAGATATTGTACTTGCTGGTGGTAATAGAGGACTTGGTATTAATGGTAGCGTTGTTACTTTAGATGGTACTATTGGATTTGTTAATAATGGATTTCAAGATATAGAGTTATCTAATGGTAAAGATGTAACAGGTATACCTACATTAAAATTAACTGATAATGCTATTGTTACTACTGATAATGAAACAGATAAAGTAGAAAGTTGGTTAATTTATGTTGATGGAGTAGAGGCTAGTGTTAATGGAAAAACATTTAGTGCTGATACTTCTTTGAGAGCTTCATCAATTGGTGCTCCAGTAATTGCAGTTGATACTGTTAAGGAAGATAGTAAAGTTAGTAAAGATATATTTACTGAGGCTAAAAATAGTGGTAGTCTTATAAACTTTGGATATACTAATGATGATGGTGATCTTTTATATTTATGGAGCTTTGATGCTAATGATATAGAAAATCCTATGGATGTTAATACTGGAGTAACATTTACTAAGAATGCTCCAGATGCTATAAATTCAGATTTATCAAAATTAGTTACTAGTTATAAAGATGTAATGTTTATGAATTTTATGCATAATGGTGCTTTACCTGGTAAGGCTACAATTACATATGATGTATCTTCTAAATATTCTGTTGGTACTAAATTATATATTGCTCATTATAATGAGACAACTAAAGAACTTGAGAGTATTGGTGAAGCTACAGTTTCAGAAGATGGTACAGTAAGTTTCGATATTAAAGAATGTTCTTCATATGTATTATATACTGGTGAAGAGTCAAATCAACAAACAAATGCTACAGTAGAAAATGCTAAAACTGGTGATATTCATTTAATTGGTATGATTTCAGTTCTTTGCATTACTGCTATTGGATTATTTATTACTTGTAAGAAATTAGTTACAAGATAAAATTTTGAAGGCTTTCTTGAATTGGAAAGTCTTTTTTTCGTGAAATGAAAAAGTAAAATCCAGTTTCACAAAGTAAATTTGAAATGTATAAGAAACGTCCATATTTCGGACGT
>CAKPDF010000016.1 GCA_934148535.1 uncultured Bacilli bacterium
TGCAAGTGGAATTGTGTGTAAGACTAAATTCTTTTCAAATATAGTGAAACTGGATTTTACTTTTTCATTTCACAAAAGTCTTTTTTTTCACTATTTTTTATATATTTATTGACAAAATGTTAAATATTTATTATAATCATAATCGGTACATTTTATGTTTGCGGTGCTATGTATTGGGAACACTTAGTACTTAAAACATTATATTATTTAAAATTAAAAGGAGAAAGAAAAGAATTATGAAAACAACATTTATGCAAAAAAAAGAAGAAGTTGTTCGTGATTGGTATGTTATTGATGCAAAAGATATGCCATTAGGTAGAGTAGCTTCTAAGGCTGCAGTTATGTTAAGAGGAAAACATAAGGTTACTTATACTCCTCATGTTGACTGTGGAGATAATATTATTATAATTAATGCTAGTGATGTTTTACTTACTGGTAATAAATTAGATAATAAGAAATATTATAGTCATTCAAGATATGTTGGAGGACTAAGAGAAAGAACTGCTAAAGAAATGAAAGAAAAATATCCTGTTGAAATGGTAGAATTAGCAGTAAAAGGAATGCTTCCTAAGGGAAGATTAGGTAGACAAATGTATAAGAAATTACATGTTTATGCAGGTAGTGAGCATCCACATACTGCACAACAACCTAAAACTATTGAAATTGGGAGGAAAGCATAATGGCTAAAGATGAAAGAAGATTTTGTGGAACTGGTAGAAGAAAGAGTTCAAGTGCTAGGGTAACTCTTGTTCCAGGAACTGGTAAAATAACTGTTAATGGTGTTTTAGTTAATGAATATATGCCTCATGATGTATTAGTTATGGATTTAATGCAACCTCTTGAAGTTACAAATAATACTGAAACTTTTGATGTTATTTGTAATGTTAGAGGTGGAGGATATTCAGGACAAACTGGTGCTATTAGATTAGGTATTACTAGAGCATTACTTGAATATGATAAAGAAAACGAGGGAAAAGAAGGTTCATATCGTTCTATTCTTAAGGCTTGTGGATTTGTTACTAGGGATCCAAGAAGCAAAGAAAGAAAGAAACCTGGATTAAAGGCTGCTCGTCGTGCACCACAATTTAGTAAGAGATAATAAAAAAGAAGTTCACTTTATGTAGTGAATTTCTTTTTAATTACTATACTTATTGTTATTATAGCAAAGATTGCTAATAATATTAAATTTATATATGAATATTTTGTTTCAATAAAGTTTGTAAATAGAGTATTATTTTTGAAATAATAGGTTGATATTAGTACTATTATTGTTGTTATTATTATAGGAGTTATTATATTTTGTTTTTTTGTTTTAATTGAGTTATTAAGATAATATATTAATAGGCTTAATGTTGAAAATGAGGTTAGTATCCATTTTATAAAGATTATATTTTCTATTTTATCAAAAAAGTTAAATAAAGATATTTTTTTTAATACAATATATTCAGGATATTCATATATTTCTGTTAAGTTTAGACCTAATATACTTATTGTTTTAATTGATATTAAAAATATTATTATATAACTTAGTGTATATGATATAATTAAAAATTTGTTAATTTTTGGATAATCTATTACTTTGCTTTTTGGTATTGTTAATATTGCTAATGTTGGTACTATATTGGTTAGTGTTAAATATATTGAACCTTTTAATGGAGGTATTAATCCATTTTCTAATATTGGTTTTAGATTACTTTTATCTATTTGAGGGATTAATGATATAAAACTTATTATTGATAATGTTAATATAATTGCTAAAAATATTATATTTGATCTTGTTATTACTTCTATTCCTTTTGTTATATTATATACTATTACTATTCCTATCATAATTCCGATTACTAATACTGGAGTTTCAGATAAAAATTGTGATGTTACAAAGTTACATATTCCGTATATTGTTACAATACATATAATAAAGATGATTATATTTATTATTGCATTTATTATATTTCCTATGGGTTTACCAAATATTATATTTATTTTTTCGTGTATATTTTTATCTTTTTCATAGTTTGATATATAAATAATCATTGCTAAAATAATAAGTCCTATAAGATAAGAAAATAATACTGAAAAATAACAATCTCTTTTACTTATTTTAATTATGTTATGAAAACCTATGCCATTGAATATTGAGAGTATTGGAAATATTATTAATATAGCATATTGAAATGCATTTATTTTTTTATTATTATTCATTTGTAGATACCTCCTGTTAGATTTCCTTTTTCTCTAATTGTATAAGTTGATTTTACTTCTATTTTTATGTTTGGTAATATATCCTCATCATATATATCTTTTATTTCGTTATAATATTTCGGGTCTGTTTTATAATATAAATCTTTAAAATTAAATATATCTGTATTGTATTTTTTTATTATATTTTTAAATGATTTTTCTACTAGTTTTTCAATATTATTATTCATTATATTTTCTATTTTTTTTATATTTTTATATTCTGTAAGATTAGTTTTACTATATACTTCACTTATTGAGGATGTTCCTGAAAGAGTTATATTTACTTTATTTTTTTTAGGATCTAGTTCTACTTTTGTTTTAGATGATATTATTTCATGTATTATAAAGCCATCATCATATTTTGATTCTATTAGGGTATTTGTTATATTATCTTTAATAAAATTGTAGGCTATAGATTCAAATTCATCAAGGTATCCTATTAATTTATCTTTTTTAAATATTGCCATATTTGATAAAACTAATTTTGCTTCTGTATCTGTTTTTTCTAATTCATCTTTATCGTTTCCTTTATTGATGTTACCTTCTAATTTTATGCTTGGTAGTGCTAATTCTTTTTTATCATCTAAATAAGTATCCATTAAATCATTATAAGTTATTAATGAAGTTAATCCTAAATACTTATTTAGATTTTTTAAGCTTTTTGTAATATTACTTGATGTTAAGTTATCTAAGGGAGTTATTGTTTCTAATATATTTTTATCTTGCGCTATTAATACGTAGAATTCGTCTCTAAATTCGGGGTCTCGTATTAAAAAATCTAGTATTGGGGATATTCCATCTTTAGCTAAATCTTCATCTATTATTATTAGTTGAATATGTGATGCATATATTTTATTTGGTGAATCTTTAATCATTTCTCTTAAAGCTTGTTGAATACTTTTTGAGGTTTTATTATATGTTATAAAACTGGGTTGATTTCCTTTTGAAGTGTCTGTGTCTTTTCTAGGGTTAACTACTTGAACTGTTACTTTATATAAATCATTATTTTTTTCTATACTTATAGCAGTTACTATCGATAAGTTATTTAGTTCTCTATAGTTATAGCATCCTGTTAATAAGGGGAGTAATATAATTGATAAGATTATAATTTTTTTCATTGTTTATCACCTAAATCTTTGTATTTTGTAATATTATTTGATAATAAAGGATTTCTTTTTTTTAAATCTTTGATTGGGAATTTTATTATACTATTTTTAATTTCTTGGATATTTAATGGTGAATATGGATAAAAATAAGGTATTCCAAATGAACTTAGAGAACACATTTTTATAATATAATAAATAAATATTATTATTACTCCATATATTCCCATTAGGGATGCTCCTAACATAAATAAAATTCTATACCATCTTAGTCCATTAATCATTTCTGGTTCAGTGAGTAGAAGGGCTGAAATTGAGGTTATTGCTATTACAATTATCATTATTGGAGATACTATTCCAGCGTTTACTGCGGCTTCTCCTAGTATAAGAGTTCCTACTATTGATAGGGCACTGGATGTGAATGTTGGAATTCTTAAATCACTTTCTCTTAATATTTCAAATGATATTATCATTATTAATGCTTCTATAAATGCTGGGAAGGGTACTGATTCTCTTTGAGAGGAAAAACTTATTAATAGTTGGGTTGGTAATATTTCTTGGTTATATGTTGTTATTGCTATGTATATAGCGGGGGTTAATAACGATATAAAAAAAGCAGTATATCTAATCATTCTTGTTAATGATACATTAATGCTTTTTCCAAAGTTATCTTCGGTAGTTAGAAAAAAATCATTGAATGTTGCAGGTAATATTAAGATAAAAGGAGAGGTATCTACCATTATTGCTATTTTTCCTTTTAATAGATTTTGACAGACATTATCTGGTCTTTCTGTAGATATTATTGTTGGAAATACTGATTTATTTTCTTTTTCTATTAAGTTTTTAATAGTGCCTGCAGATATAATTCCATCTATATCTATGTTATTTAATAATTTTTTTATTTTTTCTACTTTTTCTTTTTTTACTATGTTATTTATATATATTATTGATACTTTGGTTTTGGTGTATTTTCCAATATCTTGTGATTCTATCCAGAGATTATTATCTTTAATTCTTCTTCTTATTAATCCTATATTTGTTTGGGTATCTTCTACAAATGCATCTATTGGTCCTCTTATGGTGCTTTCTGCTTGGGGAGTTGATATTGCTCTTGATAAATTTCTTTTAGTTTCTAATGCTATAAAATCATTGCAATTTTCTATTAATATGATAGTAAAGCCATAATTTAGATAATAACATATATCTTTGTAGGTTGTTATTATTTTAGTTTTGAAGTTATCTATATCATTTTGAATTATTACTTTTAAATCTATTTCTTTGTCGTAAGTTAGATTTATTTTATCTAAACTTCTTATAATAAAATCACTTATTTTATCAGATGATGTTAGGGGTTCATTATATATAATATATAAGGTTTTACCGCATACATATTTTTTTCTATATGTTATATCATTATTATTATTTGTTTCTTTTTTTATTTTTTTTACAATATTTTCAATATTCATAATAATTCACCTAGTAATATTATTGACTAAAAATTAAATAAATATTTATAATAAATATAAATAATTTTAATATAATTAAGTATGAATATTAAATTAATTTTAGAGGGAATAATAGTGGGAATAGGAAAGATTATTCCAGGAGTTAGTGGTAGTGTTATAGCGGTTAGTTTTGGACTTTATGATAAGCTTATATCTTGTATTACTAATTTTTTTGATGATAAAAAAAATAATTTTAAGTTTTTAGTTAATTTTGGTATAGGAGTTTTAATTGGAATAGTTTTTTTTAGTAAGGTTATATTATATTTTTTAAATAATTATTATGTGCTTACTATGAGTTTGTTTGTGGGTATTATAATTGGGGGAGTTAGTGGTATATATAAAAATTGTAATTTTAGTTATAAGGGAATAATATGTTTTTTTATATCTTTTTTATTGTTTTTAATTTTATGTAATGCTGGTGATGGTAATGATTATGTTATAAATGGAACTTTTAGAGATATTATTATATATTTTATAGCGGGAATAGTTGAGGGGATTGGGACTATAATTCCAGGAATTTCTTCTTCTGCTATGCTAATGGTTATGGGGGTATATAATATATTTATTTATAGTATTAGTAATATGTTTTCTATTTCTTTTATTATTAGTAATTTTAGATTTTTATTTTCTTTTGGTATTGGATTATTTATTAGTATTATTATGTGTATATTTTTAATTAATTATTTATTTAGAAAATATAGAGATATTACTTTTAGTTCTATTTTAGGAATAGTTATTGGTAATATAATTATGATAATTTATAATATAATTAAAATTATGGCAATAAAAAACCTAGTAATTGTTGTAATATTACTAAGTATTGGATTTATTATTGGTCTTGTTTCTTCTTAATATTTTTTTCTATTTCTTTTAGTGCTTTACTAGATCTGGTTAATATTTTGGATAATGTCATTTCTGGGAATGCTTTTACAAGTCTTCTTTGGAATATTTTACCTTCGTTAGTTAGGGTAGTTTTAACTAGTTTAGATATATCTGTAGTTATGTCTTTGGTACTGTTACCAATATTATTTACTGTTGTTTTTAATTTTGATACTATTTTACAAGATGTTATTGTATCTGATATAAATATTATTAGGCCTATAATAGTTATTATTAATAAGGCTTTTTCATTTATATGAGATAATAGTTTTTCTATTAGGGGATTTAATCCATATAGAACTACTATACTTACTGTTCCGAATGCTAAGGCATTTTCTCCACAGATTCTTCCGTTTAGGTTGAATTTTCTTTCTGAATAATCCCACCATCTTGCTTTGAATATTTTTTCCATTAGATAGCTTGTTAGATATTCTAGTATAGAGCATATTACTACACTTAAGAAGAATACTGTTAATATATTATTTTTATATTGGGTTAGGTATATGGTTATTATTAATCCTCCCCAGCCATATATTGGACAGTATGGACCTATTAGGAATCCTCTGTTTATAAATTTTTTTGATTTTATACTTACTAGGGTAGATTCCATAATCCATCCTAGTATAGAGTATATAAGAAATAGTAGGAAATATCCTAGAAATTTATTCATATTACACCTCTTTCTATTTAAGAATAGCATAATATTATTTATTTTACAATTGTTTTTTATTAATAGTTGTTTAAATTACAATACATTATATATATTTGAGGATTTCTATATATAGTGTGAGGTTGATATAAGGATTTATAGTATATAAAATCCATATATACAGCCACAGATTGCACCTATTAAGTGGGATAGGTGGGAGACATTATCTGATTTATTAATTTGTAGTATTTCATCTATTATATAAAATATTATTATTAGTATTAGGGTTAGTGGGATAGTACCTTTATTTATATTTACTATTGATGATAGTATTATTAGCATATATACTATATCACTTGAACCTAGAATTTTATATTTTCCTATAATTATGTTTATTAATCCTGTTATGAAAGCAGTTAGAAGTATCATTATAAGTAAGTTAATGCTACCATATTTTTCTTCTACTAATGGACCTACTAGTAATATATATAAGAAATTTCTTTTTAAGTGTTGCCAATTGGAGTGACCTATAATGTGGGTGAATAATCTTATATATGTTAAGGGATTTAGGGGAGATGATCTGTAATTTGAAAATAGTAGTTTGTTACTTTTTCCTTTTGTTATTATATTTAAGATAAATGCTATAAGGCAAATGAAGAAAAATGATAATATTACTTTAGAATTATAACTTATATAATTATTTAAATGAATATTTTTAATATATTCTATATATTTTTCCATATTAAATCACCATAATAATTTTAACTTATAATATATATTTTGTCTAGATTTAAGACTTTATTAAGTAGATATTTTTAGGGTTAGTTATGTATTGTAATTAATCTAGTGGTTAATTTGATTATTGTTAGTTAATTTATATTTTTTTTAATTCATTATATGATAATATGGTATAGAAGATAGGAGATGATAGAATGGAACAAGAAAAAATGAGAATTGATATTTTACCTAATTATTTTAGAAAGCCTGATGGGACTTTTGATAAAAAAGAGGCAATTAAATTATCTGGAAAAATAGCGGGTATTTGTTATGATAAAGGGGGATTTACACATCTTGAAAATGAGCCTGAAGAAAAAACAATGCGTAGAGTTAATATGACATTAAATAATGGACATCATAGTGTTTATGATCACATTGAAATAAATTTTAATTTTCAAAATATACCAAAGATTTTAGCAATGGTACTTAATAATGAACATGAATATACTACGAGTGAAAAGTCAGCAAGATATACGCCTGTTGTTAGAGGAGATTATTCAATTATAACAGAAGATGAAGAAAAATTATATAATAAATGGCTTGATATATTTAAAATAAAAATTAAAGATCAGTATGGATATATGTATAATGACTCTAAGATTCAGAAACTTGCACAGGAAAATGCTAGATATTTAGTAACTGTATTTATGCCAACCCAGATGATTTATTCAACTTCTTTAAGACAAATTAACTATTTAGCTTCTTGGATGCATGATTATATAAAAAATGCTGATATTAATAATGAATTTGAAAGAAAATTATCAGATTCTATGAAGGAGTTTTTAAAGTGTCTTGATGATGTTAATGTTCTTGAAGATGGGTTGTTAACAAATGATAAGCATAGAAAATTGTCTTTGTTTGGTGAGGATTTGTGTAATAAAGAGATACATTTTGGAGATGTTTACTCAACTTTGTATAAAGGTTCATGGGCTCAATTTGCGCAAGCTCAAAGACATAGAACTCTAGATTATCAATTAGAGATGTTAGATGAAAAAGAGTTTTTTGTGCCACCTATTATTGCAGATGATTCAATGCTAGTTTCAGAATGGCTTGGTGATATGCAACTAGTAAGTGGTGTTAATCCTCAAGGTGAATTAGTGATGATAAGTGAAATTGGTAAGTATGAAGATTTTATTTTAAAATGTAAAGAGAGATTATGTTCAGCAGCGCAACTTGAGATAATGTTGCAAACGAGGAAGACTTTATTAATGTATAAAGAAGCTTTAGAAAATAATAATAGTTATCTTTATAACGATATTAAAAAATATTCTTATGGTGCGAGATGTACTTTTCCTGATTTTAATTGTACATCTGATTGTAAATTTGTTGAAGGTAAAAAGTTAACAAGAAAAATTTAATATATTTTTGATTTTGAGTAAGGGTGATATTTGTGGGAAAATTAGTTGTATTTGAAGGATGTGATTGTTCTGGTAAGGAAACTCAGACTAAGTTACTTACTGATAGATTAAATAGGGAAGGAATTAAGACTAAGACTATATCTTTTCCTGTTTATGATAGTCCTACGGGTAAAATTGTTGGGGCTTGTTATTTAGGAAAAGAGAAGATGTGTAAAGAATATCTTGTTTCTGGTACTTCATTTTTTGATGATGCTACTTTGGTTGATCCTTTGGTTTCTATGGCATATTATGCTGCTGATAGAAGGTATAATTTGGATATGATTAATTTTGCATTACTATCTAATGATTTAGTTCTTTTAGATAGGTATGTGTATTCTAATATGGCTCATCAGGGTTCTAAAATAGATGATATTAATAAGAGATATGAAATGTTTAAGAAGTGTGAATTATTAGAGTTTGATTATTTTGAACTTCCTAAACCTGATAAGGTATATTTGTTATATGCATCAGTGGATGCTACAGAAAAACTTAGAAATAATAGAAGTGAGAGTTTGGATCAGAATGAGAGAAATATTCCTTATTTAAGAAAGAGTGAAGAAGTTTATTTACAACTTGCAGATTATTATAATTTTGATGTTATTAATTGTTCTATTGGTAACGAGATGAGGAGTATTGATGATATACATGAAGAGGTTTATTCTAAGGTATTAAAACTTATTAAGAAGTAAAGAGGTGACATTATGGCTAAACTTATTGTTATAGAGGGTTGTGATTGTTCTGGTAAGGAGACGCAATCTAAGATGCTAGCGGATAGATTAAATAAAGAGGGTAAAAAATGTCAAATTCTTTCTTTTCCTATGTATGATAGTCCTACTGGTAAGATAATAGGAGCTTGTTATTTAGGAAAAGAAAAAATGTGTAAGGATTTACTTAATAGTAAGAATGGTTTTTTTGAAGAGGGTGCTAGTAATGTTGATCCTATTTGTTCTAGTTTGTTTTATGCTGCTGATAGGAGATATAATTTACCTGTAATTGAAAAGGCTATTTCAGAAAATGATGTTGTAATTTTAAATCGTTATACTTATTCTAATATGGCTCATCAGGCTGGAAAGATAAAAAATAAGAGTGAGAGAACTTTTATGTTTCAAATTTTAGAGCATTTGGAATTTAATGTTTGTAAGTTACCAAGGGCTGATAAAGTAATATTTTTACATGTTCCATACGCTAATACATTAGATTTAAGAAATTGTAGGGATGAAAATCCTGATCAGCTAGAGAAAGAGATTGAACATTTAAAGAATGCTGAAGAAACTTATTTATTACTTGCAGATTATTATGAATTTGATACTATTGAGGGAGTTGTTGATGGTAAATTGAAGTCAATTTCTGATATTCATAATGAGATATATAAAATTGTTTCTGATTTTGTAGAATAATGTCATATTAAAAAAATGTATTGTTTTGTCGAATTTGATAAAAAATATTTTAGGTGTGCTATTATATGTATATAAGGAGATGATAGTTTGCCTAATCATATTTTAACTATGGATGTTTTGGATGAAATGATAGATAATATTTCTGTTATTAAATTAAATACTTATATAAGACTAGAGAAAGATAATTATTCTAATTAGGAATGTTATCTTTTTTGGTTTCAAAGTGCAAATTTTACACTTTGAAATGTTAAATATTTGATTATTTTTGCTTAGAATGTTATAATATTGTTGATTTAGGAAATGTTGGAGGTAATTATGGTTAAAGATAATATTAAAACTGATATAATTGTAAAAGAACAAAAAATTAATGTATTAAGAATTGACAATAAAGATTTTATATCTCTTACTGATTTAGCTAGATATGCAAATTCAGAAGAACCTAAGATACCTATTTATTCTTGAATGAGAAATAAGGATGTTATTGCTTATTTAGGACTATGGGAACAACTTAATAATGATAATTTTAAAGGTCACGAATTCGAGACCTTTGAGAATGAAGCGGGGAAAAATAGTTTTTATATGTCTCCTCAAAAGTGGATTAAGGCTACTAATGCTGTAGGTATAATTTCTAAATCTGGCAATAATGGTGGTACTTATGCTAGAAGTGATATTGCTTTAGAATTTGCTAGTTGGTTAAGTCCTGAATTTAAATTATATGTTATTCAAGAATTTGAGAGATTAAAGAAGAATGAAGCATATCAAAATAAAATTGATTGGCATGCTAATAGAGTTTTAGCAAAGGTTAATTATATAGTTCATACTGATGCTATAAAGAAAATTATTGTTCCTACTTTGACTGATAAACAAAAAAAGTTTGTATATGCTGAAGAAGCTGATGTTTTAAATGTTGCATTATTTGGAGTGACTGCTAAGGAATGGAGAGAAAATAATCCTAGAATTGCTGATAAAGGTAACATTAGAGATTATACTGATTTACTTCATTTAGTTATATTGAATAATCTTGAAAATATTAATGCTGAATTAATTGAGATGGGAGTATCTCAAAGTGTGAGACTTGAATATTGCAAGGAGGCAGATTGAATTATTAAAGAAAAACAAATCTTTTAATAATCTAGAGTATATTGAAAATAAAGTTAATGATAAGAAGAAATTACCGATTTAGTAACATTTTCGTAGATAATAATTTTTATTTTGTTTAATCATATTTTAACTATAGATGTTTTGGATGAAATGATAGATAATATTTCTGTTATTAAATTAAATACTTATATAAGACTAGAGCAAGATAATTATTCTAATTTGTAATTTTAGTTGTAAGATAAAGGTAGACATAAAAAGATGTTGAAGATATAATTTAGTAAAGAAGATAAAAATATTGGATTTGTAGATTATCTATCAAAAACATTTACGAGAGAGCAAATAATTAAAAAACTTAATAATATATTTAAAAAATAGAGAAATCTATTTTTTTAATTTAGTTGTAATAAGAGTAATATTTTTCTTGATTTTACTATGGATATTTTATATAATTATTTTGAGAAAGGTTGTAGATATGTATGAAAAAAATTACTTTAATAATAATTATGATTTTGGTAATATTTTGTTTAGGTGGTTGTAAGGGTAAGAATACAGATGCTTTAAAGTTTAAAAATGAGTATGAGAATTTAAATGGTAAGACTTCTAAGAGTGGTAAAACTTATTTAGATGTTTCTATCGATAATGATAATCCTATTGTTTATTTGACTGCTAAAGAAGCTAGTGAAAAGATAAATAGTGATACTGGGGTATTTTATTTTGGATTTCCAGAATGTCCTTGGTGTAGGAATACACTTCCTGTTTTACTTAATGCTGCTAAAAATAGTGAACTGGATAAAATTTATTATGTTAATATGTATGATGTTAGAGATACTATGGAAGTTGATACTGAGGGTAATGTTGTTACTACTAAGAAGGGAGCAACAGGTTATAGTGAACTTCTAGATAGTTTGGATTCGATATTAGATAATTATACTTTAACTGATAGTAATGATAATCAAGTTTTAACTGGTGAGAAAAGAGTTTATGTTCCTTTGGTTGTGTTTGTGGTTGATGGTAAGATTGTTTCATATCATACTGATACTGTTAGTTCTCAAACAGATCCTTATGTTGCTTTGGATGAATCACAAAAAGAGGAATTATATCAAATATATAATGATGGAATTCATAAGGTTTTGGGAGATGTTTGTGATGAAGATGAGGAGCATTGCTAATGAAAAAGATTTCTAATTTAAATTTGTTTTTGATAAGTTTATTATCTTTAGTTTTGGGGATTATATTAATAGTTGCAACTTCAGATATTCTTACGGTATTTAATTATATATTTGTTTGTATTTTTGCTATTTGTGGTGTTATATGGTTGATTAGTTTTTTTGTTTCAAAAGATTATGTAGATTATGAATATGGTAATTTAATATTAGGTATTGTATTTATTTGGCTTTCTTTGGTTATGTATGTTTATTATACAATGATAATAAATATTTTACCTATTATATTTTCTCTTTACTTATTTATAATGGGAACATTTATGATTATTTCATATTTTACTAAGAAAAAATCAAATATTAAGTGTTTAAGATATTTAATAATAGGTGTTATATCTATAATAGTGGGAATACTTTTAATATTTGAACCTAAACTTGGTGTATATACTTATTTAAAGATTACAGGTGTTAATATTATTGTTATTTCTTTGTTATTTTTCTTTGAAATTATACATAATTTAAGGACTAAGAATGGTTAAATCTCTTTATATACATATTCCTTTTTGTTTAGATATTTGTTCTTATTGTGATTTTTGTAAGATTAGATATGATAGTAAGTATGTTTTAAAATATTTAGATAATTTAAGAAGTGAGATAGATTGTAGGTATAATGGAGAGGTTATTGATACTATATATATAGGGGGTGGTACTCCTAATAGTTTAAATTGTGATGAACTTAAGATATTATTTGAGATAATAAAAAGATTTAGAGTTAGTGATAATTTAGAATATAGTATTGAGTGTAATTGTGAGTGTTTAGATATAGATAAGATACTTTTGTTTAAAGAATATGGTATTAATAGGGTGTCTTTGGGGGTTCAAACATTTGATGATAATATAATTAAAATTCTTAATAGACATCATACTAAAAAGCAAGTTTATGATAGTGTTAAAATGCTTAAGGATAATGGTATTAATAATATTAATATTGATTTAATATATGGTGTTGATGATAATCTTGATGTAATAAGAAATGATATATCTTGTTTTTTGGAGTTGGGTATACCTCATATATCTTGTTATTCTTTGATTATTGAGGATGGTACTAATTTTGAAATAGAAAAAAGAAAATATATTGATAGTGATAGAGATTTTGAGATGTATAAGTATATTAGGGATACTTTGAAAGAGTATGGTTATATTCAATATGAGGTAAGTAATTATTCTAAGGATGGATATCAGTGTAGACATAATCTTACTTATTGGAATAATTTATCTTATTATGGTTTTGGTGTTGGTGCAGTATCATATATTGATAATTATAGAATTAGTAATACAAAAAATTTGGGTAAGTATTTAAATGGTATATATGAATGTGATAAGGTATATGAGGATAAAAGAACACAGATGTCTAATACTATGATACTTGGTCTTAGAAAGACTAGTGGTGTTAGTAATTCTAAATTTAAGGAATTATATGGTATGAATATTAAGGATGTATATGATATAGATGATATGGTTGATGAGGGTATGTTAAAATGGAATGGGGATTATTTATATATAGATAGTAAGTATATATATGTTTCTAGTGATATACTTATTAATTTTATAGATTGTGAGGATTAAGATATGGAAAAATTTATTGCTTCTGAAAAATTTTATTTACCAATGTTTTATATTGGTATTGGAATATTAGTTTATTATATATTATCTAATATTGTGAAGAAGATAAGTAGGTATGAGATGCATTTACATCATAGTAAGGCTGTTGATAAGAGAAAGATTACTATAATAGTTCTTATTAATAATATTGTTAAGTATGTAATTGCTATTATAGTTATTATGGCAATATTATCTGTATATGGGGTTAATACTACTAGTATTATTGCTTCTTTAGGAATTGTTGGAGTGGTAGTTGGACTTGCTTTTCAAGATATTGTTAAGGATTTTTTAGCGGGAATATTTATTATTTTTGATAATCAATATGCTGTTGGAGATTTTGTTAAGATTAATGGATTTGAGGGTGAAGTTATATCTTTAGGGTTAAAAACTACTAAGATAAAATCTTATACTGGTGAGGTTAAAATTCTTTCTAATTCGTCTTTTAGTGAGGTGATTAATTATAATCTTGCTAATGATGTTGTATTTTTACATCTTCCTGTTAGTTATAATGTTGATATAGATAAATTGGAGAGTGTATTAAATGATGTTTCTAAGGAGATATTATTACTTAAAGGGGTTAAAAAATTTAATTTATTAGGTATTGATAGTTTTGATGATTCTTCAATGAAGTATGTTGTTAGTATAGAGTGTGTTCCTATGAGTAAGTATACTGTTAAAAGAGGGGCTTTGAAGTTAATTAAGAAGACTTTTGATAAAAATAAGATAGAAATTCCATTTAATCAAATGGATATACATATAGAGAAGTAGGTGGATTATGAATAAGATAAATTATTTTACAAAAGAGATTAGTTATGTTAAAGATGCTAATTTAAGAAAGGATTTAAGAATATTAATTGGATTATTACCAGATTATTTCTTTACTATTCCTGCATCTTCTACTGGTAAGTATCATCCTGATTTTGCAGCTGGTGATGGTGGATTAGTTCGTCATACTAAGGTTGCTGTTAGAATGGCTTATGAGTTATTAAATAATGATACTGTTGGTTGGAAGTTTCCTGATAGGGATAAAGATTTGATTATTATGGCTTTAGTTATGCATGATGGATTAAAGTGTGGATTAGAACATTCTAAATATACTAAGTTTGATCATCCTTTGCTTGTATCTCATTATATTATGGAGAATAAAGATAAGGTTAGTATGCCTATAGATGATTTAAGAAAGATGTGTTCTTTAATAGAGTCTCATATGGGACAATGGAATTATGATAGTTATAAGCAAAAAGAGGTTTTACCTAAACCTAAGACTGCAGAGCAAAGATTTGTTCATATGTGTGATTATCTTGCTAGTAGAAAATTTATTGATGTTAAATTCAATGGTAATGATATAAAGGATTGATATTTATAATTGTTATTATTAAGTAGATATAAAGATTTATAGTTATGTATTGTAACTATAAATTTTTTGTGTAAAGTTTATTATAACTATGTTTAATTTTATGATATTGTGGTAAAATATTATGGTAGGGAAGGATGTGTTAAGATGAAGAATGAATGGAAAAATTTTAAGGAAGGTAAATGGTGTGATGAAGTAGATGTAAGTAATTTCATTAAGCTTAATTATACTCCTTATGATAAAGATGAATCTTTTTTAAAACCTATTACTACTAAGACTAAAAAGGTTTGGGAAAAGTGTGAGGATTTACTTAAGGAAGAATTAAAGAAACATGTTTTAGATATAGATACTAAACATATGTCTGGTATTGATAGTTTTGATCCTGGATATATTGATAGGGTTAATGAGGTTATATTTGGATTACAAACTGATGAACCTTTAAAGAGAATGGTTAATCCATATGGTGGTATTAGAATGGTTTATCAAGAGTTGGATGCTTACGGTTATAAGTTGGATCCTACGGTTGATAAATATTTTAATGAATTTAGAAAAAGTCATAATCAAGGTGTTTTTGATGCTTATACTGATGATATTAGAAAAGCGAGACATGTTGGATTATTAACTGGTTTACCTGATGCTTATGGTAGAGGAAGAATTATAGGTGATTATAGACGAGTTGCTTTATATGGTATTGATTATTTGATGGAACAAAAAAAGAATGAATGGGATAATAAATATAAGGGTGAAATGACCGATGATTTAATTCGTGTTCGTGAAGAGATATCTATGCAATATAGAGCATTAGATGCTATAAAGAGAATGGCTAGTAGATATGGTTATGATATATCTAAGCCTGCTACAAATTCTTTTGAGGCAGTTCAATGGACTTATTTTGGATATTTAGCGGCTATAAAGGAAAATAATGGTGCTGCTATGAGTTTAGGTAGAGTTGATGCTTTCTTTGATATTTATTTTGAAAGAGATTTGAAAGAGGGAAGTATTACTGAAAGTGAGATACAAGAACTTATTGATCAATTTGTTATTAAGTTAAGATTGGTAAGACATTTACGTACTCCTGAATATGATGAATTGTTTTCTGGAGATCCTACTTGGGTAACTTGTTCTTTAGGTGGTATTACTAATGAAGGAGTAAATATGGTTACTAAAACTTCTTATAGAATACTTCATACTTTAGAGAATTTAGATCCTGCTCCAGAACCTAATATGACTGTACTTTGGAGTTTAAAATTACCTGAAGCATGGAAGAGATATTGCGCTAAAATTAGTATTAATACTGATGCTGTTCAATATGAATCTGATGATTTAATGAGAGGCATATATGGTGATGATTATGCTATTGCTTGTTGTGTTTCTGCTATGAGAGTTGGTAAGGATATGCAGTTCTTTGGAGCAAGATGTAATTTGGCTAAGAGTTTATTGTATGCTATAAATGGTGGGGTTGATGAAGTTAAGGGTGGTTTAATAATTAAGGATATTCCTAAGGATAATGATGAGATATTGGATTATGAAAAGGTAAAGAAAAATTATTTTAAGGTACTTGAAGGTGTTGCTAAGGTATATTCTGATGCTATGAATATTATTCATTATATGCATGATAAATATGCTTATGAGGCAGGTCAAATGGCTTTACATGATACGGACGTTCATCGTTATATGGCTTATGGAGTTGCAGGATTATCTGTTGCTTGTGATAGTTTATCTGCTATAAAATATGCTAAGGTTAGACCTATTCGTAATGAAGATGGTATTACTACTGATTTTGAGATTAGTGGTGATTTTCCTAAGTATGGTAATGATGATGATAGAGTTGATGATATTGCTAAGGAAATTTTACAAAAAATGCATGATGAGTTGGCAAAACATAAGACTTATCGTGATGCTGAGGTTACATTGTCAGTTTTAACTATTACTTCAAATGTTGTTTATGGTAGTAAAACTGGTTCTACTCCTGATGGTAGACATGCTGGTGTACCTTTTGCTCCTGGAGCTAATCCTATGCATGGAAGGGATGTTAATGGTGCTATTGCATCTTTAAATAGTGTTGCTAAGTTAGATTATGCTAATTGTTGTAAAGATGGTATTTCTAATACATTTTCTATTGTTCCAGCAGCATTAGGAACAGATATGGAAAATAGGGTAGAGAATTTAGTTTCACTTATGGATGGATATTTTGAAAAGGGTGCTCATCATTTGAATGTTAATGTTTTAAATAGAGAGACTTTAATAGATGCTATGAATAATCCTGATAAATATCCGCTACTTACGATAAGGGTATCAGGTTATAGTGTTAGATTTAATAGACTTACTAGGAAACAACAAGAGGAAGTTATTGCTAGAACTTTCCATGAGAAAATGTAATTATGGTTAAGGGTAGTATTCAATCTATTGAGACTTTTGGTCTTGTTGATGGACCTGGTATTAGGACTGTAGTGTTTTTAAATGGTTGTAAGTTAAGATGTAAGTATTGTCATAATCCAGAAACTTGGTTAAAGAGAGAAGGAAATATTACTCCAGAGGAGTTATGCGATAAGATTATTAGAAATAAGCCTTATTTTAGAAGAAATAATGGTGGTGTAACTTTCTCTGGTGGTGAGCCTTTATTACAGGGAGATTTCTTAATAGAATGTGGTAAGATTTTAAAAAATGAAGGTATTCATATTGCTCTTGATACTTGTGGGGTTGGTAATGGTAATTATGAGGAAATATTATCTTATGTTGATTTAGTGTTGTTAGATATTAAGCATACTACTAGAGAAGGGTATAAATATATTACTGGTCATGATATTGATGATAGTTTAGAATTTATTAAAGTATTAAACAAATTGAATAAGAAAATTTGGATAAGACAGGTTATTGTTCCTGGTATTATGGATAATACCGAGTATTTAGAGAGTTTAGTTAAGACATTATTAAATATTAAAAATATTGAGAGAATTGATTTTCTTCCTTATCATAAATTAGGTGAAGAGAAGTATGAGAAACTTGGGATAGTTAGTCCTTTTAAAGAAAAACCTGCTATGGATAGGTTAGAATGTGAGAAGTTATATTCTAAGTTTATGGATATGTATACAAAAAGTGGTGGCATATTAGTTAAATAATATGTCATTTTTTCTTGTTTTTTGGTATAATAAATGGGGTTGGGTGATTTTATGAGAAATATTAAAATTGATGATTTAAAGAAATCTATAGATATAAATAAAAGAGAATGGAAAAATATATTTAGCACTAATTGTTATGCTTATGCTTTAGGTATAGATATTCCTAATGATGATATTTATTTTCCTGGTATTATTGGTGGTGATAAATCTTTGATACTTAATAATGGTTTTAGTTATAGTAAATTAATTCAAAATTTGATTTTAGATTTTAATGCTTTGGATTTAGATTATAGAGAATCTAGTAGCACAGATACTGTTTCTGATATTGAATGGAAGATAGCTTTGCTAGTTAATGAAAATAAAGGGATTTGTGATGAATTTCATTTTTTGAGACAACATGAAAGTGGTATATGGTATCATAAACCTGGTTGGATTTTTCCTGTTACTAATTTGGATGATGCTGGAAAGATTATTACTGATCCTAGTAAGAGTCATTTTGATTATTCTTCTTATAAGGGATGCTATGTTTTAAAGAAAAAGAGAAATAGATAAACATTTAGAGTCTGTAAATAAATCTGTGTAAATGATATTTATTTATGATTAGAGGTAAGTATTACTTGCTTTTTTTTGTTATCTATATTACCAGAGGAGAAATTTATCCTTATACAAGATTATTTACAAATTTAACGTAAAAAAATACAAATAAGTTTTTCTTATTTGTATAATTCTTTTTTTAATAGGTCTATATTATTATTCATGATTGTTATATAGTTATCATTTGAGTTTGTTATTCCACCATCAACACTTCTCATTGTATTTATTGTTACTAATTCTAATTTGTTTTTATCTATTAAATTTTTAGCAGTGCTATTAGTTTCTTCTTTGGTTGAGTATATATATTTGATTTTATTTTCTGAAATTAGTTTATCTACTTCAGATAATGTATTTGAACTTAAGTTTTCGTTTTCTTCTAATGATATAACTGTTATTCCATATTTTTCTAGATATTTTAAGATATCTGTATCTGTTACTATTGTTTTATAGGATGCATTATTAACTACTTCTTTTAAACTGGCATCTATTTTAGAAATGTCATATTTTAAATCTTCAAACTTATCTTCTATTCCAGTTTTATCTTTGTTTGATACTAGATAAGGATTATTTATATATTCTAATAGTCCATCTTTTATATTTTGAGCCATCATAAGATAATTTGATGGGTCTAACCAAAATTCTTCAACACTTTTATCAAATTTCATACCTAATGATACATCTATTACTTTTAATTTACTATTTTTATTTATCATTTCTACTGCATAGTCTTTATCTATATCTAGGCTGTTAAATATAAATAAGTCGCTGTTACTATATTCTTTTAATTTTCTTTTTGAAAGTTTATAGTTGTCAACATCTACTCCTGCTGGATATATACTATGTATTTTAGAATGTTCTCCATATAAGTAATTTGTCAGATAATTGATAGGATATATTGTTGTATATATTTCTATATTTTCCATTGAATCATTACTTATATTTATATTACATCCTGTTATTAATAATGGTATTATTAGTAATAAACTTAACTTTTTTAATATTTTCATAAGATTTTCCCTCTTTCTATTTAATTATATTTTACATTATTTTTCCTTTTTTGTAAACAAAAAAATTTACAAGTAGTATTATTAGTGTTATAATTATAAAGACAAAAGGAGCTGATATTTATGGATAATATTTTTTCAAAGTATTCTATTTTGGTTAATGATAGAAAATTGTTTGATACTGCTTTTACGCATACTTCTTATAGTAATGAATATCCTGATTGTGATAATTATGAGAGACTTGAGTTTTTGGGAGATGCAGTTTTAGAAATTGTTATTAGTGAATATTTATATAAAGAAAAACATATAGATGAGGGTACTATGACTAAGATGAGAGCTAGTTATGTGTGTGAACTTGCTTGTGCTACATATGCTAAGGATTTAGGATTTTCTTCTTGTATTCGTCTTGGTAGTGGTGAAGTTAGTGCTAACGAAACTATACTTGCTGATGTATTTGAGGCTTTTATTGGAGCGTTATATTTAGATCAAGGATTTGAGTTTACTAAAAAGTTTGTTTTAAATATAATTATACCTTATATTAATAGGAAAGTTGATTTTTTACATGATTATAAATCTGAACTTCAGGAGTTAGTACAGACAGTTAAAAAAAGTGTTACTTATGAAGTTGTAGATGAACAAGGTCCTGCTCATAATAAGACTTTTACTTCGATTGTACTTGTTGATGGTATAGTTATGGGTCGTGGTATTGGTAGTAGTAAAAAGAGTGCTGAGCAAATGGCCGCAAAGGAAGCTTTATCTAAACAAGTTTAAGTATATATGCGATGTATTGTAATTGGGTAAATATTATCCTTTTTTTTTGTCTTTTTTTGTGATATTATTATATATGTAAGATAGATTGAGGATGATACTAATGGATATAGAGTTAATTAATCAAGATATAGTTAATTATTATAAAAAATATACTAGATTTATGAGTAAAAAAATATATATTACTAAAAAGATGTATGATAAATTTACTTCTTTATATGATTATATATATGATGATGCTGATGATAGTATTATTAATTATAATGAAAATGAAGATTTTAAAAAGTTACTTAAAATAAAAGAAAAAGGTTATGTTGCTTTAAAACTTCATAATCAGAAAATATTAAATGATTTATATTCTAAATATTCTTGTTTTTTAGATGATAGTTTACTTAAAAGGGAGAAACTTGCTATAATGTGTGGTGAGGAAAAGGTAGTAATTCCTGTTAAGGATAATAATAAAAGAATTAAAATTTTAGAAAACAAGGTAGATTATTTAATAAATGTAGAAAAAGTTAAGCCTAATAAGATATGTGTTATTGGTGATGATTCTATTTATAGTAAATATAATAGAAATGATATAGATGTGTTTTCTTATTATGATTTTGCTAAAAAGTTAATGGGGAGTGATAAGAAGAATATATCTTTTAATGATAGATGTGTTATACTTGGTGATTATATTCAGAATGTTTTATTTAAAGATAAGAAAAAATTTAGTGAATTTTATGATGCTTTTTCAATTGCTTTACTTTTTAATGAAGACGCTATGCAATTTGAAACTTTTAAGGATTATCATACTTATATGTTTCAAAGAAGTTTTTTAAATAGTAAAAAAAGTAAAGAGTACTTTGTTAAGAGTAGAATATTATTTAGTAGAAATAGATTATTTGGTATTGATGGAATAAAATATCCTAATGAGATTATGGTTGATATTGCTAATTGTTTATGGTGTAGTGGAGTTAGTTATAAATATATTAATAATAATAATTTTGATATATATAATGATGATATTCATTATAAGTTAGTGTATATTGATGGAAATTATTGTAATAAAAGAGAAAATGATATTATATATTTATATTCTAATTATAATGATGATACTAGTTGTATTGGGCATTTGATATATGAATTAGTTAAGAGAAGGTATCCTATAGAAAAGAAGAATTATGATGAAATATATCTTGATATAAAGTCTAGTACAATAGATGAGTATTATATTGATTTTATAATGTATATAGTTATGCCATTTATTAAATTAATAGAGGAGAATAATTATAGTGATGATTATATAAAGATAAGAGAAAAAGAACTTAGTGATAATAATGATAAAAAAAGATTCAAGGTATTATTGTGGTTTTATGATTATTATAAAAAATATAGGGAAGAAAATAATTTAATAGATGATTATTTATATTTGTATGGGGTTTCTAATAAGGTTCATAATTTGAGTTATTCTAATATTATAATTGATGATAGTACTTCATTTTTAGAAAATTATAAGATAGATGGAGATTATAAATTTAATTTATTTATTCTTACTGGTAAAGAAAATATTTTAATTCCATATTTGACTTCTAATATAAAATTATTTTGTGATTTTAAAGAGTATCTTGCTATTAATAAAATTATTCCTATTGCTTCTGTTTATTATGGATTAAATGAAATAGATAATATTGCTTATAGGTATACTGAGGATAATGTTTTGAAGGTTTGCAATATATATGGTGATGTTATGACGTATAAGAAAAAAGTATTTGTATATTTATATGATGATAGTAATTATTTATTAGATAATTATAATTCTAATTATTTGGTTAAGCATATATTATCTTGTAAAAAAATTAATGATTATAAAAAAGTTATGATAATAGGAAGAAATGAAAATGATTATAATAATTTATCTTTAGGTGATTTTATGGGAGTTAAAAATAAAAAGGTAATTATTGGTGATAATATGATAGATTATTTAAATATGGATGATAATAATATGAAAGTGTATGATAGTGGTGTGTTAGTATGGCCTATGGATAGTAAGAACTGTTTTAAGTATGATAGTATGGATTATAACTATATTAGTATACTTAATGATGAAAAAAGAAGTAAATATGAGTGGGAAAGAAAGTTATTTTATATGGCTATTAGTAGAGTTAAGAATAATTTGTATGTTGTTCTTGCTAAGAGTAGGGCATATGAATTTGTTAAATTTATTGCTAATCATAATGAGGTTTCTGTAAAGAAGGAAATATATAGGGTGGATTTAAAATGATAAAATAGGATATAAAAATGTATATGATTAATAATAAAGTATGCAAAGGATAGATAATATTTAAAATATGTAAATAGATAAAATAGATGCAATATTTAAGAATTTAAAATTTATAGTGGTAATTCTACTATAAATTTTTTATATAAAAAAGTTACAAAAGATACTAAAAAGTGTTGACAAATAGATTTGTACTGTTATATAATTAATTTAAGATGAAGGATGGTTGAAGTAGATGGATGAGGTATTATTATTTTTGAATATAGTTAAGAAGAATTTAAAAAAGTGTAAGTTAGTTATTTCTTCTGATAATATAGATGAATTATCATCTACTTATTCTTTATCTAGTAAAATTATTAGAAATATGATAAAAAAATTGAATTTAGATTATTTTATAGATAGTATTTATACAGATTATAGTGATTATAAATTATATATTTTTGAAAATACTTATGAATTAGTTGATTTTCATGGTGATAAGAATAATGTTAGAATACAATTAAAGCTTAATTATATAGTTGATTGTAATACTATTATAGTAGGAATTTGTTAATTTAGATTATTTTGAGAGGAGTTAAATTATGGAAAGTTATTGTAAGGTGTGTCAAGAGTTAGTTAGTTATGATACAGAAGAAGAAATGGTTAAAGAAGATGTTATGGGGGAAGAAATTAATTATTCTAAGAGATATGATGTATGTAGAAAGTGTGGAAATAGATTTTATTCTGAGGATACATATAATCAAAATGTTATTAATAGTTCTAATGTTTTAAGAGAAAAAAATGGTATTATTACTACTACTCAGATTGAGGAGATATTAAAAAAATATAATATTGGTAAGAAACCTTTATCTTTAGTTTTAGGTTGGGGTGAGATTACAATTATAAGATATTTAGATGGTCAGATGCCTGAGAGGGTATATTCAGATATATTATTTAAGATTTTAGAAGATCCTAAAGAATTGTTAAAGTATGTGGAGAAAAATAAAGAGTTAATTACATCTGTTGCTTATAAGAAAGTAATTGGTAGGATTGCTGAAATAAGATTAGAGGAAGATAGGTCTAAAATATATTTGATTGCAAAGCATATAATTGCTAGAATGGGTGATATTACACCTTTGGCATTACAGAAAATATTGTATTATATTCAAGGATTTAGTTTGGCTTTATATGATAGAGAGATGTTTGATGATAGATGTGAGGCTTGGGTTCATGGGCCTGTTTATCGTGAAATTTATGATAGGTTTGCATATTATAGTTATAATTCTATTGATTCTAGTGAATTTGATAAATACAAGAATATTAATTTAAATGAGAAAGAACAAAAATTAGTTGATGAGATTAGCAATGATTTTGGGTGTTATAGTGGTAAGACTTTGGAAAAAATGACTCATTATTCTTTGCCATGGACTAATGCTAGAGAAGGAATAGAGGAAAATGAGGCTTCTAATAAAGAAATATTGGAAAGTGATATGACTGATTATTTTAAAGATGTTATTCTTAAATATAATATTACTTCTGTAGAAGATATTGCAAAATACAGTAGAGAAATGTTTAAAAAAGTAAGTAAGATATAGGTGATATGATGTTAGATTATATAGAGGATGATAGTGTTATTGTTGTTCCTGGTGAGATTAAAAATCAGGTAGTAAGAGATATTAGAGAAAAGTTTGGACTTAAGAATATTAAATTTATTACTATTAGTGAATTTCAAAGTAAGTATTATTTTAGTTATGATAAAAAGGCTATAAACTATTTAATGAAAAAATACGGTTGGAAATATGAAGTTTGTTTAGTCTATTTGAAAAATTTGTATTATGTTGAGAATAAAAAGTATAAGTATGAAAAATTGAATTTTTTAAATGATTTAAAGAGTGAACTTGATAATCTTGGATTACTTATTTATAGTCCTTATTTTAAAAAAAGTTTAGAGGGAAAACATATTTATGTATTAGGTTTTAGAAATGTTAACTTATTTTATAAGAATATGTTTAAAGAGGTTTCGAAAAATGCTTCTGTATCAATAATAGATAGGGATGAAAAGCATTATCAACATGATACAATCTATGAATTTGAAACAATAGAAGATGAAGTTAATTTTGTTGCTATAAAGATTATAGAACTTATTAATAATGGCGTAAATATTAATAAAATAAAACTTGCTAATGTTAGTGGGGAATATATATTTCAAATAAGAAAAATATTCGGATTTTATAATATTTGTGTTTCTTTAGATGAGAAAACTAGTTTATATAGTACATCTATAGGAAGGTATTTTTTTGAGGTATTGGAAAGTGATGTTAAAAAAACTTTAGAACTTGTTAGTAATAAATATGCAAATTGTAGTGATGAATATAATTTGATAGTGGATATATTGAATGAGTATAGTTGGGTAAATGATTTTAATAGTATTAAAGATATGCTTATATATGATTTTAGAAATACTTATATAAAAAAAGAGGAGTATGAAAACAAAATAGAATGTATTAATATTAGTAATAGTATTATTGATGATGATGTTTATGTTTTTTTACTTGGATTTAATCAGGGAATTATTCCAAAGATACATCAGGATGAAGAATATATTACTGACGCTATGAAGGAAGAATTAGGAGTAATAGAGTCTACAGTAGAGAAAAACAAAATAGAGAAAAGTATTACTGTTAGTGCTATTCTTGCAATTAAAAACTTAGTTATTTCTTATAAAAAAGAAAGTTCTAGTGGTAGTTTTATAATATCAAATTTAAATGATGAAATTAAATTAAATGTGATTGATGATTTTAAGGATAGTTATAGTTATTCTAATATATATAATAAATTAAGATTGTGTAGTGCTATGGATGAATATGCTAAATATGGTGTTGTTTTTGAGAGATTACCGATTTTATTTAATAATTATAGTGATATAGATTATTTAACTTATAATAATAAGTTTACTTCTATTGATAAGGTTAAGTTACAAGATTATTTAAAAAATAAATTATTGCTTTCTTATTCTACAATAGATAATTTTTATAGATGTGGTTTTAGATATTATATTGGTAATATATTGAAACTTAGTATTTTTGAAGATACTTTTATGACTACTTTGGGAAGTTTATTTCATTATATTTTATCTCTTGCTTTTGTTAAAGAAGGTTTTGATCTAGATTTTGAATATCAAGATTATATTGAAAAATGTGGTAAAACTTTTTCTAAGAAGGAACAATTTTTCTTGAAGAAATTAAAAGAGGAACTTAGATTTATAATAACTTCAATAAAAGAACAAATGGAATATTGTAGACTTGATATGGCTAAATATGAAGAAGAAATATATATTGATAAGAGTAGTGATATGAATATAACTTTTATGGGGATTGTTGATAAGATTATTTATGGCGAGGAAAATGGAAAATCTATTTTGTCAATAATAGATTACAAAACAGGAAATCCTAAGACAAATTTAAATCATACTATCTATGGTATTGAGATGCAATTACCTGTTTATTTATATTTGGTTAGTAGAAGTGAAAGGTTTACAAATGTTGATATAGCAGGATTTTATTTACAAAAAATATTAAATTCTGAAATAAGTAGAGATAATAAGCATACTTATGTAGAATTAAAAAGAAATAATTTGAAGTTACAAGGTTATAGCAATGAAAATATTGGAGTTTTAGGGGCTTTTGATTCATCATTTGATGATAGTAAAGTTGTTAAGAGTTTGAAAACAACTTCTAAGGGCTTTGCTCATTATTCAAAAGTAATAAGCAGTGAGAAAATAGAAAGACTTGAGGATATTGTAGATGAAAAAATTGATAACGCTATTAAAGATATAAGAGATGCTAAATTTGATATTAATCCTAAGAGAATAGGTAAAGATAATTTAGGATGTGAATTTTGTAAATTTAAGGATATTTGTTTTATGAGAGAAAATGATGTTGTTAATTTAAAAGAGTATAAAAATTTGGAGTTTTTAAGTGATGAGGAAGCAGGTGAAGAATAATGATACCAATTAAACCTAAGGATGCTATATGGACTGATGAGCAATGGCAAGCAATACATGATTGTGGTCATAATATTATTGTTAGTGCTGGAGCTGGTAGTGGTAAGACAGCTGTTTTGTCTGAGAGAGTTATAACTAATTTGAAAAAGGGGATGCATATCAATGAAATGTTGATGTTAACTTTTACTAAGGCTGCTGCTAGTGAGATGAAGGAAAGAATAAGAAAAAAAATAAAGAAAGATAAATCTTTGGTAGGAGAGCTTGATTTAATTGATGCTGCATATATTACTACTTTTGATAGCTTTGCTTTATCTGTTGTAAAAAAATATCACTATCTTTTAAATATTTCTCCTAATATTTCTATAATTGATTCTGCTATGATAATGATGAAAAAAAGAGAAATTTTAGAAAATTTATTTGAAGATTATTATGAAAAAGGGAATTCTAAATTTTTAAAATTGATAGGTGACTTTTGCATAAAGGATGATAAAGAGATTTTTGATGCTATTTTAAAAATTTATTCTAAGTTGGAAATGCTTCCGGATAAGATTGGATACTTAAAAAGTTATTTAGATATTTATTTTGATGAAAAGAAGATAAATACTGATGTTTTGGCATATGAAAAATTAATCTTGAATAAAATAAAGGAAATTAATGCTGAGGTTTCAGAACTTACTCATTATGTTGATGGAGATTACATTGAAAAGTTAGAAGAAGCTTTGGATGGATTATTAAATTCTAAAGATTATGATGAGATAGTAAAAAATCTTAATATTAGAATGCCTAATTTGCCTAGGGGTAGTGAGGACTTCGCTAAAGAAAAGAAAGATAATATTAAAGAACTTATTGATTCTATTAAGGGATTGTGTGTATATATAGATTCTAATGATATGAAAGATACTATTAATATTTGTAAAGATTATGTTTCTGTGTTAATTGATATTTTTATTTCATTTGATAAAAAAGTTATGGAATATAAGAATTCAATGGATGTTTATGAGTTTCATGATATTGCTATAATGGCTATAAAAGTTCTTAAAGAAAATGAAGAAGTAAGAAATGAAATGAAATATTTCTTTAAGGAAATTATGATTGATGAATATCAGGATACAAATGATTTACAAGAGACATTTATTGGAATGATTGAAAATGATAATGTTTATATGGTTGGAGATATTAAACAATCAATATATCGTTTTAGAAATGCTAATCCAGATATTTTTAAGAATAAATATGATAATTATTCTTCTAATAATGGTGGCGCTAAAATTGATTTGAATAAAAATTTTAGGTCACGTAAAGAGGTTTTAGATAATATTAATTTGATATTTAATAAAATTATGGATAATGATATTGGTGGTGCTGATTATATAGTTTCTCATCAGATGATTTTTGGAAATAATTCTTATATTGAAAAGGGAAGTACTAATCAAAATTATAACTTTGAGATATATTCATATGATTATGAAAAGGGATGTGAATATGCTAAAGATGAAGTAGAATGTTTTATTATTGCTAGAGATATTATAGATAAAGTTAATAATCATTATAAAATTTTTGATAAGGATGATGGTATTTTAAGAGATGCTAAATATAGTGATTTTGTTATTTTAATGGATAGAACTACTAATTTTGATTTATATAAGAAAGTATTTGAATATTTGGGAATTCCTTTAGCAATATTAAAAGATGAAAGGATGAATGAGGATCAGGATATAATTGTTATTAGTAATTTATTGCAATTTATTATTAAGGTAAGAGATGGTTCTTTTGATAAAGAGTTTCAATATTTGTTTATGAGTATTTTAAGAAGTTTTTTATATCAATATGATGATGAAAAAATATTTGAATATTTTGTTAATGGTAATTTTAAGGATTGTGAGTTATATTCTACTGCTAAAGAGATAGCTTATGATATTTCTAAAAAATCTTCTTATGATATTTTGTTAGAAATTATTAATAAATTTGATTATTATGAAAAAATAATTTCTATTGGTAATATAAATTCTTCTATGACTAAATTAGAGCATATTTTGAATAGTGCTTCAAATTTAGGAGATTTAGGTTATGATGTCATTCAATTTTCAATATATTTAAAAAATATTGTTAAGGATAATTATGATATGAAATACTCAATTCATTTGGGAGATTCTGACTCAGTTAAAATTATGACTATTCATAAATCAAAAGGGCTTGAATATCCTATATGTTATTATTCTGGATTATATAAAAGTTTTAATATTTTAGATTTAAAAGAAAAATTTACTTATGATAAAGAATATGGTATTATTGTTCCATTTTTTAAGGAAGGAATAGGGCAAACTATATATAAAGAACTTTTAAGAGATAGATATATCAGAGAAGAAATAAGTGAGAAGATTAGGTTATATTATGTTGCACTTACTAGAGCTAAGGAAAAAATGATTGTAGTTATGCCAAGTGGTGATGAACCCGCTAGTAATAATTCTGGGATTGTAAACAATAGTATTAGAAGTAAATATAGGTCTTTAGCAGATATTATGAACTCAGTTTTAAATATTACAAGAAGTTATGTTAATAATATTGATTTAAAATCTTTAAATCTTACTAAAGATTATAATTTAATAACTTCTAAAAATTTTAGAGATAATATTCCTAAGTCAAATATTGATATTGATGTTTGTGAAATAAATGTTGCTAATAATTATGTTAGTTCTAAGCATTTTTCTAAACATACTAATGATTTGATTGATAAGAAAACTAGGGATAATATGGATTTTGGTTTGTATATTCATGAAATTTTGGAATATATGGATTTTAAAAATCCTGATTATAGTTTTATAAAAGATAATTATTCTAAAGAAAGGGTAAAAAAATTCTTGAATCAAGAGGTTCTTAAAAATATTAAAGAGGCTAAAATTTATCATGAATATGAATTTGTTTATGATAAAGATTCTATTCGTTATCATGGTATAATAGATTTGATGCTTGAATATGATAATCATATTGATATAGTTGATTATAAACTTAAAAACATTGAAGATTTCCATTATTTAGATCAATTAAATGGCTATAGGGAATATATTAGTTTAGTAACTTCAAAAGAAGTTAATATATATCTATATTCTATTTTGGATGATAAAATGAAAAAGATAAATTAGGATAGTTATATTTATAAGTAACAATACTTTCAAATTGTATTTATTATAGTTTGGGATGTATTGTTTTTCTTATTAAAAAGTTAGATTATAGTTAATTTTATTTAATATTATTTATTTTTGAGATACAATTAAATAGTAAAAGAAGTAGGAGTGTTGATTATGGTAGTTATTGATGAGTATGCTAAAGATTTATTAAAAAATGTTAATTATGATTTACTTAATGATTTAGATGGTATTATTAGTTTATTAGTTGGTGGTATGAATTTATCTAATGTTTCAGAAATTTATATTACTAAAAATTTAAAACCTAAATTAGTTATAGGTGATTTTAATTTAAAACAAAATGAAAATGAACTTATTATGAAATGTTTGCCTACAATGGAAAATTTCTCTTTTACGATAGATTGTAGGGATGAATATAATGACTATGATGTTTTATCTATTGGTAATGATAGAATTATAAAAAAATTTCAATATATAAAAAAAGATAATGAATTTATTCTTAAATTAATTGAATTTGTTATTAATAATAAATTTATACAATATGATATTTATTTTTATGATATTGGTTATAAAATAGATATTTACTTTGGGGATAAGATATTTTCTTTTGATATACAAAGTAAAGATTGTATGTTAGATATTCAAAAATTTATAAATAGTATTAATGGGTATAAAAATTTTAATTTAGAATGTATTTTAGAAAAAATTCATAATATGTTAGATAGTTTGGAAAATGGTTCTAAATATAGAATTTTTGCTGATGAATATAGTAATTTTAAATTGGTTAATAGAATAAATTATGATGGTAATAGTGGAATTAAAACAAAGGAGTTAATACGAAAATTAAAATAATTTAAAAATTTTCTAGTGTTAACTCTTTTCTTTTTTTGTCAATTTATTTAAAATTTCTTTTAAAAAGGTATAAAAGTATGATACAATTATTATGTGTATTGGAAGGTGATACAATGGATAACATATTAATGCTTATAATTACAGTTATTTTAGTTGCATTATTTTGTGTGGTTATTACTTTTATTGTTATTAAAAAGAAACAAAATACAAAATATAAAAAAGAAATTAGTGAACTTGATGTTAGAAAGAATCAATTATTAGATGTTCATTTATTGTCTGAGATGACCAAGGTTAAGGATTTAGTAAAAACAGATAATTTACAAAAAAAGTTGGATTCTTGGGATAATACTTTTACTTTAATTAAAGATGATAGAATTCCTAAACTTACTGATATGATATCAGAGGCTGATTTTTTAATTGATAAAAGAGAATATAATCAGGCTATAAAGAAAATTGCTGATATTGAACTTGAAATTGAACGTTTAAAATGTAAAACTGAAAGATTAGTTGATGAAATTAAGATAATTACTAATAGTGAAGAAAGAAATAGAGCTTTAATTACTAAGTTAAAAGTTGTTTATAGGGAACTTGAAAATAAATTTTCTAGAACTATCAAAGATTTTTCTGAAGTGGCTACACCAATAGAAGAAGAATTTCATAAAATAGATGCTAAATTTCAAAAATTTGAGGATTTAATGGATCATAATGATTATGTTGAAGTTGAAAAAATTGTTATTGATATTGAAAATGATATTAATCATATGAAAGAAATATTAGATGATGGGCCTTCTATTGTACTTATGTCTAATGTGTTAATACCAGGAAAGATTGAAGAAGCAAAAGTTATGTATGCTAGGATGCAAAGAGATGGATATCCTCTTGATTATTTAAATGTTGAGTATAATTTGAGTGAGATACAAAATAAAGTAAAGGCTATAATGGATAAGATGAATATTCTTGATTTAGGGGATTCTAAGTTAGAGTTAAAGACTATACTTGATTATTTTAATTCTTTGTATAATGATTTTGATAAAGAAAAAGAGTGTAAAGATACTTTTAAAGAGGGAACTAAGAAGTTTAGACATAAGTTAGAGAAAATTAATAAGGTTGTATATGATGTTTATATACAAATAGATGATATAAAGGTTACTTATGATTTAACTGATGAAGAGATAAATAAATTTAGTGTTCTTAATAGAACTTTAGAAGAGATAAATGAGGATTTTAAATCTTTACTTGATCATAGTAAAACTAAAACTTTTGCTTATTCTAAACTTAATGATGAGTTAGAAGGACTTAAATTGAAGTTATCTAGATTACAAGATGATTTGGATTATCAACTTAGATCTATTACTAGTATGAAAGATGATGAGTATAGGGCTAAAGAACAATTAGATACAATTCAAAATTTATTAAAGCAAGCTAAATATAAATTAAAAGATTATAAGTTACCTATAATACCTTCTAGTTACTTTGTTGAACTTAAAGAAGCGCAAGACGCTATTAGAGAAATTGTAAAGGAACTTGATAAAAAGCCTATTGTTATAAAGATTTTAAATATTAGAGTAGATACTGCTAGGGATTTAGTTTTTAAGATTTATAATAAGACTAATGATATGATAAAATCTGCTATGTTAAGTGAGAAGATGATTATATATGGTAATAGATATCGTAGTTTATATCCAGAAATTGATTCTGGTTTGGAAAAGGCTACAACATTATTTTATAAGGGCCAATATGAACAATCATTAAATTTATCAATAGATGCTATTAGTGTAGTAGAGAGTAATCCGTTAGAAAGAATTCAAAAAAACTAGTTGCACTTTTAAATAAAATGTGTTATTCTATTGTTAGAGTAAAAGGGAGAAGATAAATATGAGTTTTGTAGATTTTTTATTAAAATACTATGTATGGATTTTAGGAGTTTTGGTAGTTTTAATTATAACAGTTATAGGTTTTTTAGCAGATGCTAGAAGCAAGAAAAAAAAGGCGCTAAAAGTTGAAAATAATGCTAGTAATAATGCAGGTAATGTTGAAAATAATATGCAAGAGCAAGGTGCGGTTATTCCTCAGCCTGTACAAGAGCAGTCTATTATGCAACCTGAAATTAATAATTTAAATAGTGGAATTAATGAAATGGTTTCACCAGTTGGTGATTTGAATTTGAATAGTAATCCTACTATGAATAATTCACAAATGGAAACTCCAGTACAACCTGTAATGCCAACAGTAGAGCCAGTTATGCCAAATGTAGCTCCACAAATGGAAACTCCAGTGCAACCTGTGATGCCAACTGTAGAGCCAGTTATGTCAAATGTAGCTCCACAGATGGAAACTCCAGTGCAACCTGTAATGCCAACAGTAGAACCAGTTATGCCAAATGTAGCTCCACAAATGGAAACTCCAGTGCAACCTGTGATGCCAACAGTAGAGCCAGTTATGCC
>CAKPDF010000017.1 GCA_934148535.1 uncultured Bacilli bacterium
TTAAGTTATGGATTAGATGATTATCTTGCTAAACCAATAGATAAATTAGAATTAGATAGAGTATTAGATAAATATTTAGAAAAGTAACTACTAATTGTAAATTTATTATTGTTTAGATGTTAAAATTGGCTGATTAAAGTATGATGCTTTAACTATATGGTAATATATATTACAATATAAAGTTGTTTGTAGGTGAATTTATAATTAGTTTATAATAAATAAAGGAGTAAGAGATGTATAACAAATGTTTTGAGTATTTATTGTCAAATGATCCCGATGATGTAATTTCAAAAAGTGGTATTTTAGTTAGAAAAGCAATAAATCCTATATATAGAAAGGTAATACCTTTTTCTACAAAAAATGAATTAATCATTGAAAGAAAAGAAGATGTACCAAAGGATAAAAAAATAATATATTCTGCAACTCATGGATTTAGAGATGATATAGTTTTAACTTTGAAAACTATAGATGCACCTGTCTATTTACTGTATGGTAGTTTATTAGATTTTTATTATTCTATTGATGGATTAGCATTATGGTTAAATGGTACTATAATAGTTGATAGGAAAGATAAGAAAAGTCGAGCAGCGGCTATTTTAAAGATGGAAAGAGCCTTAGAATTAGGAAGTAATTTATTAATTTATCCTGAAGGAGTATGGAATAAGGAACAATCATTAATAGTGCAAAAGTTATATACCGGAATATATGATGTTGCAGAAAAAGAAGAAGTATTGGTAGTTCCAATTGCAACAATACAAGAAGGAAATAAATGTTATTCAATACAAGGTAGTGCATATGATATAACAAATTTTACAAAAGATGATTGTGATGATATAAAAAGATTGATGCACAAAAATCTAATTAAATGTATTGATTTAATTGTTTATAATACTAAGAGAGGAGCCACATTAAAACAAAAGTTAAATTATGTATTAGAAAAATTAAAAACAGTTAATGGGGAACAAGATATTAGTTCAATTATTAAAATGTTAGATACTATTTCAATTTTAGAAAATGAAATAGTAAAAACTTTAAGAAAAGAGGATGACATAGAGTTTAGCATAAGAAATTTGTTAGTTCAAGCTAGAGATGCAAAAAAAATAATAGCAGTACAAAACTTACGAGATAAAATGGCTACACTTAAATGGGAATTATATGAAGAACATAGAAGAACAACTAGGGAAAGTTTTAGCAATTTTGATCCAATATTTACTTATTGGGATAATTATTTAGAGGAATTGATTAAAACCGCTGATGGATTATATGACTATGAAATAGAAGATACGGCAGAATATAAAGATAAAAACGAAATATCAGATATTGAAGTATTTAGAGTTTTAGATAATGTGGAAGTTACAAAACAAAATGCATTAGTATTAAGTAAAACTAGAAATAAGAGAAAGTGAGTATATGTATGAATGAATTGCAATTACCTATATGTGCCTTGTTTTTTTCAATATTATTATGTATAGTATATTATTCAAAAAAGAGGGTAAATTTAATAGAGAACAAATTATATCAAATTATGATTTTATCAGGGGTACTTGATAGTGTGATAGTAACAACAGAAAGGATAATAGTAGCAGGAAAGAAATTAGAGACTATAAATAATTTCAATAAATATATATTACAACTAACAAATAAAATAGATTTTATAATACTTATAATATTAACATCTGCCTTATTTATATATACGGTTCTGATAACATTAAATTTATCAAAAAAAATTATCAAAAACTTAATTATTATTGTTTCTTCAATTGATTTGTTTTTTAGCATAATAGTATCTGTTTTAAGTGTTAATTTAATTGCAAAAAATGAAATTATAAGTATAAATGGAACAGCAGTTTTCCCAACTTATTTAATTTGTGGGATATATTTATTTTTATCAGTATTAGTAACGTTGGTTAATTTTAAAAGAATATCAAAAAGACATATTCCAATAATAAGTATAATAATTTTATTTATATTTTTAATGGTTATTTATCGTTATAACCCATACATAATGATAAATTCAATAACTATAACATTTGTTAATTATCTAATGTATTTTACTATAGAAAATCCTGATCTTAAGATGATGAATGAATTAGAACTTGCTAAGAATTCTGCAGAAAAAGCTAATAATGCTAAAACAGAGTTTTTATCTAGTATGTCTCATGAAATTAGAACTCCATTAAATGCTATAGTAGGTTTTAGTAATGCTATATTAGATGATAATACTTTAGAAGAAGCTAAGGATGAGGCTAAAGATATTATTATGGCTAGTGATAATCTATTAGAGATAGTAAATGGAATACTTGATATAAGTAAAATAGAAGCAGGGAAAATGGAAATAATTAATGTAGACTATAATCCAGTACAAGTATTTAATGATGTATATAAATTAGTTAAACCTAGAATTGGAGATAAACCTATTACTTTGAAATGTAATTTTTCTTCTGATATTCCAAATACATTAAATGGGGATATGGGTAAGGTTAGAGAGATAATTACTAACTTACTTACTAATGCTTGTAAGTATACTGAAAAAGGAATAATTGATTTTGAAGTAAGTTGTATTAATACTAAAAATACTTCTAAGTTAGTAATATCAGTAGAAGATACTGGTAGAGGAATAAAACCAGATAAGATAGATAAGCTATTTACTAAATTTAATAGATTAGAAGAAGATAGAAATACTACTTTAGAAGGTACTGGTTTAGGTCTTGCAATTACTAAGAGTTTAGTAGATATGATGGGTGGTAAAATAATAGTACAATCTAAGTATGGAAGTGGTTCTAAGTTTACAGTATATCTAACTCAAAAGATTGTTTCTTTAGAGGGAGGTATTGTAGAAGTAGAAAAAGAAGAGATAGAAAAAAAAGATTATTCTAATAAAAAAGTATTATTAGTAGATGATAATAATTTAAATATAAAAGTAGCATCAAGACTTCTTAGAAATTATAAAATAATACCAGATACTTGTTTATCTGGAATAGAAGCAATAGAGATGATAAAAAATAATAAATATGATTTAATATTATTAGATGATATGATGCCTAAACTAAGTGGAGTAGAGACATTTAAGAAATTAAAAGAAGATAGAAAATTTAATACTCCAGTAGTAATATTAACTGCGAATGCAGTATCAGGTATGAAAGAAAAATATTTAAGTTATGGATTAGATGATTATTTAGCTAAGCCAATAGATAAATTAGAATTAGATAGAGTATTAGATAAATATTTGGAAAAATGATTGAATAAATCTTAATTTTGTTATATAATTTTTATGTAAATAAATTTAATATTACCTTATCAAGAGTGATGGAGAGAACAGGCTCGAAGAAGTCCAGCAACCCTTTAAGTTGGGTGCTAAATCCTGCGGTTTAACCGAAAGATAAAGTTATTTATGGCACTTTTGGTTAAAAAGTGTCTTTTCTTTTTAAGGTAATTAGAAGGAGGAGTTTATGAAAAGATTATTTACAAGTGAAATGGTATGTATGGGGCATCCAGATAAGTTATGTGATTATATAGCTGATTCTATTTTGGATAGTTATATGGAAAATGATAAGAATTCTAGGGTAGCAGTAGAGGTTTGCGCTAGTTATAAGAGAGTTTTTATTATGGGAGAGGTTACTAGTAGTTATAAATGTGATATAGAAGCAGTTTGTAGGCAGGCTATAAAAGAGGTTGGATATGATAATGATGAATTAGGCTTTAATGGTGATAATATTGATATTATTGTTGATATCAATAAACAATCTAGTGATATTGCTATGGGTGTTGATGGTGCTGAAATAGGTGCTGGGGATCAAGGTATTATTTTTGGATATGCTACTAATGAAACTTCAGAATATTTACCTTATAATTATGTTCTTGCTAGAAATTTAGCAAAGAGGGTATTAGAAGTTAGAAATAATAATATTATAGATTATTTAAGATGTGATGGTAAAATGCAAGTTACTTTAGAATATGATGATGATATGCTTGTTAGAGTTCATACTATAGTTATTTCTTTGCAACATAAGGATGGAATTGATATAGATAGATTAAGAAGTGATGTTTATAAATATATTATAAAAGAAGTTATACCTTCTGAATTACTTAAAGATACTAATATTTTAATAAATCCAACTGGTAGATTTGTTATTGGTGGTCCTGTGGGGGATACTGGTCTTACTGGTAGAAAAATTATAGTTGATACATATGGTGGTAGTTCTTATCATGGTGGTGGTGCTTTTAGTGGTAAAGATTATACTAAGGTTGATAGAACTGCTGCTTATTATGCAAGATATGTTTGTAAGAATTTAGTTGCTGCTAATTTATGTGATAAGTGTATGTTAGGGGTTAGTTATGCTATTGGGTGCAGTCGGGAAGTTAGTTTATCTATTGATACATTTAATACTAATAAAATAGATGAGGATAAGATATTATGTATTGTAAATCAAATATTTGACTTTAGTCCTAGCAATATGATAAATGAGTTAGATATGAAAAATATTTGTTATAGGGAATTAACTAATTTTGGACATTTTGGCAGAGAGCATAGTACTTTTGAAAGGTTAGATAAGGTAGATAAAATTAAAGAACTATTAAGTAAATTTATGGCGGATTAGAAATTGTGGGAAAATGTCTTATTTTAGTTAATTTCATTTACTTATTTGTAGTTTTATGATATGATTTACTTGTAAGAAAGGAATGATAATTATGAAGTGTAATGTACGTGGTGAAAAGATTAAAATTACTGACGCTATTGCTAATTACATAGACTCAAAATTGGGAAAATTGGATAAGTATTTTAAAAATGAAGTGAGTGCTAATGTATTAGTTAAGACTAGAGGTAAAAAGGATATCATAGAAGTTACGATTCCTACTTCACAATATACAATTCGTGGTGAAGAAGAACATGATGATTTGTATGCTGCTATTGATTTAGTTACTGATAAATTGGAAAGAATGATAAGAAAAAATAAAACTAGAATCAAAAAGAAAGAAACTGATAAGAGTTTAGGTGTATTTAATTTAGATTTCGAATATAATAATGAAGAAGAGAAAGAAGAGAAAAGTTCTATTGTAAAGAGAAAGACTTTAGATATGAAACCAATGGATGAAGAAGAAGCATTATTGGAATTAGAACTTTTAGGACATGAGTTTTTCGTTTATAAAGATGCTGCTAGTGGTAATACTCATGTTATATATAAAAGAAAAGATGGAAACTATGGAGTTATAGAAACAAATTAGTTTCTTTTTTTCAAACATTTTTAATTGGAGGTATATAATGATATTTAATTATAATAAATTAGTTAGAGATAAGATTGTTGATAACATAAAAAAGAAAGGTGTTAATGATATTAAATATAAGGTATTAGATGATGATGAATATTTAGAGTGTTTAAATAAGAAATTGATTGAAGAGGCTAATGAATTTATAGAAAATAATGATGTAGAAGAGTTAGGTGATGTTATGGAGGTAATATGCTCTATAATGAGGGTTAAGAATATTGCTTGGGAAGATGTAAAAAATATTGCGGATAAAAAGAGAGAAAAAAGAGGTAGTTTTGATAAAAAAATTTATTTAGAATATGTTGATGAAGATGTAGAGAGGTAGAATAGATTTGTTAGATATCAATTTTAATTTAATAATTGAAATGATTTTATAACATTTATAAAGATATTGTGCTTGCGACACCACTGGTGACGTAATTGTTTGATTGATAGAATAATTGTAAAATTAATTAAAATATATAAAGGTGGTAAAATTTTATGAGTAATATTAATAAAATTAAAAGTGAATTAGAAAAATACATTCCTTATAATGAACAGGAAACTGTTGATAGAAAATTAATGCTAGAATATATAGATAAATTTGATGATATACTTTCTAGAAATAATACATTATGTCATTTTACAGCATCTGCTTGGACTGTTAATAAAAATAAAACTAAGGTATTGATGGCTTATCATAATATTTATGATTCTTGGGCTTGGTTAGGAGGACACGCTGATGGGGAAGATGATATGTTAGAGGTTGCTATTAGAGAGGTTAAGGAGGAGAGTTCTGTTAAGAATGTTACTCCTTTAGAAGATTCAATATTTTCATTAGAAATTTTAGGTGTAGATAGTCATTTTAAAAGAGGTAAGTTTGTTTCTTCACATGTTCATTTAAATGTTACTTATTTATTAGAAGTAGATGAGAAAGAAGAAGTAAAAATTAAGGAAGATGAAAATAGCGCTGTTAAGTGGGTTCTAATTAATGATGCTGTTAGTTTATCAACAGAATCTAATATGCAGATAATATACCAAAAGATTATAGATAAATTTAAAGAAAAGTATAAATAGTGTGATGTTAATGAATAAAAAATTATCGCTAATTCTTGAGTACTGCCCTTAATTATAGTAAATATGGGCAGATTTACACTAAAAAAATATAAAATAGTCAACAAAAGAGTTAATAAGTATGGTAATTTTTCTTATTTTTTGATAGAATACTAGTTGGAGATGATATTATGCTTAAAATATTTCAAAAATTATTTGATAATGAATATAAAGAATTAAATAGATTTGAAAAAATTGCTGATCAGATTGACGCTCTTGATGAAGATATGCAGGGACTATCTGATAGTGAATTAAAAGAATATACAGAAAGATTTAAAGAAAGACTTGCTAAAGGAGAAACATTAGAAGATATTTTAATAGAAGCTTTTGCAGTTTGTCGTGAAGCTTGCTATAGAGCTGTAAATATGAAACCATTTTATTGTCAATTATTAGGTGGACTTGCTATTCATTATGGTAATATTGCAGAAATGAAAACAGGTGAAGGAAAAACATTAACTTGTGTACTTCCTGCTTATTTGAATGCTTTGGATGGTAGAGGAGTTCATATTGTTACAGTTAATGAATTCTTATCATCTAGAGATGCTGAATGGATGGGAAATGTATTTCGTTTTTTAGGACTTACTGTAGGATTAAATTTAAGAGAGAAAAGTGCTGCTGAAAAGAGAGAGGCATATAACTGTGATATAATGTATACTACTAATAATGAACTTGGATTTGATTATTTAAGAGATAATATGGTAGTAAAAAAAGAAAATAGAGTTCAAAGACCACTTAATTATTGTATAGTTGATGAAGTCGATTCTATTTTGATAGATGAAGCTAGAACTCCTTTAATTATTTCAGGTGGAGTTGCTCAGAGTGCTAATTTGTATGTACAGGCTGATAGTTTTGTTAAGAGTCTTACTGAAAATGAAGATTATATAATGGATGAGAAGACTAAAAGTATTAATCTTACTGAAGAGGGAAATCACAAGGCTGAAGCACATTTTAATATTGATAATTTATATGATATTAATCATGCTTCTTTAGTACATCATATTCAAAATGCTTTGCGTGCTAATTACTTTATGCATAGAGATGTTGATTATGTTGTTAGTGATGATAAGATTGTTATAGTTGATCAATTTACTGGTAGATTGATGAAGGGGAGAGCTTTCTCTGAAGGATTACATCAAGCAATTCAAGCTAAAGAGGGTGTTACTATTGAACAAGAGACTAAGACTTTAGCTACTATTACATTTCAAAACTTGTTTAGAATGTATAATAAGTTATCTGGTATGACTGGAACTGCTAAAACAGAGGAAGAGGAATTTAGAAATATTTACAATATGTATGTTGTTAGAATTCCTACTAATAAACCTGTAATAAGAGAGGATGCTGTAGATTTATTGTATCCTGGTAAAGAGGGTAAGTATTCTGCTATAGTAAAAGAAATAGAGAGAAGACATAATACTGGACAACCTGTTTTAGTTGGTACTATTGCAATTGAAACTTCAGAATTATTAAGTAAGATGCTTACTAAGAAAAAGATTCCACATGAAGTACTTAATGCTAAGAATAATGCAAGAGAGGCTGAAATAATTGCTAAAGCAGGTGCTAAGGGTGCTGTTACTATTGCTACTAATATGGCTGGTCGTGGTACTGATATTAAATTAGGTGAAGGTGTTAAGGAATTAGGTGGATTATGTGTTATTGGTACTGAGAGACATGAGTCAAGACGTATTGATAATCAGTTAAGAGGTCGTTCTGGTCGTCAAGGAGATCCTGGTTTTACACAATTTTATGTATCTTTTGAAGATGATTTAATGGTAAGATTTGGTTCTGATAAATATAGAGATATGCTTGCTAATTTAGGATTTACTGGGGAACAAGTAGTACAAAATAAAATGCTTGCTAAATCTTTTGAATCTGCTCAAAAGAGAGTTGAGGGTAATAACTTTGATATAAGAAAAAGATTACTAGAGTATGATGATGTTATGAATAATCAAAGAGAGATTATTTATGCTAGAAGAAATGAAATTTTGGATAATGATTCTATTCATGAGTCTGTACTTAATTTATTTAAGGAACATATTACTTCTATGGTTAATGATCATTTAATTCATAATAAAACTTTAGAAGATAATGACTATGATGAAATATTAGAAAGCGCTAACGAGAATTTACTTAAAGGTCATAGAATAGCATTATCTGAAATTAAGGGAAAAGATAGTAATGATGTAATTGATTATATTTATGATATGGTTTTAAAAGATTATGAAGAGAAACTTGCTGATATTCCAGAAGAAATTAAAAATGAATTTGAGAAGGCTATTACTTTGAGAGTTATTGATAATTACTGGATGGAACATATTAGTATTATGAGTGGTTTAAGAGAAGGTATTGGTCTTAGGGGATATGGTAATGTTAATCCATTACAGGCTTATACTATGGAAGGTTATGAGCTATTTGATAATATGCTTGCTAGAATAAATAAGGATGTTAGTATTTATTTGTTAAAGGCAGAAATAAGACAAAATATTGAAAGAAAAGAAGTAGTTAAAAAGAAAATAACTAATGATGGAAAAGACACTAAAAGAGTACAGAAGAAAAGTGATAAGGTAGGTAGGAATGATCCTTGTCCATGTGGCTCTGGTAAGAAATATAAAAATTGCTGTGGAAAGTAGCATAAAATAAGGGTGTGTAATAGTGATGGAAGTAAGTAAGATAAAAAAAGCGTTAATAGACCAAAAAAATATTGGTTTATCTGGTAACCTTTATCATAAAACACAACTTGATTTTGCTTATAATACAAATCATATTGAAGGTTCTACAATAACACCTGATGAAACTGCAAGTATTTATGATACAGGGACTATTTTGACAAGTGGAGATAAAGTCATTGTTTTAAAAGATGCTACTGAGACAAAAAATCATTTTACTTTATTTAAATATATGTTAGATACTATTGATGATAAACTAACTGAAGATATGATAAAGAAATTTCATTTTATCTTAAAAGATGGTACTTTAACTGATATTGAAAAAGATTGGTTTAATGTTGGAGAATATAAAAAGAAGAGGAACTTTGTTGGTAATATAACAACATCTCTACCAAGTAATGTGGCAACTGATATGAAAGAATTATTAGGTTGGTACAATAAAATAGACAAAAAGACAATTGAAGATATTATTGAATTTCATGTTAGATTTGAAAAGATTCATCCTTTTCAAGATGGAAATGGTCGTATTGGTAGAATGATAATGTTTAGAGAGTGCTTACATAATGATATAATGCCTTTCTTTATTGAGGATAGAAATAAAGATTTTTATATGAGGGGTATTAAAGAATATCAAACAAATAATGAAAAAGGATATTTAATTGATACTTGTTTAAATAGTCAAGATAATTATGAAAAAATGGTTCATTACTTTTTGGAAGATAGTGAATAATGTAAATGATATAATAAGAATATACAAATAAGGATTATAACTATGTAAAATTAGTTTCTTAAGTATATTCTTTTTTATAAGAGATAGTTATTGGATAATAAGTGAACTGTCAACAGACTCTAATATAGCCAAACTATGTTTATCTATTAAACTTATTTTATTTTTGGGTTTATACTCATATCTTTCTATCATTAATATAAACTTATTTAATGTAATTTACTCATATAAAAACCTCGTTTCCTTTTTCAAAGAAACTGGGTTAATATCAATTTTTTCTTGTTTTAAATTATGCTATTTTCTTTTCTAAATTTCATGGCTTCTTCTGTATTTTTGGCTAGGTATTTACCAATATTTGGTTCATAATATTGATAGTAATCTTCTTTAGTATCATCTATTATTCCACGGTAGAAAGCAAGTTCATTAATGGCATAATATGGATTTAAACGACGATTTAATTCAGCAATTTTAATTTCTTCTGCTAATACTAAACTACTTATTTTTTCACTACTTATTAAACCTGCTTTTATTTGTTCTAAAATAGCAATTTTTTCATTTTTATTTAGGTATTCATAATATCTATCATAAACTAGTTCTTCTAAGTATTTAATGTAATCTGATGGTGCTTTAAAGTATTTTCTTTTTAAGATATTTTGTTTATAAGAGAATAAATCGGCATATATGGTTTTTATAGAAATATTTCCACTTACTTGTGGTGGAAGTTGATCTATAAATTTATGATAGTAGGCAAAAATTTCATAGCCATCCATATTGTTTGGTACATCTAATTTATGTAAATATTTTCTTGCTGCTTCTAGAAATTTAAATAGTTCTTTCGAGTCGTCAAATCTACGTTTTTTTTGATTAAAAAGTTCGCTAGAATTAAGTAATCTATTTACTAAGTATCCTTCTACAGCATCTATATAGCCTAAACTTATATCTAAATCTTCATTATCTCTTTTACGTTCAAGTATTTTTTTTGCAGTGTCATCTCTTAAATAACAATTGAAAACATTGCCTAATTTTAAACCACTATATTCTTGTGGTAAGATATAAAATCCAGTTGTTTCACTTATTGCTTTAGCATTACTAAAATCAATAGAATTTCTAATATAATCAGTTGCATCGGCAATGATTATTTCATCATTATGTAAGTTTATTTCGCACCATCTATGGTCTTGACTGGGAATTTGCATTATTTTATTTTCAATTCCAAAATAATTTAAAATATATGAATATAGTTGTGACCATTGGCTACATACTACGTATGAAAATAATTTAGCGTTTTTTACATCGATAGGAGTATTAACTATAATTTGTTTTTGTTCATCAGAAACTTTGGTGTATGAAATATCATAATATAGGTTACGAGCTAATTCAATGTATACATATCTAGCAATTAATTTTGGATCAGTTAATCTTCTAGCTTTAACTTTATTAATTATGTAGTCAGTCAAACTATCAGTGACTAAATTTATAGGAACTTTGCTATTTTTTGTTTTATTTTCAGAATTTCTGCTTATAATTAATTTTAATTTATTTTCAACGTCTTTAATTATTTTTTCATAACCATTTTTGTCGATAACTTTTAACCTTTCTAAATAATTTTTAGCTGTTGATGTTTGATTTAATAAATCTTTTTCATAATTTGAACTTACGTCACATGAATGAATGAAGTTTAACATTTCTTTTAATTCTAATTCGGTTCTCATAATTTTTTCCCCCTCTTTTTTTAGTAGTGTGTATTCTAGCACAAATGTTCGCTTTTGTCAAATTAAGAAAAAATTTTCTAAGTTAAATTTTGTGATATATGTGATATAATAATTGGTACATAGGTGAATATTCTAATATATATAAATTAAATGTTATTTGTTAACTAAACAGAGTACAATTTAGTTTATTTGGTTCTTAAAATAAAAAGTATGTTGATAAACTTTAAATAAATAACTTTATTTAATGGAGGGTGGTTTTTATGTCTAAAGTATCTAATGTTATAACGATGTTAGGATTGTTACAGACAGGTAAAAAATATAGTATTAATGAACTTTCTAATAAACTTGAAGTTTCAGAAAGAATGATTAGAGTTTATAAAGAGGACTTAGAAAAAGCAGGAATTTATATAGACACAATTATGGGACCATATGGTGGATATGTATTAAATCAATCTGTTCGTATGCCTGTAAGAAAGTTTAAATTAAAAGATGCTAAATTGTTAGATGAATATATTACAAGTGAGAAAGATAAAAAGAAGAGAGAGGAGCTTATTATACTTCAAGATAAAATTAGAGGTGTTTATTCAGGAAGCAAGCAAGAAGAAAATGAATTAAATTTAAAAGAAGAAAATGGTAAGAAATATAATTTATTAACCAAGGCTATAAGAGAAAAAAGAAAAGTTAAGATATTGTATTATTCGTATGGTAAGGGTGAGAATGAAAGAATTATAGATCCGGCAGAAATGTTTCTATTTCAAGATGGTTGGTATTGTGCTGCTTTTTGTGAAAAAAAACAAGATATTAGACATTTTGAGTTAAAAAGAATAATAAAATGTGAATTATTAAATGAAAAATATGAGTAGACGAAATATTTCCTCCTTTTAAGTTATACTTGACTTGAAGGGAGATTTTTTTATGGAAAATAAAGAATTTGTAATGTTTATTTTAAATGATGAATATATGTTGTGGTTATCAAAATTTATAGAGAAATATAATAAATTTGATGATTGTTATTTTGTTCATTATGGTAAAGAAATTTTAAGTGAAAGGGATAAAATATTTATATATAATTTAGAAATATTATTTGATGAATTAAATAAATATAGTATTAAAACGGGTATTGTAGGTAAAAATACATTTTGTTATATGTTAAAATATAATAGTAAAATATATAAAATTTATGATAATACTGATTGTTATTGTTGCTGTATTGGTGAGTATAATGATAGAATTCCTACAATAGATTACAATCAATTTAAAAAGTATTATCAACAGAGTATGCAAATTAATTTTGAACTTTTAAATGATAGGATTGCTGATTCATTATATAATACAGACTTAGATTATATTAATAGTGAATTATCAAAATTAAGTGAGCCAACTTTATTTAGTGGGGTTGGTGGTTCAAGTGTAGTTAGCGAATTTGGGGCAAAGGTTATAAATTTTAAAAACGATATAGTTTCAGTAAATAGTGAGCCAAGGGACTTGCTGTATCGAAATAATAAACCATTTAAAAATGTTGTGTCGTGTAGTTATAGTGGGAACAATTATGGTGTGAAACTATCTTTTAGTGGTTCTTTAAAAAAATATTTGTTATCTAACAATTCTTTTGGGGATAGTAATGTGACTTATTTAAAATATAATACTAGTATTGAAAAAGAAAATAGTTTTATTTCTCTTGGTGCGACATTAATTCCTGTTAGTATATTATTAAATTATTATTTAGATGGAGAGATTAATTTGATTTTAGATTGTATTGAGAAAACTACATTTAATTTTAATTTGGTAGGTAATATTTATGAAATATATAGTGGATATGATACAAGTACAGCATCTAAGTATTTGGAATCAACAATGGTTGAATCTGGTATGGGAATACCAATAGTTCATGATAAATATTCTTTTTGTCATGGTAGAGGTAATTTTGGCTATAACTATAAAGGAACAGCTATTTATTATAACAAAAATACTGAATTTGATAAAATGATGTTAGAAGAATTAAAAAAATACTATTATTTAATAATTACAATAGATTCAAAATTTAAAGATCAAATTTTAGATGATTATCAAATGCTTATTCAAAGTATGTATTTAACAAAATATATTGCTGAAAAAAGATCTATAGATTTATCAAAAATTAATTATTCTCCAATTGTAAAAAAGATTTATAAATATAACAAACAAATTTAATTGTCTAAAGTTAATTATAGTATTGTTTATTTTTTTAGATATAATTATGTCTATAATTTAATGACACTAATGATAAAATAGACAATATTATGAAAAAGGTAAACTTGGTATAAGTAAGAAATAAAACATTTACATTATTTTTAACTTATGATATGATTACTTTGATATTTATAACAAGGAAAATGATAAAATTTAAAAAGCAAAGAAGAATTTATTAAATCTAAAAAACATGAATAAAAAATAAATTTAGCGAGGACATGATTATTTTATAAAAGGGAGGTTAATTATATGAAAGAAAAAATAATTGGTAATGAAAAAAATATTTTATTTTATAATGATGAAGAAGGTAATACTAAAATAGAAGTATTACTTGAAAATGAGGATGTTTGGTTAAATACTGAAGCTTTAGCAGTACTTTTTAATGTTGATAGAAGTGGTATTGTTAGACATATTAATAATATTTATAAAGATGATGAATTAAAGGAAAATGCAACTTGTGCAAAAATTGCACAAGTTCAAATAGAAGGAACTCGTAAAGTTAAAAGAATTTATTCTTATTACAATTTAGATATGATTATTTCTATAGGTTTTAGGGTTAATTCAAAAAAAGCAATTAAGTTTAGAACTTGGGTGAATAAAGTAATTAAAGATTATATGGTTCAAGGTTTTGCTTTAAATGATGATAGATTTATGAAAGCAAGGAAATCTGATCATGAATATTTTAAAAGATTGCTTGAAAGAATTAAATTAATTCGTACAAGTGAAAGAATGTTTTATCAAAAAATAACTGATATTTTTGCAGAATGCTCGATTGATTATGATAAAAATAGTGATATTGCTGTTATGTTTTATAAAACTATTCAAAATAAATTCCATTATGTAATTTGTTTCTAGGCTAAGTTAAAAATAAAAAGCCCGTTAAATAAGGCTTTTAACATTTTTACAATAAGAAAAAAATGTGTTTAGATACTAATTATATACTAAAAATTATTAAATGAAATTGATTTTTAATATATATTTGATTTTTCTTGTAGTATTTAAAATATAAAATAGAAAGGAAGGATAATATATGAATAATAAAATTACAACAAAAATGAATGTAAAAGATAATTTGATAAACGTAATGAGAATTGATAATATAGATTATATATCTTTAACAGATTTGGCAAGATACAAAAATCCTGATAATCCTGGTGATGTTGTTATTAAGTGGATGAGCAATAAAAGTTCTTTTGATTTTTATTCACTTTGGGAAGAACTGTTTAATGAAAATTTTAAACTAGCGGAATCTCGCGAGTTTAAAAATGACTCTGCAAATAATTCTTTTACAATGAGTCCTTCTAGATGGATAAGTATTACAAATGCTAAAGGTTTTGTAAGTAAAAGAGGAAAATATGATGGTGGCACATTTGCACATCCAGATATTGCCTTAGAATTTGCGTCTTGGATAGATCCAGCATTTAAATTATATTTGATTCAAGAATTTAAAAGATTAAAATATAATGAAACATATCAAGAAAAAATAGAATGGTCTGTTAGAAGAAGCTTATCAAAAACAAATTATAGAATACATACTGATAGTATTAAAGAAAATTTAGTTCCTACTTTAACAGATAAACAAAAAGTTTTTGTTTATGCTAACGAAGCAGATGTAATAAATGTAGCATTGTTTGGAATGACTGCAAAAGAGTGGAGAGAAAATAATCCAAAATTGGAGGGTAATATAAGAGATTATACAGATATTTTACATTTAGTTGTCTTATCTAATTTAGAGGTATTAAATGCCAGTATGATAGAAAATAATATTGGTCAAAAAGATAGATTAGAAAAATTAAATGAAACTGCTAAAAGACAAATAACTATTTTAGCAAGCGATAATAATATAATAGGTATAACAAAATTAGATGATCAAAAATTAATTTGATGTTGATCAATTAGTAATTGATGAAAAATATAGAAATCATGGTTTAGGGAAAAAATTAATTGGAGAAGTTAAAAAGATTGCACTAGATAATAATTGTGATAGAATAGAATTAAATTGTTGGATGTTTAATGCGAATGCATTAGGAATGTATGAACATATTGGCTTTAAAAAGCAAAGAATAATTTATGAGATGTCATTGTAATAAGAGTTATAGTACGCTAAAATATATTTTAAGGAGTGATAGTATGATTAATTATTATATTCATCAGATAGGTAGTATTGATAATGAAAAGACTTATGAAAGATTAGTTAATATTTTAAAAAGTAAAATGATTTGCTCTCGTTGTTTACTTGAAAAGCTAGGTATTAAATTAGATTGTGATAATGTATCTTTTAAACTTGATGTTCCAGAGGATAGAAAATGGATGTATTATGAAGATGATATTCACAAAGATAGAGTATCATTATCAGATCCAGAAAATCAAATTATTAAAAAGTGCATTGAAAAGAAATTTGTAGGAGGAATTACTTGTTTTAATTATAATTATATAGGGTTTGCTATATCAAGGGAAATTCCAATTGTTCTTAAAGAACAAACTATGGGTTTAGCAATGGGAGAGGTTCAAGTATTTGATAAAATTGATTCTGAATATATAGTTGGATTGATACTTCCAATTTCACTGGAACAATTACAAGATGAATTTAATAAATTAATTGTTGATAAAATATTTGAAATGTGTGAAGAAAATGAATTTCCTTTAAACATTTATAATTATGAAGGTGAATTGTTGAAGTCTAAAGAAAAAAACAAAAATAAGTGAAAGTTAAATTTTTATGATATTTTATTGATTTATAGAAATTTATTTTATTATGATTGGGGTAAAGGTATGAGAATTATTTTAGGTTCTAAAAATGTTTCAAAACAGGGAATAATATTTATTGCAATGGATGAATTAGGAAAAGATTAGTTACAGAATACATACTGATGCAATAAAACAAAATTTAATACCTAATGAGTTAACAAAAGAACAAATTAATTATGTATATGCTGAAGAAGCTGATGTTTTAAATATGGCTCTATTTGGTATGACTGCTAAAGAATGGAAAAATAAAAATAAGAATCTAGATGGTAACATTAGAGATCATGCAACTATAAATGAATTAATATGTTTAGTAAATTTGGAAAATCTTAATTCGGTATTTATAAATGATGGATTAAATCAATCTGAAAGACTTGTTAGACTTAATAAAATAGCAATATCTCAAATGATAATTTAGATTCTCTTGGATTGGATAGGAGAAGTATTAGTCAAGAGACTAATTTTGAGAAGAAAGAACTTATTCCTTTATTAGCAATAGAATAGGCATTAAGATGTCTTGATTATTTTTATATGGAAATTAAGGTAATTAATATTGTGATTGGTAAGGTTATAATTTTAGATGAGGAAGAAATTAATGTTAACATTTTTTGTTAGCATTTTTTTATGATTGACAAATATTTAAATATGGTCTATAATATCGTTGTATTAGTTAAATAACACAATGAGGTGAGATAATGAATATAGTATTTGATAATAATATTCCAATATATATTCAAGTTTTAGAATATATTAAGATTTATATAATTTCTGGGGTTTTTAAATGTGGTGAAAAACTTCCTTCTGTTAGAGAGTTTGCAACTACATTTAAGGTAAATCCTAATACTATGCAAAAGGCTTTGACAGAGTTAGAAAATATGAAACTTATATATACTGAGAGAACTAATGGTAAATATGTTACAAATGATTCTAAGGTTATTGAAAAGTTAAAAGATGAATATGCTCTTACTTTAGCAAAGAGTTATTTTGAAGGTATGAAAAGAATAGGATTAAGTAAGGCTGATTCAATTATATATTTGGAAAAGTTAGGAGAATAGATATGGAATTATTAGAAATTAAAAATTTAAATAAATCATATGATAATAAGGAAGTTCTTAAAAATATTAATTTAAATATTTCAAGCGGAAAGATAGTTGGGCTATTAGGAAAGAATGGTGCTGGTAAGACGACTTTGATTAAACTTATAAATGATTTATTAGTGCCTACTAGTGGTGAGATATTGGTTAATGGTAATAGGGTAGGAGTTGATTCTAAGAAAGTAATATCTTATTTACCTGAGAAAACATATTTAAATAAACAGATGAAAGTATCTGAAGTGATTGATTATTTTAAGGATTTTTATGATGATTTTGATGAGATTAAGGCTAAAAAATTATTAAAAGATTTAGACTTAAATATAGATTTTAAGCTTTCAAAGATGAGTAAGGGGATGCAAGAAAAAGTTCAACTGGTTTTGGTTATGTCTAGAAATGCTGATTTATATATTTTAGATGAACCTTTGGGAGGGGTGGATCCTGCTACTAGGGATTATATTTTAGATACAATTTTAAGTAATTTTAATGAAAATGCTAGTATTATTATTTCTACACATTTGATATCTGATATAGAGAGAATTTTAGATGAGGTTATATTTATTGATAAGGGAAAGATAATTTTACAAAGTGATGCTGATAAACTTAGAAATAAAGAGGGATATTCAATAGATGAAATATTTAGGAGGATGTTTAAATGTTAGAAAAATTATTAAAATATGATTTGAAATATATGATAAAGAATATGGGGGTATTTTATATATTAGCAATAGTTTTTTCATTACTAACAAGAATATTTTTTGCTATGAAGCAAACTGTTATTGTTGGTATAATAGGTCAAATTTGTGTTGGATTTATGTTTGCTATGATTTTTAGTACTATTATTAATACGGTTATTAGGAGTTGGGTTAGATTTAGGGATTCATTATATAAAGATGAGGCATATTTAACTCATACACTTCCTGTAACAAAAAACCAGATTTATGAATCAAGATTTATTCAAACTTTAATATTTACTATAGTTGGTTTTGGAATTGTTGTTATTAGTCTTTTTATAGCGTATTATACAGAAGATAGATGGATTATGCTTAGGAATACAATTAATGGTTTGTCTTCTTCTCTAAATCTTGAGACAGTTCCATTTATTATTTCTATATTTGTTATAGTATTTTTAGAGATATTTAATGGTATTCAGTCTGGATTTTTAGGAATTATAGTTGGATATAGAAGAGATGATAATAAATTATCATTTTCAGTAGTATTTGGATTTATTATTTATATTATTTCTCAGGGATTAGTTATTTTATTTGTGTTTATTGTGGGATTATTTAATAGAAATATTATGGATTTATTTAGAAATACTATGGTATTAGATAATAGTTCTATAAGATTATTAATTATTATGGCAATATTAATATATAGTATTATTATAGGTGTTATGAATATGTTATGTTGTATTGAGTTAAAAAAGGGTGTTAATATAGAATAATTATAAATAGTATTTTAAGAGAATATCTTTTGGTATTTTCTTTTTTTTGTTTACAATACATTTTAGGTAGTTTGTATATTTTAATTGATAAAGAATTTAATAATATGTTATAATTTTTTTAGGAAAGAGTTGGTAATATAATGAATAATAAGATAAGATATAATAGTTTAATACCAGAATTTAGTGTTAGTAATATTTTAGTTAGTAAGAAATTTTATATTGATTTGGGATTTGAGATAGTATATGAGAGGGTAGAGGATAAATTTTGTTTTTTAAGTCTTTATGGTAATCAAATAATGATAGAGGAAGTTAATAATAATTGGAATGTTGGTGAGTTAGAGTATCCTTTTGGTAGTGGGATTAATATTAGTATGGCGGTTAATGATATAGATAAATTTTATAATAATGTTAAAAATATGGGGATTAAGTTATATAAAGATATTGCTGTTAGTAAGTATAGGGTTGATGATGGTTATGTATGTGATAAACAATTTTTGATTCAAGATCCGGATGGGTATTTACTTAGGTTTACTAATTAGTTTATAATTAATTTATATTAAATTTAATTTTTATTTAATAATTATATGTTTAATTTAATGTGGGTGATATTATGCGTATTTTAATAGTAGAGGATGAGTATAGTTTAGCAGATGTTATTGCTAGTAGGTTAAAGAGTAATAATTATATGGTTGATATATGTGTTGATGGTGAAGAGGGAGAGTATTATGCCTGTAGTTGTAATTATGATTTAATTATTTTAGATGTTATGCTACCTAAAAAGAACGGTTTTGATATTTTAAAGAGTATTAGAAATAATAATGTTAATAGTAAGGTTATTATGTTGACTGCTAAATCAATGTTAGAAGATAAGTTGAAGGGATTTGAATATGGAGCTTTAGATTATGTTACTAAGCCTTTTCATATAGAAGAATTAATAGCAAGAGTTAATGCTAATTTAAGAGTTAATAATGTTAATAGGGATATTATTAAATATGAGGATTTAGAGTTAAATATTAAGAATTATAATTTATATTGTAGTAGTACTATGATAAATATAGCACTTGTTTGTAAGGAGTTTTTAATACTTGAATATTTTATGAATAATGCTAATCAATTATTAACTAAGGAACAGATATATGATAAAGTTTGGGGAATTGATAATGATAGTATATCTAATAATCTTGAGGTATATATTTCATTTATTAGAAAAAAGTTAAAGGCTATTGGAACTAGAGTTAATATTAAATCTTCTAGAAATTTGGGATATAGATTGGAGGTAAGGGATGAAGAGACTTTCTTCTAAAATTTTTAGTACTTTATTTTTAATTATTAGTATATCTTTATTTAGTTTCTTTTCTATTTTTAATATTCAAAGTTATATAGAAAAAAGAGATAGTGTTATTAATAGTTTGAATAGTATTTCTTTTAGAGATAAGGATATGAATAGAAATAATATTGATAATATAATGAATAATGATGATATTAAGAGAGATAATATAGATGATATAAAGTATATGGATTCTGTTATGTATACTATATTAATAGATAATGATAATAATATTAAAGAGGTTATAAATCATTCTAATGGTGATATAAGTGAGAGTGAGATAAGAGATAAGGCAACTTCTATATTATCTAATATATCTGATGATAGGTATATTGGTAATTTATATTTTAATAGATATTCTTATTTGTATAGGAGTGGTGATAGTTTAGTAATTATAGATAATTATAAGATAAATAATAATTTGAGAAATACTTTATTTATTTCTTTAATTATATTTGGAGTGTTGGAGTTTATTTCTTTTATGATATGTAGAGTTATTACTAATTGGATAATAAAGCCAGTTAATGATAGTTTTAATAGGCAGAAAGAATTTATTTGTGATGCTTCACATGAACTTAAAACTCCATTATCTGTTATTATTGCTAGTGGGGAAGCAATGGAAGTTGATAATGATAAAAAGTGGCTTAATAATATTTTGATTGAAGCTAATAAAATGAATAAACTTGTTAGTGATTTATTAAAACTTGCATCAACTGAGAGAATAGAAACATTTAATTTTGAAGATGGTAATTTGTCTCAAGTTGTTACAATAGAGGCTTTAACTTTTGAGGGGAGAGCATATGAGAGGGGAATATTATTTAATCTTTTAATAGAGGATGATATTTTTATTAGGTTTGATTCTGATAGTATTAGTAGGTTAGTGTCGATATTACTTGATAATGCTATAGAGCATAGTGATGATAATGAGAGTATAGATATTATTTTAAAGAATAATGGTGATAATGTTAGACTTTTAGTTATAAATAAGGGGGATGTTATAGAAAAAGGTGAAGAGGATAAGATTTTTGAGAGATTTTATAGATCTGATAAATCAAGAAATAGAAATTCTAATAGGTATGGGTTAGGACTTGCTATTGCTAAGAATATTGTTATTAATCATAATGGTAGTATTAAAGCATATTCTAAAGATGGTAAAACTTATTTTGAGGTAATGTTTAGAAAATAGTATTTTTTAATTTTCATTTAATATTTTTGTTATATTATTATTTTGAGGTGAGGAAATAGATGTAATTTTGATGATAATTATATTTAATTTAAGGAGATGATAATAATTTATGAAAAGAAATATTAAGAATATAATTATGATAGTTTTAGTTTTTGTTGTAGTGGGATGTACTGTTTTTACTATGTATTGTGCTTCTAAAAGCGTTAGCGCTAATAATATGGGGATACCTAATGGTAATGAGATGAATAGTTCTAATCAAGGTACTCCGCCTGATAAACCAGAGAGTAACGAAGAAGATAATCAATCTAGTGAGATAAATACTAATGGTGAGGATAAGTCTGATACTAATAATGGAAATGCTAATCAAAATACACCTCCAGATAAGCCTGATGATAGTGGTAGTAATGAAAACACTCCTCCTGATAAGTCAGAGGGTAATGATAGTAATCAAGGTACTCCTCCAGATATGGCTAATGATCAGAATAATATAGCTAATGTAAACAATAATATAGGAACAATTTATTATGTTATATTTTGTTTAGAGGGTGTTATTCTAGGTGGTTTGGTTATTTATTTGATTATGTCTAAATTTAATAAGAATAATTTTAGGGGTACATTTTCAAATAAGGATAAAGTTATTATATATGTGTTATCTATAGTTATTATAAGTGGGATATTTACTTATGGTAGTGGTTATATAAGTAGTAAGTTTAATTTTAAAAGTAATAATATAAATAACAATGGTAATAGTAATACTAATGTTTCTTATAATGCAGTAAAGGAAATTAAAACTTCAATGGATTTAAGTGATTCTGAGTATGAAACTGATAAGAGTGATACTAATGTTATTATGGTTAGTGGAGATGTTACTTCTAATTTATCTTCTGTTAAGGTTACTAAGTCTGGGGATTCTGATGGTGGTGATAATACTAGTTTTTATGGTAATAATTCTGCTATAATTGCTAAAGATGGAGCAATAGTTGATATTGATAATGCTGATATTTCTACTGATGCTACTGGGGCTAACGGTGTATTTAGTTATGGAGGATATGCAAGTACTAATAATTCAACAGGGGATGGTACTACAATTAATATAAGTAATTCTAAGATTGTTACTAGTAAAGATAATTCTGGTGGTATTATGACAACTGGTGGTGGTATAATGAATGCTAGTAATTTAGATATTACTACTAATGGTGTTTCTAGTGCTGCTATTAGAACTGATAGAGGTGGTGGTACAGTAAGCGTTGATGGTGGTACTTATACTACTAATGGGGCAGGTTCTCCTAGTATTTATTCTACTGCTTCTATTACGGTTAAGAATTCTAAACTTATTTCTAATGCTTCTGAAGGTATAGTTATAGAGGGAAAGAATTCTGTTAGTATAGAGAATACCGAATTAATTGATACTAATAATAAGTTGAATGGTAAGTCTACTACTTATAAGAATATATTCTTATATCAATCTATGAGCGGTGATGCTTCTGTTGGTATTTCTACTTTTAGTGCTAAAAATAGTAAAATTACTACTAATAATGGGGATACTTTTTATGTTACTAATACTACTGCTTCTATAACTTTAGAGAATAATGAAATTATTAATAATGATAGTAATGGTAATTTTTTGAGAGTTTCTAAAGATTCTTGGGGTACTAGTGGCTCTAATGGTGGTGAAGTAGAATTAATTTTGAATAATCAAAAAGCTTTTGGTAATATTTTAGTAGATTCTATTTCTACTTTGAATATGTCATTAAATAGTAATTCATATTATGATGGTATCATTAATGGAGATAATAGTGCTAAAGAGATTAAATTATCTTTAGATAAGTCATCTTTTATTAAGTTAGAGGGAGATTGTTATATTACTAGTTTAGATAATGAGGATACTAGTAATAGTAATATAGATTTTAATGGTTATAAGTTATATGTTAATGGAAGTGCTATAAATTAAAATTGTAAGATGGAGGAAAAATTAGTTACTTAGAAGTTATTTTAAGTAACTTTTTTTAATTTTTTGCAATTTTATGGATTTTTAAAAATCATTATACTATAAAATACTTTTTAATAATTCTGACTTTTTGTTCATAAATAAAACACCTCTATTACTAAAGATATTTTACCACTTTTTTTGTAAATCAACAATTTATGATTTTATTCTGTTTTTATCCTGATACCAGTTGAATGATTATTAGTTTTATGTTATATTTATATTAGGAGTTGATTAATTTGAAAAAGAATTTATTTGGGGTATCTTTGGTTGCTTTGTTGAGTCTTTATGTTTCTATTTTTATAATTGTTTCTTTTCTTTTTCTTCTATTTGGTATTTCAGTTGTTTATAGTTTGATATTGAGTTTTATTATATTGGTTGTATATATTTTATTTTCTACTTTTTTGATAGATTTTTCGATAAAACTTTATTCTTCTAAGGTAAATTTTGATTATGAGTTACCTGATTATTTGAATAGTTTTATTAGTCAGATTTGTGCAAAATATAATATTAAAGTTCCTAAAATTGGAATTATTAATAGTAAGGTACCTAATTCTTTTTCGTATGGTATATCAAAAAATAAATCAAGACTTATTTTGACAAGTGGAATTTTTGATTTATTGTCTGAAGAAGAAGTGATTGCAGTGGTGGCTCATGAATTTGGACATATTACTCATTATGATAGATTTTTTATGACTGTTGTTCAGTCGGTTCCTTTATTTTTATATGTTATTTTTTCTTTTTTCTTTCTTACACAATTTGATGAAAATTCGACTGCTCCTAGTGATATTTCTACTTTTGAAGTTATTATTGGTTCTATTGGTCTTTTAGCTTATGGTCTTTATTTTATTGTACAGTTTTTAATTTTCCCTCTATCAAGAAAAAGGGAGTATTATGCAGATAATTTTTCTATTGAAATTACTAAAAATCCAAACTCTTTAGCTTCTGCTTTAGTGAAAATTGGGTATGGTTTATCTAGTACTAATAGTTTGTTTGATAGAGAACCTTTTTATAATTCTTTAATTTCATCTTCTGCACTTTGTATTTCTGATGTTAAGACTTCTAGATCATTATTTGTTGGATGTTATGGGGATGGCAATATTTTTAGAAAAAGTATTAAAAATATTATAAAATGGGAGCAATGTAGTATTTGGGCTAAAAAATTTCAACGTAAGGCATTGCATCCACTTCTTTCTAAAAGGTTATTTTGTATTTTAAATAGATGTTATGATTATAATCAGAAACCATATATTGAACTGAATTTGCAGAAAGATAAATCTCATATAGGTTGTTTTTTGATTGATTATTTTGTTAAATATTTACCTTTATTTACAATTATTATAACTTTAATTTTGATGCTTAGGTATAAAACTTATTTGATGTTTATATTGGGAATTGGTGGAATTTTAACTTTTGTTTTTTCTTTTTTGATTTTCTTTAGGAAGTATAATAAAAATTTTGTTGAAACTAATATTTTGAATTTATTAGGTGAAGTAAAAGTATCAGATGTTAATGGTATTCCTTGTATTATAAATGGTGAAGTTACTTCTAGAGATAATGGTGGTAGTTCTTTTTGTGGAGATTTTATAATAAAAGATGATACTGGTGTTATACTTTTAAATTATAAAAATTCTGTTAAAGATATTAATGAATTATTTAATATTTTTGAAAAAGAAGGATTTTTTGGTAAGAAAGTAAAATTAAAAGGATGGTATAGAAGAAATCCTGTTCCTTATGTAGAGATATTTGAAATAGATGCTTCTTCAAATATAAAAAAATTTAATTCTTATTTTTCTAGTGTAGTTATTAGAATTGTTGTTTTTGTTATTTTCGTTTTAATATTTATATTTTCTTTATGTTATTTTATTTAATATTATTTAGAAGTATCGCTTAGATTTATATTATCTATAGCGATTAGTCTAAAAAAATAGGAATAAAGGGTTGTTAATTAGTATTAGGTGTGCTATAATATAGGTGTCTTGATGAGGAGAGTGACTTGAGTTAGTCACTCTTTGTTATTATTAAGGAGGAATTATGATAGAAGAAAAAGTTAGAAATTTGATTGAGAAAAAGGTTAATGCTATGGGTGTAAATATTGATAGTATTGAATATGTTAAAGAAGGAAGTAATTATTTTTTAAGAATAGTTATTGATAGAGATAAGCCAATTGATATTGATACTTGTGTAGAGGTTACTAATGTTATTAATCCACTATTGGATGAAGCAAATATTATTGAGGATAGTTATGTTTTAGATATATCATCTAAGGAGAAGGGAGAATAATTAAAATGGATAAGAAAAAGATGAAAGAATTTTTAAGTGCTATGGAAGCTATAGTAAAAGAGAAAGGAATAGATAAGCAAATAGTTATTGAGGCTATGGAACAAGCTATGGCTGCTGCTTATAAGAAAAAGGGTGGTGCTGCTAGATGTGAGGTTAATCCTGAGACAGGAGAGATTAAGTTATTTTCTGTTAGAACAGTAGTTGATGATGAGGAATTTCATGATCCATCAAGTGAAATAACTTTAACTGATGCTAAAGAACAAGTTCCTGATATTGAGATTGGTGAGACTATCGAGCATCCAGTACAGATGACTGATTTTGGTAGAGTTGCTGCTGGTACTGCTAAACAAGTTGTTGTACAAAGAATAAAAGAAGCAGAAAAAGAACTTACTATTAAGGCTTTTGAAGGTAAAGATGGTGAGTTAGTAGTTGGTACTTTAGCTAGGGAAGATGCTAGAACTTATTATGTTGATTTAGGTAGAAGTTTTGGATTATTACCAAAGGATGAGATTATTCCTGGTGAAAAATTAGAAATGGGAAGTACAATTAAGGCTTATGTTTCTAAATTAGAGATAGGTACTAAGGGTGTATTTATTTTACTATCTAGATGTCATTATGGATTCTTGAAGAGATTATTAGAACTTGAAATTCCTGAGATAAATGATGGAGAGGTTATATTATATTCTGTTGCAAGAGAAGCAGGTAGTAGAAGTAAGATTGCTGTTTATAGTGAAACTCCTAATGTAGAGGCTGTTGGATGTGTAATAGGGGCTAATGGTAAAAGAATTAATAGAGTTTTAAAACAATTAAATGGTGAAAAGATAGATGTTATTTTATATGATAGAAATCCTGCTAAGTTTATTGCTAATGCTTTAAGTCCTGCTAAAGATGTAAAGGTAATCGTTACTGATCCTAAGAAGAAAGAGGCTATTGCAGTATTAACTCGTGAGAATTTATCATTAGCAATTGGTAAGAAGGGTCAAAATGTTAGACTTGCTTCTAGACTTACTCATTATAAGATTGATGTTAAGTGTGATGATGAGGTTAATTATGCTGAACTTAAGGAAAAATATGCTAATAAGGTAGAAGAATTAGAGGAAGAAAATAAAGAAGAAATAATAGAAGAAGTTCAAAATGAGGAACAACCAGTAGTAGAAAGTAAAGTTATTAGTGAGGTAGAAAATGAAGAAAATACCAATGCGTAGTTGTATTGTTACAAGAGAAAAGTTACCTAAAAATGAACTTATTCGTGTTGTTCGTGATGATTCTGGAACTGTATTTTTAGATAAAACTTTTAAGGCTAATGGTAGAGGTGCTTATTTAAAAAAAGATATTGATGTTATAAATAAGTGTGAAAAGAATAAAATATTAAATAGACATTTAGGTGTTGAGGTAACGCCTTTAGTTTATGAGGAGATTAGAAAGTATGTAGAAGAAAATAAATAAAATAGGAGGTGCTTAATATGATGAGCGTATTAGAGTATGCAGAAGATGTTAGTAGGAGTGTAGATGATATTTTTAATATTTGTAAAAGACTTGATATTTCTGTTGGTAAAGAAGATGATATGTTAAGTGATGATGATATTATTTTACTTGATAATGAGTTAGAAAATATGGATGATGCCGTTGAGGAAGCAGAGGAAATAGACGAGCTAGAGGAGATAGAAGAGGATATTGTTGATAGTACTAAAGATATTATTTCTAATGCAAATAAAAAGAGTGCTAATAATAGGAATAATAATAAAAAAAGTAATAAGTCTAATAAGAATAAAAATGTTTCTAAGAACGACTTTATGAAAAAGAGAAAAGAGATGTATAAACATAAGGATAGACTTATTTCTAATGCAAATACTGATATGGATAATGTTATTATTTATAGTGATGGTATGACTGTTAGTGATTTTGCTAATAAACTTGGTGTTAGTGCTAGTGAGATAATTAAGAAATTAATGAGTTTGGGAATGATGATGACTCTTAATGCTATAATTGAATATGATGTTTGTGAGGTTATTGCTTTAGAGTATAATAAGCAAATAAAGAAAGATACTAGTATAAATGAGGTAAATTTTGAGGAGTTAGAAATTGATGAGGATAGTAATGATTTGGTAGAAAGACCTCCAGTTGTGACTATTATGGGTCATGTTGATCATGGTAAGACTACTTTACTTGATACAATTCGTAAGAGTCATGTTGCTATTGGAGAAGCAGGTGGTATAACACAACATATTAGTGCTTATCAAATTGATTATAGTGGAAAGAAGATAACTTTTATAGATACTCCAGGTCATGCTGCATTTACTGAGATGAGAGCTAGAGGTGCTAGTATAACTGATATAATTATAATTATTGTAGCGGCAGATGATGGGGTTATGCCTCAGACTAGAGAGGTAATAGATCATGCTAAGGCTGCTGGAGTTCCTATAATTGTTGCAGTTAATAAGATGGATAAACCTTCAGCAAATGCTGATAAGGTTATGACAGAGATGGCTGAGTGTGGTATTATTCCAGAGAGTTGGGGTGGAGATGTTATGTTTGTTAATATTTCTGCTAAAACTGGTATGGGAATAGATGATTTATTGGATAGATTATTACTTATTAGTGAGATGATGGAACTTAAGGCAAATCCTAAGAGATATGCTAGTGGTACTGTTATTGAGTCTAAGATGGATAAGAATTTAGGTGTTGTTAGTACTCTTCTTATTCAAAATGGTACTTTGAGAATAGGAGACGATATTGTTATTGGTAATTATGCTGGTAGAATACGTACTTTGAAAAATGATTGTGGTGAGTCTTTAGTAAGTGCTGGTCCATCAACTCCTGTATCAATTACTGGTATTAGTGAGAGTCCTAGCGCTGGTGATAAATTTATGGTTTTTGAAAACGAAAAGAAGGCTAGAAGTATTGCTAATGAGAGGGCTATGAAGGCTAAAGCAAATTTAAATAAGGGTCGTCAATCAGTATCTTTAGATGATCTGTTTAATCGTATTAGTGATGGTGCTAAAGAGATTAATGTTATTTTAAAGGCTGATGTTAAAGGTAGTGAAGAGGCTGTTAAGAATTCTTTATTAAAACTTGATGTTGATGGTATTAGAATTAACGTTATTAGTAGTGGTATTGGTACTGTTACTGAGTCTGATATTGTTCTTGCAAGTGCTAGTGATGCTATAATTATTGGATTTAATATTAGGCCTAATAATAAAACAATGGAATATGCTAAGGATAAGGGTGTTGATATTAGGCTTTATAATATTATATATAAGGTAGTAGAAGAGATGGAAGCTGCTATGAAGGGAAAACTAGATCCTGAATATGAGGAAAGCGTTCTTGGTAGTGCAGAGGTTAGAAGGTTATTTAAATTTTCTAAGGTTGGTACTATAGCAGGATGTATGGTTACTAGTGGTGTTATTAGAAGAGATGCTAAGGCTAGAATTGTTAGAAATGGCGTTATTATTTATGATGGTGATATTAATTCTGTAGCAAGAGAAAAGGATCAAGTTAAAGAAGTTAAACAGGGTCTTGAATGTGGTATTACTATAGAAAACTTTAATGATATTAAAGAGGGAGATATCATAGAGGATTACGAAATGGTTTTAGTTAAGAGATAAAATATAATTAGAATATACTTAATTGTGTATTCTTTTTTTGTTTAATTGAAAATATTATAGGGAAATTAAATAATTCAGTTGTTGCAAATTTTACAATAGTAAAAACTTATTAAGTAGATTATTACAATTTTAATTTAGTGGTTTTTTAAATTTTTTTTAATTTTATGGATTTTTAAAATTCGATATACTATGAGTTATGGAATTTTAATATTGGTAATGTATTTATAAACTAAAATTAAATTTCCTCTTAGAGGTTTTTAAAAATTGGTAATTTTAAAGGCTTAATTTTTTAAAATTGGTGATTTGCTTAATAAATATGTATGTGTTATATTGCTTTTTGAAAGAGAGGTAATATAATGAAAAATGAAATAATAATATTTGAAAATCAAAAAGTAAAATTAGAAGTAAATATGAGAGATGAAACAGTATGGTTAAATGCAAATCAGATGGCTAAATTATTTGGTAGAGATAGCAAAACTATTAGAAAGCATATCAATAATGCTTTAATGGAGGAATTATCTGATGAAGTGGTTGTCGCAAAATTTGCGACAACCACTCAACATGGTGCAATTGATGGTAAAATTCAGACTCATATGGTAGATTACTATAATTTGGATATGATAATTAGTGTTGGTTATAGGGTTAAAAGTCAAAATGGTGTTATCTTCAGGAAATGGGCGACTAGTGTTTTAAAAGATTATATGATTAAGGGATATGCAGTTAATCAAAAGAGATTAGAATATTTGGAAAAGACTATTAAATTAATAGATATTGCTGGAAGAATAGATACTGATTTAAAAGATAACGAGGCTATGGAAATAATTAAAGTAATAAATAATTATTCTAATGCTTTAAATTTACTTGATGATTATGATAATAGAAGAATTACTAAACCAAATGGAACTAAGAGTATTAAACAAGTAACTTATGAAGATTGTATTAGTGTTATTGATAAACTTAAGTTTAATAATGATAGTGATTTATTTGCACTTGAAAGAAATAAAGGTTTGCAAGAGATTATAGGTACTATATATCAGTCTTTTGATGGTAATGATTTATATCCTACTATAGAAGAAAAAGCAGCTAATTTTTTATATTTAATTATTAAAAATCATACCTTTATTGATGGCAATAAAAGGATTGCCGCTACATTATTTATATATTTTTTAAAGTTTTATAATATTTTATATAATAAAAGTATTCAGGTTATTGATAATAATACATTAGTTGCTATTACATTACTTATAGCACAGTCTAATCCAAAAGAAAAGAATATATTAATAGATTTAGTAATGAATTTTTTAGATAATAAATAGGATTTTGAAGAACTAAAAATCGCACTCTCGTGAATTAATTCGTGAGTTAGATTTTTCCTTTTTTGCTTCCAAAAGCAT
>CAKPDF010000018.1 GCA_934148535.1 uncultured Bacilli bacterium
AGCACTTTAACGCCGACAATAGCTTTACAGCAAAGATAGGAAGTCGCTCATATTTTTTTATGCTCAAAAAGAGCACCATAAGATTAGGTAATTCTAATCTTTTTTTCTTTTTATTAAGATAATTTTTAGAAATTTGTTATAATATATAATTAAATTGATATAATAAATTAAATAATATTTTTTAATTTTTATAACTATATTATATAAATTGCTTTGGTATTGTGTTTATTTTAGGTTTATTTATAATTAAATGGTTAATAATAAAATGTAATATTTGTTCTGTTGGGGATGGGTGAAAATGTTTATTTTAATAATAATAAAATTATTATCTTTGATTATTATAAAGTAATTAAAACAATAAATATTAGTTCTTTTAATTTAAATGATGATTTATTTTTAGATTGGTGTTAGTATAAATATATAGACACGAAATTTTGAAATGAGTGTATAATAGTAAATTAAAAAAGGAGGAAGTGTCTATGTCAAAGCAATATACTCAAAGAGATGAAGAATTTAAAAAGATGATTGTTAATCTTTGTTAAACTAGTTTAGATAAAACTATGAGCGATATAGTAAGAAAATATGTCGTAAGTGGAACTAATATAATAAACTAGAGAAAAAATATGGAACTATAATTACATCAACTGGTATAACAACTAATAATGGTGAAATTTTAAAATTACAAATTTCATTTTATGATTTTGTAAATATTATATATAATGTTAAGAAGATTGAATATTCTATTGATTTTTTTAAATCTTTGTTTACTCAACATAAGTTGTATTCTATTTTGAATAAACGTTATTCATTTAATTTTTCTCAAATTTGTTTATCAGTAATGAAGAGTTAAAAAGCGATAATGATTTTTTTGAGTTTGGTAATAATTATTTTGTATTAGATGCTTAGAAAATGAATTTGATATCTGTTTTAATAAGGATAAAAAGCAAAAAAGATACTAATAGATAACTGATTTTATTATATTATTACATAATTAATTAGAATATAATTAATATGTAGTTGACAAATTTAAATTAGGTGATATAATAAAGTTCCTAGAAATTTGTTGAAGGGGGATCTGTTTATGAAAAATGATATAAAAAAATATATTGATAGTAAGAATGTTATTGGTGACAATGAATATAAGGAAATGGTAAAACTTTTTGGTAAGGATGCAGTTGATGAGTATTTTAATACAATTTTGGATGAGATTGATTTAACTTCTACTGCAGTTCAAGATAAATATATTGGTTATCTTAATGCTGTAAGTGATGGGGATGAGAGTGAAAATTTTGATCAAGATGCTATAGAGCATTATCTTGATACTATTGGTACTGGGAGAAAATCAAATGTTGATACATTAAAAATTTATTTAATGGAAGCTGGTTCGAATCCGTTACTTTCTGTTGATGAGGAGAGAAAAAAAGCTACAATTATTTGTGATGGCAAAGTAAAAGACAATGGTAGTAGTAATTTATATTTACTTAAAGAAATAGAAGATGAAAAGTATTTTGGAAAAGAAACTGTTCGTATAATTGATTTTCCAACTGTTTTCAAGACAATGAGTAAAGTAGATAGTATTGAAGATAGAAAGACATTATTAAAATTAGTACGTAGAGCGGTTGGTGCTTCTAGTGAAACTGGAAATATAAGAAAATATGAAGAGAAGAAATATGATGAATTAGATAAAATGGTTTTGGAAAATGATTTTAGTTCTATAAGTGGAGGTAAAGATATTTCTTCTGATGAATTACAAAAACAATTAGTTTCTGTAAGAGAATATAGAAATGCTGTTAAAACTATGATTAATTCTAATTTAAGATTAGTTATTAATATTAGTAAAAAATATGTAGGTAGAGGTCTTGATTTAAATGATTTAATAGACGAAGGAAATTTGGGATTAATTAGGGCTGTTGAAAAATATGATGTTACTAGAGGATTTAAATTTTCTACATATGCGACTTGGTGGATAAGACAAGCAGTTACTAGAGCAATAGCAGATAATGGTAAGATAATTAGAGTTCCAGTACATATGATTGAACGTGTAAACAAAATTGAAAGGGTTAGAAGAGAATTGACTGCCAAACTTAATAAAGATCCTTCTATTTTGGAAATTGCTAAGGAAGCAGATATGACTGAGAGTCAAGTTGTTGAGGCTATGAATTATAATAATAATGTTGTTTCATTAGATATTCCTGTTGGTGAGGATGAAGATACTACTTTAGCTGATTTTTTAGTTGATGAGAAAAGCGAAACTTCTAGTGATGCATTTAAAGCATCATTGAGAAGTGATATGGAATTTATATTAGAAACATTATCTGATAGAGAAAAAGAGGTTATAATGTTAAGATATGGTTGGAATGATGGAAAACTTCGTACTTTAGAAGAAGTAGGAAAAATATTTGGTGTGACTAGGGAGAGAGTTAGACAAATAGAAGCAAAAGCAATAAGAAAGTTAAGAAATCCTAATCGTTCTAATAGGGTAGCTGATTATTATCAAAATTAATATAAATTTATTGACAAATTAAAAAAAAAAGAATAAAATTTAGTTATAGTTAAGAAGCAATGATGCGGGATGGAAACCGTGGAGCTATGTATTGTAAAGAGATTCGTAAGAATAAATAAGGTGGAACCGCGGGTGTATGCTCGTCCTTATGTTTAATACTTATGGGTCTCTTTTTATTGGAGGGATGATTATATGGAAAAATTAACTATGGAAAAAATTGTTGCTATATGTAAGCAATATGGATTTATTTATCAAGGTAGTGAGATATATGGAGGACTTGCTAATACTTGGGATTATGGTCCGTTGGGAGCAAGACTTAAAAATAATGTTAAGGATGCTTGGAGAAAGAGATTTATTCAAGAAAATGATAATAGTTATGAAATAGATGCTGATATTCTTATGCATCCTAGAGTATGGGAAGCAAGTGGACATACTACTAGTTTTTCTGACCCATTAATTGATTGTAAGGGTTGTAAGAGTAGATATAGGGCAGATAAGTTGATTGAAGAAAATACTCATGATATTAATCCAGACACTTTATCTGATTCAGAAATGGTTAGTTACATAAAGGAGCATAATATTAAATGTCCTAAGTGTGGTAAATGCGATTTTACTGATATAAGAGAATTTAATTTAATGTTTGCAACTCATCGTGGTGTTATTAAAGATGATAAAAATGGATTAGTTTATTTAAGACCAGAGACTGCTCAAGGTGAATTTGTTAATTTCTTAAATGTTCAAAGAACTATGAGAGCTAAAATTCCTTTTGGTATTGGACAAATTGGTAAAGCATTTAGAAATGAAATTACTCCTGGTAACTTTACATTTAGAACTATTGAATTTGAACAAATGGAACATCAATTATTTTGTAAAGAAGGTACTGATTCTGGATTTTATAGATTTTATAAAGAATATGCAATGAACTTTTTAAAAGATTTAGGAATAAATACTGATAAATTAAGATTTAAAGATCATGAAAAACTTGCACATTATGCAAAAGAAGCCTGTGATATTGAATACTTATTCCCTATGGGTTGGGGTGAATTATGGGGAACTCATAATAGAACTAATTATGATTTATCTAGGCATCAAGAATTTTCTTCAGTTTCACAAGAGTATTTAGATCCAGAAGATAATTCTAAATATGTACCATATGTTGTTGAATCTTCAGTTGGTTGTGATAGACTTACTTTAGCAGTACTATGTGATAGTTATGATGAAGAAGTACTTGGTGATGGTACAGTTAGAGAAGTTATGCATTTTAGTCCGGTTTTAGCACCTTATAAAGTTTCAGTACTTCCATTAGTAAAGAAGTATCATAGTGAATACGCTAAAGAATTATATAGAAAATTACAACATAGTTTTATGTGTTCTTATGATGAAACAGGTAGTATTGGTAAAAGATATAGAAGAAGTGATATCAGTGGTACTCCTTATTGTATTACAGTAGATGATGAAACATTAAATAATCATACTGTTACTTTAAGAGATAGAGATACTATGGAACAGATTAAACTTGATATTGATGAAGTTGAAGGATATATTAAGAGTAAAATAAATTTATAATTTGAAAGTAGGGGGAAAATATGGTTGATTTTAATTACATGCGTCCTTGTTATGTATCTTACAATAATGATGATATGCTAATGTTATATAATTATTTATTAAGTAAATATAGTTTTGAGATAATTAGTTGCGGATTAGAAACTGATACTAATATGAGTTTTATAGATATTTGTGATATGGATGAGTATGAGAATATTATTAAAGATGGTAATAAATTTTTAATAAGTAATAATATTAAAGATGTATTGTATGTGGATATATGTGGTAATTTACTAAATCCTAATTTAATATATTTAGGCTTGCTTAATTTAGGTAAGAGAAAAGGTTCTACTTTTTGGGCATTAGATGAAAGACTACCTAAGGATATAAAAAATTATTTATCTTGTTTAAAGAAACATATTGATCCAAAAGGTATAATAATTCAAAGATACGAAGAAGAAAAAAGTGGTGGTTATCTTGTTCTAATGTCAAAAGATATTAATAAATATGAAGAATATCAATATAAAATGCAAGAGTTTTTTGAAGAAAATGGTTTTGGACCTTTTGTTTCATTTGAAACTTTAAATGAAGTAGGCGCAATAGTTGATGATACAAAGTATGTATCAAAATCTTTGAAAAAAGGTAAATAATTATGAAAATAAGCAACTTAACTATTTATAAAAAACTTAATAGTAAATATAAGTTATATAGAGAGTATGATTCTATTTCTTTAGTCGATATTTATAAGAATGATTTTAATGTGATTGGGGAGGAAATTGATTACAGAAAGTTAAGAAATTTATTATATTGGGATAGTATTTTATATTTTTATAATAAGTTAAAAAAAGATAGTAATTTTGATTTAAATTTATTTTTAAATAATTTATCTGATTTAATAGTTGTAAAACCCTCTTTTTCTTTAATCGATTTTCTTTTTAATACTAATAATCTTAATGGTGGTTATTCTCCATTTAATAATTTGATTATTATAAATGATGATATATCTATTTATCATGAACTTTTACATTCTGCTTCTTCTATAATCAATAAACATAGAGAAATTGCTTTTTCTGGATTTTGTCAAATTAACGAAAACATATATGGGTATGGTTTAGATGAAGGTTATACTCAATATTTAAAAGAAAAATATTTTGGTATTTCTCAGGAGGAGATAGGTATCTATTCTTTTGAGAAATTAGTGGCTTTTAAATTAGAAGAAATTTTAACACCAAAGATTATGGAGAAAATGTATTCTAGGGGAGATTTATTAGGTCTTGTAAAATGTTTAGAACAATATTTTTCTTATGAAGAAATAGTGATGTTTATTAGAAAAATTGATTATGTTAGCGATAATTTTAGTAACAAATCATATTATAATAACCATCAATTAGTAATAAAATCTATTAATGATATTTGTTCTTTCTTAATAAAAGGATATTGTTTTAAAAGTTTTAATATTGATGATGTATTTGAATATTGTTTTCCTTTTATGAATGTTACTTTATATAATGATAATTGCATATCTTGTTTAAAAAATGAAGATATTAATAATATTTATAATGAGACAAAGGTAAAATTAAAGCAAAAAGGTGGTAATAATTTATGGACTTAAAAAAAGAAATAGAAAAAATAGAAGAAAGAAATAAAAGAGTAGAGTTAGATAAAAAATGGGAAACTAGTTTAACTAGAAGAATATTAATTGTAATCCTTACCTATATCGTTGTTGTTATATATTCATTTTCCATTGATAAGATTAATAATATATTCTTAAGTTCTTTAGTACCAGTATTTGGATTTGTATTATCTACAATGTCTTTAAATGGTTTTAGAAAAATTTGGGAAAAGAGAATTAAGTAGTTAGAGATTTAATTATAATAAAAACTTACGAGTTTAATAATTCGTAAGTTATTTTTTGTATTGTCATAAGTATTGCTTATCGATGATATAAGATAAATATATTTTACTTATTAATAAATTAGTAATAAAATTAAATTGAAAGGAAGGCAAGTATTATGAATTATGAGCTAATAAAAAAAGAATTGATAAATATAAAGAAAGAGGAGTTTAAGTATGTTACAAGTATTGCTAAACTTAGTAGAAAGAAAATATTATCAGAATATGAAAAACTTACAATATGTAGAAATTTAAAGAAATATGAAATTAAAATAAATGATATGTATAAAAAACTTTTGGAGAAATTAAAAAAAGTTAAACAAATAACAGTAGATAACAGGAAAGATATAATTTTTCAAATTAATTTAGGCAGAAGTTATGTTTTTTCACTATTCTTAAATAACAGACTTAAAGGAGCAGATTTAATTAATTTAGGAATTAATCCAAGTACTTTTAAATATTCATTAAGTATTCATGATTTGTTAGATGGATATAAATCACCTTATATTTTAACTTCTATTTTTGATATCATATTAAATAATCAAAAGTTAGCTTTAGATTCAGTATATATATTCTATAAATATGTTGACGAATCAGATTGGTGTGATGGATTTACTAGAAATTATGATGTCTTTGTTAGTGGTATGTATAGGAATATATTTGATATTTTTGACAATAAAAAGGTTCCTAAAAATCTTATGAAGGAATTTGAGAATGATAAATTAATTATTAATACACAAAAATATGAATATGTAAGTTCTTCTGAAGCTGAAAAGATTTTTGAAGAAGAATTCTTTAACAACTATAATAAATCATTAAGAGAATGCGTTATTAAAACTAATGATAGAATTTCTCGATTAAATTATGAAAAAAGTCCAGAAAGACAAGAAAAAATTCTATTAGATAAAATTAATGAATTATATAAAAAAGTTAAGGGAGAGTTTATAAAACAAGAAATATTATATAGTGGTAATTTTCTTGAAATTTTAGAAGAAGAATATAAACTACCAAATGATAAAATTGTAAAAAAAGAAAAGATTATTAAAAGTCATGGAAAGAACGCTGTAATAGTAATTGCGAGAGCTACTGATAATAAGTATATAATTACTTTTCAAAATAGGATACAAAATAAAATGATTTCAGAATTTCCTTCAGGATATATTGAAGATGGAGAAGAAGTAATAGAGGCTGCTAAAAGAGAATTAAAGGAAGAAACAGGTTATATTAGTAATGATTTATTTGTAATTGATTATGCCTATACATCACCTGGAATTGATAATTCCGTTACATATATAGTAATAGCAAATGCTTGTACTAAAGCTGATGAAAAGAGGGTAGATGGTACAGAATTAGTAGATTATGGATTATTTTCTGATATTGAATTAAAATATTTTATAAATAAGGATATAATGAATGGAGCAATGAATAAATTAGCATATTATAATTTAATCAATAATGTAGAAGGTATAAAAGGTAGTGAATGTGGAAATGATACTCAAAAGTTATGCAAAAGAAAGCGTTCTAAAATATATCCTTATGATTATCAAAAATGATTAATAATAAATAAAAAAAGTTACTAATTATTATAAAAAGAAAATTGTTTTACAAAAGGACATTAAAATAAAAAAACTTATGAACGATTAAGTTCATAAGTTAAATTTTTAATTTGGAGGGCCTAGTCGGATTTGAACCAACGATCAGGGAGTTGCAGTCCCATGCCTTACCACTTGGCTATAGACCCATAACAAAGTTATGTATTAATTATATAAAAATATTTATTTTATGTCAATACTTTTTTAGTTATCTCATTGTTAAATGTTTCAATTTTATTTATTATATGATACAATATTATGGGAAAGGGAATAATTATGAGAAGAAAGATAATAGTAAAAGATAATAATAATATAATAAGTATTCTAAATGAATATGGTATTGGTAAAAATAAAGTAAAATCATTAGTTCATTATAATAATATATATGTAAATGGAAATGTAATTATGAAACTACCATTTAATGTTAAAATTGGAGATATAATTGAGATAAAAGATGAAATTAAAGTTGATACTAATTTAGATATTGTTTATGAAGATAGTAATTATTTAATTATAAATAAGGAAGCAGGTTTATTAACTATTAGCACTAGTAATCAGAATAAAGATAAAGAAATTACGTTATATAAGAAAGTTAGAGATTATTTAAATAAAAAGAAAGAATATTCTTTTATAGTTAATAGAATAGATAAAGAAACTAGTGGTATCGTTGTATTTGTAAAGAATTTAAAATTAAAAGAAACTCTTCAAAGTAACTGGAATGATATTGTTAAAAAAAGAGGATATATTGCTATTGTTAGTGGTAAAATCAATAATGATGGTAGAATAGATAATTATTTATATGAAGATAAAAAAACTTTCGTTCATAGTAGTTCATTTGGAAAACGCGCTATTACTAATTATAAAGTGATTAAAAGTAATAGTAAGTATACTATGTTAGATATTAATATTGAAACTGGTAGAAAAAATCAAATTAGAGTTCATATGACTGAAATGGGTCATCCAATAGTAGGAGATAAAAAATATTATAGTAAAGATAATTCTTTAAAAAGATTATGCTTACATGCTTATGAATTAGATTTTATTGATCCTATTACTAAGAAAAAGTTGGTGTTTAAAAGTGAAGTTCCAAAATCTTTTTATTCTTTATTTTAGTATCATTAATATAATTGGCTTTTATATGTGCTATACAGATAAAAGAAGAGCTATTAAAAGAAAATTTAGAATAGAGGAATCTACTTTGTTATTCATCTGCTTTTTAGGAGGATGCTTTGGATTTTTTATTGGAATGTTTTTATTTCATCATAAAAACAGAAAAGTTAAATTTAAAGTATTAGTGCCTATTTGTATAATTATATGGAGTTATATAATATTAAATCATATTATATAGTATTTATTAAATATAATAGTATCAATTACTTTTTTATACATTATTAAAGTAATTGATATTTTTAATTTTAAATAAAAGTATTAATTTGATTTAAAGCAAAGGTAATGAATTGATATATGGGGTTTGACATTAAAGCAAATGTAATGAATTGATTATGGGTACTGCCTAGAGGTGTATCAGCACTGGCAGATAAAAACATTGCGAGAATATTTATAGTTTGCTATAATATAAGTAACGAAAGAGATGATTAGTATGAAAAAAGTTGAATTGTTATGTCCTGTTGGTAATAAAGATATGTTATATCAAGCTATTCATAATGGAGCAGATGCAGTTTATTTATCAGGTAAAAGATTTGGCGCTAGAAAGTTTGCTAATAACTTTAGTGATTCAGAATTGGTCTCTGCTATAGAATATAGTCATTTATATGGAGTAAAAGTATATGTAACAGTTAACACTATGATTTATATGAGTGAAGTTAGTAGTGTGATGGATTATTTAAAGTTTCTTTATATTAGCGGAGTAGATGCAGTTATAATGCAAGATATTGGTCTTATAAAATTGGCTAGGGAAAAGATTAGTGGTTTAGAAATACATGCTTCTACTCAATGCCATAACCATAATAGAGAACAAATAAGTCTTTTAAAAGATATGGGTGTTACTAGGGTAGTAATGGCTAGAGAAATGAGTTTAAATGAAATAAAAAGTATTGATGTAGATATTGAAAAAGAAGTATTTGTATATGGTGCTTTATGTGTATGCTATTCTGGATGTTGTTTATTTAGCAGTATGAATGGTGGTAGAAGTGGTAACAGGGGAGAATGTGTTGGATCTTGTAGATTACCGTATAGGTTTATGTGTGATGATAAAGAAATAGATTGTAAAGATGAGTATTTACTTAGTACTAGAGATTTAAATACTTTAGATAAATTACCATTACTTATAGAGAGTGGAATTGATAGTTTAAAAATAGAAGGTAGAATGAAGAGTCCATATTATGTTGGCTATGTTACTAAAGTTTATAGAAGACTAATTGATGCCTATTATAATGGTGAAAATTGTAATGTTACTACTAAAGAATTAACTAACTTAAAAAAATTATTTAATAGAAAATATACTTTGGGTTATTTATTTAATGAAAAATCTATTATGAATAGAAATAGTCCTAATCATCTAGGAGTAAATATTGGTAAAGTTATAAAATGTGATAGAAGCAAGATTTATATTAAACTAGATAGTGATTCTTTGAGTCAAGAAGATGGTATTAGATTTGTAAATAGTAATAAGGGTATGATGATTAATAGATTATATAATGATAAATATCTACTTGTTAATCACATTCCTTGTGGTAGTATCTGTATACTAGATAATAAATTTGGTTATATATTTAAGAGTGGTGAGATTATTTCTAAAACTATTGATAGTGCTTTAATAAAAGAAATAAGTAATGTATGTGAAAAAGTTATAAATATTAGTTATAAGGTATATGCTAAAAAAGGAGAGAAGTTATTTATTAGTATTAGTGATGGAGATAATACTTATAGTGTATATGGTAGTGTTGTAGAGGATTCTATTAATAGATGTATAAGTGCTAATGATATAGAAAATAAACTATCTAAACTTGGCAATACTCCTTATAGATGTAATGATATAGAAATGGATATTGATGATAATATATTTATTCCTATTAGTGAGATTAATAATATTAGAAGAGAACTTACTGATAATCTTAGTTTAATTAGAAAAAATATTTTAAAAAGGGCTGATTTTGATTTAAAATTAGATGATAATAATATTAATAGAAGTGTTAGTACTATTAAAAATATTAGCGTTCTTGTTAGAAATGATGAACAATTAGAAAGTATTTTAAAATATAATATTAAAGATATTTATACTCCTGATTATGATTTATATATTAAATATAAAGATAAATATGATAATATTTATTATCGTACAAAAAGAGTTAATAATTGTAAATATAATTATAATAATGATAATTTATTAGTGTGTGAATTGGGAGGAATAAATAAATATAGTAAGAATAATAATGTTATTAGTGATTATTTTTTAAATGTTAGTAATAGTTATAGTGTTAATTTTTTATCTAGTTTAGGAGTTAAAAGAGTTAGTTTATCTGTAGAGATTGATGATTATGAGATAGAGAATATTGCTATGGGGAGTAAAAGTGAATTAGAAATAATTATTTATGGTAGGATAGAGGTTATGATTATGAAATATTGTCCTTTATCTGAAATAATAAATAATTGTAGGGTATGTAAGAGTAATAAGCATTCTTATTATTTAAAGAGTACTGATAATAAGTTATATCCTATTATACATAGTGATTGTTATACTTCTATAATGAATTCATCTAATACTGATAAGATTGCTAATATTGATAGTTATTTAAAAATGGGAATTAATAATTTTAGAATAGAGTTATTTGATGAAGGTAGTGAAGATATAGATAAAATATTTAAAAGATTATAAAATTACAATACATCATTAATAGAGTGATAATATACTTATCATTCTTTTTTCTTTGTTTATGTTTAGTTAATTTATATTGACTATATATATTAAATTTGATATAGTAAAAGACGTGTGTTTGATAGAGTGTTTTCTTCTTATTAGCTTCAGGGGGTAATTCTTTTGGGGGTAATGAGGAGTGTGGTATTATGAGAAGTATAGAAAGAAAATTTTTATATTTAATAATATTATTTTTAATTATCATAATTTTAAAACTTATATAATTAAAAAAACACTTGAAAAGATTCAAGTGCTCTAAGTAAGAAGAGGGCATTTGCAACTACTCAAACACACACTCTATATAAATATTATCATAAAATATATGTTTTGTCAAAAATAATAAATATGATTTTAGCGTAATAAATTAAATAAAAACAAAAAAAATTACTGTGTAGCGTAATAAATTGACAAAAAATGAATATAGTATTATAATGTGTATATAAGAAAAGAGGGAGAGATTATGGTAATTCGTGAAAGATATTTAAAATTAATTAGGCCATTTTATCAACAAGATTTAATAAAGGTTTTGGTTGGTATAAGACGTTCTGGTAAATCTGTTATTTTAAGACAAATAATAGATGAGTTAAAAGAAAATAATATAGATAACAGTCATATTATCTATATTAATTTTGAAGATTATGATTATGAAGAATATACAGATCCTAAAAAATTAAATAATTATGTTAAAGAAAAAATAATAGACGATAAGAAGTATTATATATTTTTTGATGAAATTCAAAATGTTCTTGAATGGGAAAAGGTTGTTAATTCACTTAGGGCGACTAAAAATACATCTATTTTTATAACTGGTTCAAATAGTGATTTATTATCTAGTGATTTAGCAACTCATATTGCTGGTAGGTATGTAAGTTTTAAAATTACTCCTTTTACTTTTCAAGAAACATGTAAATTGTTAAATATAAGTGATAGAAGAGATATTGAAGATGCCTTTAATGATTATATTAAATGGGGAGGAATGCCACAAAGATTTATGCAAGAGAATGATATTTCAAGAAAGGCTTATTTGAGTGATGTTTATGATTCAATAATAATTAAGGATATAGTAAAGAGATTCAATATAAAAGATATTGATTTATTAAATAGGATAGTTACTTATATTTTAACTACTCCAGCTCAGATGTTTTCACCTGACAGTTTAAAAAAATATATGCAAAGTGAATCAAGAAATGTATCTTTGGAAACTTTGTATAATTATCTTGATTATATAACTCGTTCTAATCTTATATCAAAGGCTGAAAGATATGATGTTCGTGGTAAAAGAATTCTTACAGGTAAATATAAATATTATTTAACAGATTTAGGATTTACTAATATATTAAGTGAAGGAAAAAAAGGCCAAATGGGAGCATACTTAGAAAATATAGTATATAATGAATTAATAGCAAGAGGTTATAATGTTAATGTTGGTACATTAGAAAATGGAGAAATAGATTTTATTGCAACTAGATTTGATGAAAAGATATATATTCAGGTAGCATATATTTTAAGTGATGAAACAGTAATTGAAAGAGAATTTAATGCTTATAAAAAAATAGATGATAATTACCCTAAATATGTTCTTTCGATGGATAGTTTTGATTTCTCTCAAAATGGAATAATTCATAAAAATATTATTGATTGGTTATTAAAAAAATAGAAAGTAGACATAGGAGTGAGTTTGTCTACTTTCTTATATTAAACTGTAGAGGTGTTTAATATTAATTTTTTTATTTCTCTATCTGATAAAATTTTCCCTTGACTGATGATTTTATTATCAACAACAATCGCAGGTGTTATTTTAATATTATATTTCTTTTTATCGGAGTTTGTATTTAATTCACAAATACTAACGGGAACATCTATTTGTTCTTCAACTCTTTTTATTATCTTTTTTAATCTCATACCATTGGAACAATTTGAACCAATTATTTTTATCTCTATAATATCACTTCTCCTTTCTTGATATAAGTATATGATAAAAATATGGGTAAATTATGGAATAAATTTGTTATTATGTAAAATTAATATATAACTAGTATTTAGAATATAATTTAAAGGGTGAACTATATTGAAGAAAATATTTTATATTTTAATTATTGTATTAGCAATACTTATTATTATTTATTTTAGTAAAGGTAATAAGGAAATAGTTAATTATGAATATAGTGAAGATAATATAGATATTATGTATCCTAAATTTGATGATGACTGGTTAGATGAATATATTAATAATTATGTTAATTTAAAACTTAATGATTTTAAATATGGTGACTATGATTATTGTTTTTTAGATTATGATTATAATATAAATGATAATAATTTAGATTTAGTGTTTTATTACTACAAATATTCTAAATCTTTATATGATAGTGGAACAGAATTATTTAAAATTGATTTAGATAGTCGTAGTATTAATAAAACTAAAGACGCTAAAGATAAGGAATATGATATTTATATGAATAAAGTTGTATCTAAAGATAGTAAGATGGTAGCGTTTACTTTTGATGATGGTCCTAGTCATAATACTAATAAGATTATTTCTATTTTAAATAAATATGGTGTTAGGGCAACATTCTTTTTATTAGGTACTAATATTAATAATAAAATAGACGTTTTAACTAATTTATATAATAGTGGTATGGAAATAGGTAATCATTCATATTCTCATAAATTATTAACTAGATTATCTAAAGAAAAAGTAGAAGAGGAATTTAATAAAACTAGTGAACTTATATATAATAATATTTCTATTTATCCAACTGTTTTTAGACCTAGTTATGGTTCTGTTAATAAAAAAATTAAAAGTGTTGTTAAAGGACCTATAATACTTTGGAATATAGATACTTTAGATTGGAAACATCATAATTCTAATTATATATATAATAAAATAGTAAATAAAGTTAAAGATGGAGATATTATACTAATGCATGATATTTATAGCGCTACGGGAAATGCTATAGAGAAAGTAATACCAGAACTTTTACGACGTGGTTTTAAAATTGTTACGGTATCAGAACTTTTTTATTATAAAAATATAGAACTTAATAATGGTAGTGTTTATAGGTATGCTAGATGATTATATATAGCTATGTAATTGTAAACTATAAAAAAAAATACTTGACAAAAGTAGGATAGTTTAGTATATAATGTTACAGAGAAAGGAATGTGATTCTGTTTGAAAAATTTAGTAATAGTGGAGTCACCAAGTAAGAGTAAAACTATTGAAAAATATTTAGGAAATGATTATAAAGTAGTTTCTTCTTTGGGACATATTAGAGATTTATCTACATCAGGTAAATTTGGATTTGGTGTTGATATAGAAAACCATTTTAAACCAGATTATCAAATAATAAAAGGAAAGAAAAAATTAGTTAACGAATTAAAGAAAGATGTTAAAGATAGTGATTTTGTCTATCTTGCTACCGATCCCGATCGTGAAGGAGAAGCTATAAGTTGGCATTTATATGATACCTTGGGTATTAAAGATAATAATTATAAAAGAATAGTTTTTAATGAAATTACTAAAGATGTTATATTAAATTCATTTTCTAAAGCTAGAGAAATTGATGATGATTTAGTAAAATCACAAGAGGCTAGAAGAATACTTGATAGAATTATAGGATTTAGACTTTCTAAATTAATGCAATCGAAAACAGGAGGCAAGAGTGCGGGTAGAGTTCAAAGTGTTGCTTTGAAATTGATTGTTGATAGAGAAAGAGAAATAAATGCTTTTAATATTACTAAGTATTATGAAATAGATGCTCATTTTAAGGATATGGATGCTAATTTGCAAACTTATCTTGATAAGAAAATAGAAATTAATACTTATGAAGAAGCAGAAAATATTTTAAATAAACTTAGTAATGATTTTAAAGTTGGAAGTGTAGAACAAAAGAAGAAGGATAAAAAGAGTAAATTTCCTTTTACTACTTCAACAATGCAACAAGAGGCTTCTAATAAGCTTAATTTTACTTCTAAGAAAACTATGTCTGTAGCCCAAAAATTATATGAGGGAATAACATTGGAAAATGAAACTGTAGGTTTAATTACTTATATGCGTACTGACTCTGTTAGAATGAGTGACCAATTTATTAAAAGTACTTATGCTTATATTGAAGAAAATTATGGACATGAATATATTGGTTATGTTAAGAAAAGTAATAAAACAGAAAATGTACAGGATGCACATGAGGCTATAAGACCTACTAGTATTAATAGAACTCCAGAGTCTGTAAAGAAATTTTTAACTAATGATGAATATAAATTATATAGAATGATTTATTATAGAGCACTTGCTAGTTTAATGAAAGATGCTACTGTTCTTGCTACTACAATATGGCTATATAATAATGATTATGGTTTTAAGACTACTGGTCAGGTATTAGTATTTGATGGGTATTTGAAAGTATATTCTGATTATGAAGATTCTAAAGATAAAGTATTACCTAGTTTAGTAAGTGGTAGTATTATTAGTACTTCTGATATTGAAATATCAGAACATGAAACTAAACCTCCAGCTAGATATACGGAAAGTAAACTTATAAAAGAGATGGAAGAATTAGGTATTGGTAGGCCTTCTACTTATGCTAAAACTATTGATACTATAAAAGAAAGAGCATATGTTATGGTAGAAGATAAAAAATTTGTTCCTACTGAAGTAGGTATTGAAACTACTGACAAGTTACAAGAGTTTTTTAAAGATATTATTAATGTTGAATATACTAAAGAAATGGAAGATGACTTAGATAAAATAGCAGATGGAAATATGGTATGGTATGAATTATTACAAAAATTTTATGATGATTTTGAACCTAAAGTTGAGGTAGCATTTAAAGAAATGGAGAAGAAAGCTCCTACTTTAACAGGAGAAATGTGTCCTAAATGTGGAAGTCCTTTAGTTATTAAGCAAAGTAGATATGGTAAGTTTGTAGCGTGTTCTAATTATCCAGAATGTAAGTACATTAAGGATAATGAAGAAAAGAAAGAAGTAGTAGAAATAATGGATTGTCCTAAGTGTGGAGGTAAGATTGTAGAAAAGACTACTAAGAGAGGTAAAATATTCTATGGCTGTAATAATTATCCTAAATGTAAGGTTGCTTCTTGGGATAAACCTATAGGTAGATTGTGTGAGAAGTGTGGGGGATTACTAGTTAGTAGTAAAGATGGTATTAAATGTATAGATTGTGATTATATAGAAAGTGGAGAATAATATGGATAATAGAGATTATAAATATGTTGATTTAATTAGTAATATTTGTATTGATAGTAAAAGAAAAAGTATATTTTTATCTTACTGCTGTGAGATTAGTCCTTTTATAGAAATACTAAAGAGTAGACTTAATGATATGGGAATAAATGATATTTATGAAGAAGTATTAGATCCTAAAAAAGAACATGAAATATTATCATCTATTAGCATTGATGAGATTGATAATCATCCTTATTTTAATAAATATATGTGGGATGAATATGCTAAAAAAGGAGCTAACTTTTTAATGTTTGAAACTGAATATCCAGGACTTATGGATGATATAGATGCTAAAAAGATAGCTAGAAGTGCTAAGGTAAGACAAAGTACTAAGCCAATATATAGGAGTATGCAAAATAAATGCGAAATCCCTTGGGCTATAGTAGCATATCCTGGAGAGTGTTGGGCATCTAGTATATATCCTAATGATACAAATTCTTATGAAAAATTAAAAAATGATATATTTCATATGTGTATGATAGATAAAGATAATGTGGTAGAATCTTGGAATGAAGTTATTAATAAAAATAGTAAAATTGCTAATTATTTAACAAGGCTTAATATAGATAAATTACATTATACTAATTCATTAGGAACTGATTTATGGGTTACATTACCTAATGATTATATATATGAATCAGCACTTGATAATGGTATTATGGCTAATCTTCCTAGTTATGAGGTATTTACTAGTCCAGTATATAATAAGACTGAGGGAATTGTTTATTCTAGTAAACCTTTAATGTATAATGGGGGAATAGTAGATGAATTTTATGTTAGATTTAATGAAGGTAAGGTAATAGAAGTAGGCGCTAAAAGAGGGAAAGATATATTAGAGGGAATTATAACTAATGATAGTAATTCTTGTTATTTAGGAGAGTGTGCATTAGTTTGTGATGATTCTTTAATATCAAGAATGAATACTATATTTAAAACTACTTTAATAGATGAAAATGCTTCTTGTCATATTGCTTTAGGAGCAGGTTTTCCTGAATGTATTAAGGGAGGACTTGATATGAGTGATGAGGAATTGCTTAAACATGGCGTTAATGATTCTAAGACTCATGTTGATTTTATGATAGGTACTAGTGATATGAGAATAGATGCTATTTTAAAAGATGGTAGTAGTGTTTGTATATTTGATAGTGGTACTTATTCTAAAGATATAATTAATAATATTAAATTCTAGGATTTATTCCTAGTCTTTTTTTATTTGTATACAATACATAAATAGTTATAAACTTAAGTTAAAAAATTTAAAAATGTAACAATAGAGAATAATTTTTAAGTTAATATAATATGGGTTATATAATCTTTGTATAAAGATATTGTATTAAATTAGATAATAGTATATAATTTAAAATATATATGGGAGGTAGTTATGATATATCCAAAATTTTTAAATAGTGATAGTTGTATTGGTGTTAGCGCTGTAAGTATGGGAGTATTAGATAAAAAAGATTCTTATATAAAATCTAGAAGTAATATAGAAAAATATTTTAAAGTAGTAGAAGATAATAATGTTATGAAAAGTGGAGTTGCTAGTAATAGTGGTTATAATAGAGCAATGGAATTTAATAGGTTAATAAGTGATAATAATATTGATATGATTTTAAGTGCTAGTGGAGGTGAAATACTTATTGATATGTTACCTTATATTGATACTACTAATATTATTAATAATCCCAAATGGGTAGAAGGTTATTCTGATCCTAGTAGTTTACTTTATTTAATTACTTGTAAATGTGATATTGCTACTATATATGGATCTAATGCAGGTAGTTTTGATATGGATGTATTGTATTCTTCATTAAAATATAATATAGATTTACTTAAAGGTATTATAAAAACACAAAATAGTTATTCTAAATACGAGAGTTTTGGTAGTGACAGAGATGTAAGTGGTAGTTATAATCTTAATCATAATGTTAAATGGATTAGTAATAAAAACAATATTAATATAAGTGGTAGATTAATAGGAGGGTGTATAGATGCTTTAAACGATATTGTTGGTAGTTACTTTGATTATACAGATGAATTTATTAAGAAATATTATGATGATGGATTTATATGGTATTTTGATATATATTCTATGTCTTCAATACAATTATATAGAACATTATTTCATATGAAATATACTGGTTGGTTTAAAAATTGTAAGTGTTTTATATTTGGAAGAGTATTAATTGAAAATAATGAATTTATTAATTATAAAGATGCTATAGAGATGGTTTTAGGAGATATTCCTTATATAATGGATGTTGATATAGGACATACTAAACCAAGTATGACTTTAATAAATGGAAGTTATGCTACTATAAAATATAAAGATAATAAAGGTAGTATTGAAATGCAATTGAAGTAGGATAAGAATTTTAATTAGAAATTATTTTTGTGATTTCTTTTGATTTTTTTGATAAAATATATAAATGAAGGTAGGTTATACAGATGAATTTAATTATAGGTAGTCATGTATCTTTTAAGAAAGATACTCAGTTGTTAGGTAGTGTAGAAGAAGCAATTAGTTATGGAGCTAATACATTTATGTTTTATACGGGTGCTCCTCAGAATACTAATAGGGTAGCATTAGATGATAGTCTTACATATAAGGCATATTTACTTATGAAAGAGAATAATATAGCATTAGAGAGTGTAGTAGTACATGCTCCATATATTATAAATCTTTGTAATGAGAAAAATTTTGATTTTAGTGTTAATTTCTTAAAACAAGAAGTAGAAAGATGTGAAAAATTAGGTATTGTTAATATGGTATTACATCCAGGTAGTGCTGTAGGATTATCAATAGATGCTGCTATTCATAATATTATTGCAGGATTAAATCTTATCTTAGATAATGATTATAATGTATGTATATGTTTAGAAACTATGGCTGGAAAAGGTACTGAAGTAGGAAGAAATTTTCAAGAAATAAGAAAAATAATAGACGGTATTAAAAATAAAAAAAGAATAGGTGTATGTTTGGATACTTGTCATGTTAATGATGCTGGATATGATGTTAGTAATATAGATAGTTTATTAGATGAATTTGATAATGTTATAGGTCTAAAATATTTGAAATGTTTGCATATTAATGATAGTAAAAATATTATTAATTCTCATAAAGATAGGCATGAAAATATTGGTTTTGGTACTATAGGATATGATAATTTAATTAAAGTTATTTATAATGATAGATTAGATGGTATTCCTAAAATATTGGAAACTCCATATTTGGGTGTAGATGATGATGCTAAAGAAAAAATTTATCCTCCATATAAATTTGAAATAGAGATGATTAGAAATAAAGAATTCAATCCTAATTTAAAGGATGATGTAAGGAAGTATTATAGTAAGTAATACTTCTTTATACTTTATCTTTAAATTCTTTGTATAATGTTTCTATTTTGTTATAAGTAAGTGGTTTTACTTTAGTTTTAATGTCATCTAATATTGGTCTAGGGTTACCATATATAAAGGTTTTATAATATTTTTTTATGTATTCATAGATAATATCTAATTCTCTATTTTCTAATGTAACTCCTTGGGATTTAGAAAATTTTATTATATCTTCTTTAGTTAGTCTTTTTACATATTCACTTATTAAATATATATTCATTTATATCACCAATAAATATTATGTATTAATAACTTTAAATATGTAAAAAATATATATTTATTGTTTTAATTTAGATAGATATTTGCTATAATATATATTGGTTATTAAAAAGGAGGATGTGAGATGAAAAAAATTAACTTAAATGGTTCTAGTAATTTATTTCGTAGTAATAAACTTAATAAGAAGAGAAAAAAAGTTAAATTAAAGAATAATAATAATTTACTTAAATCTCATAAACCCCTTAATAAAAAAAGAAAGGTTAAGAAGGTTGTAAAGAGAGATGAATATATTTCTTTAAATCAGAGAAAAAAGAAAGATGATAAGAAATTATTGGATATGATTGAAAAACGTTATGCATTTATTATTATTATAACTATTTTACTATTTTGTGGTATAGGTGCTAGATTGTTTCAATTACAAGTGTTAGATAAGGAAATGTATCAAGAAAAACTAGTTTCTGCTACAGAGAAGACTGTGGAAAGTGGTACAGCTCCTAGAGGAAGAATATATGATAGAAATTATAAATTACTTGTAGATAATGAAGCTGTTAAAACTATTTATTATAAAAAAGAGAGTAATGTTACTACTGAAAAAGAAGTTGAAATTGCTTATGAAGTTGGTAAGATGATTGATGTTGATTATAGTAAACTTAGTGATAAGATTTTAAAGAACTTTTGGTATATTAATCATAAAAAAGAAGGAAAAAATAAGATTACAGATAAGGAATGGGAAGAATATAAACTTCGTAAATTAGATGATGATGATATAGAAGATATGATATTTGAAAGAATTACTGATGAAGATTTGGCTATATACGATGAAGATGATAAAGAGGCTAGTTACATTTATTATTTAATGAATAAAGGATATTCTTATGCTGAAAAGGTTATTAAAAATGTTAATGTTACTGATAGTGAATATGCTTTAATTAGTGAGAATATTGATACTTTATCAGGGGTTAATACTAAACTTGATTGGGATAGAGTATATTTATATGGAGATGTTTTTAAATCTATTTTAGGTAATGTTTCTAGTTCTACTCAGGGTATTCCTTCTGAACTTGCTGATTATTATTTAAAAAATGGATATAGTTTAGATGATAGAGTTGGTATTAGTTATTTGGAATATCAATATGAAAATTATTTAAGGGGTACTAAGGCTAAATATAGGGTTAAAAGTGATAATACTTATGAGCTTATTTCTGAAGGTGAAAGAGGAGATGATATTGTATTATCTATTGATATTGATATTCAAAAGTATTTAGAGGAAGTATTAAGTGAAGAAGTTCTTACTACTAAATATGAACCTAATACCACTTATTATGATCATTCTTTTGCGGTTGTTAGTAGTCCTGTTGATGGTTCTATTCTTGCTATGGCAGGAAAAAGAGTGGTTAAAGGTGATGATGGTGCTTATAAGGTTGTAGATTATACTCCTGGTATTGTAACTACTTCTGTTACTCCTGGTTCTATCGTTAAGGGAGCTTCTATGTTAGTAGGTTATAAATATGGCGCTATAGATATTGGAAGTTATGAAACTGATGAGTGTATAAAGATAAAGGCAACTCCTTTGAAATGTTCTTGGAGAACTTTAGGATATATTAATGATATTAATGCTTTAGCATATTCATCAAATGTATATCAGTATAAGATTGCTATTAAAGTAGGAGGGGGGAATTATGTATATGATGGTCCACTTTCTATTAATGAAGATGCTTTTACTAAGTATAGGGATATGTATTCTTCGTTTGGTTTAGGTGTTAAAACTGATATTGATTTACCTAATGAAAGTTTGGGATATTCTGGTAAATCTAAGATGCCAGGTCATTTGTTAGATTTTTCAATAGGTCAATATGATACTTATACTCCTATTCAAATATCACAATATATTAATACTCTTGCTAATGGAGGGGTTAGATATCAACCATTTTTACTTAAGGAAGTATATAAGCCTAGTAAGGATAAAGAAGAAAAATTTGGTGAAAAAGTTTATTCTAGTGAGGCTAAAGAATTGGGAAGAGTTGATGTTGATAGTAAATATATTGATAGAGTACATGAAGGATTTAGGGCAGTTGTTAGTTATGGTTTAGGTTATGGATATATGGGAGATTACAATGATATAGGTGCTGGTAAAACTGGTACTAGTCAGAGTTTTATTGATACTGATTCAGATGGTAAAGTTGATACTGAAACTATATCTACTAGTTTTGTTGGATATGCTCCTTACGATAATCCAAAGATGAGTATTGTTGTTGTTAGTCCTGATGTTGCTATTGCTGATGCTACTGTAACTTCTGGTATTAATAGAAGAATATCTTCAAAAATTGTAAATAAATACTTTGAAATTTATAAATAATGTGTTATAATACATTAGACTTATGTTTTTAAGGAGGGAATATTATGGCTAAAAAGACTGAAAATAGAGAATTAGTAACTTTAACTTGTAGCGAATGTAAAAACGCTAATTACAGAGTTAGTAAAAATAAGAAGAATACTACTGATCGTTTAAATTTAAATAAGTATTGTTCTAAATGTCGTAAAACTACTTTACATAAAGAAAGCAAATAATTAGAAAGGGAGTGCAATAATGATTAATGTTAATGATTTTAAGAATGGTCTTACTATTGAATATGATGGTAATTTATATCAAGTTTTATCTTCAGAACATGTAAAACCTGGTAAAGGTGCTGCTATAGTAAAGGCTAAACTTAAGAATTTGAGAACTGGTTCTATTGCAGAATATTCATTTAATGCTGGTACTAAGGTTCCTACAGCACATGTTAGTAAATCTAAGATGCAATACTTGTATTCTACTGGTGATGTTTATAGTTTTATGAATATGGAAACATATGAACAAGTTGATGTTGATAAAAATCAAATTGAGAATGAAATTAAGTATTTAAAAGAAGGATTAGAAATAACTCTTATCTTCTTTGAGAATGAATTATTAGGAATTGAATTACCAGAAAAGATTGATTATAAAATTACTAATACTGAACCTGCTATTAAGGGAAATACTGCTACAAATGCAACTAAGGATGCTTATGTTGAAACTGGTATGTTAGTTAAAGTTCCTTTATTTATTGATGAAGGTGAAGAAATAATTGTATCTACTAAAGATGGTAAATATGTATCTAGAAAATAGGAATAGAGAAATCTATTCTTTTTTTTTGTTATTATAATTTGAAAAAAAGTTTAATTTTATATAATTTTAAAAAATGATATTACTAGATTTAGAGATTTTAAAAAATAAGTCAATTCTAGTATTTAGATTTTAAATATTATATTAAGCAATTTTAAAAATCTGTAAGACTTTATTAATGAATTTTAAAAAATGGCGATTTGAATAGTATTTTAAAATATGTTATGGTTAATTTGTAAAAGATGCATTTTTTATATTTATTAAAAGAAAGATAATCATGTGCTAGCGATTGAATAATCTTTTTAGAAAGAGGTAATATATGAATAAAATAACAAAAGAATATTTAAAAGAATTAGATAAAAAAATAAATGAAAGCGAAGAGTTAGAGTTTATTCCATTAACATTTGATTATGCACTTAAGAATATAGCTGCTAAAAATCAAAAAATATTTAGAAAGTTTATAATAGAAACTACTCATTTAGAAAATATTACTGATAAAGATAAATTAGCATTTTTAGATAAAGAGTTAATTAAAAGTACTGCTAAAGAACAAGCAAGAGAAGTTGATTTTTATTTAAGAATAGGTGATGATATAGTAATTGATGTAGAAATGAATAGAAAAAAATATAAATATGTTAAAGAAAGAAATACTGTTTATATGGCAAAATTAATAACATTAAAATTAGAAGTTAATACTAATTATAAAGAGATGCAAACAAAAGAATTTTATCAGGTAAATATAAATAGTGATGAAAGTAAAAAAGAAATATTACCAGAAAGGAAGATAGAATTACGTTATTCTGATAATAATGAAGATGCTTTTCCTAATTTCAAAATTCTATTAAAAAATCTTGATAGATATAGAGAACTTTGGTATAATGAATCTAGGAAGTTAAGGTTTGATGAAGTATTTTTAGTAGCATTAACATCTAAAAATTATATAGAGTTATATAATGTATTAGAAACTATTTTATCAAATGATGAACTTAATGATTTTATGTGGAGTGTGATTGAAATGAATGAAGATAATTTTATATTACATAAGTGGCAAAAAGAGAAGTTTGATAAATTAATAGCAGAAAATATGAAGGAAGATGCCATTCAAGAAGGTTTAGAACAAGGTTTAGAACAGGGGTTAGAGCAAGGCCTAGAACAAGGTTTAGAGCAAGGAATGGAGATAGGATTAGAAAAAGGGAAGGAAACTAAAACGATAGAAGTTATTAAAGCTATGTTGAAGAAGAAAATGTCTCATCAAGATATAAGTGATATATCAGGTAAATCCATAAAAGAAATAGAAGAAATAGAAAAATCTATGAAATAGATAAAGAAAATCTATTTCTTTTTTTGTTAACTTTATTGATTTTTAAATCTAGTTATATTATTATTAGTTTGGTGATGTAGTATGAGTAAAGACATTAAAAATAATTGTAGAGGTTATAAATTAATGTTTGTTCCTTTTATGGGTGGAGAAGATTATGCTTTTATGTATAATGGTTCTTTTAGATTGGAAGAATTAGATCAATTTACAAGTAGATTTGATGATATACAAGATATGGTTTCCAATATAAATTTTCGCTTACCAAAAGAAGAGAGATTAGATATTATTGATGCATATATTGAAAGAATAGGGGGTAAAAAAGCTAAATATGAAGTAATATATTCTAGTGATTTATATGATTTTTCTAAAGTTATTAGTTGTTATAATGATTATTTAATTAATAACCCTAAATATTTTAGAACCAAATCTCCAGTTAGATTTGTTAATGGTAAAAGTTCTGAATATCTTTCTTTGGCTAGTGAAATTAGAGATTGTTGTCGTATTTATTTTCAAGATAAGAATTATAGAAAAATTAGAGGAGCTTATTTTGAATTAAAAAGATTAGGACTTAGTTCTAGAGTAACCTATAAAAATACTATTGATTCCTCAGATTATGAATATTTTACAAATGATCCTTATTTAGATTATTTATTTAATGGTGGTGATTCTCCTGATTGGGATGAAATATATAATCACTACGGTCATGAGGAACTTTTTGGAAAAGTTAGAAAAGTTAAAAAATTAGAAGGAGTTAATTTAAATAGGGGTAATATTAATGAAGGAAATAAATGATTTTATTGAATATTTACAAGTAATAAAAAAAGATTCAAATTATACTTTAGATAGTTATGAGTATGATTTAAAAGAATATTATAATGTGGTTTCTAAAATAATTGATATTAATAAGAATGACGTTAATAAATATTTAGAATATTTGTATAATAAGAAATATAATAGAAATACTATTTCTAGAAAACTATCTGCAGTTAGGAGTATGTATAAGTATTTAGTTAGAGAAAATAAAATTTCAGTTAATTATTTTAAAGATGTTAGCAATCCTAAGAAGGAGGCTAGTCTGCCTAAATATGTAGATGATAATGATTTAGAAAAAATGTTTAAAGTTAGTGATTTGAATAGTTCATTAGGTCAAAGAAATAGACTTATTTTAGAAATGCTTTACGCTACAGGGGTGAGAGTTAGTGAATTAGTTTCTATAAAAATTAGTAATATTAATTTTTATGATAATACTATTAAGATATTAGGTAAGGGTAGTAAAGAGAGAATAGTTATATATGGTAGTTTTTGTGAAGATATTTTAAATATGTATTTATCTTCTGGTAGGAAGAAATTACTTATTCATGGTGATAGTGATTTTCTATTTTTAAATAAAAATGGTGGCAGATTATCTACTAGGTCTGTTAGAAATATAATAGATGATATTGTGTTTAAATGCTCTTTAGATTATCATGTGTCACCACATACTTTAAGACATACTTTTGCTACTGATATGTTAAATGCAGGTGCTGATTTGGTTTCGGTACAGGAACTTTTAGGGCATAGTTCTTTAAATACAACTAGTATTTATACTCATGTTAGTAATGCTCAAATTAAAAAGGTATATGATTTTGCTCATCCAAGAGCTAAAGAGAGGTAATAGATATGGATAATAGAAGAATAGTTAATGGTAGTAGTAATAATAATTTTAATAAGTTGGTATTTTATTATGGACCAATGGAAAGTGGAAAAACTAGGGATATAATTAAACTTTTGCATAGTAAAAAAGAAGATGGCTTTTATCCTGTACTTATGAAACCACTTAAGGATAGTAAAGCAGATAATTATATTTCTAGTAGAGATGGTGGTAGTGCTAAAGTTGATATATTAATTAGTGATGATATGGATATTTATATGGCTATTGCTAATTATATTAGAGGCAACATAATTAGTTGTATTGTAGTAGATGAGGCTCAATTTTTAAATAAAAATCAAGTTATACAATTAGCGTCTATAGTTGATATTTTGGGTATAGATGTATATTGTTATGGGCTTTTAACTGATTTTCAAAATAATATGTTTGAGGGTAGCAAAACTCTTATGGAATGGGCAGATGATAAGATTGAGATAGAAAGAACTTGTTCATGTGGTAGAAAAAGAATATTTAATATAAGGATTGATGATGACGGTAATAGAATAATGGAAGGACAGCAGGTTTCTATTGATGGTGAAGAAAATGGTGTAACTTATTTTTCTTTTTGTAGGCAGTGTACTAGTATTCTTAATAGAGAGACAAATGCAAAAAAAATAATTGTGAAGAAGAAAAGTTTAAAACCATAATTTTATTTATAGAAGGTACGCCCCTTCTTTTTCTTTTGCTTGGGGCGATATAAAAATAACGTGAAATGAAAAAGTAAAATCCAGTTTCACAAAGTAAATTTGAAATGTATAAGAAACGTCCATATTTCGGACGTTT
>CAKPDF010000019.1 GCA_934148535.1 uncultured Bacilli bacterium
AATAATTTTGGATATTTTTTAAATTCTTCACTATTTAACATTTCTCTTATTTTTTCTACATTTGATTTGGCTAATGTCGTCGAAGTAAATAATTCTCGATGTTCTTTAAACTCTTCACTATTTATTATTGCCTGAATTTTCTCTATATCTGATTTGGCTAATGTTGTTGAAGTAAATAATTCTGGATATTCTTTATATTCAACGCTATTTATCATTGCTTTAACATTCTCTATAGTTGTATAACCAAATCCAATTGAATTTGCTATTGTTAAATTCCAATCTTTATTTAAATTTAATCTTTCTACTTCGATTATTAACTCTTTATTACAGGATAATGCCGATGTGTTTTTATTTAATGCTGACACTCCATAATTTTCTTCTATATATTTATATGTCTCTACTAGATCTTCTGAGTTAGTACTTAAAACATGTAAACAATTTTCTATAGACGAAAAAGATATCTTTTGTTGTTTTAAAAAAGATACATTCTTCTCTATTTCAGCAACATTTTTGTATAAAATACTAGGACACTTTTCTATATTACTTGCACTTATATTTAACTTATTTATTAGATAATCTAATGTTTTATCAATATCTACATATTCTCCTTGGGTTAATATATTATTATTTTTATTTACTATTTTATCTGATGATATATTATATTTATCACATAATATCTTTAATGTATACTCTCCTATCACTGCAATTACCTCCATGCATTAATTCTATCACAATTATTATATTTTTACTATATATAAATAAGTTTTAATTATTTGTGGCTGGTATTTTTAATACTTGATTAATACTTAATAAGTTACTAGTTAAATTATTTAATTTCTTTATATTATCTACTGTAGTATTATACTTTCTTGCTATAGAATATAGACTATCTCCTGATTTAACTGTATATGTAATATAATTTTCTTCATTATTTGGAATTTTTAATACTTGACCAATACTCAATAAATTACTAGTTAGATTATTTAATTTCTTTATATTATCTACTGTAGTATTATACTTTCTTGCTATAGAATATAGACTATCTCCTGATTTAACTGTATAAGTTATAGTATCTTCTTTAATTGTACTAGGCATTTTTAATATTTGACCAATACTTAACAAATTACTAGTTAGATTGTTTAATTTTTTTATATTATCTACTGTAGTATTATATTCTTTAGCAATACTATATAAACTATCTCCCTTTTTTACTATATAAGTATTAGATGATATATTACTATTATTATTATTTTCTTCTATAGTAGGAACTTTTAAAATTTGACCTATTTTTAGATTTGTAGATGATAACTTATTTAAACTAACTAATTCTGATACTGATGTATTGTATTTTTTTGCTATAGAATATAGACTATCACCTTTTTGTACTTTATAATAATTTCCAGATTCTTTTGGAACATAATTAACATTTAAATAATTAGTAAGTCCTATTACTACAGCCTCGCCTAATTCTTCTAAATTATTTTTTAAATACTTAGAATCCGTATCACTATCAACATTTCCATAATATATAATAATAGTTTGATTATTTTTAGTATCTCTTATTATTTGATTATAATCTTTACTAGTATCAGTTGGCAATCTCCTTTGATAATATTTATTTATTGGAATACCAACTTTTTTTAATTCACTAGATATATTTTCAGATAAACCACTTGAATTTCTTAAAGCATACACTATCTCTGTTCCCTCATCATTTGAAGTTAAAGCATTTGATATTACTATTACATCATTACCAGTTCCATAAAACCCTTTAATCTTATTTATTCTTTCATCATTATCTAATGTTATATCACTATCTCTAGTAATAGATGCTTCTATACCAAGATCACCTAATCTTGATAAAATATATTTACTTATCTCTAAATTAAAATCCTTCTCCGTTATTCCATTACCAACATTTCCTATATCTTCTCCCCCACCTTTAGGATCAATGACTATTTTTTTAGTAACTCTTTCCATATTATTATCACCATTAAATTATATGAAAAAAATATAGAAATTTTACTTTCTATATTTATTCTACAATACTAGTATTAGTATTTATATCAACATTATCTACTTTACCAATATTGTTATATATTAATTTTACCTTATAAGATTTAATATTTTTATCCTTATACTTCATTAAATTAGTATAATCTATATTAATAGTCAAAGTATCCTCAGTTTCTTCTACATCTATTTCTACATAATTAGCTTCCATATAATTAGGTAATATATTTTTTAAATATAAATAATAAGTGCTGGTAGTTCTACCTGTACTATAATTAGTTGTATGATCTAAAGTAGACTTTTTAATATAATTTAATATATCATCTAAAGTAATATATTTTTTATCTATACTATATATAGTATCATCACTTACTAATGTATAATTATTATCAACTAACTCATAATATTCATTACTCTTTCCATAATAAACCTTATCATTTGTATTTATCTGTATTACATCTCCTGTAGAAAAACCAGTATATTTATAATTACTAGTAGTATCATCATTATTAATTATAGTTACATCTATATCATAATTATAATTATCTTTTATAGTCTCTAATAAACTTTTTTCTTCTACATTACTAGTAATATTAGGATTATTTTTAGAATTTTCTATTGTGTTTTTATTATTATAATTATAATTTTTACTAGAAACATTTGCATATACAATTATTATTAATATAAATATTCCATATCCGATCAATTGTACTTTAGCACTATACTTTTTATCTTTCATCTTTTCTCTAAAAGATATTTTTTGTTCTTCATTACTATTATTCTTTTTCATTTTTCAATACACTTCCTATTAATTCTTTTTTATTAACCCCATTTAAAAAATCTCTAGTTAAACATTTCTTTTTTCCTTCTAAAGCAAGTTCTAAAACCCTAATATAACCACCATTACATTCTATATAGAAAGAATCTTTATCTAATTTAACTATTTTTCCATAAGATTTATCCTTTAGATTATTATCTTCTATCTTTTCTACCCTATATATCTTCATTCTCTTATTATTATAGTATGTGTATGCTCCCGGATTTGAATTAAGACCTCTTATTAGATTAAATACATCTTCTACATTTTTAGAAAAATCTATTATTTCATCTTGTTTATTTATATTAAAACCAAATGTTACTTTATTTTCATCTTGTTTAATTCTATTAACAGTATCATTAATTATATTAGGTAATGTCTCTTTTAAAAGTTTTGCTCCTAATAAAGACATATCATTAAATAAAGTATCTAGTATTGTATCATCTGTAATCTTAATACTCTCTTGACTTATTATGTCACCAGCATCCATTTTTTCACTCATATACATAATAGTTATTCCTGTTTCCTTTTCACCATTTATTAATGCCCAATGAATTGGTGCTCCTCCCCTATATTTAGGAAGCAATGACCCATGAACATTTATGCAACCATATTTGGGATATTCTAGTAATTTTTTAGGTATTATTTGCCCATATGCACAAGTGATTATAATATCTGGATTAGCATCCAATACTCTTTTATAATCATCTCTAATTTTTAATGGTTGAAACACCTCTATATCATTATCAAGTGCTAATTGTTTTACTGGAGGAATAATTATTTTACCTTTTCTATCTTTTTCCTTGTCTGGTTGACATACTACTAAAACTACATCATAATTTTCTATTAACATTTCTAGTATTGGTACCGCAAATTGGGGAGTCCCCATAAATACTACCTTTTTTTTATTAACATTACCAAAGTCTATTATAAAATCTCCTATATCTATAGGACTATCTAATTTCTCTAGTTTTCTCATATTATCTTTTATTGCCATAAAATCACCTATTTCTATAAGTATTATACACCATTAAAAGAAAAAAGAAAAGAAATAACATATCATTAGTTATTAAAAATTATTAAATCTATATAACTGTATTTTTTACTGTTATTTATCATAGAAATATATTTTATTAGGCAAAAAAGTTAACTACAATATAACTTTTAATCTTTTAATAAGCCATACAACGAAAATACGAAAAAAATAAGATTTTTTTTTATAATTAATTTATCATAATATAGCAACGGAAAAAAATAACTTGTTATTTCATTTTTAAACAAGTTTCAATCATGCTAACAATTACATTATTAAAAGAAGTATCATTTTCTTTTGCAATTTTTTCTACTTCCTTAACCAATTCTTCTTTTAAATATAATGTTTTATATACACTAGGATTTTTGCATTTAGTGCTTTTTGGTACAAATTTCATAACAACACCACCTATAAAAATTATAATATAATAAAAAAATAAAATATAACTTAGATTTTTCTAATGTATAAGGAGGAAAACAAATGAACAAATTTGATTATGATAGTAAAATTAGTAAAATAAAATTATTAGAGATTAAAAAGAAAAAGATTATTCTTGAAAAAGAATATTTAGATAGTATTAAACCATCATTTTATGAAATAAAAAAGAAAAAGAGCTGGGAGGAAAAGAAAAGAATAATATTAAATATTGAACAAGAAACTTCCAATAACATATTATTAGCATATCAAGAATTAGAAAAATTATTCCCTAAAGTTAAAAATAATTGCTAGAAAAAGAGACTATTGCTTCGTCATAGTCTCTTTTTTGAAACATCCAATAACACTTTCTATATACATCCTAAGTTCTAGATCGTTAATTTCAATTCCCTTATCACTTAATATTTGCTTAGAATTTTCTATCGTTTTAGATAATTTTTCTTCTCCCGTTAGACTTTCATATAGTTGATTAACTGCTTCACATACAGTCTTAATAACCTCTTTTTTAGTTTTATCTTTTATATATTCTTCACTTAATTTTTTTGCTTTTAATCCAATATAACTTATCACTGCCATCAATACTGTATATAGTAAGGTTGTCCCATATTGATTTATAAAATCTATAAGGAATTTCATATTTCACCTCCACTATATTATATGACTATCAATTATCAAGAACTAATTAGGAGATAATGAATAATTACATAAACTTATTTAAGAGTATCTATAAAATACTTAAATATCTTCTCTTGATCTTTATCGAATTTATACATTAATTCTGGATGCCATTGAATACCTAAATTGAATTTTTTATTTTTATATTCTATTGCCTCCGTTAAGCCATCTTCTGAAGTTGCTACTATATCATATTTTCCCGTTTCTATCAATTTTCCTGAGTGAATAGAATTAGTAATTATTTCTTCTTTTCCTATTATCTTATATAGCAATGAATTTTTATTTATTTTAATTTTATGTTTATACATATTCTTAAGATCCAAACGATGTTTTTGCATATATTCTTTATCACTATAATCTACCTTGCCACCAGTAGGTATTGATAAATTTAACATGCCACAACATATTCCTAATATTGGTTTATCTACTTTTATACAATAATCCGCTATAAACTGCTCATAATTACAAATTACTCCTCCACCCTGTAATATTATTCCATCACATAAATCTATTATCTTTTCTAAATCTTTTGTATCAGTTAAATCATAATTTTCATAATATGGATATATTTCATAGTTTTGTTCTATAGACTTAGAATTAGGAATTATTCCTATTACATTAGCCCCATTTTTAACTAATACTTCTCTTATCTCATCTACTTGTTGAATATAATTCCAACGTTCCCCTTTATATGGTTTTCCTACTATTCCTATTAATGGTTTCATATATTCATTCCTTTCCAAGTAAAAACAATGCAAATAAATTACATTGTTCTTTTTCTAGCATATACTGAATATGCTAATGTTTGTTCTTGATTTTGAGCATTTTCTGTATTATTTTTTTCAAAAAATATTGGTATGCTATATTTTAATGCCCCATTTATTATTAGGGGTTTAGATTCTAATTGTGTTTGTGTCGTTTTAATAAATTTTTTTAATTCTTTGTTTCTTTCTTCATTCCAAGATATAGTTAAATTACCTTCACTATTTCTAGTGATTGTATTATCACTAATAGTTGTATTTTCAGAATTAACAAAGTTATTGACACTAATTATATTACCCTCACAAGTTTTTAACATTTCTATTAATTGATTATTTAATAATCCAGTAGTTCCTATACTATATGATGCCTCTGTACCATTATTGTCACCTCTTGATATAACAAGTGTATTTGATTCATAGTCATAATTTACAGATATCATTTCATAACTATCACCATTTGCAATCGTAACATCATTATGATAATTAGTTAAAATTGTATCCTTTATATCATCATACGCATAATACGCTAAATATGCATTCAATTTTGAAGAACTGCCTACTATTTTATATATTAACTGCATTCTATCATTATTACTCATATCTTTTGATTTTTCTAATTTGTCTATAGATGTTAATAATTCATTATATTCTGATTCAGTAAATTCTGCAATATTTCCATCTATTATTGATACTTCTCCAATATTTAAATTGTCAAAATCATTTTTATATTTTTGATATAATTTTTCTAAAGTATTTGATAATTTAATACAATTTTCTACCTTTTCTAGTGTATAGCGACTTTCTTCTAAAGTGTTAGTTCCTTCAGCATTATCTACTTCGTAATAAGCACTTTGTTCTGAAACAGCTTTAGATTTAATAATAAGTCTATAAATGCTATAACCACCAACTAATACAATACTACCTGCTGTAATAAGTGATATTATTCTGGCTCCAAGTTTTAAATTAGAAATTTTATTTTTTGGTTGTGATGTATTAGTTTCAGTTTTACTTTCTTTTAATTCTTCAGCAATAGGTTCCTCATTTTCATTTATTTTAGGTAATGCTTGTTCTTTAGATTCCTCAACATTAGATTTAGTTTTTGCTTTTTTCTTTTCCTCTTTTTGGCGTTCTAATATTACAAATATGTCATCTGTATCTTCTTCTTCTTTTTTTGATTGAGTAGTATCTTGATCTAGCTCATTATCATTTATAATATCATCAAGCCAATCTTTATTTTTCTTTTTCATAATACTTCTCCCCTCTTTCATTAGGTGACGTATATATTAACACATTTGTTAACTTTTGTCAATAGTTATTTAAAAATATAGCAATTATTAATTTGCAATAGGATGATGTACCACTGGAGTATCCATAGTAATACTAGAGAAAGTATAGCCATTTTCTTTTCCATATTTGATTATATCTCTAATAGCATTTAATGTGTAATAATTGTTTTCAAAATCATGCATTAATACCACATTACTTCTGTTATGACTTAATCCCTTTATTACATTTTGATATACTTCATCACTACTATGAACTCCACCAGCATCACCTGAAGAGACATTCCAATCAAAATAATGATATCCTCTACTTTCTGTTTCTTTAGAGATTTCACTCATTATACCTTGACAATATTTTTTACTTATAGTATTACTACTTCCTCCCGGAAATCTTATAATATTTGAATATATTCCAATTGTATTATATACTTTATTTCTAATTTGGTCTAAATCATTAAAATAAGCATCTTTTGATCTATATACAATATCATATTGATGAGTATAACTGTGTAGTGCTATAGAGTGTCCTTCTTGATATTCTCTTTTTAGCATTTTATCAAATGAATTTGATGTTCCTATTACAAAGAAAGTTGCATGAACTCCTTCTTCTTTTAAGATATCTAATAATTTTGGAGTAATACTATTACTAGGACCATCATCAAATGTTAAATATATTACTCCTTTAGAACTACTAGGATCTGTTGCAACTACTTTTACTGTCCTAGAGATTGATACTTCGTTATTACTAGAATCTTTCACTTTGTAATTAACTTTATACGTTCCTACTTTATTTGTATCTATATTATTAGATGTTTCTACATTATTAGTTAAATCACCATCACAATTATCATTAGCGCTATAGCCAGGCTCATTATACTTTGTATCCTTTGTTATATATATAATACTACTTCCTATTAATGTTAATTCTGGTTTAGTGGTATCTTTCTTAATTATCTTTCTTTTTACTTCATCTTTATTATTTGAACTATCTGTAATTATATAGTCAATATAATCATCAAATTCTACTCTTAATACTTTATCTGTTAAATCACCATCATATTCATCTATTGCAGTATAGCCTTGTTCTTCATATTTAGCATTAGGACATATTGTTACTTCTTTTTCTCCTTCTAAAGTTATTGTTGGTTTCTTTGTATCTACTACTTTAATTATTCTTTTTTTAGAGATATTTATTCCTAAATATTTATAAGTATAAGTAACTTGATAAACTCCTATTTTAGAAGTATTTACATTACTTACTGTTATTAAATCTTTAGTAATATTTTTAAATAATTTAACTCCTTTAGCGCCTTTATCTGTATATTTGGTGTTATATTCTATTGTTATATTCTTACTCCCCTGAATTTCAATAAATGGATAGTTTATAAATATCATTAGAAAACCTATTATTAATACTAATAAAATAGAAAATATTGCTATCATTTTGTAGTTTTTCTTAGTTTTTATTTCTAATTCTTGTTTGCATTCATCTATATTATTTACTAAATCATCAAATGACATATTTAATAATTCATATCTTGTTTTAATTTTTTGATATTTTTGGGTTATATTTCTTTTCTGATTTTTTCTTACTTTTTTTAGTCTTATTTTCTTTTTTTTCTTTTTGGACATTTGATATCACCTTACTACATTATATATTTTAGAGGTTAGAAAAAGAAGTTATCTGCTCCTTCTCCCTGTTCTTTCTTTTGTCTCTTCTTCATCTAGATAGAAAAGATTTTGTTTTTTAGTTAATTGTTTTGAGAATAATCTCATTCTAAATTCATTAATTATTATTTGAATTTTCTTTAGGGTTAAACTTTGATAAGTATTACCTAAATATTTAACATAATTATTTATTATTTGCACTCTTAATTTTTCAGCTTTCATTAATGATTCTCTTAGAACTCCTTCGTCTCCTCCGGATGGATCTTCATCACAAAATTTTAAATATTCTAGCCATTTTTGAATTTTAATATTTATTTTCTTTTTAATTACTTTTTCACTTAATGAGGGATTTATAAAAACTATTTTATTTACTCTAATACCATCATATATATCTGTTTTAGGAGTTAATTTATATCCATTTAACTTTTCATACTCCATATATACTATCTCATTAGTCTTACTATTTTTTTCTAGAAAATAATTTAAATTTGCCATATCACACCTACTTTTCTATTTTATTTAATCTAATAGAGGTTAATTCTTTTCTTTGATTTTCACGATACTTCCTTATATTTTCATGATGACCTGATAATAATACTTCTGGTACTTTCATGCCTCTAAAGTCAGCAGGTCTTGTATATTGAGGATAATCTAATAAATCATCTGTAAATGATTCTGATACTAATGACTCTTTATTTATTGCACCTGGGATTAATCTTACAACTGCATCAGTGATTGCCATTGATGGTATTTCTCCACCAGTCAAGACATAATCTCCTATTGATAATTCCATATCTACGATACTTTTTATTCTTTCATCAAATCCTTCATAGTGGCCACATAGTAATATTATATGTTTTTTTGTACTTAAATCATAAGCAATATTTTCATTAAATGTTTTACCTGATGGGGTCATCATAATAACAATACTATCTTCTGTTTTTACATCTTCTATTGCTAGAAAAACCGGTTCACACATTAGTACCATTCCAGCGCCACCACCAAATGGATAATCATCTACTTTTTTGTGTTTATCTTGGGAGTAATCTCTTATATTATGAATATTTATTTCTACTATTTTTTTATCTATGGCTCTTTTTATTATTGATTCATTTAAGAATCCTTCAAACATAGATGGAAATAGTGTTAAAATGTCTATTTTCATTATTTATACCTCAATTAATCTATTAATCCTTTTATATCTTTAATAATTATTTGTTTCTTTTTTAAGTCTACATTTAATATTATATCACTTACAAATGGAATTAGGAAGTCTTTTACTCCATTGTTTACAACAATTATTTGATTTACTTTATATCTTTCTATTCTTATTACTTTACCTACAACTTTATCATTTATTATAGCGGCAAATCCTTCTACTGTTTCATCTAAGTATTCATTATCATTTAAATTTAAATCACTTTCTAAGATATAAACATTTTCTCCTTTATATTTTAATACTTCATTTATATTATTATAACCTAATAATGTTATCATATCAAAGTTTTTATGTTGTCTATAAGTATTAATTTCTTCTTCTATTTTATTATTTCCTATATATATTTTCATATTCATTTTAAATACTTTATCTTTATATTTAAATTTACTTAATATTCTTAGTTCACCTTTAATTCCATGAGTATTAACTATTTTTCCTATATATATGTATTTCATTTTTGTTTCCTTTCTATGATCCGCCTTAACATAATATGTATCTAAGCGGTTATTCTTAAACATAATTATTTCCTTATAATTATAACATCTTTTAATACTAATTAAAAGAAATTAATTATCTTTTTTAATTTTTGCCCTAGATTTTATCATCTTATATTCTTCTGAAATTCCATATTGTTTTTTTAGTAACTTTAATATTTTAGGAATTATACTACCATAGTAAGTATTATTATACTCTTGTTTCCATTCTTTTTTTGGTTTAGGAGTTTCTAAATATTCACCATTTCTTAAATAGATATATTGTTGATCTACATATGATAATTTATTAATTATACTATTTACTTGTTCTTTAGTATATCCAGGAAAATAATCATATATAGTTTTTCTTCTTCTTCCTTTAGGAACTAATTCTTGATATTTAGAAACAATATTTTGTTTAATTCTTTTAGAGTTTGGTTGATGCTCGTATAGACCTTGCTTTAATAATTCTTTATATATTATAGCTTCTATCATTCTTATTCGCAAAGATGCACCAGAAACGGTCATATTATAAATATCTGCTATTTGTTGATTGGTATAAGAAATACCATCATAAAAACCACAATATAAAGATATAAATTCTTTATCACGTGATGGTAGACTATTAACAATTTTCCTTATTATTTTATTTTCTTCTTTCTTTAATATAAATTCTTCTATATCACAATTATTTTTTGCTAATGCTAAAGTATTTTTATAATATATTTCTTCTTCTTCATCTAACTTCTGAATAATGGTCTTATCATAACTATTTTCTTTATTGAATTTAGAATCACTTCTTATAAATGACAATATCTCATTTTTTATACAAGAAATAGCATAACTAGAAAATTTAAAACCTTTAGTATAATCATAACTATCAACCGCTGATACTAACCCTAGTAAGCCTAATTCTATTAATTCATTTTTATCATATTTACTATCAAAACTGTTAACATAATCAAATACCAATCTTATATTATGAAGAATTAATTTTTCTCTAGCACTTTTATCTCCACTTTTATACTCCTTAAAATACAAAAGAGTTTCTTCATTTGATAAAACTTTTGGTAATTTATAATAATCAAATACATTTCCTTGTTGCATACTACACCTCTTTTCTTGAAATATTATACATATTATAATTTGTATTTTCATATTTTTAACTAATAGATAACAAAATAACAAGCAATATTACTTGTTATTGATTTCATATAATAAAATTGAAGCTGCTACTCCAGCATTTAAACTTTCACAATTTTCATTCATTTTAATATAAAGATATTCATCACACAGACTATCTATATCATTACTTATTCCTTGGCCCTCATTACCTATTACTAAGGCAAAATGAGAATATATTTTAGCATCTTTTACATCTTTACCATTTGTAACTTTTGTACCTATAATTTTATAATCTTTCTTCTTTAAATCATTAATAAATTTTATTGGATCTCTAGAAATTATATTTATATGAAACATCATTCCTTGATTTGATCTTACTACTTTAGGATTATATAAATCTACTGTATCTTTACTTAATACTATCGTATCTATATTAAATGCTACAGCACTTCTTATTATTGTTCCTAAATTACCTGGATCCTGAATATGATCTAGTATTAATATTTTTTCCCCAATATCATCTTTCTCTTTTATCTTTTCTACTACAGCCATTACATTAGAGGGATTATCGGTATTTGCTAATTTTTTTAATATTTGTTTAGTTACATATGTTGTTGGTACATCTAATGGAAATATTTCATTTTGTTCTAATATTAATTCTTTTACTATTCCTTCTTTATATGCTTCTAATACTAAGTGCTTAGTTTCTATTAAAAAAAGGTCAGATTCATCTCTATATTTTTTTTGATTTAACTTACATAGTTCTTTTATATGTTCGTTATTTAATGATGTTATTAGCATTATCTCACTTCTTTCTATTAATCATTTAATTTTTTTCTTGCTTCTTTATAGTTTGGGTAATACTTTGCTACTTGATTCCAGAATTCTTTAGAGTGATTAGCCTCAATAAAATGTGATAACTCATGTACAATTACATAATCTAAACATTCTATATCATACTTATATAATTCACTATTTAATGTTACATTGTGATTTTCTATATTACATACTCCCCATCTTGTTTTCATTTTTCTTATTTTTAAATTGGGAGTGGGAATATCTTCAATGTATCTATTGTACCAATATTGAAGGTGCGAAGAAAATGTTGTTTTTATATATTTTGATAACCAATTATTTAATGTTTTTTCATCTTTTACATAAATTATATTATCTATAATTTCTATGCTAATATCATTATCAAAGATCACATTATATTCTTTACCAAAAAGAAAGAAATGACTTTCTTTTTCTCTTTTTCTTTCTTGCTTTTCGATCATTTTAATAATACTATTATAATTATCTTTAATTAATTTATCTATAACTTTATCTCTTACAAAAAGTCCACAAGTTACTATAACTTTTCCATCTTTTACACGGATATAGATGTTTTTATTTCTTTTTTTTATTACTTCTATATCGTATTCTTTATCTTTGTAACTAATCTTCATCTGCAGTTATTGTACACAAATTATAATTAGGAAATTTAAATATTTTTGCTATAGTACTTGGTAGTTTTTTATCTTTATAGTCATTATAGTTATTTACGCAATCATTATAAAAATCTTTGGCATAATTTATATTTTCTAAACAACTATTTACTTCTTTTTCATACTCTTCTAATTTATTATTAGAATGAATATTTTTTGCTACAAAATCTAAAAATTTTATAAGTCCTAAAACTTTATACATTCTCTCATTTGCATCTTTATTTCCTTCTAGATTTCTTCTTACTATTTTTACATCTTGTATTTTATCTTCTCCATAAATATCTTTTATTAAATCTTCTACATTGCTAGTAATATTACAAATATTTGTTATCTCTTTATCTAAAGTTTCATATTTATCTTCTACTTTCTTTTTATAAAAAGATAGTTGATTATATATACCTAATATATATAATGATATCATTAATAACAATCCAAATATTACTATAATTAGTACCTCTACAAATCCCATTATTATCACCTCAACTATTTTAATTTTATCATATTTTTTTATATTTTTAAATACTTAGAATAATATTTATTAATTATACATAAAATTTTATGGTGAAATATATGAAAAATAATTTTATTAAGTCTACTATTATTTTAGTAATTGGAGGATTTATTACTAAAATATTGTCTATGGTAATTAAAATTTGTTTAACTAGAAGTGTTGGTACTGAAGGAATTGGAGTTTATAGTTTAGTATTACCTACTTTTAATTTATTTATTACTTTATGTACTTTATCTTTACCTATTGCTATTAGTAAGCTTATTAGTGAAAGAAAAAGAAAATCAAAACATATTATTACTTCAATTATTCCTATTACTATTATTTATAACTTAGTACTTATGGTTATTCTTTATCTTATAGCACCTATACTTAGCAAATATTTACTTAAAAATACAGATACTTATTACGCTATTATAGCAATTGGACTTACCTTACCTTTTATATGTATTTCTAGTATCATCAAAGGATATTTCTTTGGAAAAGAAAGAATGTTTCCTCACACTTTTTCTAATATTATAGAACAATTAGTAAGATTATTTTTAACTATTTATTTTATACCTAATTTACTTAAATATGGTTTAAATATTGCTATATGTGGAGTAGTTCTTATTAATATTATTAGTGAGTTTTCTTCTATTATTGTACTTATGATATTTTTACCTAAAGAACATATAAATATTCATGACTTTAAATTTGATAAAAGTAATATGAAAGATATCTTAGAAATCAGTATTCCTACTACTACAACTAGACTTATTGGATCTTTAACTTATTTTTTAGAGCCAATTATCTTAACTAATGTATTACTTAAAGTTGGATATAATAATTCTTATATTACCTTGGAATATGGTATTATTAATGGATATGTATATCCATTATTACTTCTTCCTTCTTTTTTTACTATGGCTATTTCTAATGCTCTTCTTCCTGTTGTTTCTAATAGGTATAGTAATAATGATTATAAGTATACTAAATATAAAATTAAACAAGCAATAATTATATCTTTATTTATTGGTATACCTTGTACGATTATATTTATGATATTTCCAGATAAATTACTTCATTTTATATATCACACTAATGAAGGAGTTAATTATATAAAAATAATAGCACCTTTCTTTATTCTCCATTATATTCAATCTCCTTTAACCGCAGCACTGCAAGGAATGAATAAAGCTAAATGTGCTATGGATGGAACTTTTATCGGTGCTATTATTAGAACTATATTATTATTTGTTATTAGTTATTTTAAAGTTGGATTATGGGGATTAATTATAGCCTCTATATCTAATATTATATTTATTACATTCCATCATCTATACTACGTTAAAAAGTATTTAAAAGAAAATAACAAACCTTAACCTTATCCAACAATAATAGATTAATAATGAATATCTACACTTAATTAATGATGTATTGTAAACAAAAAAGACACAGAAACAATTTCTGTATCCATAAACATTATATATTTTATCTAAAATTACAGCAAGATCCACATTGTTGTTGAGTAACTACATTCTCTTCACAACAAGTATATCTTGGTTGATATGTATGTCTATAAATATGATTATTAATTATTCTTGTATTTATAGGACATACATGTGGTACTTCATGAATGAAAGTTCTATTTACAATTCTCTCTCTTCCTGGCTCTATTATAGGACTATTAATAGTGCCTCCAGCAAAAGTACCTCCCATCATATTGGTATTAGTATTCATATTAGTATTATCATTTACATTTTGATTAGTGATATTGATATCTATATCATCCTGTCTATAACCATCATAAAACATTTATATAACCTCCTATCTGCTATATAATATGTTTTTCTATAATTTATTTATAATATAAATAACTAATTATCTTCTTTTTTTATGTCTTCTTTTCTTTTTATTTTTCTTCTTTAACTTAAATAATAATAATACAAATATAACAACTGTTACTATTATAGTTAAATATAAATATGGATGATAATATTCTAAATTATCATTTAAATATATATCATAAGAATTAATTACCTCATTTTTATATATCAAAGATATAGTTCCTAACTTATCCCCTTTTTTATTCTTAGAACTTATTTCTTCTAAACCATTATATTGATAAGTAATATCATCTAATTTTACAGTATTTTTTAAATATAGTTCTTTATCTTCATTTAAATATATACTATACTCTTTTTCTTTTCCAAACTTATTTTTAATAGTCTTTAAAACTTCGCCTTTACTTATTACTTTTTGATAACCATAATTTTCACTAAAGTAATCATATATTGTTATCGCATCCTTTACTGCCTGAGATTTACTACCTTTAGGATTTGCCCCTAATGTAACTAATAAATATTCTACATCATCTATCTCCGCTATAGATGCTAAACAATAACCTGCTCCATCAGTAAATCCACTTTTAGCTCCTTTTATATAAGATATATCTATACCAGATGATGCATATTTAATCAAAGTACTACTTAATTTTAAATTAAGTCTATCAATATTATATGTTCTAGTTGTAAATATTTTCTTAAATGTTTCATTTTGTAATGAATATTTTAAAAGTTCTGCTAAATCTTTAGCTGTAGAATAATTATTCTCTGAATCCATTCCTATAGCATTATCAAATTTAGTATTTTTTAAATTTAACTCTTTTGCTTTTTCATTCATTAAACTAACAAATTTTTCATTACCACCCATATTTACAACAATTGCATTCACAGCATCCGCTCCAGAAGATAACAATACTCCATATAATAATTCTTCATATGTAGCCTTATCATTTAATTTAAAACCTGCTCTAGAATATTCTTCTATTCCTTTAAATATTTCACTAGTAATTTCTACCTCTTGTGATAAATCTTTATTATTTTCTATAGCTACTATAGCAGTCATAATTTTAGTTAAACTTGCTACTTGGACTTTTCTACTACTATTCTCTTCGTACAGTATATTATCATCATTTAAATTATATAATATTACATCTGATGAACCTATCTTCTCTTTTAGATTATCAGAAGCATATACTACATTAAACAAAGAGAAAAGCATTAATATAATTAATAATTTCTTTTTCATAAACTCACTACCTTTTAAAAGAAAAAGCGATTTACTCACTTTCTATATTTGTATCAGATGTTATAGGTTCTGATGTCATTGTATACGATGTATAACTATCTTGTTTCTTTTCTTTATTAGCCCCAACACTTAATGTTGCATCTATTGATTTATTTTGCATATTATTATTATTTTCTTTTCCATCTATATATACATATAATTTATAAAATGTTAATTGTTTATCTATCTTATAATCATCTATTATTTCTAATTCATTATCAGATAAATGGCTAAAATCACCATCACTAATTTTTTCATAATTAGCCTCATTATCACTTGCTAATAAAATATATTTAAGAGACTCACTTTTTAACTCCTTATCTATATTATTAATAATTAATGATAATTTCATATAAGCATCAGTATCTATTTTTTTATTTACCATAAAAGATAAACTTATTCCATCTTCATAATTTAATACAGGTGTCAAATTAGTTCCGCTTAAATTTATTCCATCGTCAAATGTTATTGTTGCTATATCCCCTATAGTTGTAGTTAAACCACCTGATGTATCTCTACCTTGCCACGTGACATAAGCATATGTAGTTAATGTACATATTACTATTACTATTAATATCATTCCTACTACTATCAAGGAATCTTGATTTATAATATTTCTCATTTTACTATTTCCTTCCATATTATCACCATTTATCTTACACTACTTACATTAATAATATCATAAAATATTATTATTATCAAGAAAAAAGTAAGTTTAAAATTACAATACATAATATATAAACTTACTTTACTTAAACTTTATATCTTTAATTATTTATAAACTCTTTTAATTTCTCTTTAGGCATAAAACCTAAAGTTCTTTTAATTTCTTTTTCATTATCAAATAATATTAAACAAGGAATACTCATTACCTTATATTCTCTTGCTAAATCTTGATATTTATCTACATCAACTTTTATTATATCAATATCAACTTCACTTGCTAACTGTTCTAAAATTGGAGATAACATCTTACAAGGTCCACACCAATTAGCATAAAAATCAACTAATACTTTACTTTTGATTACTTCATTAAAATTATTTTCACTATAATGTTTTAACATATAATCCCTCCTATTTATTATTATATTTATATATTTTATCATTTAGATAATTATATACATCACTTTCTTTATAATTATCTAAATTTAACTCTTCAGTAATTTCAATTTTATTTTGTTCTACTAACTTTTTAGCACTTTCTACACTTATTAATTTGTTATCTAATAATGTTATTAATACCTCTGTATTTATCTCTTTATTAGATTTATCTTTTCTATTTTTTAATATATCATATATCTTACTATATGTATCTGTTGTATCAATTACATATTTTGAAATTATTGGAGTATTATTTAAAATATAATTATTCATATTTGAATCTTTCAACATACTTAAATTCAATATTGGAAAATTCAAAATATATAATATTAAAAACGCATAAATATAATACTCTATTACTCCTATTACTGCTCCTATTATCTTAGATGGCAAACTTAAAAAGATAGTCATTTTTAAAAGCCATTCTACAAGTCCTGTTATTGTTATTAATACACGAAGTAAAAATGTCAACGCCATAAATATTAAAGCAAATGATATTATTTGATATAATAAAATATTTGCAGCAGTTATTCCCTTTATCAAACCAAAGAAATTAAAGAATGGTAAATTCTCATATAGCAATACCATCAATTTATCTTTAAAAACAAAAGCTATAATAGTTACCAAACATATTCCTACAAATCTTACTCCTGTTTTTATAGCACCTTGTTTAAAACCTATTATTCCTCCTAGAATTAAAAATATTATTATTATCAAATCTACTAGTGTCATATTTAACTCCTCTCTTTTATTTCATTATATAACAATTTTATTAAAAAATAAAGAAAAATATGTTAAAATAGTACTAGAGGTGAAAAGATGAAACAAGGACAAACTACTATTACTTTAAAAGTATCTGAAAAAACAAAAGAAATGATGAATGAATTTTTTGCTGACTTAAAAAGAATTAAAACTCCTCCTTATGCAGTATTTCAAGCAGATGATGGAGATACTGTTGTTACTTTATATGAATCAGGAAAAGCAGTATTTCAAGGAAAAGATGCAGACTTATCTTCAGAATTTTGGATAGAAACAGAAAAAATTAATTCCGGTAGCGCTACCGTTACTAATAGTAATGATAAGAAAAAAGAAGAAAAGAAAGAAAAAGTTTTACCTATAAGAATTAACTCTATTGGCTCAGATGAAGTTGGAACTGGTGATTACTTTGGTCCTATAGTTGTTACTTCTTGCTACGTTTCTAAAGAAAATATTGATTTTTTAATAGATTTAGGAGTTAGAGATTCTAAAAAATTAACAGATGAAAAAATAATGAAATTAGTACCAGAAATTATAAAGAAAATACCTTATAAAACTTACATATTATCTAACTTAGAATACAATGCTCATTACAAAAATAATATAAATATGAATATGGTAAAAGCTATCTTACATAATAAAGTTTTATATGAAATGAAAAGTTTAGGATATGCTTATGATTACATAGTTGTTGATCAATTTGAGTATCCTACTGCTTATTTTAAACATATTGCATCCTCCACTAAACAAGTTAAAGATATATTCTTTTTAACAAAAGCAGAAGACCAATGCCTATCTGTTGCTTGTGCCTCTATGATTAGTAGATATATCTTTATAAAAAAGATGAAAGAACTTTCTAATAGTTTAGAAATAAATATTCCAAAAGGTGCATCTGATAAAGTAGATGAAATTGGTAAATATATAGTATCAAAATATGGAAAAGCTAAACTTAATGAAATTGCCAAGATTAATTTTAAAAACACTGAAAAAATATTAGAAGAAAAGAAGTAAAGATTTAAACTTTGCTTCTTTTAATATGAATCCACATTGATTCTTACTTTTTTACCTCCATTTATAGAACTACTAGCTTGTACTATAGTTCTTAAGGCATTAATATTTTTACCTTTTGCTCCTATTACTAGAGGTAAATCTTCGGAAGAAACTAATACTTCTATTTGGATAGTATTGTCTTCATCACTTTCAAATTCCTTTACTGATACAGAATCCTTATTTTTTACTATTTTCTTAATAATAGTCTCAGTTAATAATACTAAATCCATTATTTACCTTGTTTTTCATTATGGAATTTTTCCATAATTCCAGCTTTACTTAAAATATTTCTTACAGTATCAGTAGGTATAGCTCCATCTCTAAGCCATTTTAATGCTACTTCTTCATTTACTTTTATTTCTGCTGGTGTTAGTAGTGGATTATAAGTTCCAACATTTTCGATGAACTTTCCATCTCTTGGACTTCTTGAATCTGCTACTACAATACGATAGAAAGGTGCTTTTTTAGCTCCCATTCTCTTTAATCTCATTTTTACAGCCATTATTATTCCTCCTTCTTTTTTCGTTTATTATCATATCATACTATTTTATATGTGTCAACCTTTTTTTGTTACATTTTAATAATCCAAACAATAGTTTGACTTTATTAACAAATTATGGTATATTTGTGATAGTGAGGTGTGAGATGAGAAATAAAAGTTCTGATTTAACAACAAGACAAAAGGAAATACTTACATATATTAAACAATATTATGCAAAGAATAAGTATACTCCTTCTATTAGAAATATTTGTGAACATTTTAATTTAAGTTCTAGTGCTACTGTAAAAGTACATTTAGATGGTATTATTGAAAAAGGATTTTTAAGAAGAGATTCTAGAAATCCTAGATATTTAGAAATTATGGTGCCTAATGAATTTGAGCAATCAAATAACGACGTTGTTAGTGTTCCACTACTTGGAAAAATTACGGCAGGTAATCCTATTGAAGCTATTGAAACTCCTGATGAATATTTTCCCCTACCAGTTTCTTTAATCCCTAATAATAAAGAAATATTCACTCTTAGAGTCAGTGGTGAAAGTATGATTAATGCTGGCATACACGACAATGATATCATTATTGTTGAAAGAGTTAATACTGCCAAAAATGGTGATATTGTAGTTGCTATGAACGATGAAAACGAAGTTACCTTAAAAACCTTTTATAAAGAAAAAAATTATTTTAGATTACAACCCGAAAATGATTTTATGGCACCTATTATATTAAAAAATGTTTCTATTTTAGGAAAAGCAATTGGATTATATAGAAAAATATAGAAGATATTAAATGTTATCTTCTATTTTTTTATCCTTATACTTTGCAACTGGGGCATATGATAATCTATGATATTTTGTTATACCATATTTTTCAATTGCCTCTAAATGTTTCTTAGTACCATATCCTTTATTATGTGCTAAATCATACATTGGATATTGTTTATCTAATTCATACATCATCCTATCTCTTGTTACCTTAGCAATTACTGATGCAGCCGCTATAGTTATGCTCTTTGCATCTCCTTTTATAATTGAAGTAGTTGGTATATCTAAACTAAGAGGCATTGCATCTATTAATACATGTTCTATTTTTATAGATTTATTAGCATTATTAATTGCATCTGTCATAGCCTTTTTAGTTGCTTGATATATATTTAACTCATCTATTTCTTTTTCTGATGCCATACCAATTCCAATACTTAAAGCATCTCTTTTAATTATTTCATAAAATTCATCTCTCTTTTTTTCAGATAATTTTTTAGAATCAGTTAATCCCTCTAATTGGTAATCTTTAGGTAATACAACACAAGCTGCAACTACACTACCTATTAAAGGTCCTCTTCCAACTTCATCTACTCCAGCTATTACAGTTATTCCTTTTTCATTTAATTCATGTTCATATTTATGTAAATCTTCCATAGTTTATCTCCTTAGTTATTTCTAAATCTGTTATTATTCTTTAAAGCATCCATATTACCTTGAAGTCTTTTCAATCTCTCTTCCATATAATTAACTTTGTTATTATTGCTTACATTATTTTCTCTAACATTAAACATTTTATTAGTAAAATCTCTATCATGTTGCTTCATTTTTTTTACTGCATCATAATCATGATTTGCCTTCCATCTTGAATCAAATATTTGAGTTAAGTCTTTATTTCTGTTTTGTATGTTCACCATTATCACCTTCTTATAATATATATTGTAACATATTGTACATAATAAATAAATAATTATTGTAAACTAATTATAAATATATTGTTTGTTTTTAGTATTCAATATATAATGATATTAAAGATTAAGGAGGTATTTAAGTGAGTTTGGATGGAAAATTTTATAAAAAAGAAATAAGAGAAAAAGTTGATGAGGCAAATTATAGAAGAGTTGAAATAGAAAGATACTTATCTAGTAAATTCAATTTGGATTATCATTATTTTAAAGCTGTTGCTGATGCTTTGGAAAAATCTTCGTTAGATGTGAGTATGCTAAGAGATGGGACATTTGATAATGGTATGGCTGATATAATAGCGGATGTAAAGAAAAAAAAGCAATCTGAAATTGATGCAGTTCATATAAAAAATCAGGAAAAAAATGAACATACAGTCCAGGCTAAATCAGTTCAATCTGAATCAACTCAAGTTGAATCTTCAAAAAATGAATCTTCCCAAGAAGAGTTAGAGTTTGAAAAATTAAGAAAAGAATTTTCAGAAAAACTACAAAAGCAAAAACAAGAAATGGAAGAAAGACGCAGAGAAGAACGTGCACGCTTTAATCGTAGATAAGAGTATGTAAATAATTTTGTGTAAAGATAAATCCTTTCTGTGGTAATATAGAAATATATAACCAAGGAAGGATT
>CAKPDF010000020.1 GCA_934148535.1 uncultured Bacilli bacterium
TTTATAATGAACTTAATATTTTATATCCCGAACGATTAAATTGATCTTTGAAAATTATTCAATTTATGTTATTATTAAGGTAACAAAAAGAGACTGATATAATCAATCTCAAATATCTTTATTACCATGGATTGGTAACTTTACACAAAGTTTTTTACACTCTCTAAAATTTTGACAGTATTTTATAGCACCATCATTGTTTTTTTGATATACGTTGTGAAACAATATTAGTTATTGCTTCCTGATACATATGTTCCATACTATTATTAACATCAATATCCTTTCCAAAAATTATTTTTGAAAAGTTATTCATAGTATTCATAATATTATTAAGTGTTGTTTTATCAACAATAGTTTCAAGTTCTTTAAAGAAATCATCCATATTATATTTATCTTTTGAATCACCTAATTCAATTGTTTTTGCTATATCAAATAATTGTTGAGGTAAAGCACCACATAAAATTTTTATACTCTTATTATCACTATGATCAGTTTGATCATATAAAATTAAACTACCATTTTTGTTAACATAATAATTACCATGTTCAACAGAATTTCGTATAGACGTTATAATTAATTGATTCCTATTACCTATAGAATACATAATTGAAGTATAAAATTCGGCATAAATATCCATCAATAAATTTCTAAAACTTTCACTTGGATTGTTGTAGTATGCTTCAATTCTAATGTTCATCTTTTCTGAAAACTCAGTACATAATTTGTTTATATAATTTTTTATATTCATATAGTTTTTTTCAAAATTAATTGTACTACTTATTTTTTGCCTTTCATTATCACTTAAATTTAAATTATCTAAATCTTTATCTTCGTACTTATATGGATTAACATCAATAATTAAGTTTCTAAGACAAATATGTGAATAATCTATTTCACTACTTTGTGAAAACACCAAATTCATATACATATATAGTGCAATAGTAGCATCTGCATTTTTAGTCCCTACTTTAATTCCTAATATATCAGAAATTTCACTCATTAATTTCGATGATTTAGCATCAAATATTTTCTGTTCTTCTAATTTTATTCTTTGATCTACTAAAGATTTAAATTTTTTTATTATTTGATTAATTTGTTCTTTTTGCTTTTCACTTGTAGGTTTATATTCTAATAATAATTCTACTAATCTATATAATTCTTCAATTGTTAAATTATTTAATAATTTTTTAATTTTATCATCGCCTATTTCATCCGTGGAAATAAAATCTTTATTTTGTTTTGTTTTTCTTTCAAAATTTTTATCCTTATTTATAAATTCATTATTTATATTATAAGGATTGTTATAGTATTTATTATTATCATAATCATTATAATATTTATAATCATCTAACTTTAATTTGTTATTATAGTACTTATTAATATTAATTATGTAATTATTATCAAATAATTTTTTAGTATCTATATCATAATTGGTTGCTATTTTTTCTAAATATTCTCTATATGCTCTAGATAACTCTTTTTCATCTGTTTTTTTGTTAATTTCTTCAATATAAAATGAAATAGAATTTAATAATTTTATAGGAATAGAACATACCAATTTATAAGCATTATTTATGGCATTTGAATGATCATTATTAATTAGTATACTATCATTTTCTAAATCAATTGTATATTGTCCATGAGCTAATGAATCTCTAACTTTATTGAATAGCCATAATGCTTCAGCCAATTTTTGAGAATCCCTATCGGTTTTTTTTAACCTTATTGATGTATTATTAATTTGATAGTTACCATTTTTCTTTATTTCATCAGCAAATGATAATATTGCTGGTATATATTTAGCATCTTTAACATTATTAAAATATAAAACGTTATTTACAGAATCCTTTTTTAAAATTCTTTCTTTTAATAAAACAAATTTTGAAATAGAAAACATAAAAAAGTATTCTTTACCTAATTTTTGCTTATTTCCATTAAGCAAATTTTCTACTAATTCTCTAGATAATCTTATTAAATTTTTCATTATTTTACTCGTATAATTAATCCCTTTCTATTTATATTTTTTGAATTATTATACAACTAGTTACATAATAATTCTCACATTGTAGATTTGTACCTATTTTTTTACAGTTGCACTACATTTCAAGTGTATTCTTTATAACTTAATCTTAACATCTTCTCTTTTAATATCATCAACCTCAAAGAAATCTTTTTCAATTGCTCCTTTATTTTTAGCAACAATATTATTAGGAAAAGTAATTATCATTTGATTATACAAAGAAACATTAGAATTATAAAGCCTTCTAGCAGCCTGTAAATGTTCTTCAACATCAACAACTGATTGTTGTAAAATTTTAAAGTTTTCACTAGCCTTTAAATCTGGATAATTCTCTACAACAGCATTAATTTTACTAAAATTCTCATCCATAGCCGCATTAGCGTCCTTCTTCTCCTGCATTGACATATTATTTCTAAGCTCCACAACTTTTAATAAAATTTCTTTTTCATGCTTTGTATACCCCTTAACAACATCTACCATTTTAGTTAATACGTCATATCTTTTTGCCAAAGCAACATCTATTCCAGAAAAAGACTCATCAACCTTTATAGAAGCTCTAACAATTTTATTAGAAACAGATATATACCAAACAACAATAATAAATATAACAACTACAATAGCAATTAAAACATACAAAAAATCCATTATTGCACCTCTCTCTTAAACAAATCATTATCTAAATTAAGTTCATCAACAAAATTAGTAATTAATTTAATATCCTTTGAAATATTATTCATAATATCTTCTTCATCAATTTTAGTAAATATACTATGTTCAAATGAATCAGAATCATTTGCTATACCAACATGTAATTTATTATCAACAAAACAAAACAATAACTTTCCGGAAATATTATTAGACAAATCTTTAATTTTAGAAATAATTGTTGGCGTCAAAACATAAAAAGCCTCATGTTCATCTTGAGCATACACTCTAAAATTATTATTAAATTCTTGATCCTCAAGCGTCACCTTTTTATAAGTGTTTCTTGAATCCCAATTACCAAGTTTAGAATTCCAAAATCCTTTTTGACACACTTGAATATTAGCCTTAAAAGATTTGTTAAAATCAAATACCATCCATCTACCCATAAAAATTGTAGTCCATTCCTCTTTAGTATTACCATCACTATCCGTAACTACTTCCCTCTTTTCAATACGAATATCAGATTGAACAATATTAATATTTTTATACTTACCTGCCACATAATCATTAGCAGAATATCTATCACCCATATACATCATACCAGTATTAGCAATAATAGATTCATCTAGTCCTTTATCTGGTTCGTAAACCAAATCCTTAAATACAGATTTTAATGATTTTAAAACATAAGTCTCTTTATATGCTAAAGAAAACTTTTTAGAAGGTCCAGAAGTAATAACAATAGTAATAACTAATCCAAATATTAAAACAAAAAATACAGAGAAAAAAGATTTAAGTATTACAAAACTCGCTAATGTTAAAATAATAGTTATAATAAATCCTACTATAAAAATATTTCTTGCTTTTTTTCTTAAAATTTCCAATTCTTGCGGACTCATAATCTCACTCCATTCAAATTACACTACAACTAGATTATAACAAAAATATCAAAAGAAGTATATTAAATTAATTAAAGTTTACAATACATAACACAAAATAGTAAATATAAATAACTATAAAAACATACAATAATAAATATAAAATAAAAAAAGAAAACAAAATTAAGTAATTTGTAACAGCACTAGAAAAATACAATAATATTCCAACATCTATATCATCAGAAGCACTATAGAAAAAAAGTAACTAATAAAACTATATAGACAGATTGATTACTAATTTATACAATAACTGTTAAAAATGAAACTACCAAACATATACAAATGCAACAGTACAGATATATTAAATACAACATTAATTGACTTTGTAGATGAGAGTGTAGACTTAATTCATTTATATGTAATACGCCTTATCACATTATTAAAATTATTTTTCAAAAGAAAATATAAACATTATAAAATATAAAAGACATATTACTAAAAAAATATGTCTTTTAAAATACTATTTAAAATTAATAGAAATATTACCTATTCCACCATTTACATCAATATTTTTACTACCATTTCCAACTTTACTATTATCATTAACTAAAGTATTATCAACACTAACATTACCTATACCCTTATCAACAGTAATTTTATAATCATCTTTATTACCAAAAATATTAAAAATAAAATTTCCAACACCTGCATCTATTTTTGTATCATTACCAATCTCAGAAGATATAACAACCTCTCCTACTCCCATATCAAAATCTAATTTACCAATACTACCAGAATTAATAACAATCTTTCCAGCGCTACTATCAATATCCGCTTTATCGGAAATTAAACTATCAATAGTTACCTTTCCAGCCCCAAAATCCATATTAATACTTTTTGAATTTATTCCTTCAATATAAACTTCACCAGCACCGTTATTTATATTGACATCATTAAAAACACTACTTCTAGGAATAACAATTTCTATTTTTTTTCTATCACCAAAATAAAATTTTTTCTTATCCTTTATTTTAAGTGCTCCATTCTTAGTACTATATTCCACTCCTCTAGTATCTTCACTCTTAATTAAATATTCATCACCATATATCAAAGAAAAATCACTATATTTAATATCAACATCAATTTCATCGAAATAATCATTATCTGAATTCCAAACAGTAGACATTTTACTATTATTAGAATTAAAAGAAAAAGAATCGAATACCAAACTTAAGCCACCAAATATAGAACTAAATATTATATATATCAAAAATATAGCAAAAGCCAAACTTAAATACTTAATAATCTTTTGGATAATACTCATTTTATATCAACACCACCAAAAATACAACTAGCATTAATATATATAGTATATTTTCCATCATTATCTTTTACTTTCTTTTTCTCCTCTACTCCACCAAATATACAATTAGATTTAACGCAAACCTTAACATCATTAGGAACATGAATATCAATACCGCCAAATATACAGCTAGCATTAATAACAACATCATTATTTATAATACTGTCTCTTAAATCTATATCAACGCCACCAAATACAGCATTTAAAGTAGCACCAATAAATTTTTCTTTCTTAAAATCTAATTTTTGAGAAGAAAATATAGCATTATATTCACCAACTTTATTACTTTTATTTAACTTTTTTATTTCATCATTTACCTTATTATTAATTCTTCCTTTAAATATTAATGATAAACCAAAGAATATAACAATCATAGGTAATAAGATTTTCCATAAAATAGCAAAATTAATAATATGTTGACACGCTAGTAATAATAATATTCCTACAAGCATTCCTATTAAATTTCCTGTTTTATCAGAATCATTAAATAAACCTACAAAACAAGGTACGATAATAAATAAAGTCCACCAACCATTAAAAAATATGTCAATACTTACTATATCAAGTGTATTAAGTCCAATAATAACTCCTAAAAATATAAGCAAAAGCCCCCAAATAACATTATTCTTATTTCCCATAAATAACACACTCCTTTACATTTACATAATATCATATTTTAATTTATAATGAAATATATTTTTATTATTTTATTACAATACATCATATTTAATTACAATATACTAAAAAATAACTATGTATTTTACACATAATTATTTTAATAAATTTATAAACTAGTCAACTTTCCATATATAAAGCACCATATAAAAATCAATATCAATAATACATAACTAAATTTACTAATTTTAATTTTCTTTAAATCATTTCTCTCAACTTCATTAGCACTCTCAATATATTTCAAACCAAAATGACTAATAGTGCTAACATCTTTATCACTCTTAATTGCAAACCTTAAAGGATTATCAAATTCAGTAAAATAAATATTCTTATCAAGTCTAATAAAATAAATAAACATAATAATATCGCCAATACAACCTGAGATATTAAAAATAGACAACATAAGTAAATAAGGTAATTTAAAAATAAAACTAATTATATAAGTAATAATTCCTAAATAAAATAATGGAAACATCAACGAATTAAGAATATTTTTTCTAGTAATATCTTGTTTGCACAAACAATAAAAAACACCACTTTCAAGCTTAATTCCATACACTATTTTTTTAAAATCACCACCATATAATACATAAGCAATACTATGAAATATCTCATGTAATCCCATATATAGCATATATAACAAAATAAACCAAACTATATTAATTGATTTAATTGAAAATATAAGTAATTTAGGATTAACAATCATAGTTATACCAAACATAATTCCAAATAACAACAAACAAAAAACATTTAATATAACAACATTTATTTCAAATATATAATATTTATTATTACTCATTTTATCATACCCTCCACATCATTAAGTATATCATAAAAATTTAATTTGATTTACAAAAAAGAAAGTTTTTAATTTAAAAAACAAAAGTATTGAAAAAATTTAAAATATATGATAAATTTAACTTACAAAGTAAGTGTATAGACTTTATACACTTAAAATTTGTAAAATAGGAAGGTGAAAAGATGAAAGGGTTAAAAATCACAATAATAGTATTAATTGTAGTAGCATTACTAGGTATAGGAGGATACTATTATATAAATGGGACAAAAACAAATAACAATAAAAATGAAATAAATAATAATCAAACAAATGAAAATACAGATACAGAAAATAAAGAAGAAAATACAGAGGAAATTTATAAAGATGTAATTAATAATTACAAACAAGCTAAAGAAGAATTCGAAAAAGATGATACATTAGCAATTGAAAAAAAGTACCCATTAGTAAGCGAAATATTAATTTCACATGCAGTAAGATATAAAGAAAATAATGTAGAAATAGCTTATACATATTATGATATAGATAATAACGGAATAAAAGAGCTAATTTTAGGTATTAAATCAACAGATAGCAATAAATTAATACCAACTGCAATATACACACATACAAGTAATTATGAAGTAAAAAAACTATATTACCAAAATACAATTGAAAGAGGAAATCTTTCTATATATGATAACGGAACACTATATTCTATTGGTTCTGGAGGAGCAGCACTTCATTATTATGGATTTTATAAAATAGCAAGTGATGGAACTTCATTAGAAACATTAGAAAACATAAGAGAAGAATATACTACAGATAATACCGTAAAATATTATAATGAAGACAATAATAATGAATTATCTTATAAAAATTTAGATGAAATAACAGGAAAATATATAAACACAGCAAAAGAAATTGAATTAACAGCAACCGCAACAATAAACTAAAATATTTATTTAAAAAAATTAAAACAGGAACTAACTTGATTCCTGTTTTAATTAATTATAGAAACAACTTATAAGGTTAAAAATTATCTCTCTTTCCCAAATTTAAAATAAAATATTAATATACTAATTAATGAAAATATAGACATTCCAGACATAATCATATTACCTTTAATTCCATCATAAGTATGAGGATTACTTTCCTCTTTTATTTTATCATCTTGTAAATTATAAGTAATAATATCTTCACTAGTATCAGTAATATCAACTAAGATATCATCATTAAATCTATATCCATCTTTAGAATTAACTTGTCTAATAATATAACTACCCAAAGGTATTTCTATATATCCATACCCATTACTATCGGTAGTAATACTACTATATTTGCTACCATTAGAATCAATAATATCAAAAGTAATATTTTCTTCTGGACTATAATCATCACCATAAGTTTTGTGTATTTCTATTTTTTTAATTATTGGCTTTTCATAAACTATTAATTCATTATCTTCCTTATCAATATTAACCTCATATACATTATCATCTAATTCATATCCATAGCTAGCCTCTAACTCTTTTATATAATATTTTCCAAATGATAAATTAGATATTACAAAAGAACCATTTGCATCAGTAATAAATTCATCTATCAATTTATCATTACTATCAAATAATCCATATTTAGCACCACTTAACATTCCATTCGCATAAGCAACATTACTCATAGTATAACTATCATATTTATATACTTTTAAATTTGCTCCCTTAATATGAACTTTTACAATAAGTTCATCCTTATTAACTTCACCAACGCTAAATAATTTCTGAGAAACATCATTATAATATATTAAAGTACTACCACTATTTAAATAACCTCTTCTTTTTAACTTTATCTCATAATCACCACTAGGAGCATTTTTGATACTTAAAACATTATTAGCGTTCTCTATATCAAGTCCGGCATTATCAACAACATCATAATCAGATAATACTCTATTCTCATCTACCATATTAATAGTGCCATTCAAAAAATAATAATTATCTTGATTTGCAAAACTAGGTAAAATTTTATGTCTAGAAATTAAATTAGAAATCTCCATCTTATAAGCAGAAATATCATTCTCTTTAGGATTGACAAGATTTAACTCCGTAGTCCAATAAACTTCATTACCACTTAAATATTCCCATATCATCTCTTGAGAAGCCATATAATAATATATATCATTTCTATGTCCTGGATATTCGTAGCCGTAATAAGCAACTAAACTAATATAATCAATTTGCTCTTTACTATACCCTAAAGACTCATAATCAGGTGAATAAGTATAAACCTCATTTGGAATATCTTTACCAAGTTCAATACAATATGCAAGTTTACCATTAAAATTATAAGTCTTCAAATAAAACAATCTTCCCTTACCATTTAACACTGTATAAGCATAATGACTATAATATTGACTCCAATGCAAATTTACTTCTTCAGCGCTAGTATTTTTTAGTCCAACCAAACTAATGAAAAGTATCATAAATACATACATTAAACTCTTTATTCTTTTCTTAAAATTATTTCTTTTCATTTCTTTCCCTCCAATTATATTATTCGCCAAAATTATACGAAATCCTTTTAAATTTGGAAAAAAATGAAAAAATTAAAAAAAAACTCCTATTTTTTAACCAATAGATAACAAAAAACTAGTATCAAGTACTAGTTATGGCTTATTATTTTATCAGAATTAACAGCGCACACATTTATAGCCTGTAATCCCTTAGGAGTTTCAATTAAATCAAAATCTACTATCTGTCCCTCACTTAAAGTCTTATAGCCATCTTGTTTAATAGCAGAATAATGAACAAAAATATCTTCTCCAGAACTGTGATCAATAAATCCATAGCCCTTCTCATTATTAAACCACTTTACTCTTCCATTCATCTTCTAACACCTCATTTCTGTAATTCCCTTACAATATAATTATAATTATAAATACCAATAAATTCAAACATTTTAGCCATACAAAAATCGACAAAAAAAGAATGATTAAAACTAATCAATCTTTATATTTAATATTTCTAAAATTCTATTTAAATCAGCAGAACTTTCAAAGTATATCTCTACCTTTTTATTATCAATTTTAACCTTAGTACCCAAAAGTTCTTTCATTTCATTTTCAATATATTGATAACTATTATCTTTAACAGCTCTCTTTATAGGAACTTTCTTAACGATATCCTCATCATTAGACATATCTTCCAAAGCCCTAACACTAATATGATCCTTAACAACCTTATGAGCCATCTCCTCTATCTTTTTAGCATCATCAAATTTACTAAGTACTCTAGCATGCCCCATAGAAATAGAATTATCTAAAACCATATCTTGAACATCTTCTGGTAATCTTAAAAGTCCCAAAGTATTTGTAATATGACTTCTACTCTTACCAAGTTTAGCAGCTAAATCTTCTTGTCTAATATGTAAATTATCAATAATTCCTTTATAAGCCCAAGCAAGTTCAATAGCAGTCAAATTTTCTCTTTGTAAATTTTCCAAAAGTGCTATCTCTCTCATCTCTTCATCAGAAAAATCTTTAACTATAGCGGGAATAGTTTCTAATCCTGCTAACTTAGAAGCTCTAAGACGTCTCTCACCTGCAACTAAGTCATAACCTTTAATACTCTTCTTAACAATAATAGGTTGAAATACACCATAATTCTTAATAGAAGTAGCAAGTTCATCTAAAGCCTCTTGATTAAAGCTCTTTCTTGGCTGATATGGATTAGTTCTAATCTCAGATAAAGGAATTTCTATAATATCAGATTCCTTAGCACTTTCCATAATATTATTTTCAAAAGTATCAAAATCTATTGCTTCACTACTAAATAATTGTTCTAAACCTCTACCCAAAGCTTTTTTCTTAGTTTCCATTCTTACTAATAACCTCCTTTGCTAAATTCAAATATGCAAGTGTACCTCTACTCCTAGGTTCATATTCAAGTATAGGTTTCCCATGACTAGGTGCCTCTGCTAAACGAATTAATCTAGGAATAATTGTATCATAAACTCTTTCCTTAAAAAATCCCTTAATACTTTCAACAACCTCTAGCCCCAAATTTGTATTAGTAGTAAGCATAGTCAAAAGAACTCCCTCAATATCTAAATTAGGATTAATCTTCTTTTGTGCTAGCATAATAGTATTAATAAGTTGCATTATACCTTCAAGAGCAAAATACTCACATTGTACTGGTATTAATACAGAATCAGATGCTGCTAAAGCATTAGTAGTAAGAATACCCAAAGAAGGAGGACAATCTATAAATATAAAATCATAATTATCTCTAACCTTATTTAATTCTTCCTTAAGTCTCATAACCCTATTAAACTTAACACCCTCGGCCTTAGCCTTCTTTTCTAATTCTATTAGCTCTATATCAACACCAGCCAAATTTAAATATGCTGGTAATAAACTCAAATTCTTACTTTTAGTTTTTATTATAGCATCTTCTATCTTAGTCTTTTGTACTAATACTTCATAGACACTACTATTAATATCTCCTTTATCAATACCAACTCCTGTTGTAGCATTTCCTTGAGGATCTAAATCAACTAATAATACTTTCTTCTTCAATACTCCTAAAGAGGCAGATAAATTTATACTGGTAGTGGTTTTTCCAACTCCACCTTTTTGATTTACAACTGCAATAATCTTTCCCATTTATACTCACCTTTATTTCCTACAAAATACATTGTACCAAATTTTAAGTTAAAAATAAAGATGTTTTTCTAAAAATATATTTTTTTATGATTATCCGCCAAACTTAAGACTTATCTAGACGGTACCCAGTAAAAATAATAAATATTAATATTAATTTTAAATAACAAACCATAACATAAAAAAACTACTATACATTTAATTTTGCATAATAGAAATTATTTACTTTTACCTTTTATTTTTCTCTTTGTATCAATAGCCCTAACAAGGCAACCTTTCCACTTACCAATCATCATTTCAGGTAGAAGAGAAACTAAAGAAAAGTCCAAATTAATCTTAACATCAGTATTAGATAAATCACAACCATAAAAATTCTGATCACAACAAGAAAATTCATCATCAGATATTCCCAAATAAGAATCAGCTTCAATAGAAATATCAGATAAATCACAATTAGAAAAATTACTATTTATTATAGAAACATACTTACCTCTTTTAATATAAAAATTAGTATCAGATAAATTACAATTAGAAATAATAATTTTTCTAACATTATTATCATTATAAACAACATTAGTACCACTAAAATTACAATTACTTAATACTATATTATTAAAATATAATACCTCAAAAGTCATATCTAAATTAACATTAGCATTAGTATTAGATAAATCTACAGAATTATTACTAACTTTCATAAAATCATCACTAACATCAATTCCCATATTAAGATAAAATTTATAATCAGCAAATGTAACCCCATTAAAACTAACCTCACTTAAATCTAATTTTCTTAAAATATTAGTAGGACATCTTAAAATTTTTGCCTTATATTTTTTCTTTTTATCAATATAAATATAATCAAATAATAAATGTTCTAAAATATCGTTAGATAATTTAATATTATTATCACCACTATTAATTATATTATTTACAAGTCTATCATACCTACTCACAATAACCCTCCATATAAAAAAAGAGTCCTATACTCCTACTTTAATAACAGTATTACTATTATTATTATTCTTTTTAAATAGACTCCTAATCTTAGACTTCCTATTACTTACAACCACTTCATTTTTTTTCATAGGCCTTACATAACCTAAATAATTTAAAACAATATCACCTGAATAAGAAGCACAACTTTCTAATATATCTCTTACAGATTTACCATCAACAACAGTATCTAATGTATAACCTTTTTTTATCATAGTAATAGATTTACCATTCTTATCAAGAGTAGTATCAGTAACTTCAGAAAAATCTGGTAAGTCTTCAAAATACCAATCACTAATAATATCGTAGCGTCTATCAATTTTTAAGATACCATTCATAAGTACTTGCAAATCATTTTCATATACAACACCATTTTTAAGTAGTAAAGCTGCTTCTAATGCAGAAAATGGTATATCATATACACTTTCCACTTTTCATTTCACCTCGCGTGAATTAAATTATAGCACTTTAATATTTTTTGTCAAATATTTTTTAAACTTCACAACAAAATCCTATATATTATATGCAATTAACTACTTTTTTTAAATAAAATAAGAGGCGAAATTTTACTTATTTTTCCAAAAAGAAATAAAATACTTAGCAATATCAAAAAAAGTAATAATAAAATTATAACCAAATTAATACTAATATTAAAATAAATAATATCAACAGAAACATCAAAGACTAAAAATAAATATTTAGATATAAAAAGCAATAAATATGCTATTAAAAATCCTATTATATACACAATAGTATAAAATAGAAAAAACAATATCACTAACATTCGAAATAAAATAAAATTATTATAACCTATCATTTTATATAAAGCAATATCACGTTTAAAAGTAAAAGTAAAATTAAGAATAGACATAATTATTAAAATAATTATAAATAAACTAAGTAATGCAATAGAACCATTTAAAAAATAACTAATACTAGTAATAACTTTAGAAGCAGTATAAGGATATGTTTCAACATAAGATAAATCACTACCATAAAAAGAAACAAAAGAAGCAACATTGGCATACTTATCAATAACAACTTCATAATATTCTTTATCATCATTAAAGTGCATATTTGTAACATTCTTATCAAGTTTTATTTTTTCTAATATAGAAGAGGAAGCATCAATAAATAAAGTTCTATATTCTATTTGTTCCTTATCATTAATAACGTAATTATTAATAGAAAAAGATAGGAATAAAGAATAAAATAATAGTCCAAAAAGTAATATATAAATCAAAAAACAACCTAAAAATTCTTTTTTTCTAATCAAACATTTAACAAATAAAAACATATATTTTTTACTCCTCAACAATTTTACCATTTTTTAAAGTAAGTACAACATCAGCATATTTTCTTATAATTTCATTATGTGAAACAACAATAACAGTTTTTCCCTCTCTAACTAATCCTTTTAATTCATCAAATATAATCTTTTCATTTTCTTTATCCAAATTACCAGTAGGTTCATCTGCTAAAATTACACTAGGATTATTAGCAAGCGCCCTTGCTAAAGAAACTCTTTGTTGTTCACCACCAGAAAGTTCATTTGGATAATGTTTTGCCCTATCTAAAATTTTAAATTTATCCAACAAAGAAAGTGCTCTTTCTTTATATTCTCTCTTAGATATTTGTTTATTAATAAACATAGGAATCATTACATTCTCCATAGCATTAAGCTTTGGATTCAAATAAAACTCTTGAAAAACGATTCCAAAGTTATGCAATCTTAAAAATGATTTCTCAAAATCATTAAGATTTTTAGTACTTTTATTACCAATAATATAATTACCAGAATCATAATTATCCAACAAACCAATAATATTTAAAAGAGTACTTTTTCCAAGGCCACTATGACCAATAATAGCGTAAAATTTACCAATTTCAAATTTATAAGAAGCAGAATCTAAAATAACAATACGTTCATTTTTCAAATAATATGTTTTAGATACATTATCAAATATCATAAATAATCACTCCCTAACAACTTAACAATTCTTTTTTTCAATATAAAATAATATATTACAAAAATAAGTATAAATAACAAAAATAGTAGTAAAATTCCTAACCAATATATATTAATATTAAAACCTATTAAAGAAATATTTTGACTTATGAATTTATTAATCAAAAAGTTGAACAAAAAATTAAAAATAATTGCTAGAAAAAAACCTAATCCAAAACAAATAGCATAATTAAGGAACAAAATATTTGTTATAAGATTATGATTATAACCAATAGCAAAAAGCAAGCGCAATTCATTAAATCTTTTTTTGACATTTTTCATAAGTAAAATATAAAATATAATAAATATAATCAAAATAAAAATGACAACAAAAATAGAAAAAATAACACTAAAAGTATGCAAAAAAGAAAAATCAATATTTAAAACAGTATCGCATTCAAAACCCATTTCCGTAAATTTTTGAATAACAGAAGAAACATTTTTATTATTATCCACAAAAACTACAATGTAAGGAAAGATACCAGTATCTTTACCTATATCAGTTAAATAATCATCAGGATAATAATTACTAGAAAAAACAGGACTATTAGAATTAACCAATTGATCTACAACGTTGCTTTTCATATAGCAATAATAAGGTCGATCACCAAAAGCACTATAATCATATAAACCAACTATTTTAAATGAATAATTATTAGTAGCAATTATTTTAGGACTCTCTCCCCATATTTCATAAGAATACACATCATTTTTTAAGTTAATAGTTTTACCAAGATACTTTTTCATATCTATATATTCCGTATCAAAACCACTAGTACCAGTTTTAGCAAGCCTATAAGGGCAAATCATTTCATCATCATTTAAAATATTTCTACCATATACACTAATTGGCATATTACCTTGAAAGCCCGGAAAAATATGTAATTTATTATCAGGAAAAGAATTAAGATTAACGATATCTAAATCCATTCTAAAATTATCAACATAATATCCTAAAATATGCTCCATACTATCAATTTTTTCATACATCTCATCATATGTTAAATCAATATTAACAACTTCAAGCTGTCTAGCAGTATAATAATTATTAACCATATAATCAACAAAATTATAAAAAGACTTCTTACAATCAAGAGCAAACATTAAAATAAAAAGCAATAAAAATAAAAAGAAAATTAAAAGAATATTACTAAATTTATTTCTATTAAAATTTAGTTCAATATATCTCAAACAACAACACTCCCTTCTAAAAATAGACTTATGTCATATGGAAAAATATCTCCATATGACATAAGTAAAAATTAACTTTGATATACATCACTACTAATAATGTTATAATTTCCACTAACAGTATTTCCTGAATTCTTAACTTTAATCCAATATGCTTGGCCTTGAGATGCATAAATATGCTGACGAATAGCATAAGAACTAGAACTTGGATTAGTAATAATAATTCTACCAGCACTTTGACCACCATACTTTGAAGTAAATGGTTCAATAGTTAAAGTAGTAGATACAGTTTTTGTAGACTTAAATTTTGAAAACAACATACCATTACTATTTGTAAAAGAATCAGAAAGCCATTGATTATAACCACTACCCAAACTAGTAAAAGTATATCCTCGAGCAGAAGTAGCAGCAAAAACAAACGTTGTACCTAAAAATACAAAACCTGAAATCATCAACATCATGAATATTTTTTTTGCTTTTTTCATTTCTTACTCCTTTCATTAAAATTAAAAACAAACTCTTGAAAACAAAGAACTCATTTTCAAAAAAAGAATAACATAAACAAAAGCAAAATAGACAAATTAAGCATCAAAAAAATTAAAACCACCTTCTAAGACATTTTTTATACTAATAGTTTATTAAATTAATTATACAAAGAAAAAGCATAAATAGCAATAATTAATTAACAATTTCTTTTTCTTTACAATAATACCTAAAAATGATAAAATACAAGTAAACAAGGAGGTATATATGCTAAAAAAAATACTTAGAAAATTAAATATAAAAGAAAGTGATTATCTAGTAATAGGTTGCTCTGCTGGCCCAGATTCTATGGCATTATTACATTACATACAAAATAATACCCAAAATAAAATCGTAGTAGCGCACATTAATCATAATTTAAGAAAAGAAAGTAAAGAAGAAGAAAAATATATAGAAGAATATTGTAAAAATAATAATATAATTTTTGAAAAAATATCTATTCAAATTAATAAAAATAAAAATATAGAAAATGAAGCAAGACTTAAAAGATATGATTTTTATAATAAAATATTAAAAAAATACAATACAAACTACCTTTTTTTAGCGCATCATGGAGATGACTTAATTGAAACAATATTAATGAAAATAGAAAGAGGTTCTAACATAGAAGGATATGCAGGAATAAAAGAAATATCATATCCTACTTCATTTCATAATTATTATATAATAAGACCATTTTTATCTCTAACAAAAAAAGATCTTATTGAATATGATGAAAAACATAATATAAAATATTATGTTGATAAATCTAATTATGACATGCATTATAAAAGAAATAGATATAGAAAAAATATATTACCTCTACTAAAAGAAGAAAATATAAATATCCATAAACAATACCTTAAATATTCAAAGACTTTATTAGAATATAACGAATACATACAATATGAAATAAATAAATACTTAAAAGAATTATGGCATAATAACTATTTAGATATAACAAATTATAAATCATTACATTCCTTAATTCAAAAGCAACTATTATATAGAATATTAAATAATTATTATAACAATAGACCAAATATTATAAAAGATAATCATATAGATTGTATAATAAAACTAATATGTAATCCAAAACCAAACTTAACTTATAATCTACCAAATAATGTAATAGTAAAAAAAGAATATAATAAACTTTATATAAGCAATTACAAACAAATAGATTGTATCAACTATAAAGAAGAATTTAAAGATAACTTTACAATAGATAATATAGAAATTAAAAAAGTATTAAGTTGCGACACAGATGGAAATGACGTATGTAGATTAAATTCAAAAGATATAACACTTCCCTTATATATAAGAAACAGAAAAGAAAAAGATACTATTATATTAAAAGGATTAAATAAACATAAAAAAATAAAAGAAATATTCATAGAAGCAAAACTACCAAAAGAAAAAAGAAATACTTACCCTATTCTAACAGATGCTAAAGATAATATACTATGGATACCAAATATAAAAAAGTCCAAATTTAATATACAAAAAGACCAATTTTATGATATAATAATCAAGTACTGTGAAAGGGAGGATTATGATGAGAAATAAAACAGTAAGAAGAGGATTATTTCCATATGTATTTTTACTAGCATTCATAATAGGAGCACTTCTAATAGTAAACCTATTCAATACTCAAATAGTAGAAATGTCATATGATGAATTTATTAAAAATTTAAATGAAGGAGAAATAAAAGAACTAGTTATCACTCCTAAAACAAGAACAGAAGTATACGAAGTAGAAGGAACATTAAAAGATTATGACGAAAATGAATACTTTGTTCTAAATTTACCAATGTCAGAAGAATTTATATCTAAAATAAGTAAAGCAAATGAAGAAAATAAATTTACATTAAATATTCAAAAAGATCCAGAAGCTTCTGAATGGTTAGCAATACTAGTTGATGTTGTACCACTATTACTTCTAGCAGGTTGTATGGTATGGTTATTTACAAAACAAATTGGCACAGGTAACAAATCAATGGATTTTGGAAAAAGTCGTGCTAAATTACTAGAAGAAGGAACAAAAACAACATTTAAAGATGTTGCAGGATTAGATGAAGAAAAAGAAGAAGTAAAAGAATTAATAGATTTCTTAAAGAATCCAAAAAGATTCCAATCAATGGGAGCAAGAATACCAAAAGGTGTACTATTAGTAGGGCCTCCAGGAACTGGTAAAACATTATTAGCAAGAGCTGTAGCAGGAGAAGCAAAAGTACCATTCTATTATATAAGTGGTTCAGACTTCGTAGAATTATTTGTTGGTATCGGTGCTTCACGTGTAAGAGATATGTTTAAACAAGCAAAAATGAATGCTCCATGCCTTATATTCATAGATGAAATAGACGCCGTAGGACGTCAAAGAGGAACTGGACTTGGTGGCGGACATGATGAAAGAGAACAAACATTAAACCAATTACTAACAGAAATGGATGGATTTGGTGCTAATGAAGGAATTATCATTATAGCAGCAACTAACAGACCAGACGTTCTAGATCCAGCATTATTAAGACCAGGAAGATTTGATAGACAAGTAACAGTAGCACTTCCAGATAAAAAAGGAAGAGAAGCTATATTAAAAGTACATGCTAGAAATAAAGTATTAGATAAAAATATAACATTAGAATATCTTGCAAAAAGAACTCCAGGATTTTCAGGAGCAGACTTAGAAAACTTACTTAACGAAGCAGCATTGCTAGCAGTTAGAAGAAATAAAAAATGTATTACAATGAATGAAATAGATGAAGCTACAGACCGTGTATTAATGGGACCAGCAAAAGTATCTAAAAAATACACAGAAAAAGAAAAGAAACTAGTAGCATACCACGAAGCAGGACACGCAGTAGTAGGATTAAAATTAGAAGGTGCAAATGACGTACAAAAGATAACAATAATCCCTAGAGGTCAAGCTGGTGGTTATACAATGATGACACCAAAAGAAGAAACATTTAATTATACTAAAAATGAATTATTAGACGCTATATGTGGACTATTAGGTGGCCGTGTAGCAGAAGAAGTTGAATTTAATGAAGTTACAACAGGAGCTCACGATGACTTCAAAAAAGCTACTAAAATTGCTCGTAGCATGGTAACAGAATATGGAATGAGTAAACTAGGACCTATAATGTTAGAAGAACCATCAGAAAACACATTCTTAGGAAGAGACTATGCTAAAAACAGAAACATCTCAGATACAGTAGCCCACGAAATAGATGAAGAAATGCGTGAAATAATTAATTGGTGTTATGAAAAAACCAAAAAATTATTAAAAGAAAATAAAAAATTATTAGATTTAATTGCAAGTACTTTATTAGAAGAAGAAACAATTACTAAAGAACAAATTGATTCATTAGTAAAAACTGGAAAACTACCAGAAGTTACAGAAATTCCTAATAAAGAAGAAAATACAGAAGAATCTAAAAAAGATAAGAAAACTAAAAAAGGTGACGAATAAAGTCATCTTTTTAGTTTATCTTCTTCTATGAGAGTGTAAAAAACTTTGTGTAAAGTTACCAATCCATGGTAATAAAGATATTTGAGATTGATTATATCAGTCTCT
>CAKPDF010000021.1 GCA_934148535.1 uncultured Bacilli bacterium
AATCCTTCCTTGGTTATATATTTCTATATTACCACAGAAAGGATTTATCTTTACACAAAATTATTTACATACTCTTAAGATTTCTTATCTTTTTTAGAAATATTATCAGGAATTAAGATATCTAGGTATTCTAGTATATCTTTTTCTTTATATTTCTTTTTATTTTCTAGCATTTCAATACCAACTCCGAATACAGCACCCATATAAAATTTAGCAACAAAACTACTAGGAATACTACTAGTGACTTTTTCACTACTTTCAATAGAGTGTTCTACATCTTGTTTAAAAGCATCATATATCATATCCATTACAATACTATTTCTATTATTTCTCATAATAGAGGAATATACTACTTTTTTATCTTCGATATGCTTTAAAAATAAACTAATCATTTCTAAATAATATTCTTTAGAATTTTTAATATTGGTATTTTTTTCTAATTCACTAGTTAGAGATTTTTTTAAGTCATCAACATAACTAGAGAATAATTCATATTTGTCAGCATAATGAGAATAAAAAGTAGATCTATTAATTAATGCTTGCTCACAAATATCGGATACTTTTATTTCTTCAAATGATTTTTCTTCTAATAATTTTATTAAAGTTGAATATAACAAATTTCTTGTTTTAACAACTCTCAAATCTTCTTTCTTTTCCATAACATCACCTATAAAAATTATAGTATAACCTAAGACAATTGTAAAGATAAAATACAAAAGTTGTTTATTTGTTAATACATTTAATAGATATTTGTTGGATAAAAAACAACATTCAATAAATGTAAGTGAACTTTTTTTCATATTGTAATAAAATGATATGGAACGGAGGTTATAGAGAATGAAGAAAATAAAAGATTTTATAATTAATCATAGTCTTATGGTTGTAATTATATCTCTAATACTATTAATACCAGCAGCAATTGGATATTATAAAACAAAAATAAACTACAATATTCTAGTATATTTACCAGAAGATATAGATACAATTAAAGGCCAAGATATTTTAACAGATGATTTTGGAATTGGAGCATTTTCTTTTGTAATGGTAGATAATATGTCTAACTATGATATCTTAAAATTAGAAGATAAAATAAAGAAAATTGATTCAGTAAACGCTGTTATTTCTTTAGCAGATATTACTGATACAACTATTCCAATAAGTATGTTACCAGATGATGTAACAGATAGATTATATAAAGATGGAGAAACAGTATTGGTTGTAACATTTGCTACATCAACATCTGATGAAAAGACAATGGATGCTGTGACAGAATTAAGAAGTACAGTAAAAGATGCATCTAAAGTAAGTGGTATGACTGCGATGGTATTAGATACTAAGGAATTATCAGAACAAGAAATAGTAGCGTATATCATAGTAGCAGTAGTATTATGTTTAATAGTATTAACATTATGTACTGATTCATATTTGATACCTGTATTACTATTAGGAAATATTGGATTTGCAATTATTTATAATATGGGTACAAATATTATATTTGGTAATATTTCTTATATTACTAAGGCTATTAGTGCTGTATTACAATTAGGAGTAACAACAGACTTTTCGATATTCTTATATCATAAATATGAGAATGCAAAATTAAATTATAAAGATAAAAAACAAGCTATGAGTAAAGCAGTAACTGAAACATTCCAATCAGTAATAGGAAGTTCTCTTACAACAATAGCAGGTTTCTTAGCACTATGTGCAATGAATTTAACGTTAGGTAAAGATATTGGGTTAGTAATGGCTAAAGGTGTATTTTGGGGACTTGTATGTGTATTAACATTATTTCCAGCACTGTTACTTACATTTGATAATCTAATAGAAAAAACAAAACATAAGGTTGTAATGCCAAAATTTGAAAAATTACAAAAATTTTCAATTAAGCATTATCGTTTATTATTTATAATTTTTATTCTTCTATTAATACCAGCATGGTATGGAAATAATAATGTAGAAGTTTATTATAAATTAGATAAATCATTACCAGAAACTTTAGCAAGTTCTGTAGCAAATAGTGATTTAAAAGAAAAATATAATATAGTTTCACCAGAAATAATTTTACTTGATAAAAATATTAAATCAGAAGAAATTACTTCTTTAGCAGATGAATTAAAAGAAGTAAAAGGAATAGATTTAGTATTAGCGCCAACATCATTATTAGATTTTGGACTTCCAGAGGATATGTTACCAGATGATATTGTAAAAGTTATCTCTAATGATAAATATCAATTAGTTATAGTAAATTCAACATACGAAGTAGCATCTGATGAATTAAATAACCAAATAGCAACTGTTAATAAAATAGTAAAAAAATATGATAAGAAAGCTATTATAGCAGGTGAAGGACCACTTATGAAAGATTTAACTGAAATAAGTGATAGAGACTTTCATAATGTAAATTACTTATCTATAATAATTATATTTATACTAATGTTATTAGTATTAAAATCAGCATCACTTCCAGTAATATTGGTGTGTGCTATAGAATTTGCAATATTTGTTAATATGGGAATATCTTATTATACACATGATACATTACCATTTATAGCATCTATTGTAATAGGAACTATTCAGTTAGGAGCAACAATAGATTATGCAATACTTATGTCTACTAAATATATAGAAGAAAGAAATAATAATGATAAGATGCCTGCAATAAAGAATACATTAAGTAATACTGTACCATCTATCATAACTAGTGCATTATGCTTCTTTTCAGCAACTATAGGAGTATTCTTATATTCAAAAATAGATATGATAGGTGCTATATGTAAGTTATTGTCAAGAGGATCAATTATTAGTATGTTAGTGGTAGTACTTATTCTACCAAGTTTACTAATTATATTTGATAAAATTATAGTTCATACAACTAAAGATTTAAGGGAGGTTAAATAAAATGAAAAAAAATAAAATAATATTACCATTAGTAGCGTTATCTTTAACATTACAAATGGTACCAGTAAATGCATTAACTAAAGATGAAACAGTTTATTCAAATTTAAATAAAGATGGAAGTAACTTTAAAACAGTAGTAGTAAATCATTTATATAATTCAGAAGATGAAGAAATGCAAGATATAACAAAATTAAAAGATATTTTAAATATAAATGGTAAGGAAAAATTTACTTTAAATAATGAGAATTTAAGTTGGCAAAATAAAGGTAATGAAATATTTTATCAAGGAACAATTGAAAAAGATTTACCAATAACTACAGAAATTACTTATTATTTAAATGGTGAAAAAATAGAAGAAAGTAAGTTAAAAAATAAGAAAGGTAATATAAAGATAGAAATTAAATTTACAAATACAGATTCTCATGATGTATATGTAAATGGAAGATCACAAACTTTATATACACCATTTGTAGTAACTTTAGGAACAGTTATGCAAAATAAAAATATTTCTAATTTAGAAATATCTAATGGTAAGATATTAAATACTGGTTCTAAAAACTTTGTAGTAGGATTATCTTCTCCAGGTTTATATGAATCATTAGATTTAGAAGAATTAAAGGATTTAGATAAGATAACAATATCATATGATACAAAGAGTTATAAATCAAATACATTCTATATAGTAGCAACTCCTAAATTAATGGATACAACTGATTTAGATGTATTTAATAAATTAGATGAAGTATATTCTTCAGTTGATAGTCTACAATCTAATATGAATCAAATAGAGGATGGATCAAATAAAATATTAGATGAATTAACTAAGAAAATAGAAACTATGTCATCTAGTAGTTATAGCGCTATTGATGAAGATACTATGAATAAAATAAAGGCTTTAGCAGTTAGTGGTGCAAAAGCTAAAGTTCAAGAACAAGAAAGCGTTTTAAAAGAAACAGTAATTAATACTTTAGATAATTCAGATAGTTTAAATCCTAGTAATGTAGCATATCTTACATTACAGACAGCAGCAGGAAGTAGTGATGTTGCAAATGCAATTTTAAAATATACTAATACTTGTGATTCTAATGGATTAGAAAAATATCGTAATGAAATAATAACTAAGACTGCTTCTTCTGATCAAGTGTTACTTGGTTTAGCAAGTTCTTTAGGACTTATTAATGAAAATACACCTCAAGCTTATTATGAATCTATTGCAGAAACTGTTGCGCTTAAGTTAATAGAAGGTTGTGATGCTTATAATACTTCATACACTGTAGCAAATATGGAACTTTCTGGATTAAAACAAACTATTCCAGAGGTAGTATATCAAGCAATATTATCAGCATCTAGTGAGACAGCAGAGGGTGTATCATCTAGTGTTGCTACTACTGTAGCGGATACATTTACTAAAGAAACTATTAGTAGTTTAAATACTTTAAAGGATGCTTTAACAACTTTAAATACTGGTATATCTACTTATAATAATGAGGGTATAAAGACATTATCTAGTTATAAGAATAGAGCAATGGAATATACTAATTTATTAGAGAAACTATCTGATTTAACTAATAGTTATAAAGGATTTGGATCAGATAATACTACAACTACTACATTTGTATCTGTAGTAAAATAGTATATAGTATTCGCCATAGATGATAAATTTCTGGGCGATACTTGGAATATAAATATATAATATAATAACTAAAGAACTAACAAAAAAGTTAGTTCTTTTCTAATTTTATAAAGCAATATTGACTTTTGTTAACTATTGTGATAGTATATATAATCGTTAAGAAAACGGGGGAATGAAAGAATGGATAGGGAGATTAGATTTTCACCTTATGGTACTGTATATGGTGTTGAAGATAGATATAGTGGTTTTACTAAATTTGGCGAGATTTCTTGTGAAGAATTTTTTTCTAAATGTATAGAGGCTACAATTGAAAAAGATTATAATGGTAAATATTATTTTGAAATTAATTATAATGGAATGATATTAAATTTGAGATTGTCTAAGGATGCAATGGATGCATATTTAAATGGAATTTATATTGACGATAATATTTCTAAACTTAATTCTATAGTTAATGATGGTGCAAAAATCACTGAAGATAACTATGAAATATACAAACAAAGAATAATAGAAAAAGGTGATAATAATGAAAAATTATCCGAAAAAGAGCAAAGAGAATATTTAAGATATATGCTTCAGGAAGTTAAACCTTTTAATCCTTTGAAAAATATAATTAAAGATGATGTACTTCGCTCAACTTTTTTAATTTTTACTGGTATTGCTTTTGCTATCGGAGGGATGTGTTCTCTAATGTCTTTATGTTTAAAGACTAATATTAGTCTTAGTTCGGCTATTTTGTATTTTAGTTTACCGTTTTCTATAATTGAATTGATTAATTTTGCTACCTCTTTTGTTATGGGTTATAAGGATTATAGAAAGAGGAGAAAAATCTATAAAACAAAAATAAAAAAATTACAAAGTCAATTAGGCATTGATATAGAGAAAGAATATATTAAAGAACAAAAAATGGATGAAAGTAAAAATGCTAAAGTAATTAGCGATGGTATTTTAAAAGAAATATACAATTTATTAAATTTAATTTCTAGTTTGTCATATAAGGATAAAATGATGTTTGCTAAACAATTGAAGGCAGTAAAGGATGATTATATGTCATTATTAGAAAAGAGTGCTGTACCTAATTTTGAATATACAGATGAATATTTTAATAGTAAAAAGAAAATAGTAGATAGTCTTGCAAAAATAGAATTACAAGTATATCCTTCTATTAAAAGAAATAATTCTTTTTCAAAAATAAAAAAAGAAGCAAATAGTTTGGATGAAGTGTTTAATGAAATATTAGAACAAGATAATGATTATGTAGTTATGAATAAAGAAGATTTAGCACCTAAGAAAGAACACGTGTATGTATTAGAGAAAAATGGAAGAAATTAAATGTTTTAGAACTAATGAAAAAAGTTAGTTCTTTTAATAGGAGTCTGTAAATAATTTTGTGTAAAGATGAATCCTTTCTGTGGTAATATAGAAATATATAACCAAGGAAGGATTTTT